>JANLWW010000147.1:0-10028 GCA_031364805.1 Acidobacteriota bacterium
CGAACGGCTTCTGCAGGTAGTCGCGGGCGCCGAGCTTCATCGCCTCGACCGCGCTCTCGATGCTGCCGTGCGCGGTCATCATCACGATGGCCGGCCGCTCGCTCTCGGGTGTCGACGCGGCCAGGTCGCGAATGACGTCGAGACCGGTGCGATCGGGCATCAGGAAATCGATCACCAGCAGGTCGAACGCACGCTCGTTCAGGCAGCGCGCTGCATCGCGCGCGTTCGACGCGGTCGTCACCTCGTGCCCTTCGTCGCGCAGCGCGCGGCCCAAGGTCTTGAGGATTTTCTCTTCGTCGTCTGCCAGAAGAATGCTGCCCGGCATGGTTGTCTATAGCCTACTGTCTTCAGCGTCGGCGCGAACTGACGCATCTCCGATCTCGACGCGGAACTCGGTGCCGGCGCCCGGCCGGGTCACCACGCTAATTGATCCGCCCAGGCCATCGACGATGTTCTTCGCAATGGCGAGGCCAAGACCGGTGCCGGCGCGACGGGTCGTGAAGTAGGGATCGAAAATGCGCGCCAGGTCGTCCTCCGCGATGCCCTTGCCGGTATCGCGGATGGTGATGGCCACCCGGCGGTCGCCGGCGGCACTGGTCAGCAACCGGACCTCGGCCCCGGGCAGCGCCTCAACGGCATTCTGCGCATTGGTCAGCAGGTTCACCAGCACGGTGCGCAGCCGCTCGGCGTCGGTGACCACGGTCGGCAAGCCGGTGGCAAGTTCGAGGGTCACCGTGTGGTCGTCGTTGGTGCTGACGGCCCCGGCAGCGTCGCGGCACGCACGGTTGATGTCGGTGGGCGCCGGGTCGAAGCGAATTGGGCGGGCGACGTCTAGCACGTCATTGACCAGGCGATTCAGCCGGTCGGTTTCCTCGTCGATGTCGGTGGCGGCATCGCGGACGTCGGCCGGGGTGGCGCCGTCGCGCGCGAGCGTGCGCAGCGCGCCCTTGATGATCATCAGCGGGTTGCGCACCTCATGGGCGATTACCGTGGACAGCCGCCCAAGGGACGACAGCCGCTCACGCTGGCTGGCTTCGCGCTGAAACCGGACAATCGAATCCGTCAACAGGTTGAACGTCGTCGCCAGCATGTGCGCGTCGTCATCATCCCAGCCACCCTGGCGCGTGGTAGGAATCTTGCGCGTGAGGTCGCCGGTCGCGGCAATCTGCCGCATGTGGTTAGTGATGGTGGCCAAGGGGCGAGAGATGGTGCGGGCGACTCCGTAGCTCACGACAATCGCGAGCAGGGTCGCGCCGAGCGCAATGCCGCCGAGGGTCGCCTGGATGGCGCCGAGCGACCGGAGCCGCTCGCTACGGGAGCGGAGCACGATGGCCGCGGGATCGGCCGAGGCCGTGCCCGGCCCGAGTGGCTTCGTCAGCGCCACGTACTCTTCGCCGCCGATCACGATGCGTGTTGTCCCGGAGGCGGTCAGCAGCGGCGCCAGTGCGTCGCGCGAGCCCGGGAGCGTCGATGCCCGGGCGACCCCGCCCATGGCAAACGCAATGTCGGCGCCGGTGAGCGCCTTGAACTGGGCGGCCCGACGGTCATCAAGCAGGTAGCCGACGCTGAGCACCCCCAGGACCTCGGGCTGCTCCAGGCCCAGCGTCACCGGGACGCTCACCACTTCCAGCACCCCGCGCGGATGCTGCCAGAAGGCAGGCGCCACCTGGCCCTCGAGCGCCAGCTTCAGATCGGCGGCCGAGGCCGAGGCCGATTGCGCCGCCGGCTCGCCAGCAATGGCGAGCAGTTCGCCGCGCCGGTCGGAGACCATCAACAAGTCAGCGCCGGCTTGCAACTGGTAGTCGGCGGCGATCGGCTGCAGCGTGGGCCGATCGGCAATTTCGATGACGGCCTTGAATTTGGGCAGGTCGGCGATCAGGCGCGCCGTGCGCGCGACGTTGTCGAACTGCGTGCGGCGTTGCTCGTCGACGAGCGTGGCAGCTTCGGTGAGGTCGCGCTCCAACTCGGCTTCGGTCTCGCTCGTCATGCGAGCGCTGATCAAGAACACCGCGGCGCCAATCGAGAGCATCGCGAGCAGGGCGCTCGCCAGGAAAATACGATTGGTGATCGAACCGAGTACGCGCATCAGGGCACGACCAGGTCGGCGTCGGCCCGGCCGGCTGGCACAGCGGACACCAGGGCGATCAGCAGCGCGCCCCCCAGCCCCTGAGCACGCCCAGACCCCCTGCACCCTTGCACCCGGAAAGTATAATGCCCGCGTGTGGTTGGACCTGCTGATCGTCGCCATGGTCGCGGCCCTTGCCGACACGACGGATCGGCAAACCCAGACGCTGCCGCTACCCGAGGGGCGCGCGCTCAGTGTTGAGATCACCGTCGGCTCGGTCCGCATCGACGGCTGGGACAAGCCCGAGGTCGAGATTGCGATTGAACGGCGTGTGCCCGCGCCGGCCGACCAGGCACGCCTGCCCGTGATGATTGACGACACCCCGTCGCGCATCGCCATTCGCGCGGTGCAGGCCGACGGTGGCACTGACCCCACACTGCGGGTTGACCTCATCTTGCGTGTGCCACGCGCAGCACTGATCGAAAAGGTGCAGGTAATGGAAGGCCGCATCGCCATCAACGGCTTTCGCGGCAGCATTACCGCCGACCTGCGACGAGGAGCGATCGAGGGCAGCGACGTCAGCGGCAGCCTCCGCCTCGAGACCGGGATTGGCCCAATCACGCTCACCGCCGCGCGGTTGTCAGCAGGAGGTGTGCTCCGGTTGCGCGCGTTCAACGGCGACCTCAAGCTCCGCCTCGCCGAGCGGCCCCCGCAAGCCCGCATTCTGGCGCTGGCGTTGAACGGGAGCATTACTTCCACCATCCCGTTGACGATGAAGGATTCGTGGGGGCCGCGGTGGGGGGAGGCGACGATTGGCGCCGGTCAACTGGTGATCTCGCTTGACGTTATCACCGGGACGATCGAGATTCGCAGTCCGTAACGGGCGCGCCTACTTGCGAGTCAGGCGGCGTTGCGCTTCCGCATAACGCGACGAACCCGGCGGCACTTTCGCGTACGCGTCATTGGCCTTCACCCGGTCGTTCAGCCGGCGCTCGTAGATTTCACCGAGGCGGAACCATACTTCCATCGCGTTGCCGGGGAAGCGCTCGCCGAGTTCCTCGAGCACTTGCGCCGCTTCGGCGTTACGGTTCATGTCGGCCAACATCGCCGCCAGGCGGTTGCGCGCCGGCATTGACTGCGGCGCGTCCGGGAACTGCGCGATCAGCGTGCGTAATGTCACCATCGCGGCGGGCACCTCGATCTTCAAGACCGGGTCAATTTCCTTCAGATTCTTCTGATCGTTCTCGATCTTGAGCTTGGTGTTGAGGGCGGCCGCCGCCTGCGGCGTGCCCGGAAACTCGCGCGCTACCTCTCCCAGCAACTCGCGCGATTGCACTTGCGCCCGCGGCTGCCTCATGCGGCCAAGCATCTGCGCCCGCCGCATCTTGCTGTCGGCCGCCCGGCGATCGCCGGCGAATCGGCTCTCGAACTCCACCAGCGCGGCCATCGCATCGTCTATCCGGCCGACCTTCTCGTGCAGTTCCGCGGCGAGCAACGACGCTTCGGCGCCGGCGCGTGATCCCGGGTAGTCGACGATAATCTGCCGGAGGTCGACCAACGCCTGGTCGTTTAGGTTATTGGCAATCTTGGCGCGCGCCACTTCAAGGCGCTGGTTGGCTTCGGCATCACGCGAACCGACCGACGCGGACACTGCTGGCGCGGGTACCACCGGCGTGGCGGTCGGTTTCCCGGTCGCCGGCGCCGCGCCCATGGGCTTCCCGGGTGCTGTGCCGTTGGTGGACGCAGGCTTACCGGTCGCGGATGGGACAACGACCGCCGGTACCGGCGGAGCTGGCGGCGGAGCTGGCGCATTGCCACTGCCGCCTGAGGGTGTCTCCGCAGCGGGTGATTGGGTTACGGCCGCCGACTGCGCCTGAGCGGTGTCCGCCGCGTCGTCGCCGCGGCTGGCGAAGAACGCGCCAAGCCCGGCGGCAATCGCTGCGATCAGCACCATGCCCACGCCGGCGCCGAACACCCAGGGCTTGCTGACGCCCGACGGCAGGACTCCAGACGGCGCCCCGGCCGACACCGGCGTGCTCACGCCGCTGAGAGGAAATGCCGGCGGCGCGGCCGAACCCGACGCCATCGGCGCTGTCCCCGAGGAAAGCACCACTGTAGCCGCGCCTTGATTGACGGCGATCGCGGGCACCGAAATCTGCCGCGACGTCGAATCGCGCCGCAGCCGCTTGAGATCGGCGCCGAGGTCGGCCGCCGTCTGGTAGCGCAGCGAGCGATCTTTCTCGAGTGCCTTCGAGACTATTCGGTCGAGCTCGCCTGGCAGCGATGCGTTCATTGAACTCGGTGGCGCCGGCTCGCGGTTGAGAATGCCGTCGAAGACGACCGCGGTGGTGCCGCCGGAGAAACTCTGCTTTCCGGTCGCCATTTCGTAGAGTACGACCCCAAACGAGAACAGGTCGGTGCGCGGATCCACGTCGTCGCCCCGAGCCTGCTCGGGCGACATGTAGGCGATGGTGCCGACCGTGGTGCCCGCCATGCTGGTGAAGTGCTCGGCGACCCGCGTTTCGTTCTTGCTGTCAAGGCCGCGCGCCGCGCGCCGATACTCGGGCGCCAGCTTGGCGAGGCCGAAGTCGAGAACTTTCACCGGGCCACGCCGCGTGATGAAGATGTTGGCGGGCTTTACGTCTCGATGGAGAATGCCCTCGGTGTGCGCGGCATCCAGGGCATCGGCGACCTGCGTCGCGATGTCGAGCATCGAGGCCAGGTCGAGGGGTTTGCCCGATAGCTTGCGGTCGAGTGGATCGCCGTCGAGCAGCTCCATGGCGAGATAGAGCTGGCCGTCGTGTTCATCGAAGCCGTAGATGGTGCAGATGTTCGGATGGTTCAGCGCCGACGCCGTGCGAGCTTCACGCTTGAAGCGCTCGGTCGCTTCGTCGTTCTCGCTGGTGCCGGCGGGCAGGACCTTGAGCGCCACCTGGCGGCCTAGCTTAAGGTCTTGAGCGCGGTACACGACGCCCATGCCCCCAGCGCCAAGCTGGTCCACGATGCGGTAGTGCCCGAGAGTCTGGCCAATCAATGAATTCGACACGATGCGGGACGTTCATCGTATGTCTGTAACGCCTTGACAGGGAAGGGGCGCAACGGTAGAGTCAAGAATCTGAAACACCGTTCCGCATAGTGGAATCCCCTCAAGAGCAATCGTCTCGCACGACCGGCGCCCTCACCTCAGTCGACAAGGCGCTGGAGGTGTGTGAAGTGCTGAGCGGTGTGCCGCGCGGCATGACCCTGTCGGATCTGGCGCGGGCGCTGCGGCAACCGGCGTCCACGGTGCACCGCCTGCTCGGCGTGTTGAAGCGTCGCGGATACGTTCGTCAAGATGACGAGACGCAGCGCTACGGACTCACGCTGAAGATGCTCGACCTCAGCTTCCGCTCACTCGGACAGTCGGAACTGCGGCTGCACGCCTATCCGATCATGCGGGAGTACGTGCTGCGCACGCCGTACCGAGGCTTCATTGCCATTCCCGCCAGTGGAGAAGTGACCTACGTCTGGAGCACTGGGCCCGACGAGGTCGCAATGCGAACGGTGTACGGCAAGGAGATGCCGGGCCATTGCGCGATCTACTTCTCCCCCCGCCAGGCCACGCGGCGCCTCAGCTGCCTGCGACTGGCGACGGCGAATGAGTTAGCCAAGCCCGAAGCCACCGTCGTCCGCATGGGTCCGCCGCCGATCGAGCCCGACGCCTTGCAGCGGTTGTTCTGCACTTGCGCGCCGGTACGGGACTACACGGGACAGGAAGTGGCCCGGGTCGGTGTGTTCGGACACGGCACCGACGATCGGCCCATCCTGACGGAACACCATCGCGGCGCCTGGGACCTCGCGCGCCGCATCTCGATGCGGCTCGGCCATGTGCCGGTCAGCGCGCTCGAAAGCACTGCGTAACTCTGACCTCTAGTTTTTGACTTTGAACAGCGAATAGCGAATAGCTCTTTTCCAAGGAACAGCCATGGCTTACATCATCACGGAACCCTGCATCGGCACGAAGGACTCGGCCTGCGTCGACGTCTGTCCGGTCGATTGCATTCACCCGCGCAAGGACGAAGGCGACTTCGAGGCGGCCACCCAGCTCTACATTCACCCCGACGAGTGCATCGATTGCGGCGCTTGTGTGCCTGCGTGCCCGGTCGAGGCCATTTTCGCTCTCGACGAGGTGCCCGAGAAGTGGAAGAACTACATCGAGATCAACTCCAAGCACTTTCAGAAGTAGTGGGGTCCGACCCCTTGGAGTAGAATCGGGCCTTGACTCCCGGGACTGCGCCCCCTGGGTAAGGTTCTATTCGGACTTTAGTGAGAGGGTCTATGTCGATTCGTCCTCGCATGGTTTTGGCGGCTGCAGCGGTGCTCTCGGCGCTGGTTTCCGGTGTTCAGGGGCGCGCGCCGGGCGACGATGCGGCGCTGCAGTTTCAGCTGGGGACGCTGCTCTTCGAAGAGACGCGCTATCGCGAGGCGCTCGAGGCGTTCCGCAAGGCCGTGGCGGCTGACAGCAAGTCGATGGCCGTACAGGCCCGCATGGGCGTCGTCAAGTCGGCGCTCCGGCTCGGCGAGTTTCTCGAAGCCTCTCGAGAAGCCCAAACCCTCAAGCTGCAAGAGCCCCGCAGTGCAGCTGTCCTGACCGTGCACGCCGACGCGCTGTGGTCGGCTGGCCTGTTCGACGAAGCCCACGAAGAGTTCAAGGACGCTCTCGCACTCGAACCCGACCTGTCGCGCGGCCATCACGGCCTGGCGCGCGCGCTGGCCTCGCAGAACAAGCTCGAAGAAGCCCTGAATGAAGCGCAGGTCGCGCTCAAGCTGGCGCCTCGGGACGAAGAAGTGCACCACACCGTCGGCGCCATCTTCGAGCGCATGCGTCGTTACGAGCAGGCGGCCGCCGCCTACGGCAACTACGTCAACCTGATGCCCAACAAGGATCGCAGCGACAAGGCGTCGTGGTCACGATCGCAGATTCGCTTCCTGCGCTCGTTCGGCGAGCGCGAACCGATCGCGATGGATCAGGAGGCCGCGGGTGGCCTGCACACGGTTGACTTCCGGGTCGTCGACGACAAGGTCATCGTCAAGGCCAAGGTCAACGGTGGACGCCCGCAAGATTTCGTGCTCGACACCGGGTCGGAGCTCACCACCATTTCGCGGCAGACGGCATCGAGTGGCGCCGTGCGTCCCATCACCTATACGCTCAGCGCAGGGGTCGGCGAAGTCGGCCTGCGCGGCCTGCAGCTGGGCCGCCTCGACACCCTTGAAATCGGCACCATGAAACTCAGCAACGTGCCGGCGCTGATCAAGGCACCGGCGCTGCGCGGCATCCCGAAACGCGAAACCGAAAGCTTTTCGCCCCTCGGGCTGGGGCTGTCGATGACAATCGACTACGCGACGCAGAAGCTTACGCTGGGCCGGCACCTGCCGGTCGAGAAAGCAGAGTTCACACTGCCCATGCGCCACCACCGGCTGTCGATGGTGCGCGGCCTGATCAACCAGACGCACCCGACCTACTTCGTGGTTGACACTGGTGGCGAGGTGATTTCGATCAGCACCGCCACGGCCGATGAACTGAATCAGTCGATGCCCCGTAAGATTGCGTTGCGCGTCTACGGCACGTCGGGATGGGATCGTGATGCGTTCCTGATGCCGGGCGTGAACCTGAAGTTCCAGGACATTGCCTTCAACAACTTCGCAGTCGTGGTGTTGAACCTGCAGGCGCCGAGCGTGCTATTGGGCTTTCAGGTGGGCGGGATTGTCGGACACCGGTTCCTCAGCCCCTATCGGGTCTCGCTCGATCTCGATCGCAGCGAGTTGCGCATGACCAAGGCGGTCAACTAGACGCCCTGTAAGCAGGCGCCTTCCTGGCATCAGGGCGTCTTTCGTTCGGCTTTGCGGCGGAGCCGGTCGGCGCGCCGTTCGTGCGCCTGCCGCACTCGTTCCTCGTCGTCCGCGGTCTCTGCGAGCAGCGGCGGCACCTTCTGTGCCTTGCCTTGCTTGTCGATTGAGACGAAGGTCAGGTAGGCGCGGCTGGTCAGCTTGCGCGAGCCGGTTTCAATTTCTTCCGAGAACACCTCGACCTCGACCTCGAGCGACGTGCTGAACACACAGGTGACGCGCGACTTGAGCAGGATGAGGTCGCCGACCTTGATGGGGTGGATGAACTCCAGGCCGTCCACGCCCGCCGTCAAGGCGAGCGTGTTGGTGTGCCGGTGACAGGCAATCGCCCCGGTGATGTCGATCAGGTGCATCACCGTCCCGCCCAGGATGAACCCGAGCGGATTGGAGTCGTTGGGCAGGACGACCTGGACGGTTTCGGCCGTCGAGTCCTGCCAGCGTTTCGCGCTTACCAATCGTAGCCAATCCAGAGCGAGAACTTGACCTTGCGGAACGCCTCGCTGCCGCCGCTTTGGGCGAACACGATGTCTTCCCAGTTCTTGTTCATCAGCGTCTTCCACGACCAGTCGAAGTGGACCGGAAAGCCGAGTGCGAAAGTCGAGAGGCTGATGCCGTAGGACGCCCGGGCATCGACGAAGCGATTGCCGCTGACCGTGATGGGCGCGCCGAAGATTGGCGTGTCGTCAGTCGGATCGCCCGTGCCCCGGTCGTTGTAATCGATGATTGGCCTCTGGCTGAAGGTGTCGCGGCTGAACACCTTGAACGGCGTCCCCTCGAAGTAGGCGCCGCCCAATCCGGCGAACAAGGTCGCGCGCACGCCGCCCAGCACACCGATGGGGGTCGCCATGGCGTCAATCAGCGGGAAGCGCAGTTCGGCGTTGGTGAAAAACGCGTTCTGGCCGATGAACTGCAGATAGTCGTAGCCTCGCAGTTCCCCGTTGCCGCCGAAGTAGGTGTAGTCAGGGTTGCTGCCCCAGCTCTTGAAGCCGCGGGCGCGCAGCGCGAGCAGGCCGTTGGCGCCCAACCGGAGATACTTGCGGGCGTCGCCATCGACCGTTTGTCTCGTGAGCGAGTTGCCGATCTTAGGCGCAATCTCATACGACAGCCGCATCGTGCTGCCCGAGAGCGGACCGAACTCGCGGAAGATGGTAGTTTCCTGCACGAACGCCGCGCCGAACGGCACCATGCTGCCGTTGTTGAACAACGAGCGCCCGAACTGTTGCTGCTGGAATTGATCCGCGTAGAAC
Organism: Acidobacteriota bacterium; assembly: GCA_031364805.1. GTDB lineage: Bacteria > Acidobacteriota > Vicinamibacteria > Vicinamibacterales > UBA2999 > 12-FULL-67-14b. The sequence goes on from JANLWW010000147.1 coordinate 9,199, forward strand.
TCGACGCCGGGGTCGTTGTAACGCTCTTGGTAGCGGCTGAAGCCGCCGAACACCTCGATGCGGCGATAGCGATTGAACGGATAGATCGCATACATGGTGCCGCCCTGCATGGTGCGGGTGGCGGTTGCCAGGTCGCGATCGATCAAGCCGTTGAACGCCGGGTCGTAGAACACGCCTTCGAGCTGGCCGTAATAGAACTGCGTGGTGTTGAAGCCCTGCACGGCGAGCTGCAGCCGCCGCTCCATGTTCACCCAGGTGAACTGCATGGTGCGGTACTGCGACACCGACGACACGAACAGGTTGAACTGCTGGTCGCCCAGCACGTCGGTAAACACCACCTGCGTACCGCCGAACACGTCGCCACCGCTCGTGACGCCCAGTGAGACGGGCGGCCGGCCTTCGAGAAAGAGCTTCTCGAACTTGCCCTTCTTCTTTTTGTTGTCAGCCACCAACTGGTGGCTGAGTGGCGCCTGAAAATCCACGATCGGTCCAGGTGAGCCGAAGTCGGCGGACGCAACCTTGGTAATCTCGTCCTTGCGTTCGAGGATGTGGAGGCCGTATTCACCCTTGAAGTAAGTGACGAAGGCGAGCTTGTGGTTGGCGCCGTCTCGCAGCACCACCGGTGAGAGGTTGCCCGACAGCGCGTCGGTGTACTGCTTCAGCTCGTTGGTCTTGAGGTCGAGCGTCCACAGGTTGTAGATCTGGCCGTTCTTGGCGACGTCCGGGTCGATGGGCTCGGCCGGGTTGACGCCGGTCGAAGCGAACACCAGTGTGTTGGCATCGAGGAACTGGGCGCCGCCCTCGTCGTGAGTTCCGAAGGTCAGCTGCGT
>JANLWW010000001.1:0-52046 GCA_031364805.1 Acidobacteriota bacterium
ACGTGCCGCTGGCGACCATCCAGCGGTGGCTCGGACACGCCAACGTCAGTCAGACGTCCACCTATCTGGCCGGCACCACGACGTCCGAACACGAGGCCATGCGCCGCTTTGAGGCGTATCAGGAGGGGCTTGCAACGGGCGTGCAACAGACCAACGGATCAGGGGGGCACGAAGGGCCACAGACGGCAGCAGGCGTGGATGAACGGCCTAATGAATCCGCGGTCGGCCGCGAACCGGCCATCATGTAAAGGTCCCTACGAACCAGGAGGTCGCATGTTCGAATCATGCTGGGCGCACCACCCAACGTCGTTGGGTGGTTTCCCACCATGAATCTAGTTCAGGCCCCTCCGCGCTGCGCGCGTTGGGAGCGTGTGCGAATCATGCTGGGCGCACCAACCTTCGCTCTCGTCCACGCGAAGGTTGTCCTCCATAGCGGCGAGTTAGTGTTCGCCGCGACGGTGGACCTCACCTGACAATTCGAGCTACGGCTGGCAAGTCACTCGGTCTCATGGCTCGGCTCCGCTGATCGTGCATAATTTGGAATATGGCAAGACCTGAGCACGCAAGGGCCCTTCTCACAGCGGCAACGATCGTTCTGACCTCTGTCGTCGCTCTCACACAGGCACCCCCGCCGACCCAAGCCGGCACTCCAGCGACGATTCCGGCGCCCGTGGTCGCTGCGGCGGAGAAGATCGCCAACGATCCGCAAGTCTTGGCACTGGTCAAGGATCAGAGCACGGATGCGGCCGCCAAAGCGCGATGGAATCAGTTCCTCGAACTGGTTCGCATACCCTCGCCGTCGCGCCAGGAAAATTTGAAGGCCGCCGAGATTCATCGCCGGCTGGTGGAGGAATGGGGGTTCTCCCGCTCCGAAGTGATGACGCGTGCCGACGGGATCATCGAAGCCAGCGATACGAACATCGTCGATGGCCTGCCGGTCTACAACGCGTGCGTGGTGATCAAAGGATCGTACTCAGGTCGCGCTGACGCGCAACACTACAAGGGCCAGTATCCCAAGGTGCTCGTCGAAGGACACATCGACGTCGTCAACCCAGAAGAACTGCCGAAGGCGGGTGACCCATCTATCCGCATCAAGCTCCAACCGTACGCACAGCCGGTGGTCGCAACGCCGGAGGAGCTGGCGGCGATCCCCGACGAGCTGTCGTTCGACGCTCGCGGCCGGGTCGTCGAGAACGACAAGTACGCCACGGCCAGCAAGGTCTTCGCCAATGCGAAAGAGGCCGAAGCCGGCGGCGGGGTGCGCATCTACGTGCCCGGTTACGGCGACATGATGCCGAGCACGTCAAACGCATTCGTGCTGGCGGCCGCGATGAAGAAACACAACATCAAACCGGTCTACGACATCTGGATCTGCGGCACCGCCGGTGAGGAGGGCAAGGGCAACCTGGCCGGCGTCAAGCAACTCTACGGCTTCGACCAGAAGGCCGGCACCGGATCCAATCCCCTCAACATCGTCGCCAACTTCGGCCTCGAGGGCGGCGGTACCGTCAACTTCATCGGCAGCTACCGTTTCGAAATGAAGTTCAAGGCGCCGGTGCCCCGAGGGGGCGGGAACGGCCCAAGTGCGCCCGAGGCAATGGCTGCCGCGATCGCGAAGATTGCCGACGTCAAGACCCCGTCAGAGCTGCGGGACGGTGCGCCCCGCACCACCTACACCGTCGGCCGCGCGAGCTGCGAACCACCGCCGGCCGGCCGCACGGTCGTGCCCAGTTGCTCGCTCGAGGTTGACATGCGCTCGACGCGCAAGGAACCGCTCGAGGAGATGCGCCAGACGATCGAGCCCATGTTCCAGGCGGGCGCGTCGGCGGAGAACGCCCGGTATGGGCGCAAGGATGCCTCCCCGGAAGGGATCACCTTGGAGCTGATGTGGTACGGCTTGCGGCCGGCGTTCGTGGCGGACACCGTCGATAACCCTGCGGTCCATGCCGGGCTTCAGTCCGGCATCCAGTTGGGCGCGATCACATCGCCGATGGTCGGCGCCGGATCGGGCAGCCTGAACGACAACGTCCCCGCCAACACCGGCATCCCGACCTATCAATTCACCTTGGCTTCGTCGGCCGCTGGCGCCGGCGGGCATGCGTTCTGGGAGTGGGGCACTCGCGGCGCGCCTGCGACGGAGGTGGCCCGCATGCACCGCGTGCTCACGGCAGCGTTGATCGTGTCGGGATTCCACGCTGCAGACGGCACGGTCGTGCAGCCGTCCGTCGGTCCGATGGGTACGCGGACGCGCGAAGTCGCGCGATAACACTGGAGCATACGATCATGAAGCGCCTGATTTATTCACTCGCATTCTCCGTCTGCGTCGCCGCGGCCGGCACGCCCGCCTTCGCCCAGCAGTCGGGAGGGTTGCGCGTCGAGTTCCAGGGACCTGGCGGCCACAGTTCCGGCGCCTATGGGCGCGTCAGCGCCCTGCACGCCGCCGCTCGTGCGGTCATCCTGATTCAACAGACACTGCCGTCCGGCAGTTACCAGATCACGAACCTGACCGGCGGGAACTCGGTCAATTCGATCGCATCAGACGGTCTGATCGAGATGAAGCTGACTGCGGCAAATGCCGCCGCCTACCAGGCGCTGGTGGCGACTGTGACGAAAGCCGCGGCTGACGGCGCCGCCGCTGAGAATGCGTTTCGAGGCGTGAAGGCCGGAGACCTGACGAGCGGAGCACCTGCGACGGTGCGGTCCGCCGTCACGCCCTTCTGAGCCTACAAGGTGATTACGAAGCTTTAGGCTCCGGTCGTCGTATAGGATCGGCGGCAGCATGAAGTCACTGCTCCCGAACGTCTTGCTCGCGGTGCTGTTTACCACCGGCCTGGCCGCGCAGCCCGTGCCGGTTCGGCCTGACCGCCCTAACATCGTCCTGATCATCACGGACGATGTGGGGTATGGGGATATCGGGAGCTACGGCGCGCCCGACATCAAGACGCCGCATATCGACAGCCTCGGGAAAGCAGGCACGCGGTTCACCGATTTTTACGCCAATGGCTCGACCTGCACGCCGACCCGCGCCGGCTTGATCAGCGGACGCTATCAACAACGATTCGAACTCGAGCGCCCCTTGGGGGTGCCGAGTGTTGACGGTAAATTTGGCCTGCCGTCAAACGGCAACTCGTTGCCGCAGTTGCTACGTAACCATGGCTACGCCACGGGACTGATCGGCAAATGGCACCTGGGCTATACACCCGAGTTCAGTCCGGCCGCGCACGGGTTCGACATGTTCTTCGGCTTCAAGAGCGGCTACATCGATTACTACGAGCACACGCAGAGTGACGGGAAGCCCGACCTGTTCGAGAACACCGAACCGGTGACCGTGCCCGGCTACATGACCGATTTGATCACCGATCGGTCAGTGAAATTCATTGCCGCGAACGCCGCCAGGCCCTTCTTTCTCGAGGTCGCCTACAACGCGGCGCACTGGCCTTATCAGGTGCCGGATCATCCGTCGCGCGCGATCGACAACTCGCGCCACGTGATGCCGTTTGACGAGAACCCGGGCACGCGCGCCGATTACGTGAAGATCATGGAGCGCGCCGACCAGGGCGTCGGCCAGATTCTCGCGAGTCTCGACCAGCTTGGACTGAGCCAGAACACAATCGTGATCTTCACCAACGACAACGGTGGCGAGTGGCTGTCGCGCAGCGCGCCGCTCTCGCACCGTAAGTTCACGTTGTGGGAGGGCGGCATTCGCGTCCCGACGCTCATTCGCTGGCCCGGCCACGTACCGGCCGGCGAGGTCTCGCCGCAGGTCGGCATCACCATGGACTTGAGCGCGTCCATTCTCGCCGCGGCAGGAGTCCAGGTGCCCGCCGATGCCCGGCTCGAAGGCATCAACTTGTTTCCGATCCTGGAAGGACGCACGCCGGTCGTCGAGCGCACGCTGTTCTGGCGCGTGCGCGCGGGCGGCCTGGATCAGCGAGCGGTGCGCAGCGGCGACATGAAGTTGCTGCTCGACGGCACGGCCAGAGTAATGCTGTTCAACGTGCGCAAGGACGTCGGCGAGCACGAGGAACTGGCGCAGCAGGACAGCGCCTTGGTCCGGCGCCTCTATCAACAACTGCGGGCGTGGGAGAAAGACGTCGACAGCGAAGCCAAGGCCGCCGCCTCAGCGCGTCAGCCCCTGCCCTAGCGGAAACAGGCCCGGCAGCGCGATTGGGAGCTTGCCGGTGATGCGAATCTCTCCCGACAGCGCTTTGACTGCCGCGCGCTCCGCACCGTCGGAAAAGTCGTAGGTCAGCAGCATCGCCGGCGCCTCGGGCATGCCCATGGCCGTGTAGGGATTGCCGAACAACACCGACACGAACGGCTGCTTCCTCCGCTCGGTAGCACGAGCGAGGTCTTTCAAGAACTGCTCGAGTTGTGGCGCCAGGTCCAGCCGGCCGCTGCCAGACGACGCGCGCACGAAGATGCCGGCGACCACCGCGTCGTACTTTGCAGCCAGCGTGCGCACCATGTCGAGCTCAGACGGCGTGGTGCGGTCCGAGACCTCGAAGGATTCGGTCGCGGGCCACCGGGAACGCAGCTCGGGAATCATGGTTCGGCTGGGCGCCGCAATTCGCCAGCCCGAGGGATAGTCCAACACCGACAAATACATGACGCTGCCGGTGCGAGCCGTCGGCAGCGGCACCATGTTGCGTTCGTCCTTGATCAGCGTGATGGCGCGGTCGGCCACCGCCTGCGCGATGGCCTCGTGCTTTCGTCCCCCGAGCAAGAGCGGCGCGTTCTCGATGCTGACGGTGCGCGCGCGGTGCAAGCCGAGACGCGCCTTGGCTTCGAGAATGCGGCGCACCGATCGCTCGACCTGCACGCGCGGGATGGTGTTGCTCTTGACTGCCTCGACGAGAGCCGCGGCGGCGGCGGCCGAATCCGGCGAATCGAGCACGACATCAATCCCGGCTTGAACGGCACGAACCGCGGCCTCGCCGGGTGTCGCCATGCGGGTGATCGCGGCCATCTTCATGGAGTCGCTGTAGACCAGGCCGTTGAACTTCATCTGCCCGCGCAAGACGTCGCCGATCACGATCGGACTGAAGGTGGCCGGCCGCTTTTCGGCATCGATCGCCGGCATCTCCATGTGCGCCACCATCACCCCCGCCGCTCCGGCCGTCATGCCACCCTGGAACGGCGGCAGTTCGACGGCGTCGAGCCGGGCGCGCGGATGCGCGATGATCGGCAGCCCAAGGTGCGAATCGACATCGGTGTCGCCGTGGCCGGGAAAGTGCTTGAGCGTGGCCAGCATGCCCGCGTCCTGCAGGCCCTTGACCCAGCCGGCGACCATGCCGCCCACGCGGGTCGGATCTTCACCAAACGAACGAATGTTGATCACCGGGTTGCGCGGGTTGTTGTTGACGTCGGCGACCGGGCCGAAGTTTACATGGACACCGATTGCGCGGCTCTCGAGCCCGACCACCTTGCCCGCTTCGTACGCCAACTGGGGATCCCCGGCCGCGCCAAACGCCATCGCGCGCGGAAACTTGGTGGCACCTGCGACCCGCATGGCGACGCCCCACTCGAAGTCGGAAGTCGTGAGCAAGGGCAACGACGAGATCGACTGCAGCCGGTTGAACAGGGATGCCAGTTCAAGCGGCTGCCCGAGGATGATCGGGCCGTAGGTGTTGTTCAGTAACACGTTCGGCACGGGTTCAGTGCCGCCAAACGCGATCAGGCCGCCAATCTGCGACTCGTGCACCAGTTTGACCAGCCCCTCGTACTGATCGCTGTCGCTACTGAGATAGGTGGAGTTGAGCGGCGCAAAAATCATCTGCCCGACCAGCTGCTCGATGGTCAGCTTCTTGAGCGTCGCGTCCACCCATTGCTGGGCGGTCTTGTCGAGGGCCGGCTGAGCGGCGGGACCAATGGTGGCCGACAGGGACATGACCGCGAGCGCCAGCAGCCGTTTCATCGCTCACCACTATAATCGACGGGTGAGCAACGCTGAACACAAGGCCCTGGGGCCGGACCGGGCGAGGGTTTTCGTCCTGACGGTCAGCGACACCAGGACCGATGCCACCGACGCCTCGGGCCAGGCTATTGTTGAACTATTGATGGCGGCCGGTCACCAGGTGGCGGACAAGGCTATTGAGAAGGACGAGCCCGCGCGCGTCGCCGAGCTCGTGCGCCAGCAGGCCGCGATCGCTGACGTTGACGCCATCATCACCACTGGCGGCACCGGACTCACCAGCCGCGACAGCACGTTCGAAGCGATCGACGCGCTGCTGAGCAAGCGGCTCCCCGGTTTCGGCGAGTTGTTTCGCATGCTCAGTTATCACGACATCGGCGCTGCCGCGATGCTGAGCCGCGCCTGTGCCGGCACCATTGGCGGGGTCGTTATCATCTCGCTGCCGGGATCCGAAAATGCCGTTCGTCTCGCAATGACAAAACTCGTGGTGCCCGAGTTGGGTCACCTGGTTCAGCAGGCGAAGAAGTAGATGGCGAAGACCGAAATGCGTCCGATCAAGGAAACCATTCCCCTCGAAGAGGCGCGACAGCTGATCGCCGAGGCCTGCCGCGCGATCACCAGGCGCGAACGGGTGTCGCTGCTCGACGCCAACGGCCGCGTCAGCGCGGCCGACGTGCAATCGACGCGCGACGTGCCGCCGTTCTCACGCGCCGGCATGGACGGCTTCGCCGTGATTGCCGACGACACGTTCGGCGCCAGCCGCTACGAGCCCAAGGCGCTGCGGGTAATCGAGAAGGTCTACACCGGCGAAGTGCCGAAACAGCAGCTGACGGCGGGCACCGCCGTCGAGATTGCCACCGGCGCGCCCATGCCCGCGGGCGCCGATGCCGTGGTGATGGTCGAAGAGACCGAGAAGTCGGGAGACGACGTCCGGATTCTCACGCCGGTTTATCCCCGCCAAAACGTCGGCCGACAGGGCGCCGATATCGTGGTGGGCCAAACCGTGATCCGCGACGGCGACGTACTGAACCCGAGCCGCATCGGCGCTCTGGCCGCGCTTGGCGTCGGCGACGTCGAGGTCTACGCAAAGCCGACGGTCGCCATCCTGTCCACCGGCAACGAGATCGTCGATCCCGGCCAGCAGTTACGGCCCGGCCAGATCTACGACATCAACAAGTTCACGCTGAGCACGATTATCCAGGAACATGGCAGCGTCGCCATGCCGTTTGCAACGGCTCAGGACACCATTGAGGCCCTCGAAGACGCGATCGACGCCTGCGCGTCGTGCGACGTGCTGGTGTTCTCTGGCGGCAGCTCGGTTGGCGAGCGCGACCTGATTCTCGATGTGATCGGCCGCAAGGGCGAGATTGTGTTTCACGGCATTGCCGTGAAGCCGGGCAAGCCAACGGTGTTCGGCACCATCCAGGGCAAGCCGATGTTCGGCATGCCGGGCTATCCGACCTCGTGCCTCTCGAATGCCTACCTGTTGCTGGTGCCGGCGCTGCGCGCCATGGCGCGCCTGCAGCCGCGTCACACGCACACGGTGAGCCTGCCGCTCGGCCAACAGATCGTCTCCACCACTGGCCGGCATCAGTTCTATACCGTGAGAATCGTCGACGGGCAGGCGATGCCCGCGTTCAAGGCGTCGGGCGACATCACGTCGATGTCGCAGGCCGACGGCTACATTGAGATCCCCGCCCAGACCGACATTGTCGAAAAGGGCGAGATGGTGGACGTGAAGCTCTTCTAGGCCACCGCTCGGCGATCGTTCAGCTTCAACCAGCCCTTCGCAATTCGGTAGACGGCCCAGCAACCGAGCGCGAAGAAGCCGATCGCCCAAATCGCGAAGCCGACCAGCACGACCACCAGCAGCAGGCCCATCAGGAACACCACGCAGGCCATCGCCAGCGCGGCCCAGAACGTTTTGATCTGCCAGCTGAAGTGCGACTCCAGCCACGTGCCACGCGCGTCGTTGCGCTTCACGTAGTTGATGATCACCGCGATAATCGACGGCCAGCCGAACAAGAAGGCGCCGACGACGGTCGAGGCGCCGAAGGCGCCGATGACGAGCCCAAGCGCGTGCAGCGCATAGGTGATGTGCGTAATCGTCACTAGCGACGGATCGGGTTCGCGGTAAGCGGTCTCGGTCAACTCAGCCTCCATCGGCCTAGAAACGAATGACGTTCTCGACAAACCAGAAGGTGAGGCGCGCGCCGCTGAAGCCCTGCTTCACGACGTCACCGCCCCACATCGTTCCGGCATACCCGTTCACCGACCAGTATCTCCGAATCGGCACGTCGACCGTGCTTTCGAGCACCGTGCCAAGCCGCTTGTGCCCACCCGCGCTGCGGCCGGAAAAGCCAAAGTAGCGTCCCACGCTGGCGGTGGCGCCACTGCCTTGGTACCAGAGATCGCTCGCGCTCGCCAGGCCAAGTGCATGTACTTCGATACGCGTCTTCAGCCCACGGGGTTCAAACCAGGCTTGCACGAAGGCGTCGCGCAGGTTCATCTGCGTGTAAGTAGACGACAGCGCGTACTTGCGAGACGAAGGCAGCATCTGGAAAAACGTGCCGTGCCGGCCGTTGGCGGCATCGCGATCGCCAGAAGCCCACCAGTAACCGGCCCGCAGCCATGGCTTGCCGGCAGCGCGAGTCCAGCGGTGCCCGACTTCTGCTGCCACACTGGCGGCACGATGAGGCTGGCGATACCACCTGCCGACTTGCCCGGCGCCCCATAGCACGGTGTCGAGCTCGCCGGCGCGCGTCGGCGTAATGCGCGCGTGCGACGCTCCGAACGCCGATACGGTGACGGCCACCGGCTGGTCGCGCGCGCCGGTGTTGTCGACCACCGCGACCCTGCCGTCGCGACGATCTCGATAGGCAGTGGCAAACACCTGCCATTCGCTGGTCGGCGCCACCCGTGTCACCGCTCCGCTGGCCACCTGCACCTTCGGCATCGACAGGTTCGTTGATTCTTCGAACCCACCTTGCGTCGGCACAAACAGGGCAGCCGTGGCGTGCCAGCGAGAGCGCGACAGGTCGAGGCGCGCGCCGTCGAACCGGCGCTGGTAATACGACCACTCGAAGTTGCCGATCAACCGCGAGTGCAAACGTTCACGCTTGAGCGTCTCCAGGGCCGGATGGGCGGCGGTTGTTTCGGCGCCAGAGGCGAAGGGCATGCGACCGACCGTCAGCGAGGCGCGATGGTCGCGCGCCTTGACCTTCAGCGTCAGCCCGCTGAGATACAGCTGGTAGCTGTAGCGCACGCCGGTGGCGGCAAAATAAAACGCGCCAGTCCCCAGGCCGCCGGGACCAATGGCTTTGGTCGGCAGATTCTCGAGCCGGACGTAGTTAAACGCGCCGCCCAGCTCGAAGCGCGAACCATCGACGCGAACACCGAGCTCGACGCGATCGCCAATGAAGGTGTAGTCCGGGTTGCCGATCGGCTCGACAGTCAGGGCCAGCGGGTCGATGCGGGGCTGGAAGTAGGACCACGACTCGACGCGGGTCACGTTCGAGATGGTGCCGGTGACTTGCGGGGGGCTTGGAGGCTTGGAGGCTTGGGGGCTTGGGGCTTGGGCGCAAACGAGCGGCGAGAAAGCCAACACGAAGAGCGCGAAGGCCACGAAGCATTCATTGGGTTTTCCCAAAGGCGCCTTCGTGATCTTCGTGCTCTTCGTGTTTGGGTCTTAGCGGGTTGTCGTTAGCCCTTGAGCAGCTTGTTCACCGCGGCCCAGTTCACCACGTTCCACCACGCGCCCATGTAATCCGGACGGCGGTTCTGGTACTTGAGGTAGTAGGCGTGTTCCCACACGTCGATGCCGAGGATGGCCTTCTTGCCTTCCATCAACGGGTTGTCCTGGTTAGCGGTGCTCATCACTTCGAGCTTGCCGCCGTTGTCGATCACCCACGCCCAGCCGCTGCCGAAGCGAGTGGTGCCGGCCTGGTTGACCGCGGTCTTGAACTTCTCGAAGGCGCCGAACGAGCTGTTGATGGCATCGGCCACCGCGCCGGTGGGCGCGCCGCCGGCGCCGGGCGCCATCAGCGTCCAGAACAGCGAGTGGTTCCAGTGGCCGCCGCCGTTATTGCGCACGGCCGCCTTGATGTCGTCCGGCACGCTGTTGATGCCCTTGATCAGCTCATCCAGGCTCTTGTCGTGCAGCTCGGGATGCTTGTCGAGCGCGGCATTCAGGTTGGTGACGTACGCCTGATGATGCTTGCCGTGATGGATCTGCATCGTCTGGGTGTCGATGTGCGGTTCGAGCGCCGCCGCGTCGTAGGGCAGCGCGGGAAGTGTATGAGCCATGTCAGAAACCCTCGTGATTGAACCGTCGTGATTGCACGGCCGTCATTGAACCGCCGTACTTGAACCTAGGTAATCGAAAGCATTCGATCCAGCGCGATCTTAGCCCACTTCTTCTGCTCTTCCGGCACGACGATTTCGTTCACGACCTCGCCGTCCACCAGCGAGTCGAGCACCCACAAGAGGTGGTTCGGCGAGACCCGGAACATGGTCGAGCACAGGCAGCCGAACTGGTCGAGCGAGACCACCGTCTTCCCCGGCGCCACCTCTTCCGCCAGGCGGTGGACGAGATGTACTTCGGTGCCCACCGCCCACGACGTTCCATCCGGAGCGTCACGCACGGTCTTGAGGATGTGCTCAGTCGAGCCGCTGTCGTCGGCCGCCTGCACCACGTCGAACGGCACCTCGGGATGGACAATCACCTTGATGCCAGGGTGTTCGAGGCGCACCTTGTCGATCTGCCTGGTGGAGAACCGCACGTGCACTGAGCAGTGCCCCTTCCACAGGATCAGCCTGGCCTGCTCGAGCTGGTCGCGCGTCAGTCCACCGAACGGCTCATTCGGATCCCACACCACCATCTGATCGAGCGGCACGCCCATCTTGTAGGCAGTGTTGCGGCCCAGGTGTTGATCGGGCAGGAACAGGATCTTCTCCTTCTGCTGCCAGCCCCACTTGAGCGTCGCTGCGGCGTTGGACGAAGTGCAGACGGTGCCGCCGTTCTGCCCCACCAGCGCTTTAATCGCGGCAGCGGAGTTGATGTAGGTCACCGGTACGGTTCGCCCGGCCATGCCAATCTGGCGCAACTCGTTCCAGCAGATCTCGAGTTGGTCGGCAGGCGCCATGTCGGCCATCGAGCAGCCGGCGGCCAGGTCGGGCAGAATGACCCGCTGGTGCGGCAGCGCCAGGATGTCGGCGCTCTCGGCCATGAAGTGCACACCGCAGAACACGATGTAGTCGGCGCGTGGATGGTCGGCGATGGCGTTGGCCAGCTTGAACGAATCGCCGGTGTAGTCGGCGAAGCGAATCACTTCGTCGCGCTGGTAGTGATGGCCGAGAATCACGAGACGGTCGCCGAGTGCGGCGCGAGCGGCGGCAATGCGCAGCGCCATCTCATCGTCGGTCAGCCCGAGGTACGCCTCTGGCAGCGGCTGGCGCTCGTGGATGGATGCCTTCTCGACGTCGTTGAGGACCGGCAGAAAAGTGCCCGTCGTCATAGCGTGTCAGACCCCGTGGGCCGCGCCGGCTTGCGAGCTTGTGAAAGTTTTCGCAATCTCCGGGCGCGAAAAGACCAAACTCCACATACGGCTATTGCCTGAGTGAAATTTGGTCTAGAAGCAGTGTAACAGAAACGCGGTTCGCGGTTCGCGATTCGCTACCGCAGAGCCGGCACGCGAACGACGTTGTAGAGCGTATCGCGCTCGATCGGCTCTCGGCCGGCATCGCGAATGAGCTGCTCGATGTCATCCGTCGACAGCGTGGTCGGCGTCGACGAACCGGCCATGTGGTAAATCGTTTCTTCCTGAACGGTGCCGTCGAGATCGTCGGCGCCAAACCACAGCGCCGTCTGCGCCACTTCCACACCGCACGAGATCCAGTACGCCTTGATGTGATCGACGTTATCGAGCACCAGGCGCGACACCGCATGCACCTTCAGCGTTTCACTTGCCGCCGGCGCCGGCAACTTGCGCATCTGGTTGTTGTCGGGATGGAACGCCAGCGGAATGAACGCCTGCAACCCGCCGGTGTCGTCCTGCAACGCACGCGTCTGCAGCAGGTGATCGACCCGCTCTTCGGTGGTCTCGATGTGCCCGTACAGCATGGTCACGTTGGTGCGCATGCCCAGCTCGTGCGCCGTGCGGTGAATCGACAGATAGCGCGCACCGTCGCACTTGTCGTGGCAAATCTTCTGGCGCACGCGCGGCGCGAAGATCTCCGCACCGCCGCCAGGCAGCGAATCAAGACCCGCCGCCTTCAACTCCACCAGCACTTGCCGGTCGGACTTGCCGTAGTGGTCCGCGAAAAACGCGATCTCCACCGCGGTGAAGCACTTCATGTGAATGCCCGGACGAATCTGCTTCAACCCTGACAACAGGTCCGTGTAGTAGCTGAACGGCAGGCCCGGGTGCAGGCCGTTGACGATGTGGATTTCAGTGAGCGGCTGGTCGCTGCGCTGGCGAAGCTTCGCGAAGACCTGCGCGAGCGACATGGTGTGCGACCCGGGGTCGCCTTCCTTCAGCCGCGCGAACGAACAAAACAGGCACGACGCCTCGCAGACGTTGGTCGCCTCAAGCCGGAGGTTGTGATTGAAGTAGGTGCGATCACCATGGCGGCGTTCGCGTTCGCGGTTGGCAATCCAACCAAGCGCCAGCAGGTCGGTGGACTCGAACAGCGTCACCGCATCTTCAAACGACAGCCGCTCGCGCAACTCAACCTTGTCGGCGATGTCAGCGAGTCCGGCAGTTTTCAGGCGCTGTCGCATGGGGTATCAGGGGCACTCACGAAGCTGGCGAAGTTCACGATCATCGCGTGGCTTCGTGAGTCGCGCGGCGGTCGTGGTTCCATTGTAACTGATGGTACAATTCACAGCTCAACAGACGCGTACCAGAATAGCCAGGGAAGTTGGGTGCGAAGCCCACACGGTCCCGCCACTGTAAGCGGCCCCTCGACTCGGGGCGCCGCGAGTCAGGAGACTGGCAGTTCATGGGCAAGTCACTCATACAGGCGCGTGAGACGCCTGGGAGGCGACGCGCAGTGCTTTCGGCAGACCACGTTTCCTTTCGCTACGCCCCTGGTGGCCCGCTCGTGGTCGATGACGTGTCCGTGCACCTGGCGCAGGGCGCGCTGGTCGGCATTCTCGGCCCCAACGGATCCGGCAAGACCACGCTGCTCCGCTTGCTGAGCGGCACCCGCAAGCCCTCGGCGGGGCAAGTGTTCCTCGGCGATCAGCCGCTCGCTCGCCTGTCGCGCCGCGAGGTCGCCCGCCGCATTGCCGTTGTCCCGCAGGAGACCGAGCTCGCGTTCGAGTACTCCGCGATCGAAATCGTCCTGATGGGACGCCACCCTCATCTCGGCGTCTTCACCGTCGAGGGACCGGAGGATCTTCGCATCGCGCGCGAGGCGCTGGCATCCACTGGCACGGACCACCTTGCCGAGCGACCGTTTCACGAACTGAGCGGCGGCGAGAAGCAGCGCGTCGTGATTGCCGCGGCGCTCGCCCAATCGGCGGCACTGCTGCTGCTCGACGAGCCGACGGCGTCGCTCGATCTGGGCTATCAGCTGGAGGTCTCCACGCTGTTGCAGCGCCTCAACCAGGATCACGGCGTCACCATGGCCATTTCGACGCACGACCTTAACCTGGCCGCATCGATTTGCCGCCAGTTGATCCTGATGCGCGATGGGCGGGTGCTGGCGGCCGGCCCCACCGATGAAGTGCTGACGCCAGAGAACGTGCGACTGCTGTACGACGTCGAGGCAGACGTGCAGATCCATGGCGACACTGGTCACCTGACCGTGGTGCCGGTGCGCAGAGTGCCGCGGTGAGCATCCGCCGCCGCATTGTCACCATCGTCTCGCTGTTCGCGCTTGGGGCGATCGCGGTGGTGCTGTGGGCGCCGACCGTGGGCAGCACCAGCATCTCGCTGTCGCGGGCGTTCGACACGAGTATTCCGTGGGAAGAAAATGTTGACGCGCAGATCTTCTTTGTCGCGCGGCTGCCTCGCGTGCTGTCGGGCGCCATTGTCGGCGCGGCACTCGCGGCCGCAGGCGTGGTGTTGCAGGCCATGCTGCGCAATCCGCTGGCAACGCCGTTCACGCTTGGGGTTTCCTCGGGCGGTGCGCTCGGCGCCATGCTGGCCATTGCCCTAGGCCTCGATGTCGGAATAGTGGGCGTGTCGTCGATCCCGATTGCCAGCTTCGCCGGTTCGCTGGTCGCCATGGGCATCGTCTACTGGCTCGCCTCCTCGCAAAAACGCGGCCTGTCGACCAACGTGCTGCTGCTTGCCGGAGTCACGCTGAACTCGTTCTTCTCGGCGTTGATCCTGTTCGTGCAGTACATGGCCGACTTCACGCAGTCGTTCCGGACCGTGCGCTGGCTGATGGGCGACCTCGACGTTGGCAGCTACAGCCCGATTATTGCGGCGATCCCGTTCATCGTCGCCGCCTTCGCGGTGTTCGCGATCCTGCCGCGAACCTTGAACCTGCTGACGCTTGGTGAAGATGTCGCGGCCGCGCGCGGGGTAGAAGTGGTCCGCGCGCAACGGCTGGCCTTTCTCAGTGCCTCGCTGGCGACCGGCGCCGCCGTGTCCCTGGGTGGCCCGATCGGGTTCATCGGCATTGTCGTGCCTCACCTCGTGCGCTTGATGGTGGGGTCGGATCACCGCGTGGTCCTCCCCGCCGCGGCATTGTTTGGCGCCGCATTCACCGTGCTGTGTGACCTGACGGCACGCACGATCATGGCGCCGCTCGAACTGCCGGTGGGCATCATCACGGCCCTGATCGGCGGGCCGTTCTTCCTGTGGTTGTTGGTGAAGAAATCATGAAGAAGACGGCTTGGGGGCTTGGGGGCTTGGGGGCCTGGGGACTTGGGGCCTGGGGACTGGCCGCCTGCGGCCTGCTACTTGGCGCTATTGTCTCGGCTCAATCACCGCCGAAGCGCATCGTGTCGCTGGTGCCAGCGCTCACCGAGATGCTTTACGCGATCGGCGCCGGTTCTCAAGTCATCGCGGTGTCCAGTTACGACGAGTACCCGCCCGAGGTGAAGAGCTTGCCACGGGTTGGGGCGCTGCTCGATCCCGACACCGAGCGGATCATCGTCCTCAAGCCGGACCTGGTGATCACCTACGGCAGCCAGGTGGACCTCCAGGCGCAAATGAAGCGGGCTGGCATTCCGTCGTTCGACTACCGCCACGGCGGCCTGGGCCACATCCTGACCACCATGAAGGAGTTGGGTGCGCGGACCGGGCGCACGCCTGAAGCCGAGAAGGCGGTGGCAGCCATTGAAGCGCGCCTGGCCGCAGTGCGAGCGAGCGTCGAGGGCAAGCGACGCCCGAGAACGCTGCTGGTGTTCTCGCGGGAGCCCAAGACTCTGCGGAACATGTATGTGAGCGGAGGGCGCGGCTTCCTGCACGACATGCTGGAAATCGCCGGCGGCGAAGACGTGTTCAACGACATCGACAAGGAGTCGGTGCAGGTGTCGACCGAGACGATCCTGGCGCGCGCACCAGAGGTGATTATCGAGCTGAGGCCAGAGGAGATACCCGCCGGCCAGCCGATGCGGGACGAACTGGCGTCGTGGGGGCGGTTGGCGTCGGTGCCTGCGGTGCGCAACCAGAAGGTGATCTTCATCTCCGGCCACGCCGTGACGGTGCCTGGCCCACGCGTCGCCGAGGGCGTCGAGCGCATGGCGAAAGCACTGCACCCATGACCCTTCGATTGACACTCAGGGTCATGCTGAGCGAAGTCGAAGCATGAAGGTTCTCGTCAGCTGGTCCACCGGCAAAGACTCGGCTTGGATGCTGCACACGCTGCAGCACCAGCAGCCGGAATCGGTCGCCGGATTGCTCACCACGATCAACGAGGCCTTCGACCGCGTCGCGATGCATGCGGTCCGGCGTGAATTACTGCAAGCGCAAGCCGACGCGGCCGGACTCCCCCTTCACGTCGTACCGCTGCCGTGGCCGTGCTCAAACGAGCAATACGAGAGGATCATGAAGGCCGCCGTCGACGGCTTCGTCACGGCCGGCTACACCCACGTCGCGTTCGGCGACCTGTTTCTCGAGGACGTCCGGCGCTACCGCGAGGAACGGCTCGCCGGCTCCGGTCTCGTGCCGCTGTTCCCCCTCTGGAAGACCAAGTCGACGGCCGCGCTGGCGCAGGACATGATCGACGCCGGCCTGCGCGCCACGCTCACCTGTGTCAACCCCAAGCAGCTGGATCGATCGTTTGCCGGCCGCACCTTCGACCAGTCGTTGCTCGCGGAGCTACCTGCCGGTGTCGATCCATGCGGCGAGAACGGTGAGTTCCATTCATTTGCCCACACCGGTCCGATGTTTAACCACGCCGTCCCGGTCACGCTCGGTGAGGTCGTGGACCGCGACGGGTTCGTCTTCGCGGATCTTCGCTACGGGAGTTCGTCATGACGTTTCGGTTCCACACGCTGGATGTCTTCACGCGCAAGAGGTTCGACGGCAATCCGCTCGCGGTGGTGCTCGATGCCGATCCGCTGACGGATGCGCAGATGCAAACCATCGCCAGGGAGTTCAATCTCTCCGAAACGATCTTTGTAATGCAGCCGGCCGATCCGGCGAACACGGCCAAGGTTCGGATCTTTTTTCCCACCGGGGAGATTCCATTCGCCGGCCACCCGACGGTTGGTTGCGCTGTCCTGCTGGCGCGGATGAGTCAGCCATCGGCAACCGACTTCGAGACCAACATCCGCCTGGAAGAGGTCGCGGGATTAGTCCCGGTCAAGGTGACTCACACCGGCGGCATCACACGGGCGATCTTTACGGCCCCGATTGTTCCGTTCGCCGTCGACGTGCCGTTGCCGTCCGTCGAGGAAGTGGCACGGATGCTTTCTCTGCTGCCGGCAGACATCGGCTTCGACCGACACACTCACCGGCTGCACCAGGGGGGACCACGCTGCTTTCACGTGCCGCTCGCCTCGCGGAGCGCGCTGGCCCGGTCGCGGGTCAACGATTCGATCTGGCCCGCGATGGCCCACGGGTTAGGCACCGACCAGGTCTACGTCTATACCCGTGGCGGCGATCACCCCAGGACCAGCTTCCGCGCCCGCATGTACGCACCCACCGCCCTGACGCCGGAAGACCCGGCGACCGGATCGGCCACGGCCTTGCTGGCCGCACAGCTGCTCGTGGCCGAGCAGATTGCTGACGGCAGCCACTCGTGGGAACTGGAGCAGGGCTACGAAATGGGCCGGCCGTCTGACTTGCACCTGGAAGCCGACGTGAGCGGCGGCCGTCTCACCGCCGTGCGGGTGGCCGGCGAGGCGGTGCCGGTGATGGCAGGAACCTTGAGCCTGTGAGCTTGTTCCCCCAGCGCATCGTGTGCCTTACGGAAGAGACCACCGAGACGCTCTACCTGCTGGGCGAGGGCGACCGCGTGGTCGGCATCTCCGGCTACACCGTGCGACCGCCGGAGGCGCGCGAGAAGCCCAAGGTGTCGTCGTTCCTGCACGCGCGTTACGAGAAGATCGAGGCGCTCAAGCCCGACCTCATTCTTGCCTTCTCGGATCTCCAGGCCGAGATTACCAACGACCTCGTCAAGAAGGGTTACCCGGTCTTCACCTTCAACCAGCGCAGCGTCGCCGAGATCTTGCAAATGATCCGCGTGCTCGGCGGCATTGTCGGCGTGCCGGCCAAGGCTGAGGCACTCGCGACCCGGCTCAGCGAGGGACTGGACGAGATTCGCACGAGCGCGGCGAGGTTGCCGTGGCGACCGAAGGTGTTCTTCGAGGAGTGGTACGAACCCCTGATCAGCGGCATTCGCTGGACTGAGGAATTAGTCACGATCGCCGGCGGCGATCCGATCTTTCCCGAGTTGGATCAGGCCAGTCTCGCCAAGGATCGCATCGTCAGCAGCGAACAGGTGATCGCGCGCTCGCCCGATGTCATTATCGGGTCGTGGTGCGGCAAGCCAGTGCGGCCGGCCCGGATTGCGGCTCGTCCTGGGTGGGGCGACATCCCGGCCGTGAAAAACGGCCAGATCTACGAAGTGAAATCCACCTACATTTTGCAGCCCGGACCCGCGGCGCTCACCGAGGGGGTTCGGCGACTCCACGACATCATCAGAAAGTCCGTCACGCGTTGATCGCTCGCGCGGGCACTTCGCCGCATACAATAGTTGAGATGAACACACTCACGTCGCCTCTTGTCCGCCCCCACACTGCCCTATTCGTCGTGCTCGCGTTCGCGGGCCTGGCCGGCGCGTGCCGCTCAAACACTGCCGCGACGCCAGCGGCGTCATCGCCCGACGCATGGGCGTCGGTCAACGGCCGTGAGATCAAGCGTGACGATGTCGAGAAGACCTATCGCCGGACCGCGCAGGACAATGCGACGCCGTCCGCAGAGGAAGTGACCACCGCCAAGCTCGGCATTCTCAACGAGATGATCGTCCAGGAACTGCTGCTCGACAAGGCACGCGCGCTGAAAATCGAGTTGCCCGACACCGAAATTGACAAGGCGTTCAACGAGGGCAAGAGCAACATCACCCCCGAGCAGTTCGAGAAGAGCCTCGCGGCCCGCAACCTGACCTCGGCCGACATGCGCGAGGCGCTGCGCCGCGACCTGCTGACGCAGAAGGTGATCGAGCGCGAAGTGACCGCCAAGGTGGTCGTCACCGACCAGGAGATCACGGACTTCTTCAACGCCAACAAGGAGCAGTTCAACCGGCGCGAAGACTCGTATCACATTGCGCAGATCGCGGTGACGCCGGTGGCCGAGGCCCAATTGCAGAATCGCACCGGTGATGATGCGAAGACACCGCAAGAGGCGCAGGCCAAGACGCAGATGCTGATGGAGCGCCTGAAGGCCGGCGTCGCCTTCGGCGACCTCGCCGCCGACTTCTCGGAAGACCCGCAGTCGGCACCGCGCGGCGGTGACCTCGGCTTCGTGCCGATCTCGGCGCTCCAGCAAGCGCCCCCGGCCTTGCGCGATGCAGTGCTCAAGTCGGAGCCCGGTTCGGTGCGCGTCGTCAGCAACGGCGGCGCCCACACCATTGTGCTGAACGTCGCCAGGGACACCGCGGGCCAGAAGGACCCCAGCATGCCGGCGGTCAAGGAAGCGATCACCAACGGCCTGAAGGGCCGCCGCGAACAACTGCTGCGCGCCGCTTACCTCACCGCGATTCGCAACGACGCGTCGGTGGTGAACCACCTTGCGACCCGTCTGGTCAGCTTGCAGGGTAAGGCGCTGCCCGCGGCCCCTGCCGCGGCGAAGTAACGCCGCAAACGCACGACATCCCTGGCGCGATGGGGGCCTCGGCCCCCGTCGCTATTTGTTCGGCAGCCTTCCCAAGTCGCCCGTCAATGAAATCGATCAGCCAACTCATCGCCGAAGAACTGAATGTTCGTGTGCCGCAGGTGGAAGCAGCGGTCGCGCTGCTCGACGACAAGTCCACCGTGCCGTTCATTGCCCGCTACCGCAAAGAAGCCACCGGCGGGCTGGACGACACCCAGCTGCGGACGCTCGAGGAGAGGCTTACTTACCTGCGCGATCTCGACGATCGCCGTACGGCGATCCTGAAAAGCATCGAGGAACAGGGCAAGCTGACGCCAGAGCTGGCGGCGGCCATCCGCGCTGCCGCGACCAAGGCGCGGCTCGAGGATCTCTACCTCCCTTACAAGGTCAAGCGGCGGACTAAGGCGCAGATCGCTCGAGAGGCCGGCCTGGAGCCGCTGGCGCTCGGCTTGTGGCACGACCCGACGCTCAGTCCCGAGGTAACTGCTGCGAACTACGTGGACGCGGAAAAGGGCGTGGCCGACGCAGCTGCTGCTCTCGAAGGCGCGAGGTGGATCCTCATGGAGACCTTTGCGGAGGACGCCGAGCTCGTAGGCGGGCTGCGCACACTGCTGTGGGAGCGCGGCGAGTGGACATCTGCGGTGGTGCCCGGCAAGGAATCGGAAGGCGTCAAGTATTCCGATTACTTCGCGGCCACCGAACAGCTGAAGCTGGTGCCGTCGCACCGCACGCTCGCGCTGCTGCGCGGCCGCAAGGAAGGCTTCCTGCGCCTGGCGGTCGCGCTGCCAGACGAGGGCGTCGACGGTCCGGCCGAACCGGAACGCCGCATTGCCGGCCGCGCCAACATCCAGAATAAGGGGCGCGCCGCCGACAAGTGGCTCGCCGAAACCGTGCGCTGGACCTGGAAGGTCAAGCTGCTCGGCCATCTCGAATTCGACGCCGAGCAGCGCCTC
This sequence comes from Acidobacteriota bacterium, assembly GCA_031364805.1. Taxonomy (GTDB): domain Bacteria; phylum Acidobacteriota; class Vicinamibacteria; order Vicinamibacterales; family UBA2999; genus 12-FULL-67-14b. The sequence continues at coordinate 20,145 of JANLWW010000001.1, forward strand.
CGCGAGCAGGCGGAGATCGAGGCGATCAAGGTGTTCGGCCGCAACCTGCACGACCTGCTGCTGGCGGCGCCCGCCGGGCAACGCGTGACGATGGGCCTCGACCCCGGGATTCGCACGGGCGTAAAAGTGGCGGTCGTCGATGGCACCGGCAAAGTAGTGGACACTGCCACGGTGTTCCCGCACGAACCCCGCAAGGACTGGGCCGGCTCGCTGCGCACTCTCGGCCAGCTCGCGATGAAACATGGCGTGCAACTGATTTCGATCGGCAACGGCACCGCCTCGCGCGAAACCGACAAGCTGGCCGCCGACCTGATCGCCGGCCTGCCACAGTTGCCGCTCACCAAAGTGATGGTGTCAGAGGCCGGGGCCTCGGTCTATTCCGCGTCCGAGCTCGCCGCCAAGGAGTTTCCGGATCTCGACGTCTCGATCCGAGGCGCTGTCTCGATCGCACGCCGGCTGCAGGACCCGCTCGCCGAACTGGTACGGATCGATCCGAAGGCAATTGGGGTTGGCCAGTATCAACACGACGTCAGCCCGTTCCAGCTGGGCAAGACGCTCAACGCGGTGGTCGAGGACTGCGTCAATGCGGTGGGCGCCGACCTCAACACCGCGTCGGTGCCGCTGCTCGCCCGCATCTCAGGCCTGTCAGACGCGCTTGCCGGCAACATCGTTTCGTTCCGAGATGCCAACGGCCCGTTCCGCAACCGGAAGCAGTTGCTCAAGGTGCCGCGCGTGGGCGAGCGGACCTATCAGCAGGCCGCGGGCTTCCTGCGCGTGATGAACGGCGACAACCCACTCGATGCCTCAGCAGTGCATCCCGAGGCATATCCGCTGGTTGAGCGCATCGCCACGCAGACTGGTCTTGCGATCGGCGAGTTGATCGGTAAGTCGCCGGTGATCCGTACGCTCAAGCCCGAGGACTTTGCCGACGCGCAGTTCGGCGTGCCGACGGTGAAGGACGTGCTCGCCGAACTCGACAAGCCGAACCGCGACCCGCGCCCCGAGTTCAAGACCGCCGCTTTCAAGGACGGCGTGCAGGAGTTGCGCGACCTGGTGCCGGGCATGGCGCTCGAGGGCGTGGTGACCAACGTCGCCAACTTCGGCGCCTTTGTCGACATTGGCGTTCACCAGGACGGCCTGGTGCACGTCTCTCAGCTCGCCGATCGGTTCGTGAAGGATCCACGCGAAGTGGTCAAGGCCGGCGACATCGTCAAGGTGCGCGTCGTGGAAGTGGACATCGAACGCAAGCGCATCGCCCTGACGATGAAAAGCGGCGAAGTTCAAGCCGGGGCCAGGCCCGCGTCCGGACCGAAGCCAGGCACGGGGCTACGGCCCATGTCACAGCCAAAGCCGGCTTCGGCTCCCAACACCGCGTTTGGCGCGGCGTTCGCGAAACTCTCGCAAAAGTAGAATCCGGCTTAACCGGAGAGATGGCCGAGCTGCGGGGCCGACTCGCTCTCTCGATGGAAAACTGGTTCGCCGTTGAGGACGCGCTTGGCGCGCTCGACGTCCAGCGAGCCATCCCACTTGGCCACCACCAGCGTGGCCACGCCATTGCCGATCAGGTTGGTGATCGAGCGAGCCTCGGACATGAACCGATCCACGCCGACCAGCAGCGTGAGCGACGCCACTGGAATGGACGGAAACACCGCCAGCGTCGCGGCCAGGGTGATGAACCCGCCGCCGGTGACCGCGGCCGCGCCCTTGGACGTCAGCATCAGCATGGCGAGCAAGCCAAGCTCCTGGGTCCAGGTGAGCTCGACGCCGCACGCCTGCGCCAGGAAAATCGCCGCCATGGTCATGTAGATCGAGGTGCCATCCAGGTTGAACGAATAGCCGGTGGGAACCACCAGCCCGACTACCGGCTTCGAACAGCCCAATCGTTCGAGCTTGACCATCAACCGTGGCAGCACGGTCTCGGACGACGAAGTGCCGAGCACGATCAGGATCTCCTCGCCGATGTAGCGCAAGAACTTCCACAGGCTGAGCCCGGTAAACGCCATGATGGCGCCCAGCACGACGAAGATAAAGAAGGCGCAGGTGATGTAAACACCCGCCATCAGCTTGCCCAGCGACAGCAGGGTGCCGATGCCATACCGTCCGACCGTGAACGCCATGGCGCCGAAAGCGCCGAGCGGCGCCAGTCTCATGATCAAGCCGACGATGTCGAACAGCACATGAGAGACCTTGGACAACAGTTCGACTACCGGTCCAAGAGGTGGGCCCAGGCGCAACATCGCCAGCCCGACGAGAATCGCAATCAACAGCACCTGGATGATTTCGCCTTGCGAGAAGGCGCCCACCATCGTGTCGGGAATGATGTGCAGGATGAAGTCAACGCCGTTCAGTTGCCTGGAGGCGGTGGTGTAAGCCGAGACCGACTGCGCGTCAACTGTCGCCGGGTCGAATGCAATGCCCTCACCGGGCTTGAGCACATTGACGACGACCAGGCCGATTGCGAGGGCCAGGGTCGACACCACTTCGAAGTAGACCAGTGCGCGGAAACCGATCCGGCCGACTTCTTTCATGGCGCCCATCTGGGCAATGCCGACCACCACGGTCGTGAATACCACCGGAGCGATCAACATCCGCACCAGTTTGATGAAGCCGTCGCCGAGCGGCCTCATGGCGACAGCCGTCTCTGGCGACATCAAGCCGAGCAGCACGCCGAGCGCGATGCCGGCCAGCACCTGCGCGTACAGGTTGGCGAACAGGCGTCGCGGGCGGGCCATCCGGATTCCGGTTGACTCTGCTATCGCGCCACCCAGGGTGCGCGGATCAACTGCTTGGGATCTGCGCCCGGCTTCGGCACGAACTTCTGCGTGCGGCCGTACTGGTTGTCGCCGCCGTAGAGATTGCCCGCGGAATCCACCGAGAACGAGTGCACCTCGAGGTAGCCATCGGGCAAGTCACTCGGGACGAGCCAGGTGTAGAGGTGGTTGCCGTCGAAGTCGAGCTTCACGAATCGTAGCGGCTTGAGGTCGGTGACCCACAAGCTGTCGTCGTTGACGATGATGTCGAGCGGCAGCGAGAAGCCCGGGAACGCCGTGACGAACTCCACCTGCTTCGGGTCGGCGGTGGTCTTGAACACGTTGATGCGACCGCCGGACCGATCGAGCGCGAAGATGCGTCCGCCAGGTCCCACCGCCACCGCGTGCACGCCGCTGAACTGGCCGGGGCCCTTGCCGTTGCCACCAAACTCTCCCAGGTAGTTCAGGTCGCGGTCCATGATCATCACGCGGTGGTTGTCGAGACCATCGGCAATCAGAATCCGGCCGTCCGGCAGAAACGCGACGTCCTGCGGCTTGGCGAAGTGGGTCGAATCACTGCCCGGAACATTCTTCTCGCCTAGCGTCTTCAACAACTTGCTGCCGTCGTTCGAGAAGATGTAAATGGTGTTGAAGGTCTCGTTGATCACCCACACCCGGCGCTCACGATCGTAGGGGCTAATCCGAATGCGATGCGGCCCGGGCCCGGTCGAACCCTCGCACAGCCGATCCCACTGCGTCCACCGTTCCTTGACCTTGCCGGCGCGGTCGAGTGTGTAGAGACAGTTGCGCCACTCGCGGCGATCCGCGAGCGTGAGCACGTTCATCTTGAGCGAGCCGGCAAAGCCGGTGAATTCTGCCGGAATCGGATCGGGCAACCTGAACTCGCCGCGCTGCGCGATGAAGATGCGGTCGGGCGACTCGGCGAACACGCCGGAGTTGCCACCAAAGGCGAAGCCGGGCCCGGCAAACGGCTGCTGCCACCCGCGCACCACGTTGTAAGGGCTCGGGCCGACCGGTCCTTCCGGTGGCACGGCCTGCGCGCGCATCGCTGGTGGGATGAGGGCGAGGGTGGCAAGCAGCGAGGCGGTGACCGCGAGAGGCTTGATCGTCATGATTGCCCAAGAGTAGACGTTGAAGCCGCCATCGCCGTCAACCGGGACTCAACCAGCAGGCGCTATCGGGGCGGCAGCGGACGCCCCTCGCGCAGCTCCCGCACCATGCGGTCATCGCCAGTCACCTCCCAGTGAATCAGCGACACTGGAATCATGCCGGCCGCGTTGATCTCGTCAATCACCCGTTGCATGGTGAAGGCGTCGCCGAGCTGGCGCGCCCGCTCGGCGATGGTCTCCTCCAGCAGCCGGCCACCGGTGATGTAAACGGCGCCGTAGCCGGGTTGACGCAAGTAGAGGTGCTGTTCGAAGCCGAGCAACGGGTCGCGCCGCATCCAGCCACGCGGCGTCCAGTTCACGTGAATGTCGCCGGCCTGCGCCATGGTCAAATCGTTGGCGTGGGCATAGAGGTTACCAAGCCCGCGGGCCGCGCGGTTGAGCAGCATGATCCAGACGATCTCGCGGGAGCGGGGCGACTCGTCATAGAGGCCGGCGTGCATCATCCATTCTTCCATCGCGGTCGCCATGCCCTCGGCGCGGCTCATCCAGACGTTGTAGAGCAGCGCCTTGCGGCGAATGGGACTGGCATGCGGTGCGACGCGGATCCGCATGTTGTCCCACCAGTGGTAGAGGTGAGTCCAGAGGGGGATCGGATCGCGCTGCGTCGCCTGCATGAAAAAGTTGCGCGACTCAAGCGGCGCAAACGGCGCCGTGCGCTCGCGCAACGCGCGCTCCATCCACGGCTCCATCGTCAGGATCTTCTGATCGGTCATCCACTTCAGGTAGCGCGTGATCGCACGCTCCTGCAGTGCCTGGTAGGCCTCCGGGGTGTCGGCGACCGCCAGCGGGGGGAGCGCGCGGTTCCGGTTCTCTTCGAGCCGCAACGACGTGTGGGCCCGTGCCAGTTCGCGACGCAGAATCGTCACTTCCTGTTCCCACGACAGCGGCACCAGCATGACGTTGCGCAAGTACCAGGTGTAGTCGTCTTTGCCGATGCCGGAGGGTCCGGTTTTTCTGGGTGCCTCGGCCGTGAGCCAGGACGCGAACTGTTCGGTGGCGGAGCGCGCCGTGACGATGGCTTCGCGCAGCGCGGGGTGCGACGAACCCACCCGCGTGGCAAGCTGATCAAGAGCCTCGGACTGCTCCTCGAACGCCCGCACACCGCCGAGCCACAGATCGCGCGCGTTGGCGCCTGCCAGATTCGCGCGCGCTGCCTGCAGCAGCCCTGGTACTGTTCGCATCTGCGCCGACAAGCTCGCCGCCTGCTCCGTCGACAGCGGCATCACCGTGTCGAGTCCGGTGCGCGGCCAGATCGGATAGTCGTACAGCTTGATGGCGCCATGAATGACCGGCCCCTCTTTGGCGGGAGTGTCGCTTTCGGCGGTGATGATCGAGGCGTAGTACGCCGGGTCGCGCGCGAACGGCTGGAGCACGCGCAGGTAGTACTCCATGCCGTTCATCTCGGCCCGGACCAGGTGATGATCGACCTGCTGCGGAATCGGCCAGCCCGCAGTGTCGATCGCCCGCAAGCGATCTTGCATCGTGCGCAAACCGGCAAGCCGGCGCGCATTGGTCGCTGGCGTGTAGTCCGGCGTGCCGTTCACGCGCGGCGGCTCTTCGAACGCGCGCCATTCCTGGAATAGCGCGAGCAACTGTGGATAGGTCGCGGGTTGGGCCGATGGGACAGCGGCGGCGGCAACCACGAGCAGCGCGGCCAGCAGCAGACGACGCCAGGCGGACGCAGGGCGGTCAGCGGGTCGCGGAGTTGGGGTCATGGGTGCCTCGGTACTGTGCGAGGTATCGGCTGGTCGATCTGCGGCCGTTCGGCGGCGTCGCCCAACATCCAGACGCTTGCCAGCACCGTGCGGGCAATGGCGTGCACCTGCACCGGGTCCAGGGCCTGCGCCTCGTCCGAGGGCAGATGGTAACGATTGTGGATGCCGGTCGTGAAGCCGATGGTCAGAATGCCGCGTTCCAGAAACGGCCCGGCATCGGTACGCGGGTAGAAGAATTCGCTGTCGGGCGTGTCGTACTGGCGGTTGTAGCGCAGCTTCAAGTACGAGTCGTTGACCCGGTCCAGCAGGACGCTGGCCTGCCGGCTCAGGGCTTGCGGACCGATCACGAATACTTCATGACGCTCAGTCACCAGGTTTGACGCCGCATCAGCCGAACCCGGCCGTCGGCTGGCGCCGATCATGTCGACATTGACGTGCGCCACCACCCGCGCGAGCGGAATGGGCGGCTGGTGGACAAACCAGCGAGTCCCCCACAGCCCCTGCTCCTCGCCGCTGTCCCATACGAACACGATCGTCCGCTTCGGCTTCGGCGCCGCCGCCATTTGCTCGGCAATGTTCAGCAGCGCCGCGCTGCCTGACGCGTTGTCGTCCGCGGAGTTGTAGACGGCGTCGCCGGCGATCTCACGCGAGCCGACGGCGCCGTCGAGGTGGGCGAACACCGTGACCGCTTCGTCCTTCAGTTTCGGATCGCTACCCTCGAGAATGGCGACGACGTTGTACGGGCGATACACGCTGCTGGCGGAGACCGGCACGTGAATCCTCGCCGTCTTCTTGAGCTCGAACGACGCTGGAAACGCCACCGGCTCGCCAAGCCGCAGGGCAACCGCACCGGTCACCGCCTCGCCCTCGAGCAGCGCCATCGTCACTGGCGGTGTCAAAAGCAGTGAGGTAATCGGCAACGCGGCATACGCGGATGGGACGGACGGTTCGAGCTCGCGGCGAACGGTGTTCTGGCCCTTCGCCTCGTCCCACCGGATGAGTTCGGCGGCCTGGGAGATGAAGAGCACGCCGGCGGCGCCGCGCGCCGCGGCGGCCATGAGTGGCGCCTCGGCATCAATCGCGATGCGACCGAGTTGCTGCACCTCCACGCCCTGTGGCAACGCGCGCGGGCCATGCGCCAGCACCAGCTTGCCCTTCACATCGATGCCGGCGTACGAATCGATCTTGCGGCCGGGAATCACCCAGCCATGTCCCACGTAGACGACTGGCAACTCGGCGCTGATGGGGGTGGCCAATGACCGCATGGCGAAATCGCGCCCGAACGCGAACCGCCGGCCCGCGATCTCGATGGTGGCGGCGTTGGTGTCAACGCGGGTTTCGTGCAGCTCGTAGTGCTGGCGGAAAGCGCCGCGATCGCCACCGGGCTTCAGCCCGGCGCGTGCCAGCCGCGCGCTGATGTAGTCGGCCGCGATATCGAATCCTGGCGAGGGCGTGTTGCGGCCACGCAACTCGTCGGAGGCCAGAAACGCGAGGTCCCACGCCACCTGCTCGGCCGAAATGGCATCGGCAGCGGTCCGAATGGCTGGAGGGAGGGCGCCCGGCTGGGCGGCAGCGGCCTGGGCCGCGAACGTCAGGCACGCGAGGGTAATGACGCGGACAGCTGATGGCATGCGGGATTATTCCATGGCCACGCCGGCACCGCGAGGGACGGCCCGTGGCCGCAACTCCGGCGTGGTCGCCAAGTCGCCTGACCGCGTCACGGAGGAGGTAGCCGGGCAGAAGAATCGGGCATTGACAAGGGCCGGGGCCCGGCCTGACTATCAACCTCGAATCGGTCTGCCAGGCGCCCGGTGTCCCTCGCGCATAGGCGGCGAACTCGTTCTTATGGGGTCTGCGATGAGAATTGCTGATGTCCTCGGCCGTTGTGTTCCTGTCGTCCTGACGCTGGCCGGGGCACTCGTCATTCCTGCCGCTGCGGGCGGCCAAACTCCTGGCGCCGGGGTGGTGACTTTCACGAAGGACGTCGCCCCCATCCTCCAGCGCTCCTGCCAGAGCTGTCATCGGGCCGGAGAGCTGGCACCGATGTCCCTGGGAAGCTACCAGGAAGTACGGCCGTGGGCGCGTTCAATCAAAGCCAAGGTGGCCTCGCGAGCCATGCCGCCATGGCATGTCGACCAGACAATTGGCATTACGAAATTCAAGGACGATCCAGCGCTGTCCGACCGCGAGATCGAAACCATCGTGAAATGGGTCGATGCCGGGGCTCCCCAGGGCAACCCCGCCGACCTGCCTGCCCCCCGGCAATTCGCCGAGGCGGGCGCCTGGCAGATCGGCACGCCGGATCTCATCATCAAGTTCCCGGCTTATGACGTGGCCGCCGCCGGCCCAGACCTGTTCGGCGAATTGCTCGCTGACATCCCGATCGACGAGGATCGATACATCAAGGCGATCCAGACACGTTCGGCGACGCGTGCCTCGCACAAGGTGGTGCATCACGCGCTGTCTTACTCGGTTGACCGGGGAGAGGGCAGCGCCATGGGTGATGGCGGCCAATTCCTGGTCGAGTACGCCCAGGGCAAAAACGCGGAGGTCTATCCCGAGGGCACTGGTGTGCTGCTCAAGAAAGGCCAGCAGGCTCGTCTCAGTTATCACCTGCACTCCATCGGCGAGGCGACCAAGGCGGAAGTCGAGCTCGGGCTCGTGCTGTACCCGAAGGGCTACGCGCCCAAGCACATCCGCTGGTCGCGACAGCTCGCGCAGCCGACCACCCCACTCGACATCCCAGCCGGCACCGTGGCGCGCAGCGACGGCTACACCATTCTGCACAAGCCGGCCAGGCTCATCTCGTTTCAGCCTCACATGCACAACCTGGGCAAGCGCCAGTGTCTCGAGCTGATCTACCCGACCTCCGGGACGCGAACCACGACCGAGATGATCAACTGCGCTGACTTCAACAACAACTGGCATCTCACCTACAACTATGCGGACGAAGTTCAGCCGCTGGTGCCTGCCGGAACCATTCTTCACAACATTCAGTGGCACGACAATTCGCCGTCGAACCCGCGTGCGCTCGACCCCAAAAACTGGGTGGGCGATGGCCAGCGCACGATCGACGAGATGGGCTTCTTCTGGATCGGCTGGGTCGAGCTGACCGAGGAGGAATACAAGACTCAGCTGGCGGAGAGGAAAGCAGCGCAAAGGATGCCCGTCCCGTCGGGACGGCAACAGTAGGCAACATGCTGTCGTATTTCTCTAGGGCGCTCTCGACCGGCGCGGTGATCGTACTGCTGAGCGGAACCGGAGCGTCCTCGCAGGAGTTCACCAACAACTTCAAGTACAACACTGGGCAGAGTGTGCAGCCCATCTTTGAAGGCTGGTCGTGGGCACCCGATGGCAGCATCAACCTGCACTTCGGATACCTGAACCGGAACTACGTCCAGGAACCAACCGTTCCCGTCGGCGCCAATAACAGCATTCAACCCGGCGGGCCGGATCGTGGCCAGCCGACATTCTTCTATAGCCGCACGCAACGGAACATGTTCACCGTGAACGTGCCCAAAGAGTGGGACCGCAAGCGCGAGGTCATCTGGACGGTCACGGTGAACGGCAAGACCGAGCGAGCGGTCGGCTGGCTGCAGGCTGAATGGGAAATCGATCCGGTCGGAGGCGCCGGTGCCGGCGGTGGCGACACCGATCCCGAGCGCAAGATGAACCAGGCGCCGACCATCACGATTGACTCGCTGGCGCCCATCACGCTACCCGGTGTGGCGACGCTGGTCGCGACAATCACGGATGACGGGCTGCCGAAACCACGACCGCGCGGTAAACCGGCTGTCGGTCAGGAGACCCCGCCAACGCTTCAAGGTGGCGTCGACGCCCCGGTCAACGTGCCGGCCGTCGCCACCGCCGCACGCGAGACTCCTCCCGGTGCAAGCCCGGGTAGCGCCGGTGGGCGTCCCCTCGGGCTGAATATTTCCTGGATCGTGTGGCGAGGCCCGGCGGGTGCGGCCTTCTCACCGCAATTCGCGGAACCGAAAGACACGAAGGCGGTCACCACCGCCACGTTCAGTACGCCTGGCGAGTACGTGCTGCGCGCCAGGGTGACCGATACATTCAAGACGGTGACCCTGGACACCAGGGTCACCGTGCGCTAAGCCTCTCCTAAAACCTCATCTGGATCGCGAGCCGCAGCAGCCGCGGCTGGAGCACGTCGAGCGGCTGCCCCAGGGACGAACCAAAGGTGGTGTTCTGGTTCTTGACGTAGCTGACGTTGAGCGAGTTGAACACGTCCGCCTGGGCGGAGAACTGGTAGATCCCAACGCTGAACATCTTCCGCACGCCGAGGTCCACCTGGTGCAACTGGCCGTAGTACTCGGCGCCAGGCGCCACCAGGGCAAGCACGAGCGACGCCGGCGTCAGGTTGGGGATGACCAGCGCACCCGGTGTGCACGGTCCCGTGCAGTCGGCGGCGTAGCGGGTCGTGCGGCTGATGCTCCAGTTGGTGCCAAGCTCCCTGCCGGCATAGCTCTGGTAGGCAAGGTTGGCCTGAATGTCCCACGGCAGTCGGTACGATCCTGCGACCTTGAACTCGTGCCGCAACGGCAGGCCGAGCTTACTCTGATCGCAGAACCGGAACGTGTTCGGGTCTGATCGCGAGTCACACACCACATCGATCAGCCGGTCAAACGTCCAGCCGCCAAAGATCGTGGCGCGGCCGACGCGCGCATTGAATCCGAGTTCGACACCGTTGTAGGTCCGACGGCGCAAGTCGGCGTCGTTCGAGGTGACGTCCACCTGATCGACCAGGCCTCGCTTGGCGACGTTCAGGTTGTAGGCGGGGACGATCTCGCCGTTCAGTGGGCTGACGACGTTGACTAACGTGTAGTCGTTGAGCGAGACCGGCAGGTTATCGGTTCGGCGCTGGTCGTAGGTGCCGCGGCGATACCAGGCGGCCGTAACCGCAAAACCCGGCCTGAGCTGATGCTGCACGCCGGCGCTGTACTCGAGGTCATACTCACGTTGGATGTCGGCATCGGGACGGATCGTCGTCAGCGGCAGGCCGAACGCGGCGTTGTTGCTCGGACCAATTTCGTCGTTCTGGGCGATGTTGTCGCGGTTGAGGTCGTTCCAGGTTCGCGTGTCTGACTGCAACTGGAGGGGGTTGTAGCGCTGCGCGAAGCCGAGCGTCTGCCCTCGCATGTAGCGGCTGAACGTGGCCTTGAGGGCCGTCCTTGCGTTTCCGAACAGGTCGTATGCCACGCCAAACCGAGGCGCAATGTCGAACCAGTTGGGCATGTCGGGGACTTCTGCATAGTTCCTGACCGGGGCGAATCGGCCGCTGCCGATCTCCTGTGTCGAGATCTTCCCGCTGAAATACTCCAGCCGCACACCAGCATTGACGGTCAGCCGGTCGATTCGCCACGAGTCTTGGGCAAACACCCCGAGGTCAGCGTTCAGAAACTCCTTGGCGCGCACCGGCGTGTTGTAGACGCGAACCGAGTCGGGCACGCCGTTGCGATAGAGCTGGACGAGGTCGCCATTGATGTCGCGCTCGGTCTGGTAGTCGCCAAACCCCCACTGAGCGCCCGCCTTGAACGAGTGGCTCCCGGTCACGTAGGACGCGGTGCTCGAGAGCACCCACTTCTTCGGATCAATACCGGCGGTCGGCGCCACGATGCCGTCGTAATTGGTCAGCAGAACCAGGTCGTTCTTGCCGATCTGGGTGTACCACTCCGGCGTGCCCCGCTCTTTCTCGATGCCCGGCTGATAACGCGCGGTGTAGTACTCGGAGTTGGTGGCAAAGCCGGCCTCGAGCAACAGGCGGCTGGTCATCACCGAGGTCCATTTCACCTGGCCCGTGTAATAGAGTGCGTTCTCAGGATTGCGCCGCCGCGCGGCGGTCTCCGGATCCGTGAGCGCGCCCATCTCGTGTCCTTTGAATTTTGGGTAGCGGTCATGATAGACGGTGAACTTGTTCCGCGGCGACATCTGCCAGGTCAGCCGGACCATCTGGTTCTGAACCCACTGGTCCTCGATACCGGGGCGGCCGTCCTTGTAGAAGTTGTTGGCGATGATCGAATCGGTCGCGATCCGGCGCCAGGTGGCGAAGAACCACAACTTGTCGCGCCTGAGCGGACCACCGAGCGAGACGTTGACGTCACTGATCCGGTCCACCTTGCTGCCTTGCCTTAAGCCCCGTGCGCGCAACTCGTCGGTGACGTTGTCCCCCTGCCATGAGCCGTCGGTCCACCCGAGAAAAGCGGAGCCGCTCAGGGTGTTACCGCCCTCCTTCGGAATCATGTTGATCCGCACGCCTCCCGCTGACACGTCGGCGCCGATACCGCTCGTCTGGTAGCTGACCTCGGCATTCGCCGCGTCGCTGAAGTAAGCCTGAACCTGGCCGTCGTTCATCAGGCTATTCAGGTTCATCCCATCCACCTGCACCGTGGTGTCGGTCTGCCGCGACCCGTGCACCGTCATGTAAATCTGTTCCATTTGCTGGTTGCCGCCAACGTCGGTGTTTGACATCCGAACGCCTGGCATCAGCGCGGCGAGCCCGGAATAATTACGGGCGGTCGGCAGTGAATCCAGCGCCTCGCGATTGAGGACGTAGGTGCGCTGGGTGCTCTGCACGTCGACGACCGGTGCGCTGCCGGTGACCGTAATCGATTCCTCGAGCGCGCCCACCCGAAGATCGGCGTTAATGGTGGCGGTGAAGTTGCTGGGAAGCTCAATGCCTTCGCGCCGCAGGGTATTGAAGCCCGCGAGCGAGAACGTCACCGAGTAGGTGCCGGGCCGCAGATCCACGATGGTGAAGAGACCCCCCGAGTCTGCAATTGCGGTGCGTGTCTTCTCGATCAGCGCGGGACTGGAAGCTTCAACCGTGACCCCGGGAAGCACCGCCCCGCTGGTATCTCGAACGACGCCGCTGATCGCGCTCTGCGCGAACGCCGCCGCTGAGAGAGACATGAAAGCCGCAAAGAGCAAGCCGCGTCCGACGAACGCCTGTGGTCGCATAGCACTCCTCCACCGAGAGCCCGGTTGCCGACACTGCGAGGGGCCTGCCAGAGTCGACAGGCGTCGCTCGGGCACAACCTAGCACACCTCGGTTGGGACCGAGGGGGTGAAAGGTCTCGCGGTGACCGTGTCCTTCGCCATCGCTGACCAGACGTGACGCGTTGGTACGCCACGCGCACTGGCCGGCAAACCGCGCTGCCGGGCGGCGCACTCGAGGACCAGCATCGGGTGTATAAGATGAGGACAGGAGTCCGCAAGCTATGACATGGAGCCGCGCAGTCGTGGCGGTCGCGATCGGTTGCGTCTCGGCCGTGAGCGTAGCCGCCCAGAGCGCCCCGGTCAAGAATCCGTTCGAAGGCAATCCCGGCGCGATCTTGGCGGGCATGGGCAACTATCGCCAGCGCTGCGCCGATTGCCACGGCACCGATGCCCGCGGCGTTCGCGGTCCGGACATCACCCAGGTATGGAGCTCCGGCCGAAGTGACGAGGGTCTGTTCAAGACGATCCGCACCGGCGTGCCCAGCAGCGAGATGCCGGCGTTTGCGGCCCCGCGCACCTCCGATCGTGATATCTGGCAGATGCTCGCCTACCTGAAAACGCTGGCGGCCCCGGCAGCGGCCGACCCTCCGCGTGGCAACGCCGCGAACGGCGCGGTGGTCTTTCGCGCCCAGTGTGCCGGCTGCCACCGGGTGGGCACGACCGGCGGCCGGCTCGGTCCCGATTTGTCCCGCGTCGGATCGGCGCGCACGCGCGACGTCCTGGCGTCCCGCATCCGGCGGGGCAGTGAAGACTTTCGCGCCGGCTTCGAGCCGGTCACCGTGACCCCGCCCGACGGCAAGCCCATTCACGGCGTCAAGAAGAACGAGGATCTCTTCTCGGTGCAGATCATGGACGCGGGCGAGCGCATCCAGGGCTACGAGAAGGACAAGATGACGGCTGTGGTGAACACCAGGAAGTCCGCGATGCCGGTCTTTGGCCCCGATCGCCTGAGCGACAGCGACCTCGACGATATTCTCCGCTACCTGCAGACGCTGCGCGGGTTCGACCCGGCAGTAAAGCAATAACGAGGGCCCATGCGCATTCTTCATTCCGCTGCCGTCGTTTTCCTCCTCGCCGCCACCGCCTTCGGGCAGCAGGCGCCGCCGCCTCGCGTCACGCTGCAGGAGATCGCCGACGGCCTGACCGCCGACGGGTCGCGCTGGCTGACCTTCGGCGGTGACTATGCCAACCACCGTCACAGCCCGTTGACGCAGATCGCGCCCGACAACGTCAACCGGCTCGCGCCGCTGTGGACGTTCCAGACCAACACCCTCGGTAACTTTGAAACGACGTCGCTGCTGCGCGATAACGTGCTGTACGTCACCGGGCCGCAGAACGTGGCGTGGGCGATTGACGCGCGGACCGGCCGCCAGATCTGGCGCTATCGACGCGAACTGCCGTCGAACCTGACCGCGTGCTGCGGCCTCGTCAATCGCGGCTTCGGCGTGCTCGGCGACAAGCTGTTCATGACCACGCTTGATGCGCACCTGATTGCCCTCGACATCAAGACCGGCACGGTGGTGTGGGACGCGACGATGGACGACTACAAGACGGGTCATTCGTCGACGATTGCCCCGCTGGTCGTGAAAGACAAGATCATCGTCGGCGCCGCCGGCGGGGAGTACGGCATCCGCGCCTTCATCGACGCCTACGATGCGAACACCGGCAAGCGTGCGTGGCGCTTCTACACGGTGCCCGCACCCGGCGAGCCCGGCAACGAGACCTGGGCGGGTGATTCGTGGAAGACCGGCGGCGCCAGCGTGTGGGTTACCGGCGCCTACGATGCCGAGCAGAACCTGCTGCTGTACGGCATCGGCAATCCCGGTCCCGACTATCACAGCGACAGCCGGAAGGGCGACAATCTCTACAGCAACTCGCTGGTGGCCCTCGACGCCGACACCGGCAAGCTACGCTGGCACTACCAGTTCACGCCGCACGATGTGCATGACTGGGATGCCACCGAAGTGCCGATCCTCGCCGACCTGCCGATCGGCGGGCAGACCCGCAAGGTCGTGATGTTCGCGAATCGAAACGGGTTTTATTACACGCTCGATCGCACCACCGGAAAACTAATCGTGGCCAAGCCGTTCGTGGTGACGACGTGGGCGAAGGAGATCGGCGCCGACGGCCGCCCCGTGCTGCTGCCGGGCCATGTGCCGAACGAGAAGGGCGCCGTGACCTGTCCGGATCTGGCCGGCGGGACCAACTTCTATCCACCGAGCTTCGACCCGGCGACGCGCTTGTTTTTCGTCAACGCGCGCGAGGTCTGCATGACCTACTACGCCTGGAAGCCGGAGTACCAGGCGGGCGAGCGGTTCACTGGCGGCGCCGGGCAGCGCGTGACCTCGCCCGACAGCCCGGCCTACGGTGCCTTGCGCGCGCTCGATCCCGTCACGGGCGAGCGGAAGTGGGAGTTCAAGTTCCTCTCGCCGGCAACCGCCGGAATACTGACGACCGCATCGGGCCTGCTATTCAGCGGCGACGCCGACGGCAACCTGCTGGCACTCGACTCACGCAACGGCAAGTTGCTGTGGCGCTACCAGATGGGCTCGCCGCTGCACGGCACCTCGCCAACGACCTACATCATTGACGGACGGCAGCACCTGCTCGTGCCGTCGGGTACTACGCTGACGGCGTGGGCGCTGCCGCGGTAAACGCGAAGGCTTAAGTCGGCCAGCCCTGCATGGGCCCGCGTCCGTTCACGACCGCCGATGGCATCGAGGCGTTGCCGGCCATGCTGTTCGCTGAGGCGGTGGCGACCGGGCAACTCTAGCTTGGCGATAGATGGCCGTGCGCGACCATTGCTCGCGGCGCCTTCATTGCCGCTGGGACACGAAGAGGCTGTCCCCAGACACGCACCTCGAGGTTTCCGCCGCGTTGGCAAAACTGCGCGCGATCGTGAATGTACCCTGGGCCGAGAGAAACGCCACCACTCACCAAGTGGTACGTCGGCTTGAACCCATACTGCTCCGCCGGCATCGCCCCGGCGAGGGCGATGAAGGTCTGCTCGATCATCATGAACCGCTGCCCAACGGTGACGGCCATCGGGTCGATGCGTTCCTGGTCGAGGGTGCGAGCTGGGAGGGTCAGACCCGCAGTGAGAGCGAGCACCGCAGTGAAGCGTTGACACGACTTCTTCCCTTGGAACAGATGCGGCATTGGCGTGACTCCTACGGAGTTAACGAGTAATCGGCCGAACTCTGAACTCCAGTTCTTCAAATCGCTAGCAGCGGCTCGACAATCACGTCACGGTTGCCCGGGCGAAGCGCGCCGCTTTACCTCCTCAAACCAGTTCTGGACGATAGTGAATCCAGTGATCGGAGCCCGCGGATCCGACACCATGATGAACCGGCCGTCGCGGCCGACATCATAGTTCGGTAGCCCGATAACCAGGTCGGTCTGGTACAGCCCTTCGAACAACAGGCGCGGTGCCCGCAGCGGCGCGTTGGCCGCATCGTCGACCGCTACCGCCATCATGCGATCTCCCTGGCGGTAGAAGAGCTCCTGCCGATCGCGCGACCACACAGGCTCTTGGCCGCCCCCGGTCGACACCGGTATCGGCCCTGAGGGTCCCGGGTACGCGTTGATGAATATTTCGTCTGGCCCGATGCATCCGAGACGTACGCGATCGATCGGCCATCCGGTGAGAACCGCGGTCCGCGCTCATTGGCTGGTGTGATAAGAAAGGGTCTGGGCTGGCGATCGCGGCCAGGTTCCAGAACCCAGAGGTCCCTTCTCGTCGCGAGTTGAAACTGGAAGAACGCCAGGACCCGGCCGTTGGGCGACCAGGCGCCGCCGGCGACGAATTGCGGCTGTCTCACGAGCACGGTTGACTGCTCGCTCCTGGCAGGATCGATCCACTCGATCGTGGCTCCGGGTGGCTCGATTCGCCGGTTGAAAGTCAGGTGCTTGCCATCCGGCGTCCAGGTCATATAGCCGGGCGGCGGTTCGAGGCCTCGATCGCCCGTGGTGATTCGCGTCCGAGTCGAACGATCGAGGTCGATGACCCAGAGGTCACTGGAAATATCGATGGCCAGCCGGCGACCGTCGGGCGAGATCCTTGGAAAGGCGTAGTCGTCCGGCTCGAGGGACAGCGGCGTGCGGATCCCTTCCCGCGTCACCCAACTCAACGTCCGACGGCCCGGCCCATCGTTGTCCTGCGCGTACGCCAGCAGTCCGTCAGCCGAAACCCCAAATCCGGCCTCGCCGGCGACCGGCTCCGAATTGATCCCTCCCTGGGAACGTACCGGAGGTCCGGTCGCCCCAAGACGTGGGGTGTCGAACGGCACCGTCATCAGGTCGCCGTTCAGAATGTAGGCGAGATGGCCGCTGGTCAGGAACCGGGCGTGGTATCCCTGCTCGACCACCGTGTGATGCTGACCCGTGTCAACCGACAGGGCGGCAATGCGGCCCTCGTTGAAGGTGGGCCGGTCGGTAATAGAAAAGATGATGGCCTTGCCGCCCGGCAGGTGTTCCGGCCACGCGTGCCGTTCGCCCTTGTCCGGTTGGGGCGTCGTCAGAGGCTCGGGAGTGCCTCCCGAAGCGGGTATGCGGAACAGGCCGACTCCATTGACGGTGGCGCGCGAAAAGACGATGGCATCGTCGCTTCCCCAGGAGCCACCGAGCGCGACCGCGTCCGCGAGCACCACCGGTGGACCGCCGCGCGTTGCGACTTTCTTGAGCTGCGCTGCGGGAGCTCGGCTGCCTTCGACGGTCTTGCTGACGAAGAAGCCAACCCACTCGCCGTCGGGCGAGAAGAACGGCTGCATCGCCCCTTCGGTGCCGCTCATCGGCTGCGGCTCCACGGCATCGAGCGCGCGAACCTAGAGGCGGTTCCCTTGATCCAGCTCCTGGCGAGACTCGCGATAGACCACCTTCGTTCCATCGCGCGACACCGCCAGACCGCTCTGAGCGTTGAATGTCGGCACCACCATCGACAGACGCCGCACACTCAGGGGCAGAGTGGCGGCGGGATGAACGACCCACCAAACTCCGGCGCCAGTGATAGTTGCCGCGACGACCAAGCTGGCCGCCCAGGTCATCCAGCGCATCGCCCCTGGCGCTGCGGCCGCTTGAGCCGGCACGTCTGTTTCGAGCGCGGGTCCGGCGAGAGCTTCCGCGATCTCGAGGCTCGCATCGCCAATGTCACGAAGGCGGCGGGCGGGATCGTTCTCGAGGCATCGCCGCAAGAGACGCCGCACAAGCGCTGGCGTGTCGGAGGGCAAAGCCCGCCAATCCGGAGCATCGCGCAAAATCGCGCCGATCGTGTCGGAAAGGGTTTCGCCTTTGAACGCGCGGCGGCCAGTCCGCAATTCGTAGAGCAGGCAGCCAAACGACCAGATGTCGGTACGCTGGTCGAGCGGGCGGCCGCGTGCCTGTTCGGGGCGCATATACGCAGCGGTCCCGAGGATCGCCCACTGCGGTGTCGATCGACCCAATAGGCCCACAACACGAATAGCCATGACAGGTGTCCCGCCAGGGCGACGGCCGCGTCGCTCGGGCACAACCTAGCACACCTCGGTTGGGGCCGAGGGGGTGAAAGGTCTCGATTCGGGGACTCGACCAGACCGACTTACTGCGTGCAGCGCGGCGCCGACACGCTGACGCCCTCCATCAGCAGCGCGCGGTAGGCGGCAATTTCTTCCTCGCACCGCGACTTCTTGCTCTTCTCCCAAAACTGGTTCGCGAGCCAGAACGCGACGGCCGACAACGGCAGGCCAGGCGTGCGATAGATCTGCGGCGTGACGTGCTCGATGAACTGCCGGTGCGTCGGAGCTGAGCCGGGCACCGGGCCGTTGAACAGGTCAACGCCCTTGAGCACTTCGATCTTTGGCGCCATGCCGTAGACCTGTACCTGGAACTCGAGCCTGAGCGCGGTACCGGCCTGCTTCTCTTTTTCGCGCGACTCGGTCACCCGCAGGCCCCGCTGAATGCGTTCGAGGGACACGCCAAGCCTGGTCGCGTCGATCCGGGAGTCGGTGGCTTGCGCGGGCGCGGTTTCGGCGTCTTGCGCCCAGGCGGGCGAAGACAGGCTCAGAAGGAGCGCGAGCAGCGCGATAACCCGCATACCGTCATTATGACGCCGGAAGAGCCCTCGGGGTCTTTGCGGCTGGAGGTCTGGGCCTCAAACGGCTCAGGCTCGGGCCGCCGCGAGGGCCGCCGGAACCGCCTCGGCGATGATCGCCACGACCCGGTCCAGCTGCGCCTCGCTGATGACCAGCGGCGGCGCGATACAGATGCAGTCCAGGGCCACGCGCGTGAGCAGGCCGCGCTCCAACATGGCGTCAGTGAGGCGCGAGGCCATCTGCGCCTCGGGTGGATGGAGCGCCTTGGTGGCCTGGTCGGCAACGATCTCCACGGCGCCGATCAGGCCAAGCGATCGTACGTTGCCGACCCCGTCGAGACCGGTCAGGCCCTGCAGCCGTTCGGCCAGCTGTAGACCCAACCGCGCGGCCCTTTCGACCAGTTGTTCGTCGTGAAGGATCTCCAGGTTCTTGAGCGCCACGGCGCAACAGGTCGGATGGCCCGAGTAGGTGTAGGCGTGCATCCAGCGCTTGCCTGGTGCCACACCGTTGATCACCTCGCGAATGGCATCGGATACACCAATGCCGCCGAGCGGCACGTAGCCGCTGGTGATGCCCTTGGCGAACTGCATGATGTCCGGCTCGATGCCGTAGTGCTCCAGGCCGAACCACTTGCCCGTCCGTCCGAATCCCGTGATCACCTCATCCGCAATCAGGAGCACGTCGTGGCGATTGCAGATTTCGCGAATGCGGGGGAAGTAATCCGGCGGCGGCACGATCACGCCGCCCGCACCCTGCACCGGCTCGGCGATGAAGGCCGCGACGGTGTCCGGACCCTCGCGAAGAATCGCGGCTTCGAGCTGATTGGCCGCGGCCACGCCGAGGCTCGTGCCCGGCTCGGGATTGACGAAGCGATACGGATCCGGCGCGTCAATGTGAGAGAAGCCCGGCACGCGCGGCTCGAACATCGGCCAGAACGCGGGCAGGCCGGTCGCGCTCATCGCCGCCAGCGTGAGGCCGTGGTAGGCGCGCTGACGCGAGATGACCTTGGTCTTGTCAGCCTTGCCACGCGCCTTCCAGTAGAACCGCGCGGTCTTGATCGAGCTTTCGGTCGCCTCGGCGCCACCGCTGGTGAAGAAGAATGTGTTGATCGAGGGGTAAACGATCTCGCTGAGGCGCTCGGCGAGGGCGATGGCCGGGTAGTTGGTCGAGCCGGCGTAGGACGAGCAGTAGGCCAGTGTCGCCATCTGATCGTGTGCTGCGGCCGCCAGCAACTCGCGGCCGTGGCCGACGGTCACGTTCCAGAGCCCGGCGAGGCCGTCGAGGTACTCTCGCCCGGTGGAGTCCTTGAGCACCGCGCCGCGCCCTTCGACCCAGATCCTCGCCTGCGGATACGAGGACGGATGGTGAAGGGGATGCAGGAGATGGGCGCGATCAGCTTCAAGTCCGGGTCGAGAGTCGGCCATAGCGCACGAGAGTAACATCAGGCCACCGCGAGAAGGAGCGCTGATCCTGGGTCCGATCAGCCCGGCCTAGAGCATCCCCAGCTCGAGCTTCGCCGCGTCGGACATGCGGTCCTTGGTCCAGGGCGGATCCCACACGACCTCGACCTTGGCATCGGTGACGCCTTCGACCTGCCGGGCCTTGTCGCGCACCTCGACCGGCAGCGACTGCGCGGCCGGACATGCCGGCGCGGTCAACGTCATCTTGACGCCCACCTGGCCGGCGGCGTCGACGATCACGTCGTAGATCAGCCCCATCTCGAAAATGTTGATGGGAATCTCCGGGTCGAACACCGTCTTCAGCGCCTCGATCACCTTCGGCGCGATCGCGTCCATCATCGCCGGGTCCGGCGTGATGTCCGCGGTCGGCTCGCTGACGGCGTTGGCTGGGCTGTCTTCAGGTAGTCCGCCGGTGGTCATCATGGGTAGGTGCATCATTCCGTGGAAACCGGGGCGTCGGTGTCGTGCGCCACCGCCGCCTTCATGGTGTGCCAGGCGAGGCTGGCGCATTTGATACGCGTCGGGAACTCGCGCACACCCGCGAGCACCGACAGCTTGCCGAGGTCGGCCGTCGGACCAGAATGGTCGGACGTGATCATGGCGTGGAACTGCTCAAACAGCGCGCGCGCCTCGTCAGCGGTCTTGCCCTTGAGGGCGTCGGTCATCAGCGAGGCCGAGGCCTTGGAGATGGCGCAGCCAGAGCCCTGGAACGCGACGTCCTTGATCACGCCGCCGTCCATCGCGACGTAGAGCGTCAGGCGATCGCCGCACAGCGGGTTGTAGCCTTCCTGCCTGGTGGCGCCCTCGATCACCCGGAAGTTATGCGGGCGGCGATTGTGGTCGAGGATCACTTCCTGGTACAGCTCGGACAGTTCTGACATATCTGGTCCTGCGGTCTTGGATGCTTGGAGCCTTGGAGGCTTGGGTTGCCACGACCCCAGGGCCTCGAGCCATCACGACCTCCTTCACACGAACAGTTCCCGTACTTTGTGAAGGCCGTGCACGAGGGCATCGATGTCCTCGCGCGTGTTGTAAATGCCCAGCGAGGCGCGAATGGTCGCCGGAATGCAGAAGCGATCCATCACCGGCTGCGCGCAGTGCTGGCCGGTGCGCACCGCTACGCCTTGCTGGTCGAGAATGGTGCCGGCGTCGTGGGGATGCACGCCCTCGAGCACGAACGACAGCACGCCGGTCTTGTGGCGAGCCTCGCCGATGATGCGCGCGCCGGGCACCTGGCGCACCTGCGCGGTAGCGTACTCGAGCACCGCGTCTTCATGCGCCAGTGCCGCATCGCGATCGATGCCAGCCAGGTAATCGATGGCGGCGCCCAAGCCGACGACGCCGGCCATGTTCGGCGTGCCGGCCTCGAACTTGTAGGGCACCTGGTTGTACTGGGTCTTCTCGAAGGTCACCGACGCGATCATGTCGCCGCCACCCTGGTAGGGCGGCATCTTCTCGAGCAGCGCGGCGCGGCCGTAGAGCACGCCGGTACCAGTCGGGCCGAACATCTTGTGGCTCGACAGCACGTAGAAGTCGCAGTCGAGCGCCTGCACGTCGATGGTGAGATGCGGCGCCGCCTGCGCGCCGTCCACCAGTACCACCGCGCCGGCCGCATGGGCTTGCGCGATCATCGCCTTGATCGGGTTGATCGTGCCCAACGCGTTCGAGACATGGCCCACTGCCAGGATTCTGGTCCGTGACGACAACATCGCCGCGAACTGATCCATCTCCAGTTCGCCGGCCTCGTTAATCGGCACCACCTTGATCACCGCACCGGTCTGCTCCGCGAGCAACTGCCACGGCACGATGTTCGAGTGGTGTTCGAGCCACGTCAGCAGGATCTCGTCGCCGGCCTTGAGCGTCGAACGGCCGTAGCTCTGCGCCACCAGGTTGATGCCGTCGGTGGTGCCCCTGGTCAGCACGATGGTGTGCGGATGGGACGCGTTGAGGAACGCCGCTGCCTTGGCGCGGCCACCTTCGTACAACGCGGTCGCACGTTCGCTCAGCAGGTGAGTCGCGCGATGGATGTTGGCGTTGGCGTGGCGATAGTAGTCGTCCATCGCCGTGAGCACGGCCTCTGGCTTCTGGCTGGTATTGGCGCTATCGAGATAGACCAGCGGCTTGCCGTGCACACGTTCGGCGAGGATCGGGAAGTCGGCCCGGACCTTCTCGACATCGAACGCCGCCTGCCCGCCGAAGCCTTGGCGAAGGTGGGCCGCGACGCTGCTGCTGCCGGTTGCCATTATCGCCCGCCCACGTCGCGCGCAAGCGCGCTGAAGAAGTTGGTTTCGATCTGCTCCCGCAGCGCGGGAATCTTCAACCCTGCGATCACCTCGCCGGCGAACGCGTGCAGCAGCATGTCGCGAGCGTCGGCCCGGTTCAGCCCGCGCGCCTGCAGGTAGAACAACGCCTCCTCGTCCAGCTGACCGACCGCCGCGCCGTGCGTGCACTTGACATCGTCGGCGAAGATTTCGAGCTGAGGGTTCGAGTTGATCGTCGCTTCGTCCGAGAGCAGCAGCGCGCGGTTGGTCTGCTTGGCATCAGTTTTCTGCGCGTCGAGCTGCACGATGATGCGGCCGTTGAAGACCGCCTTCGCCTTGCCGGCCAGGATGCCCTTGTAGATCTCGTGGCTGGTGCAGTGCGGCATCGCGTGATCGAGCGACGTGTGCGTGTCCATCAGGCGCTCGCCGTCGGCCAGGTAAACGCCGTTCATCGTGCAATCGGCGCCTTCGCCCTTGAGGCCGATGCCAATGTCATGGCGCATGATGCGGCCGCCGGTTGAGAACGCGTGCGATTCGAACACACCCTTCGCTTCAACGTGGGCCTGAATGTTGGCGACGTGAAACGCCTGGTCCGACTCGCGCTGGTCGGTGTAGAGCTGAACGAGCGCGCCCTGGCCGACGTGGACTTCTGCCACGGTGTTGTTGAAATACTCGTCGCCAGGCACGCCAATGAAGGTCTGCGCCACGCGCACCTGGCTGTTCTCGCCGGCCACGATCAGCACGCGCGGATGGGCCACCACCGGCTTGCCGTCGCCGCCGGTCACGATCACGATGTGGACCGGCGTCTCGACGGCTGCGCCCGCGGTCACCATGATCGCCACGCCGTCATCGAGGAACGCGGTATTGAGCGCCGCGAAGGGGTGCGTCGCGAGGTTGAAGACCTTGCCGAGATGCGTCTCGATGCCGTCGGCCGCATCCCGGGCCCCGTCACGCAGGCTGGCAATGCGAAGGCCCTTCGGCAGAGTGCTCAGGTCCGAGAGGCCGGCCGCGAACTGGCCGTTGACGATCGCCAGGCGAACCGAGCCGGGGACGTTGACGGACGCGACGAGCGCTTCAGCCTGCTCGAACCCGCCTTGCGCCAGCGGCCAGTTCGCCTCGGCGATCGGCCTGACGTTCGTAAAACGCCAGTCCTCGTCACGAGTCGTCGGATAACCAACCGCGGCGAACTGCTTCGCCGCCGATTCGCGGCGCTCTTTGACCCAGGTCGGCGCGCCCTGCACGAGAGCCTCCATCACTTCCTCGCCCCGGCTTGCTCTGAGCCCTGTCGAAGGGCGGGTTCAGTCCAGGCGTAGCCCTTCTCTTCGAGCTCGAGCGCCAGTTCACGGCCACCCGAGCGGACGATGCGGCCATCGGCAAGCACGTGCACGTAGTCCGGCACGATGTACTCGAGCAGGCGCTGGTAGTGCGTGACGACGATGAACGAACGTTCCGGGCTGCGCATCGCGTTGACGCCGTCCGAGACGACCCGCAGGGCGTCGATGTCGAGGCCGGAATCGGTTTCATCGAGCACTGCGAGGGTAGGCTCGAGCACCGCCATGTGGAAAATCTCGTTACGCTTTTTCTCGCCGCCCGAGAAGCCTTCGTTCACCGAGCGCATCAGCATCGACTCGTCCACGTGCAGGACCTTGAGCTTCTGCTTCACCAGCGCCATGAAGTCCATGGCATCGAGTTCATCGAGGCCCTGCTGCCTGCGCTTGGCGTTGAGCGCCGCCTTCAGGAAGTAGGCGTTGTTGACGCCAGGAATCTCCACCGGGTACTGGAACGCCATGAATACCCCGGCGCGGGCACGCTCGTCGGGGTCCATGTCGAGCAAGTCCTGCCCCTGGTAGGTCGCTTCGCCGCCGGTCACTTCGTAACCGGGGTGCCCCGCCAGGGCGCGGGCGAACGTGCTCTTGCCCGAGCCGTTAGGCCCCATGATGGCGTGCACCTCGCCCGCCTTCACCGTGAGGTTGATGCCGCGGAGAATTTCCTTGTCTTCGACCCGGACTTGCAGATTCTTGACGTCAAGCATGATTTAACCGACCGACCCTTCGAGAGAGATGCCGAGAAGCTTCTGCGCCTCGACGGCGAACTCCATTGGGAGTTCCTTGAATACTTCTTTGCAGAAGCCCGACACGATCATGTTGATCGCGTCTTCTTTCGAGATGCCGCGGGACTCGCAATAGAAAATCTGGTCTTCGCCGATCTTCGAGGTCGAGGCCTCGTGCTCAACCACGGCGGTGGTGTTCTTGATTTCAAGATACGGGAAGGTGTGCGCGCCGCAGCGATCGCCGATCAACAGCGAGTCGCACTGCGAGTAGTTGCGCGCGTTCGACGCGTGCTTGCCGATCTTGACCGCGCCGCGATAGGTGTTCTGGCCCTTGCCGGCCGAGATGCCCTTCGACACGATCGTGCTGCGCGTGTTCTTGCCAAGGTGAATCATCTTGGTGCCGGTGTCGGCCTGCTGGTAGTTATTGGTGACCGCCACCGAGTAGAACTCGCCGATCGAGTCGTTGCCTTGCAGGATGCAGCTGGGGTACTTCCAGGTCACCGCGGAGCCGGTCTCGACCTGCGTCCAGGTGATCTTCGAGCGGTCGCCCTTGCAGATGCCGCGCTTGGTGACGAAGTTGTAGATGCCGCCCTTGCCGTGCTTGTCGCCCGGGTACCAGTTCTGGACGGTCGAGTACTTGATGGTCGCGTCCTTGTGGGCGACCAGCTCGACCACCGCCGCGTGCAACTGGTGCTCATCGCGCATCGGCGCCGTGCAACCCTCAAGGTAGCTGACCGTCGCGCCCTCGTCTGCAATGATCAGCGTGCGCTCGAACTGACCGGTGTTCTTGGCGTTGATGCGGAAGTAAGTCGACAGCTCCATCGGGCAGCGCACCCCCTTGGGGATGTAGACGAAGCTGCCGTCGCTGAACACCGCCGAGTTGAGCGCCGCGAAGTAGTTGTCGGTGTGCGGCACGACCGAACCGACGTACTGCTTCACCAGCTCGGGATGGTCCTTCACCGCCTCGGAGAACGAGCAGAAGATAATGCCGAGCTCCGCCAGCTTGCTGCGGAACGTGGTCGCCACCGAGACCGAGTCGAACACCGCGTCCACGGCCACGTTCGAGAGCATTTTTTGCTCCTCGATCGGGATGCCCAGCTTGTCGAAGGTGGCGCGAATCTCGGGATCGACCTCGTCCAGGCTGTTCAGCTTCTTCTTTTCCGACGGCGCGGCGTAATAGCTGACGCCCTGGTAATCGATCGGCTCGTACTTGACATTCTGCCAGTGCGGCTCCTCCATCTTGAGCCACGCGCGAAACGCCTTGAGGCGCCAGTCGAGCATCCACTGCGGCTCGCCCTTTTTCGACGAGATCAGCCGCACCACGTCTTCATTGAGCCCGACCGGGATGATGTCCTGCTCGGTGTCGGTGATGAACCCGTACTTGTATTCGGTATTCGCCAGTTCTTCGATTTGCTTGGTTGCTGTGCTCATGTTCGCTGTTCGCTATTCGCTATTCGCTATTCGCTATTCGTTCTTCGCTAAGCGGAGAACGAGGTACCGCAGCCGCAGGTGCTCGTCGCATGCGGATTGTTCAGTGTGAAAGTCGTCGCCAGCATGTTGTGCTCGTCAAAATCGAGCACCGTGCCGTCGAGCAGTTTCAGGCTGCGTGGGTCAACGAAGACCCGCGCGCCCTCGGCGCCCTCGAACACGACGTCGGTGTCCTTGGCCGCCGCATCCCAGGCAAACTGGTAGCTGAAGCCCGAACAGCCGCCGGCCTTGATGGCGATTCGCAGCCCGCCGCCGGCCTGCTGGTTCTTCGCCACCTGGCGGTTGATCACGCGCGATGCGCTTTCAGTAATCTCGATCATCTCTCTACCCTCGCCAAAGCGTCGTGCGCGGCCGCCACGGCCATTCGCGCGACGTGTTCTCGTTCGGGCGCCAGCTGCAGCGCTTGCGCGACGCGTTCCGGTGTCAGCGAAGTTGCCTCGTCCACCGGTGAGCCTTCCAGCCACTCGGCCACCAGGCTCGCGCTGGCAATCGCCGCACTGCAGCCAAACACCTTGAACCGCGCCTCGACGATGCGATTCCCGTCCACCCGCACCGCGATACGGGTGACCGTCCCTTGCTCGAGCGAACCCGTCTCTCCCGTGCCGACCCCAGGGCCGGCTGGCAGCGCCCCCACTCGTTGCGGCTCGCGGACGCGCTTCAGGACCTCGTCCGAGTAGCGCACCCTTACACCGGCGACATCGACCGGAGCCGCGCCACGACGTCCGCCACCTTGGCGGCTGCGTAGTCGACTTCGCCCGCCGTCGTCGTTCGCCCGATTCCGAATCGCAGCGACGCGAGCGCGCGGTCTTTCGACAATCCGAGCGCAACGAGCACATGAGACGGCTCGGCGGCGGCGCACGCGGCTCCCGACGACACCGCGATGTCGTCGAGACCGACCAGCAACGCTTCCCCGTCAATTCCAGCGAAGCTCACGTTCAGGTTGCCGGGCAATCGCGCGTCGAGTGCGCCATTCACCGACAGTCCGTCCGTCTTCTCGCGTAACCGTTCGAGCAACCGGTCGCGCAGGGCGGCCGTTCGCGGCGCTTCGCTCGCCAGCTCCGCTCGCGCCAGTTCCGCGGCGTGGCCAAACCCCACAATGCCGGGCACGTTCAACGTGCCCGAACGCAAGCCGCGCTCGTGACCACCGCCATCGACCTGCGCCGCCAGCTTCACGCCGCGGTTGCCAGCCGTGGGGGAAGTCGAAGGGCGCCGCACATATAACGCACCGGCGCCCTTGGGGCCGTAAAGCTTGTGCGCGGTCATCGACACCAGGTCAACGTCCAGCGCTTCAACATCGAACGGCACCTTACCGACCGCCTGCACCGCATCGGTATGGAACCAGGCACCTTTTGCGTGGGCCAGCGCCGCCGCATCCTTGACTGGCTGCAATACGCCAATCTCGTTGTTTGCCGTCATCACGCTGACCAGCGCGGTTCGCACGGTGATCGCGCGTTCCAGTTCCGCCAGGTCGATCAATCCAGAGCCGGCGACCGGCAGCACCGTCAGCTGCCAGCCCTCGCGTTCGAGTCGCCTCATCGGGTCGAGTACCGCCTTGTGCTCCGTGACGACGGTCACCAGGTGGTCGCGCTCGCCTCGGCGGGCACCGGCGGCGCCCTTGATCGCGAGGTTGTTGGCCTCGGTCGCGCCACTCGTGAAGATCACGTCCTTGCTACCGGCGCCGATCAGCGCCGCCACCTGCTTACGGGCTCGTTCCACCGCATCGCTTGCGGCCCAGCCGAACGCGTGTTGCTTGCTCGCGGCGTTGCCGAACTGCTCGCTGAAGAACGGCAGCATCACCTCGAGTACACGCGCATCCACCGGCGTTGTGGCGTGGTGGTCGAGGTAAATCATGGCTGCCTCATTCACCAATCGGCGGCACGAACATCATGCGCGACACCGTGTGCGCGGGCACCGGCACCGGCGCATCCGATTCCACCGACATCTCGGCGACGCTCACCGTATTGAGCGCATCGAGAATGCGGTTCTTGACCTTCCACAGCGGATCGCGAATGCTGCATTTCGTGTACTGGTCGCACGTGTGATCGTCGGTCGAGCACGCCGTGACGGTGACCGGTCCATCAACCGCCTGAATCACGTCGGCGATCGAAATCGCCGCCGCCTGGCGTCCCAATCGGTAGCCGCCGCGGGTTCCCTGTACCGACACCAGCAGGCGCGCACGAACCAGTCGCTGAAGCACCTTCGCCAGCAACTCCAGCGGGATGTCGTACGACTCTGAGATTTCGCGGGCACTCGACGAGCCACTGCCATCGGGGCGAGTCGCCAGGTGCTTCATGGAGATCAGGGCGTAGTCGGATTTCTTCGAAAGTCTCAGCATATTTGCCCGGCACCCATATCCGACCGCACGAGTCCTATTTTAGTCCCTGTATCTCGGACATAGCAAGTCGGAGATAGGTCGGGTCGGGTAGGGCACCCAGGCTTGTAGGGCGGGCGGCGGGCCGGCACCGGCCCGAGCTGCCCCACCCGCCTAGTACTTCGGCTGGCTGGGGTCGACCTGGTCGATCCAGCCGAGAATGCCGCCGGTGAGATTGCGAACGCTCGTAAACCCCTTCGAACGAAGGAAATCCTGCGCCTTGGCGCTGCGCATCCCCGACTTGCACTGCGAGACGATATTCGCGTTGGGATCGAGCTCGACGTAGCGCTTGGGAAGGTCGCCGAGCGGGATCAGGATCGACCCGGGAATCTTGTTGATCTGGTATTCCTGCGGCTCACGGACGTCGAGCACCACGACCTTTTCGCCACGATCGAGCTCAGCCTTTAGCTCCACCGGCGTAATGGTAGCCAGGCCAGCGCCTGCAGATGCCGTCTTCGCCGCCTCCGCGACCTGGTGCGGCGCAACGCCGCAGAACTGCTCGTAGTCGATCAGCTCCTTCACCGTGGGATGGGTGCCACACACCGGGCAATCCGCATCCTTGCGCAGCTTCAGTTCACGGAAGCGCATCCGCAGCGCGTCGTAGATCATGAAGCGGCCGATCAACGGCTCGCCGATGCCGAGAATCAACTTGATCGTCTCGGTCGCCTGGATCACGCCGATGATGCCTGGCAGTACGCCGAACACGCCTCCCTCGGCGCAGCTCGGCACCAGCCCGGGCGGCGGCGGC
This sequence comes from Acidobacteriota bacterium, assembly GCA_031364805.1. Taxonomy (GTDB): domain Bacteria; phylum Acidobacteriota; class Vicinamibacteria; order Vicinamibacterales; family UBA2999; genus 12-FULL-67-14b. The sequence continues at coordinate 49,260 of JANLWW010000001.1, forward strand.
TCGGGATACAGGCAGCGGTAACAGGGGCCGTCTTTCGTCGCGAACACCGACGCCTGACCTTCAAACCGAAAGATGCTGCCGTAGGCGTTCGGCTTGCCGCTCAACACGCACGCGTCGTTCACCAGGTAGCGCGTCGGGAAGTTGTCGGTGCCGTCCAGAATTACGTCGTACGGTTCGAAGAACTTCAGCGCATTCGCCGAGCTCAACGCCGCGTCGTAGGTCTCGATGTGCACGTTGGGGTTGAGCGCGTTCAGCCGATCCTTCGCCGAGTCGAGCTTCGGCCGGCCGACATCCGGCGTGCCATGCAGCAACTGGCGCTGCAGGTTGCTGAAGTCCACGACGTCGAAGTCGACGATGCCGATGGTGCCGACTCCGGCGGCGGCGAGATACATCGCCGCGGGCGAGCCAAGGCCCCCGGCGCCAATGCACAGCACCTTGGCGGCCTTCAGCTTGCGCTGCCCCTCGACGCCAACCTCGGGCATGATCAGGTGCCGGCTGTAACGCTTGATCTCGTCGCCCGACAATTCCGGCAGCGTCACCTGTTCCTTGATGACTGCTGTTGGCGCGCCACCGGCGACCGACGGAATGATGCTGACCGTGTCGCCCGCCTTCACGGGTGTCTGCTCCTTCTGCAAGTAGCGGATGTCATCGTCATTGAGGTAGACGTTGACGAAGCTGCGCAGCTTGCCGTCTGCGGAGTAGAGATGCTGCTTCAACCCCGCGTACTTGGTGGTCAGGTCCTGCAGCAGCTCACCGACTGTGGCGCCGCTCACTTCAACGGTGTCGAGCTTATCGGTAAAAGGACGAAGCGGCGTGGGAATGAGAATCTTAGTCATGATTTGGTGATCTGGTGATCTGATGAGTTGGTGATTTGGACGGGCTGTTGGTCAAAGGCTGAGCGGTCGGCCTTCAATAGCCACGAGGTCAACAGCTGGTCCTCGCCGGCCATGATCGAAACGATCACGTACGAAAATGACGGCCACGCGTGGTCGAGGTCGTACTGCGAGGGCCGGGCCGGGTGGTCCGGATGCGAGTGATAGAAGCCGAGAAGATCAAAAGAGGTTTCGCGAGCGCGCTTCTCGGCGCCGCGATAGTCATCGGGCCGCACCAGGAAACGACGGCGCGGGCCTTCCTCGGTCGTGTTCGCCAGCGCATAGGCTTCGGACACGACGCCGTCGCGGCCGAGCAAGGCGCCACAGCATTCATGCGGAAAGGTTTCCCGCCCGTGTGCGCGAATGGCCGCGTCCACCGCCGGCGATAACCGCAGGCCCGCCATCAATTGGTCCCGCAGATAGAGGCGCCTTCGGGAGGATTTTCCCAGAAGCGTTCAGACAGGTAGCGCTCGCCACCGTCGCAGAACACGACCACGATCACGGAGTCGGGCCGCGCCACCTTGAGGGCGCCAGCAAGGTTGGCGCCACTCGAAATGCCAACCAGTAGGCCCTCTTCCTGCGCCAGCCGTCGCGTCATGTCGTAGGCCTCTTCGGTGCCCACTCGCACGTCCTCGTCGGCCAGCGTCGGATCGTAAATGCCGGGCACGATCGCCGACTCCATGTGCTTGAGGCCTTCGAGGCCGTGCAACGGGGAGTCGGGCTGCACCGAGGCAAGCACAATCGCCGGATTGAACTCGCGCAACCGCCGGCCGGTGCCGACGAAGGTACCACTGGTGCCGAGGCCCGCGACGAAGTGCGTCAGCCGATCGCCCGCCTGCCTGATAATCTCGGGTCCGGTGGTGTCGTAGTGCGACTTCCAGTTGAAGTCGTTGTTGTACTGATCGGCGTAGAAGAAGCGCTCTGGAGACGCCTCGTTCATCTGTTGAGCGGCGCGAATGGCTCCGTCCGAGCCTTCGAGCGGATTGGTAAATCTCAAGTCGGCGCCGTAGGCACGCAAGATGCGCTTGCGCTCGGGCGTGACGTTGTCGGGGACGCACAGCGTCACCTTGAATCCCAGGGCCGCGCCGATCATCGCGTAGGCAATGCCGGTGTTTCCCGAGGTCGCATCAAGAATGGTCTGGCCGGCGACGAGGCGGCCCGAGGCAACGCCTTCCTGTACCATCCGGAGCGCCGGTCGATCCTTCACGGACCCGCCTGGATTCTTCCATTCCGCCTTGGCGTAGATTTCCACTCCGGGCAGATCGCGCTCGATTCGGCGTAAGCGGATCAGGGGCGTCTCACCGACCAGATCGATGACCGACGCGCTCGCGCTCGGGGTGATGATGGGAATCGCAGCCATATCCGACTCTATTGGTCTTCGATTCTAGTTCAGGTTCTGATAGGTTCCACGCGTGAAACCTGATTACTCGGCAGCGCGCCGGCACCTGATGAAGGCGGACCCGAAGCTCGGCCTCATCATCAAGCGCGTCGGTCCCTGCGGATTGCATAGTGCCGCGCCCCGCGACCCGTTCGAAGCGCTCACCATGTCGATTGCCTCGCAGCAGTTATCCGTCAAGGCCGCCGCCACGATTTTCGGGCGCTTCTGCGACCTGTTCCCGCCGAAGCGAACGCCAACCCCCGAGCGTGTGATGACGCTGACCGACGATCAGATACGTGCGGTCGGGTTTTCCCGGCCAAAGGTCGCATTCATCAAGGACCTGGCCGCCCACGTGCTCGACGGGCGCCTCGACCTGAAAGGATTGAAAAAACATCCAGACGAGGAAGTGATGCGCCAACTCGTCGCGGTCAAGGGCATCGGACGATGGACGGCGGAAATCTACCTGATGTTTCGGCTGGGGCGTCCCGACATCCTCCCGGCCGACGACCTGGGATTGATGAACGCCGCGCATCGTCT
>JANLWW010000064.1:0-75203 GCA_031364805.1 Acidobacteriota bacterium
TCGTTGGTCCGCGTCGTCCCGCACCAGATCGAGAAGCGCGGAATGCGCGGCAGCACGGCCAGGTCGCGCCGCAGGGCAAAATGGTTGGCGACGATCAGCTTCGCGTCCCGGGGCACGGCATCCAGTCGCGCCTCCGTGGCCGCCACCCGCGCGGCACACCAGTCGTCACACGAGGCGTACGGGTCTGGCGCCAGCAGGTCTTCATCGGCCGAGCGCACGCGGGTTTCGGCGGCCCAGGCAACGGCGTCTTCGCGGCTCACGTGGTCCGGCCGGAACGAATAATCGAACAGCGTGAAGGTTGGCACGATCGCCCGCACCGGACCGTCACCGGGCCACCTGGCGTACGGATCCTCAGGCGTCAGCACACCGTAACGCCGACAGAGCGCGACCAGGCGATCGTAGTGAGCGGCGCCGCGCTGTTCTGATGGCAGCGTCTTCGGTGTCCACAAGTCATGATTACCGGGTGTCCAGATGATCTGGGCGAACTTCGGCTCGAGGTTGCGCAGCACAAAATCCAGGTGGGCGGGCGTCTCACCAGTGTCGCCGGCGACAATCAGCCAGTCGTCGAGATAGCCGGGGAGTGCTTCCACCGCTCGCCGGTTCTCTTCGTAGCCTACGTGTAGATCGCTGATGGCCCAGAGCTTCACGGGACGACTTGTCGCAGGCGAACCGGGAGGTCGTCACCGGTGCGGCGGATGGCAAGGCCTAGGCGATGCGTCGGCGTGGGCCAGTCTTGCAGGAACTGCCAGGTGGCCGGGTCGTCTGGCAGTGCCGGCTCGAAAGTGATCGCGGGAGCGCCCTCCGCGGCCAGGTGGAACGCGAAATCGCCGAGCGGCAGCGCCAGCCCGAACCCGCGCGCCTTGATGTAGGCCTCTTTCAGCGTCCAATAGTCGAAGAACACGCGCTCCTGGTCGTTGGCCGGCAGCGAATGCAGGTGGGCGACTTCGGCGGGCGCAAAAAACCGCGACGCCACGTCCTGCGTCAGGCGGCGCCCGACGTGTTCGACGTCAACGCCGACTTCGCGGCCAATCGTCACCGCACACGCGATCAGGCCATCGGTGTGCGAAATATTGAAGCGCAAATCAGGCACGCCCGCGGGCCGGTCGAGAATCTCCGGACGGCCGTGGGCATTGGCAATGAACTGCCAATCGGCCGGCGCCACCGCCGCATAGCGCGACAGCATGGTGCGGACCAGCGCGCGGGTCAGCAGAAAGCGATGGCGGTCGCGTTCGAAGATCAGCCGGGCCATCCGTTCGTGTTCGTTGGGCGACAGCAGCGGCAGATACTGCTCGCGCCTGGCCAGGGCGTCGGCGTTATCGGTCAGCACCAGATCGACGTGCACCGATCGGAACGGCAACAGCTCGATCATGCCGTCGCTCGTCGTTGCTTGCGGATCCTCAAGGTGATGACCGCCGCGAGGATGGCCAACACCGCAAAGCCAATCCCAAACTCCGGGCCGTAGGTCCTGACCAGCACTAAAGCGTGTTCGCCGTACACCACCGCCAGATAGCCCTGCCCGAAGTAGCGAATGCCGCGTCCAATCGCCACGGCGAGGCCGAACCGCCACGGCGCCACATCGGCGGCGCCGGCCAGCAGCACGAAGACCTTGAACGGGACGGGCGGCGGCAGCAACGCCGGCACCACGACGGCAAGCAGGCCGAATCGCTGGTAGAGCCGCAAGGCGCGGTCGACATGCGCGCCTCTCAAGCGCTTGCGCAGGAACACCTCACCCCCGCGCCGCGCCACGGCGAACAGCATGAAGCAGCCGATGACCGAGCCGATGGTGGTCAGCGCGGCGTAATAGACCATGCGCTCGGGATACTTCGTGCTGAGCACGATCAGCAACACGTCGTTGACCTGCGGAAAGGACAGGAACGACGAGTCGAGAATGGCGATCACCATCAGGCCCACGCCACCCAGCCCGGTGGCCCAGGCGGCGATCGCCGCCATGACCTTGCCCATCAGCGTTCCTCTCCGCTGGCGGGCGCGGGGGCGACCGTGTCGCGCGGGTAAAGCGCGAGGCCGAGCGTCGCGAAGAACAAGCTGCGCACGCGGCGGAACAGTGCCAGGGTGCCGCCGCCAACCAGGCCAAGGGCTTTCACCACGGCCACGTTCGAGGCTTCAAGCGCGCCGAGGTTGCCGGGAATGGCGCCGCCCGCGACGCTGGCCGATCGCGTGAAGGTTTCGACGATGGTGCCGATCCACAGGGAGATGGGCTGGCCGATCGCCCAGAACACCAGGTAGACCTCGAGAGCCATCAGCAGGTAGCAGGCCACACTCAAGAACACCAGCAACTCGATGCGGCGCGGTTCGGTCCGGGCGAGCTTGAGGAAGAGGTCTTCCACTGCGCTGATCGCGCGCACCGTGCGGCCGCCGGCCCAGTGCCATCCCGTGCGGCCGTGGATCTTCTCGATCAGCGGGCCGAAGTAGCGGCCGGTCCGCATCAGGAACAGCAGCGAGAAGACCAGGACGACCAGGGCGGTCAGGGCGATGCCGCGGAACACCCCTTGCCACGCGCTGGGCAGCATGTCGGACGAGACGGCAAACGCCGCGAACAGGCCGACGCCGACCACGCTCATGATGCCCATGGCCGTGCGCTCGAGCACCGATGCGGCCGCCGACACGACGGGCGGCACGCGGCCCATTAACAACACCACGCGCAGCGGCTCGCTGGCGACACCGCGAATGGTGAAGTAGCCGACGCCGTCCGCCGCCAGGCGAACACGGAACACGCGCCAGAACGACGGCCGTACCTCGGGGGGAAAGCAGATCCACCAGCCGGCGGCGCGCAGCAGGTGCCAGCCGACACTGGGCAGCAGCACCAGCGGCAGCGCCAGGCCCAACTCGCGTGCCTGGCGCACGGTCTCGTCGCGATCGAGCCCCATGATCGTGAAGATGAACAGGGCGACACCCGCGATGATGGCGACCAGCGAGATGAGTTGTGGCACCGACCGTCTCATCAGCGGAGATTCTCGGGAATCACGCGCTCGACGATCACCACGTCGCGCCACACCCCGTCGAGCTTGCCGTGCTTCTCGTAAATGCCGACCTCGCGGAACCCGACCCGCGCCATCAGCGTGCGGCTGGCCGTGTTCTCAACGAAGATGCGCGACACCAGCTTCGAAAACCCGGCGGTCGCGGTAGCGGCAATCAGCGCTGCCATGGCCAATCGTCCGGCGCCTCGCCCGCGCTCAGCGCGCGCGACGTAAACCGAAAACTCGGCGATGCCCGCGTAGCACTCGCGAGTACGATAGGTCGAGGTCGAGGCGAACCCGACGATGCGCCCGTCTTCGTCGTCGACCACGACGATCGGGTGCGCGCCATCGAACCACGCGCGCACCTCGTCAGCCGTGCGCGGGCGGGTTTCGAAGGTGCCGACACGATCTTCGAGCCCTTCGTTGTAGATTTGGGCTATCGCCGGGCTGTCGCCTGGGGACGCCGCTCGTGCGGACAACGTCATTAGAATAGGGAAACACTTCATGTTAACCCGGACCACCGTGCTCGTTCTCGCTCTCTGTGTCGGATTTGTGGCGCTGGTCGAGGCGCAGCGCCGGCATCCCGTGAGCGGCCGCGTGCTGGCCCCCGTGATGGGCGTCGGCGGCGCCGGCTGGCTGGAGCGGCCGGAGCGCGAAACCGAGGAGGCGCCCTCGAAGGCCTTGGCCGCGCTCGAATTGAAGCCAGGGATGGTGGTGGCCGATATTGGCGCCGGCTCGGGGTATTACACGTCGCGCATGTCCAAACTGGTGGGCGCGACCGGGCGTGTCTACGCCACCGACATCCAGCCCGGGATGATCGAGCTGCTTAACCGCCGCGTGCAAGCCGAGGGCCTCGGCAACGTGACGGCCGTTCTTGGCGGCGTGGACGACCCGAAGTTGCCACCGCGGTCGATCGACCTGGCGATCATGGTGGACGTGTACCACGAGTTGCAGACCCCGCAGGTGTTCCTGCAGAAGTTACGCGAGGTATTCAAGCCCGGCGGCCGACTGGTGCTGGTGGAGTTCCGCAAGGAAGACCCCAAGGTGCCGATCCTTGAGGTCCACAAGATGAGCGTGGCGGAAGTGAAGAGCGAGCTTGAGGCCGAAGGGTTCGTGCTGGACAAAGTGATCGACGTGCTGCCCTGGCAGCACATTATTGTGCTCGGTGTGAAATAACCTGTAACGAAGAACGAATCACAACAGGGTAGAATCCCGCGCATGCTCAAAGGTACAGCTCGGGAAGCAGCGGCTGAATTCTTCGGAACTTTTGTCCTCATCGCGTTCGGCGTCGGCGTCGTCGCGCAGACGGTGCTCAGCAAGGACGCCAACGGGTCCTACCTTGGCATCAACATCGGGTGGGGCCTGGCTGTCATGCTGGGCATCTACACCGCGGGCGGCGTCTCCGGCGCCCATCTCAATCCAGCGGTCACCGTGGCCCTCGCCGTTCATCGCCAGTTCCCCTGGAGCAAGGTGCTGCCGTTCATCCTGGCGCAGACGGCCGGGGCGTTCGCGGCTTCCGCGCTGGTGTTCGTCAACTACCGAGAGGCGTTCACGGCCTTCGACGGCGGCACGCGCATGATCGAAGGCGTCACCGCCACGGCCGGCATCTTCGCCACCTATCCGCAACCATACCTGTCGCTGGCAGGAGGGTTCGTCGATCAGGTGATCGGGACCATGCTGCTGATGGCCGGTGTGCTGGCCGTGACCGATCAGAAGAACGTCGCGCCGCCGGCTTGGCTCACGGCGCCGTCGGTGGGCGCGCTGGTGGTCGCCATCGGCGTCGCGTTTGGGTTCAACGCCGGGTATGCCATCAACCCGGCGCGCGATCTCGGGCCGCGCCTGTTTACGGCGGTCGCCGGTTGGGGGCCGGGCGTGTTTACTGCCAATGGCGGCTGGTGGTGGGTACCGGTCGTGGCACCCTGCGTCGGCGCCATTCTCGGCGCGTTGCTCTACGACACCTTTATCAATAAGCACCACGTAGCGCCGGAGGCCGGCCGATGAAGTTCGTTCTCGCCCTCGACCAGGGAACCACCTCGAGCCGCGCCATCGTGTTCGATCGCTCCGGCAAGGCCGTCTCGACGGCACAGCAGGAGTTTCCGCAGATCTTCCCGGGTCCTGGCCACGTTGAGCATGACCCTGAAGCGATTTGGGCCACGCAGTTGCAGACCGCGAGGGATGCCATCAGCAAGGCGGGGCTCACGGCCGCTGACATTGCGGCCATCGGCGTGACCAACCAGCGTGAGACGACCGTCTTGTGGGACAAGGCGACGGGCGAGCCGATTGCCAATGCCATCGTGTGGCAGAGCCGCGTGACCGCGCCTATTTGTGATCGCCTGAAAGCAGATGGGCACGAGCCGACGTTCCGTACGAAGACTGGCCTTGTGGTCGATGCCTATTTTTCGGGCACCAAGATCAAGCACTTGCTCGATTCCCATGACGGCCTCCGCGCCCGCGCCGCCAAGGGCGAGGTGCTGTTTGGGACCATCGACACGTTCCTGATCTGGCGCCTTACCGGCGGCAGGGTCCACGTCACCGACGTCAGCAACGCCAGCCGCACGTTGCTGTTCAACATCCACACCATGCAGTGGGATGACGAGTTACTGAAGCTGCTCGACGTGCCGAGGGCCATGCTGCCGGAAGTGAAGTCGTCCAGTGAGGTCTATGGTCACACCGACCCATCACTGTTCGGAGTGGCGATTCCGATCGCCGGCAACGCCGGCGATCAGCAAGCAGCGCTGTTCGGACAGGCGTGTTTCGACGCGGGCTCGGCGAAGAACACTTACGGCACCGGCTGCTTCATGTTGCTGAACACCGGGCCAAAGCCCGTGCCGTCGGAGAAGGGCCTGCTGACGACGGTGGCGTGGAAGATTGGCGGCGTGACCACCTATGCGCTGGAGGGGTCGGTGTTTGTTGCCGGCGCCGCGGTGCAGTGGCTGCGCGACGGCCTGAAGGCGATCGAGGCATCGGCCGACGTCGAGCGACTGATGAATGAAGTGGAAGACACCGATGGCGTCTACCTGGTGCCGGCGTTTGTCGGCCTTGGCGCGCCGTACTGGGATCCGCGCGCACGTGGCGTAATCGTCGGTCTCACGCGCAACACCAAGATGGCACACGTGGCCCGAGCGGCGGTGGACGCCATGGCGTATCAGACCCGCGATGTCCTCGAAGTGATGCAAGTGGAGTCGGGCCTGCCGCTGACCACGCTCAAGGTGGATGGTGGCGCCGCCGCCAACGCGATGTTGTTGCAGTTCCAGGCGGACCTGCTGAACGTCACCGTGCGACGGCCCGTCGTCGCGGAAACGACCGCTCTTGGCGCCGCCTATCTCGCGGGCCTCGCGGTCGGCTACTGGAAGAGCATGGACGACGTGGCTGCGAATTGGGCGCTCGATCGCGAGTTCCGGCCGTCGATGCCCAAGCTGCAGAGTGAGAAGTTGTACGCGGGGTGGAAAAAGGCGGTCGGCAGATCTTTGGACTGGGAAGCCTAGCCGGCGGGGAACAACAGGGCGCGCGCCCATTCATTCTTCGCCGACAGGTGATACACGAGCGATCGCGACAGCTCGGGCACCCAGGCCGCCGCCGGGATGAAACTGTTAAACATCAACCCGTGCTCATCGTCCACGCACCACGCGCCTAGCTGGTGGGCATCGGGCTCGATCCGTTCGTTCGCATTCAGCCGCTGCGCCACCATCGGATCGGGCTCGACGGGCAACTTCAGCCGCATCTGCAAGCCGCTGCCGAGTGACGGGTGCTTCGCTTCGGCATCCAGTTCCAGTCGCGCGTGGGTGCCGGTGGCGAACTCCAGATCGGCGTCCAGCCGATGCAAGTCGTTCGAGGCCAGGAGCCACGGCCGTGGTTCCAGCTGCACGAGTTGCGCGAGCTCCTCCGGCTCGAATGGCGAGTCGGCCTCGCCGCGTTGCTGGTAAATCTCGAGAATCCCCACCATCTCGTCCGGCGTCAGTCGCATGCCCTGACGTGGATGCGGAGACGCCGCGACCTGGCCACCAAACGCAGCCGCGAGCTCGGCCGCCTCGGCATACGCATCAGTCATTTGCAGCGCCATCGCGTGGAGCGCGATGGTCTGCGCCAGGCGGTAGTTGTCGGCTGTTAGCGAGACCGACGAATGCAGGCTGATCGTGCGCGCTTCCGGGTCGGCGACGTAAGCGCTGAGCGAGGCGAACCGGTTCATGGCAGCCAGGCGTGTCCAGGTGGACTCGTCGATCGGCAGGTCCTTGATCAGGTCGGTCTCGACATGCAGCGTGGTGAGGGGAACACCCTGGAACTCGCGCGGCTCCGTCACCCACACGCGCTGGGCGAGAGACGATGCCCACCACGTGAATGAGGTCTTTTCCTGGACCGCCCACTCCGCTTCGATCTGCATGCGGGCGGTGAGAAAGCGTAAAACCTCTTCGACGAATTCCACTGGCCACTAATCCTGCCAGCAATGGTACATCGCAATTGACGCAGCCGTCGTCACGTTCAACGAATCAATCGCCGTGCTCATGGGGATGCGGATGCGAAACGTCGCAGCGGCCAGAGCTGGCGCGGTCAGGCCATCGCCTTCGGCGCCGACTACCAGCGCCAGCTTGGCCTGGCGCGGCAGATCACGCAACGGCACCGCGCCGTGATGGGGCGTGAGGGCGGCCACCGTGAAGCCGTCGGTCCTGAGGTCGCTGACAGCGCCCGGCCATTCTGGCGCGGTCACGAAGGGCACGACCAGCGTGGCGGCCATCGAGGTGCGGATCGCCTTGCGATACAGCGGATCCCCGCACGAGGGCCCCAGCACCACCAGCTCCACGCCGAACGCGGCGGCCGTGCGAAACAGGCCGCCGACGTTGTCGGGATTGCTGATGCCCTCCATCAGCAGCACGCGCGACAACGGCCCGCTGGCGATGCGGTCGAGTGTGGCCGGCACTGGGCGCCGGGCCAGCGCGAGGCAGCCGCGATGGATGTTGAATCCCGCGATGGCATTCATCAACGCCTGCTCGACGAGATAGACCGGGGCGGTGGTCAGGTGCAGGACGTCGGCAAGGTTAACGGCAGCGGATGCGGTGAGCAGGACGGAGTGCAGGTCCCACCGGCGCAGTCCGAGCAGTTGCCGCACGACCAGCCGTCCCTCAGCGACGAACAGCGAGCGCGCGAGCAGTTGTGCCGGGTCGGCGAGATGCTGGTAGTCCGCGACGCGGGCGTCGTCCAGCGTCTCGATGGCGATCGGCAACGGCATCTCGAGTCCAGGCCTCTGTCGTTAATGCCACTCGTTCTTCTGGACGACCGGCATCTGCAGCGCGCGCTCGCGATCGAGATCGAGCGAGCCGACATGCAGCGACAGGGGAGACTGCACCCACTTGTAGATCGATTGTGAGAACAGCACCGTGAAGCGCGTGGCGCACTGGTTGAGCGCGGCCGGATCCATCTGCGGAAACAGTGCCTTCAGCGCCTCGCTGACTTCCCCTGGCGACATCTTCTCTCCCGCATAGAGGTGCAGACACGCGTCGAGCACGGGGAACGGCATCAGTTCGTGCTCGGCCACTTGCGCATCGGCGAGTTCCGGACCGGGATCGGTGTGCAGCGTCGCCGTGACGCCCTTGAAGCCAAAGCGGCGTTCGAGCCGTTCAAGCAAGGCGACGACGACGGTCTTGGGGACGTTGGCGATCACCGAGAGCGCGCCTTCGAGATCGCCGCCGATGGTGGTGTAGCCGACGGCCTTCTCGCTCATGTCGCCGGTCTGCAAAAACAGCGCGCCTGATGAGTTCGCCCAGTTCCACATCCGCTGTCCGCGCACGCGCGCCTGGATGTTCTGGCGCGTCAACTCGGTCACCGGCTGCCCGCCGAGCATCTCGGTGGCGGCTGCCACCTCGCGATCGGTGGCCTCGTCGATCGGGCTGGTCTTGAGCGAGACGCCTAGTTCGTCGGCGAGTTGCTGCGCCGCCTGCTTGGTCTCTGGCTGCGAGTGGCGGCTCGGCATGTAGAACGCCGAAATCGCGGCGCCGCCAGTGATTAACTGCGAGGCGCGCCAGGCGACCAGCAGCGTCAGCATGGAATCGCGTCCGCCTGACAGCGCGATGCCCAGTGACTTGAAGGCGCTGGTTTTCTCGTAATAGCTCTTCACGCCAACGGCCAGGGCTTCGAACAAGTCGTCGAGCGCGCGTTCGCGCGGATCCGCGGTCGGGCCACGGCCGGCGGGCAGGAAGAAGCTGCCACCATCAGGTGACGGATAAACCAGCTGTGAGCGATCCGCGGTGGGCGCGGTGACACGAACTGCGGGAACGGTTTCACGCTGCAGGCGGAATGCCTCGCAGTCGCTGCGCCAGGTCGTGTTCTCCATGCGCAGGCGCCGGGTGCGATCGAGATCGACCACCGACGACCACCAGCCGCGCTCGAAGCGAGGCGCTTCGAACACCAGCCGGCCGTTCTGAAAGATGTAGCCGCCGCCGTCGTAGATCAACCCGTCCTGGCCGCCGACGGCGTTGGCGTAGAGCAGCACCGCCTGGTTGTCGGCCGCGCGCGTGGCCAGCATCTCGCGGCGGGTGGAGTCGATGCCCATGCGATAGGGCGAGCTCGACAAATTCACCACAATCTCCGCGCCCGAATAACAGCGCCGGCGCATCGGGCCATCGGGCGACCACGCGTCTTCGCACACCTCGACGGCGACCTCACCAAAATCGAACCTGAAGAGATAGTCGCCCAACGGAACGCCGGCGGCATCAAGAGCCAATCCCGGCCCGCCACGCGAGAAGGTGCGGCCTTCATAGAACACGTTGTAAGTGGGAAGCTTTTCTTTCGGAACCAGGCCGACGATCACGCCGCGATGCACGACCGCGGCACAGTTGAAGAGTTGGCCACCGACCGAGACGGCTAGTCCGACGACGAACACGGTGTCGTAGCCAGAGGTGTCGGCGGTGAAGCGCTCGAGCTCTCGGCGTTGGCCATCAAGGAAGCCCCGCCACTGGACCAGGTCCTCGGGCGGGTAGCCGCCAATGGCTTGTTCGGGGAAGGCTCCGATCGTGACGCCAGCCTCGCCCATGGCGCGAGCCACTTCGAGCAGGCGGTCGACATTGGAGATGACCGCCCCCACCGTGGGGCTGACGCTGGCTACCGCCAGTTTGGCCAGACGCATATCCGGTTCAGCTTAACAGGGTTGGGACCCCGGCCACCGCGGCGGGCGTCATAGTGAGCAATCATGGAACTCGCCAAACAATGGGGCTTAGGGCTGGTGGTCTTCATCCTGATGGACGCCGTGTGGCTGGGCCTGCTGGCCAACGGGTTCTACAAGCGAGAGCTGGGTCCCTTGCTGCGGCAGCATAGCAACGGCAACCTCGATCCGCGCATTCTTCCGGCCGTCTTGCTCTACGCGTTGATCGTGCTCGGCCTGGCCTTGTTCGCGTTACCCAGGGCCCGTGCCGGCGGCATCGGCGAGGCGGTGCTGTGGTCCGCGGTCTTCGGCGTGATCGCCTACAGCGTCTATGACCTGACGAATTACTCCACCATGAAAGGCTTCCCCCTCCAGGTCGTCGTCGTTGACATGATCTGGGGCGGCGTCGTGTGTGCAGCGGCCGGCGCCGCCATGCACGCGGTCGGCCGCGGTTAGCAGAGCGTCCCAGCGGTTCACTTGACCATCTGCTTTTCGCCCAGCCACCGCGAAGGGTGCGGTACCTTGCGCCGCTTGAGGCCGAAGTGCTCGACCGCGTGCTTTTCCAAGTGGGCGATCGCCTCGGGCAGAGAATCGGTGACGAGCATGAGGTCGAGATCCCCCGCCGAGACCGTGCCAGCTTCGACCATGGTCCGGACCATCGCGAGGAACGGCGCCCAGTAATCGCCACCCATCAGCACGATCGGGAACTGCAGGATCTTGCGGGTCTGGATCAGCGTCAGCGCCTCGGTCAACTCATCAAGCGTGCCAAGGCCGCCCGGCATCACCACGAACGCGTAGGAGTACTTGAGCAGCAGCACCTTGCGCACGAAGAAGTAGTGGCAGGTTACCCAGCAATCAAGGTAGGGGTTGTGCCCCTGCTCCATCGGCAGCTTGATGTTGCACCCCACCGACCGTCCGCCGGCTTCGCGCGCCCCGCGATTCGCCGCTTCCATCACACCCGGGCCGCCGCCGGTCATCACCGTGAATCCCATCTTCGCAAGCGCGCCACCCATTTCGCGCGCCATGGCGTAATAGCGATGGTGCTCATCGAACCGGGCCGAGCCGAACACCGTGACGCAGGGGCCGACGAAGTGGAGCACCCGAAATCCACGCACAAAATCACGCACCGCCCGCATCAATAGCAGGAAATCCCTAACCCGGGAGTGAGGACCTTCGAGTAGCTCGCGTTCGGGCTCAGGCATTGGGGGAATGGTGTAGTCTACTTTCCATGATCCGACCGTCTTTCGTTGTCCTTGCCGGCCTCTTGCCGGCATTGCTCGTGGCCCCGGCGTTGGCTCACTCACAGACTATCCCACCTGCGCAGACGCCGGCGCCTGCGACCACCACGCGCGGCAGCGTGGTCGACATTTCCGGTGCGGTCATTCCCGATGCCGAAGTGGTCGTCCGCACCCGCGACGGCCGGTCGCTGACCGTGCGAACGGATGGCGATGGCAACTTCGACGCGGGCACGCTGGCCGCCCAAGTGCGGGTCACGTCAGAAGGTTTCGAGCCGGTCGACTTGCCCGTGAGCGGTTCAGGTCGGGTTGATGTCGTGCTGCGGCCCCTCAACTTCGCCGACTCGGTGGTCGTCACCGCCACCCGCGGCGCCGAGCGCCTGCCGAGCGCCGCCAGCGCGACGGTGATTACCTCGGCCGAGTTGAATAACATGGCCGCCGGCGCACTCGATGACGCACTGAGATCGACGCCGGGGTTCACGCTGTTCCGACGCAGTTCGTCGCGAGTGGCAAACCCGACGACTCAGGGCGTCACGCTGCGCGGCGTGTCGGGATCGGGCGCCAGCCGCACGCTGGTGCTCGCGGACGGCGTGCCGCTGAACGATCCGTTCGGCAGCTGGGTTTACTGGAACCGCGTGCCGCAGGCCGCGGTTGATCGAGTGGAAGTGGTGCGCGGGGCGACCGGCGATCTCTACGGCGCCGGCGCACTGGGTGGCGTAATTCAGGTGCTGACCGTTCAGCCCAGCCGCAGCCGTGCGCGCGCGACATTCGACGGCGGCTCGCACGACACGTTCCGCGGATCGCTGTTTGCCGCGGCCGAACGCGACGGCTGGTCGACCGCGGGCGCCTACGAAGGTGTCCGCACTGACGGTGCCTTTATCGTCGGTTCGGAAGTGCGCGGCGCGGTCGACCGCAAGGCCGACAGCGACTACCAGACCGGGTTCGTCACGGCCGGCCGCCGGCGCGCCAACTGGCATCTGACACTGCGCGGCGCCGGCTATACGGAAGAGCGCGGCAACGGCACGCCGGTTCAGGTCAACACTACCGACTGGCACCAGTATTCGCTGGAGGCAGGCGGACTGGTTGGCGGCGGCGTGTTGCAGGTGCAGACCGCGGCCAGTAACCAGGATTACTACCAGACGTTCTCGTTCGTTGGCGCCGGGCGCGCCACCGAGCGCCTGACGTTTGCCCAGACCATTGATACGACGCACGCCATGGCCAACGGCCAGTGGACGCGCCCGCTCGGCCGGGTCACGATGATCGTTGGCGCAGACTATCGCCGCACCAAGTCGGCGCAGGACGAGTTGCGCTACGCGCTCGTCACCGGCGTCAACACGGCCACTGGCCCGTTCGTGTCGGGCGGCACCGAAACCGTGGGCGCGGTCTACGCGCGCGCCAACGTCACTGCGACCGATGCACTCACGTTCGAGCTTGGCGCTCGTGCCGACCGCTGGAACTCCGAGCCGCTGAACGCCGCCGATCCGACCAAGAAGGTGAACTTCGTCAGTCCGCGCGGAGCCATCGCGTGGCGCCGAGGCCGCTACCAAGTGCAGGCATCGGCGTACTACGCCAACCGCACGCCGAGCCTGAACGAACTGCATCGGCGCTTCGCCGCGGGCACCGCCATTACCAATGCCAATCCGCAACTCGAGCCCGAGACCCTGACCGGCGTCGAAGGTGGCGTGCTTACGCAGTTCTCGCGCGCGTCGTTTCGCGCGACCGCGTTCTTCAACGACCTCGACGGTGCCATCGCCAACGTCACCCTGACACAGACGCCAGCCCAGACCATTCGGCAGCGCCAGAACTCCGACAGCATCCGCGCCAAGGGCGTCGAGTTCGAGCTCGATTCCCGGCTGACCCAGACCTTGAGTTTCAACGGCCAGATGGTGCTGACCTCGAGCCACTTCCGCGGCTCGGTCGCGACCCCGGCTCTGACCGGCAACTTCGTGCCGCAAGTGCCGAAGGTGCAGGGCGGCTTCGGGCTGACCTGGACCGACCCGCGCTGGTTTACTGCGGCCACGCAGTTCCGCTTCAGCGGCAAACAGTTCGATGACGACCTGAACACCGCGTCGTTCAAGCTGGATTCGTATTCGGTATGGGATGCCAACGTGAGCCGCGCGATTGTTCGTGGCCTCAACGCGTTCGTGGCGGTAGAGAACATTCTCGACAAGGAATTCGACACGGCCCGCACGCCGCTGCGCTCGATTGGCTGGCCGCGGACGGTGCGCGTTGGCGCGCGCGTGAGCTGGCAGTAAGCCACCGATGAATGCAGCCACAGATTAGCCACAGATTAGTCGCCGATTCTTACTCACGCCCCAAGTCCCAAGCCCGGAGGTTGACATGCGCTTAGTCCTGGTGATGGCAATCGCGTTGACCGTGCAACCGGCAAGCGCGCAGCAAATCGAGCACATCAACCCGCCGGGGCTGACCACACCGACCACCTATTCGCACATCGTCAAGGTTGGCTCCATTCTCTACATTGCCGGGCAAGTCGGCGCCGATGCGCAGGGCAAGGTTGTCGGGCCCGGCATGGTCGAGCAGGTCGAGCAGGTTCTCAAGAACCTGCAGATCGCGCTCAAGTCTCAAGGCGCGGATTTCTCGCACGTGACCAAGATCAACATCTACACGACCGACGTCGACGCTTTCCGCGCGCCCGATGCCGCGGCCGTGCGCGCGAAGTACTTCGGCGCCAATCGGCCGGCGAGCACGCTGGTCGGCGTCACGCGGCTGGCGAGCCCGGACTACAAGGTCGAGATCGAAGCCACGGCCCACCTGCCTGGCGGCATGCGCCTACTCAAGCAATAACCGGGTTCGGCGTTACAATTGAATCAGTGCCTGCGACCATCCTGTTTGACGGCGAGTGCGCGTTCTGTGAGGGAGCCGTGCGTTTCATCGCGACGCGCGATGGCGGCCGGTTTCGCTTCGGCGCGTCCCAATCGCCGAAGGCGTCGGCATTGCTGGCCGGCTTTGGCGTCACTCGCGAGGCCGCGCGCAGCATCATCCTGATCGAAGACGGCCACATCTATCTACGATCAACCGCGACGCTCAGAATCGCCAGCCAACTGACGGCGCCGTGGCGCTGGGCGGCTGTGCTGTTGTGGTTGCCGCTGCCGATTCGCGACACGGCCTACAACATGGTGGCCGCGGTCCGACGGCGCATTGCCGGCGTCTCGAACGCCTGCGAAATACCGCCGCCGGAGATTCGCGCGCGAATGATCTAGCACGGGCTGAATCGGGGATACGATGGCGGGCGAATGCTCACGCGATCGGTTTTCCTTGCTCTTGCTGCCGCCATACTGTCCGCCGCGACCCTGTCCGCCTGCACATCCGGCCAGTCGCCGACCGCGCCGACGACCGCTACGGCGACGCCGACGCCTCCGATTGTCGTCCCATTGCCAACAACGGTGCCAGGCGTACTCAGCCTGGTGTTGCCGATCGAGCTGGCAGATCTCGCGAACACTGCGTTTGGCCTCGCGCCATTCGGCTATCACGGCGCCGATCACGCGGAAGACGGCCACCCCGGGTGGGACATCGAGTATCGCGTCGGCGGCACCGTCCGCGTCGCTGCGGCGGGCACCGTGCAGAGCGTGTTCGCGGACCCGTCGCTAGCTGGCCGCAGCATCGTCCAGATTGAGCACGTGATCGGCACGCACTTCTATCGCACCGTGTATACGAATCTCTTAACGGTCAGTTCCGGCATCATCGCGTCCGCGGCCGTGCGCGCCGGTCAGTCGCTGGGGGTCGCCGGCACCATTTCGCAGACCGTGGATGCGACGCCGATCACCTACGCGATGACGCACTTTCAATTGGATGACTTCGAGTACTACCGGGAGACTCCCAATCCAAACGCCGTCACACCTGAGCCGTTCCTGGCGGCCGACGCCAAGCTGTTCTTCGATCGCATCTTCAGCTCCGCGGTGTTCAGCACGGAGTTGATTGAACCGTACGCGTCCAATCCGCGCGATCTGCGCTTTCCGGCGACGCGCACATGGACCCGTGTCAGCGGCGACGGCCCGGCCGGCATCCGGTTCACGCGCGTGTCGGCTCGGAACCCGAATTACGAATATGCCGTGCTTGCCGAATCGGGTACCGCGGTCGAGACCGGCACCGTCGCGCTGGGACTCACGTCGCGGCCGGTCCCCACGATTGACCTCGTGTCTCCGACTGGCCGCCGGCTCGGCATCTACGACATCGTCTCCGATCAGATGCGGCTGTCGTTCGCGAATGCCGGGTCGAGCCGTCCTGTAGACCTGGGAGCGGCTAGTCTCTATCGCACGTCACGTTAGCGCTGTCCACGTTAGCCACAGAGGACGCCGAGGACACAGAGCAGACACTTCGTTCCCTCTAACCCTCTTGGATCTCGATTTGTGCCACCTTCGGTCACTGGATCGCACGACCTCCCAGCGAACTCTCACGGCATGCTCCATGCTCCTTCGTTCCGGCGTGGAACAGGGAGATCCTCTAACAGAACAGATCATCGGCTGCGCGATCGAAGTGCATCGACATCTCGGCGCCGGTTTGCTCGAGCGCTCCTACACGCTCGCGATGTGCGTGGAGTTGGCGAACAGCGGGATTGGATTCGACCGCGAACCGCTCGTGCCGCTGGTCTATAAGAGCGTGTCGGTCGGTGAGTATCGGCCCGACCTGGTGATCGAAGGGGAAGTGGTTGTCGAAGTGAAGAGCGTTCTTCATTTCGAACCGGTGTTCACCGCTCAGATGCTGACGTATCTACGGATTACGGGTCTGAAGAACAGGGCTGCTCCTCAACTTCAACCGTCCAGTCTTGCGGGACGGCATCAAGCGCTTCATTCTCTGATGCGTCACCACGACGTTGGCCACAGAGGACGCAGAGGACACAGAGTCAGCCTCGCCGCGGCGTGTTCACAAATCTCGACATCGACTAGCCTTGGCCACGGTGATGCCTAACATCGCTTGCAGCCGACGGCGCGCGGCACGAGTACTGATGGCGCCGCGGCTGAAGCCCGGCTGTTAGACCGCAACGGTTGAAAGTTCTCGATCTTGACGAGGGCGCTGGTAGGGTATGTGATGCTTGTCGGCCACTTATGAAACTCACGGTCCCTTTGTATCGTGCGTGCGTCGTTGGGCTCGCCATGTTCATGGCGCTTACGTTCACTGCTCTGGAACCCCATGTTGTCGGTCAGCAGTCGACGAGCCGAATCGATCGAGCTGTTGTTCGCGAAACAGTCGAGTCCGTAGCTTCGGTGGTCATTCGGGAGTACTTCGATGTAAGTGTGGGCGCGCGTGTTGACGCGTCGCTACGGCAGTGGCTGTACGAAGGTCGTTATGCAAACGCAGAGACGTTGGAGTCGCTTGCGGCGATGCTGACCCGCGACAGTCGAGCCGAAGTGATCGGAGAACGAACCGCCGGTGCCGCAAATCCGGGACGCCCCTACGCAGTAAGCGCCGGCCTCGAGCTCACTGTGCCAAACGGCCAAGTTCGTGCTGCTGTGAGTGGCCGAAACTGGGAAGGGGTTGGCGTCATACCCGACCTGAGCGTAACAGCATCGGATGCGCTTCGGGTTGGCCACATCCGCGCCTTGCGGGGATTACTGCAACAGGCGCCGAGTGGTTTGTGGCATGAGGCACTGAAACGCCAGATTGCCGCGTTAGAAGAACGCAGGTGACGTTCGCGCCAACTCTTCTTACGAGAGGTTGCGGTCTAACCAAGATTTGTAAGCCGACGGCGGCGGGTGCAACCATGCGCCGCCGCGGCTGAAATCTGACCGTAGATGGCTTGAACAGTTCTGGGAATTTCGGGCCCTTGTGCCGGCATCCTCATGACGAGTGTCGCCGCGGGGTGGCCGCCACCTAATTTAAGCGAGCCCAACTTTCACCTGACCTGTTTGTTGGCGTTGGGCGTAGCTGACGTGGGATCCCCAAGTATTTGCTCTGCGTCCTCTGTGCCCTCTGTGGCCAACGTGTCTAGGGCACCTTGATCTGTGTCCTGCCCGCGCCGAGCGGCGACTGCCTCGTATAGAAGTGCGCGTAGAGCTTGCCCGCCACCAGATCCTCTCGATCCCGTCCGCGCATCGTCAGCGTGCCGATGCCGGTGAGCTGGTTCGGGCCCAGGATGTGGGCGATGATCGGTCCTGGCTTGTCGCCGTCGCTGCGCTGAAGCGTCAACCCCAGCACCCGATCGGTGCCGAGGGCTGTCGTCGTGGCGTCGTAGCGCAACGCGCCCGTCGTGCGGTCGTAGTTGAACTTCACCGCACCCGCGCCCACCGTGGTCTCGAAACTCGACGCCTGTGGCGCCGCGCCATTGACGAGGGGCGGCGTGCTGAACGGCGCCCGGCGCGGCTTGGTGGACTGCTCCCACCCATACGCGTACTTCAGCAGCGTACCCTCGGTGAACGCGCCGCCGAGCAGCTCCAGTCCGATCGGCAGACCGTCGGTGGTAAAGCCCGCCGGCACCGAAATCGCCGGGAGCCCGGTCGTCGCGCTCAACTGGCAGTTGCTGCCGGTTTGCGGATCGCCAATCACCACGGGCTTGCGTCGCATGGTCGGATAGGCGAGCACGTCGATGCGCTGTTCTTCGAGCGTGGCGAGCACTGCGGCGCGCAACGCCCGGCGCTTCACCAGTGCCTGGCGATAGTGTTCCGTTTCCTTCTTCTCGGGCGCGTTTCGAAGCTTGAACGTGACGTCGAGTTGCTCGTGATGCAAGCCGCGTTCGATGATCTCCCCGAGCGACTTCACCGGCGCATTCGGCTGCTTCGCCAGGTAAGCCGCCAGGTCGAACTTGAACTCGTCCGCAATCACGCTGCTGTCGCGCAGCAGTTCATCAAGGCCGGGCACGATGATGTCGACGACCTCTGCGCCCTGCGCCTTCATAGTGTCGAGCGCTTTACGCACCAGGTTGCCAACTTCCTCGTCTTCGGGAGCGGTGCCGAACAACCCGCGCAGGACGCCGATCCGCGCACCCTTCAGTCCGCCGGGCGTCAGCGCGTCGCGGTAGCTCTTGGGAATGTGTGCGGCGCCTTCGGCCGTGATCGGGTCCGTTGGATCGGGCCCGACTGTCGCATCCAGCATGATCGCGAGGTCAGTCACCGTGCGCGCGAGCGGGCCGGCGATGTCCTGCGTTGACGACAGCGGCATCACGCCGGTGCGGCTCGACAGGCCATGTGTGCCGCGCAGGCCCACGAGATTCTGGTTCGCGGCGGGAATGCGGATGGATCCACAGGTGTCGCTGCCCATGCCGGCCGCGGCAAAGCTGGCGCCAACGGCGGCGCCGGTGCCGCCACTCGATCCGCCGGGAACGCGCAGCAGGTCGTAGGGATTGCGCGTCTGGTTCGTCAGCGACGAGACCGTCGTGATGCCGGCCGCGAGCTCGTGCATCGTGGTCTTGCCGAGGATCACCGCGCCGGCTTGCCGCAGCTTGCGCACCTGGAATGCGTCGGCTGCCGGCTGCAGCGTCGCGAGCCCGAGCGATCCGCCCGATGTGGGCATGTCGGCCGTGTCGTAGTTGTCCTTGATCAGAACTGGAATGCCATGCAGCGGCCCACGCGGCCCTTTTTCCACGCGCTCGCGGTCCAGCACGTCGGCTTCTTCCCGAGCCCGCGGGTTGAGGGTGACCAGGGCGTTCAAAGACGGCCCGGCCTGATCGTAGGCCTGGATGCGTGCCAGGTACGAGTCCACCAGCCCGCGCGCGGTAACCTTGCCTGCGGCCTGGGCCGCTTGCAAGTCGACGATCGACTGCTCGTGCACCTCGTAGAAGCCGAGCACCGGTGCCGGCTGGGGCCTGGCCGCTGGTCGCCGCTGCGCCGTGAGGGGTGAATCTGCGAGAAGGGCGAGAACCACGCACGCTAGCACCGTGGCCAAGAGACGAGATTGAGGCATGTCCGACATCATAATTGGGTCTCGAGGCTCCTTGACACCCTTGTCACTGAATGTCAGCATCTCGGTTTAGTTGGAGGATGCGTGATTGGTTCGAAAGCCGTGAGAGAGATTTCTGTCGCTGTGATCACCGCGGCGGTCGTAGCCATTGGGTTGTGGTCGGCGATGCCGGCCACCGGTCAGTCAGCGCGTCCCGCACGATTGGCTGACGGTCGGCCAAACCTGAACGGGATTTGGCAAGCGCTCAACACCGCGAACTACGACGTGCGGTCTCACAGCGCCAAGGCGGCGCTGGCCTTCCGGCCTGGGCCCGTCGTGCCGGTTCCCGCGGCGCCGGTGATCGCATTTGGCGCGATCGGTGCGGTGCCCGGTGGCGTGGGTGTCGTGGAGGGCGATGAGATTCCCTACCTGCCCGAGGCTGCGAAGAAGCAACAGGAGAATCAGGAAGACTGGTTGAACCGCGATCCCGAGATCAAGTGCTACCTGCCCGGCGTGCCGCGCGCCAATTACCTGCCGCACCCTTTCCAGATTCTCCATAGCGACAAGGCGATCTTTTTCTCCTACGAATTCGCCGGCGCGGTTCGCAACATTTACCTGAAGGACCCGGGCGAAGCGCCGGTGGATTCGTGGATGGGGCAGTCGGCCGGCAAGTGGGAAGGCGACACGCTCGTGGTGACCGTGACCGGCATGAACGACCAGACGTGGTTCGATCGCGCCGGTAACCACCACAGCGAGCAAATGAAAGTGGTCGAGCGCTACACCCCGCAGGGCCCCGACCACCTGTGGTACGAAGCCACGATCGAGGACCCGGGCACGTTCAGCCGGCCGTGGAAGATTCGTATGCCGTTGTACCGGCACATCAACCCGAACGCGCGGCTCAACCAGTTCAAGTGCGTCGAGTTTGTCGAAGAATTGCTCTACGGCAAGTTCCGGAAAACCGCTCAGTAAGATTAGGACAGTAAGATACCTCAGTGAGATACCTCAGTAAGATACCTCAGTAAGATAACTGTCTAGCAAGAGGACGACATGGCGTTTACGCAGCGGTCAGGAATCAAGGTTCTCGCAGGCGCAGTCGCGGCAGCCGGGCTCGCGTCGCTGGCCCTCGTCACGCTTCAAGGGCAGGCGCCGGCCGGTATCGCCAAGCCGTGGACCATGCCGCGAACGGCTGATGGCAAGCCCGATCTCCAAGGCACGTGGAGCAACGCCACCATCACGCCGCTCGAGCGTCCGCAGGGCGTCAGCAACCTCGTGCTTAGCGAGGCCGAGGCTGCGAAGATGGAGAAGGCCACCGCCGATCGCGTCGAGCGGCTGAACCAGGACAGCGATCCCAATCGTCCGGCGCCGCCGCAGGGTGGTGACGGTTCGACGGGCGCCGCCGGCAATGTCGGCGGCTACAACAATTTCTGGCTCGACCCGGGTGAGCGGGTTGCGGTGGTCGACGGCCAGTTCCGCAGCTCGCTGATTATCGATCCGCCCGATGGCCGGTTGCCTGCGACCACACCCGAAGCACGCGCGCGGACCCAGGCGCGCTTGAAGATGATGGCGGGACGCGGTCAGTACGATCACCCCGAGTTCCGGCCGCTCGCCGAGCGGTGCCTGCTGTCGTTCGGGCCAACCACGCCGCTGATTCCCAATTATTTCTACAACAACAACCTCCAGATCGTGCAGACGCCGGACCACGTGATGATCCTCATGGAGATGGTCCACGACGCCCGGATCGTCCGCATTGGCGGCACGCATGTGCCCAAGCACATCCGGCCGTGGATGGGGGACTCGATTGGCCACTGGGAGGGCGACACCCTGGTGGTCGATACCACCAACTTCCCGCTGCAGCAGCCCTTCCGTGGCTCGGCGGAGAACCTCCATGTTATCGAGCGCTTCCGCCGCGTCGATGCCAATACCATCAACTACCGCTTTACGGTTGAGGACCCGACGACGTTCGCCCGGCCCTTTACCGGAGAGATTCCTTTCCGCGCGACAGACGAGTTAATCTATGAATACGCGTGCCACGAAGGCAACTACGCCTTATCGAACGTGCTGAGCGGTGCGCGCAACGAAGAGAAACGCCTGGGGACCAAGAAATGACAACGCGAACAACCTTAAGCGTGCTGTTACTGGGGGCCGGCCTGCTGCTCGCGGGCCGCACGTTGATTGCTCATCATGCGTTCGGCGCCGAGTTCGACCCGAACGCGCCGATTCGGTTGCAGGGAAAAGTGGTGCGCCTCGAGTGGGTGAACCCGCACACCTGGATTCACATCGAGACCGTCAAGGACGGCAAGCCCGAGGTCTGGATGATTGAGGGTGGTACGCCGAACACCTTGCTGCGGCGCGGCGTCACGCGCGAGACCGTGAAGGTCGGCACCGAGGTGATCGTTGACGGCTACCAGACCAAGGACCACTCCCTGAAGCGAGCCAACGGCCGCGACGTGACGTTCACGGACGGCCGCAAGCTGTTCATGGGGTCGTCTGGAACCGGCGCGCCGAAGGACGGGCGCGATCCGGGGGAAGCGCCGAAGAAGCCGGGCGGCCGCTGAAAGGGGACCCGCCCCCCTGTTAGCGGTTACGAAAACCCGATCCACCGGCCGGCAGCGGCCACGGTGAACCACAACGCGATCGACAGCGCGCCGACCAGTTGCTGGCGGCGCGCGGTGTTCCGTCCGGACTCTGCCCGGGTCACCTGCGTCCGCACGGTGAACGCGAACGCCAGCGCAATCGGCAGGGTCGTCATCTTGATCCAGAATGCGGTGCTGTAATAGCACTTGATCGGTTCAGACAGGAATAGCGGTATGCCGGTGAGCACCATCGCGATCAGGCCGGCGATCATCCACGGTCGCGCCTCGCGGGCCAGCTCCGATACGGCGCGATCCCTCAATCCCAGCCCAAGCAGCCTGAAATCAACCAGCAGGATCGAGCCGCCGAGCATCGCCAACGCGAGCAGGTGAACCGACTCGATCACCGGAAACAGCCAGAGCGAGCCGACCACGAATTGGCCCAACCAGAGCGTTTCACACCATTGAAAGAACGGCAGCAGCATGGTGCGGGAGCCTCAGGGCGCCGGCGGCGGCACCACGCAGCCCGCCGCCCAGTTGACGAACGCCGGCTGCGGCTGGATGTCGCAGTCGAACCAGTTGTAGGCGATCATGCGCCCGGACACGATGATGGCGCCCCACAGAATCAGCGAGGCGAGGCCGGCCCGGCGCGCCGCCGTCGGGGTGATGATCGCGTGATCCCAGTCGGCGATGCGCTGATAGATGCGCGAGTGGAACAGCCAGACGTTGAGACCCGCCAGAATCAGGAAGATCAGCTTGGCGCGGAAGAAAATGCTCTGGTAGGTGCGGATCGGGATCGCGTAAAACAGCAGGAGCCCGGTGATGTTCATCACGACGAAGCCGCCAATGGTCCACGGCAGCAATCGATCGGCGACCTGCGAGACCGGGACCTGCTTCAGGATCAGCCCGAGCAGCCGGAGATCGAGAATGACGGCGAACCCGACGAACAGCGTGAGGGCGAGCACGTGGCTCGACTCCACGATCGGGTACATGTACATCGACTCATGAAGAGCGATGCTGCCTTCTGTGGCCGCGAGCCACTCGCAAAACGCCAGCAGCGACACGGCTTAAGGTCTCACCAGGGTCGGCAAAAACTTGCTGTGACAGCTGGTGCAGACGTCGTAGATGTCGCCGCCAATGGTGAACAGGGCGTCTTTGTCCTTGGCGTCGATCGCCTTGATGGCGTGGCCGCTGGCGGCGATCAGGGCCTGTGCGTCCTTGATCCACTCGGGAGAACCGTTCGAGCGCGCCGGCAGCATCAGCAGGTTGCCCGACTCAGCCAGCTGAATCGCCGAGGAGCGTACGCCGGCCCACTCATCGTCGGAGGCGGGAAACTTCTCGAAGGTGCCTTCCAGGGTCATGATCGTCCCGACCGATTCCCAAATGCCGTCGGCTGCCGGGTCGAGCACGTTCAGCATGAGGTCTTTCATGCTGGCAGTGACCTGGAACGGTGGCGGAGGCGGGGTCGGCGGCGACCCGCACGCCGAGAGACCCAGCATCGCGAAGGGTAGAAGCCACGCAAATTGTCGCATTGGCCGCCATCTTAGCCGACGCGCGCCGTTATGGGAATGTGATCTCGGTGGCCGGCGGCCCGGGGCGGGCGACGAACCAGGGGACCGGACCAAGCGAGGGCATCCGTCGCTGATAGGCGCGGAGCCATTCCTCTCCAAAGGCCTGGGCGTCGCCGGTGGACGTCAGCGCCCACACGCTGCCGCCGAAGCCGGCCCCGAAATTGCTCGAGGCGAAGGCACCGGTTTCGCGCGCCAGGCTGGCGAGGGCAATCGTCTCGGGGATCTGGTTGCCGAGCAGGGATTCGGCTTCCAGTTGGGAGGCGCGCGACAGCTCGCCGAGGGCCACCCGGTCGGTCGTCGCGAAGGCCTGCGCGGCGAGCGGAGCGCGGCGGTCTTCGTTGACAAAATGCCGCAGGCGCTTGCGGAGGTCTTCAGGATGGAAGTCGCCCGCAGCGCCGTCCACCCAGCGATCGAAACGATCGAGCGCATCCGGCGCGCTGTTCAGGGCCGCGGCCAGCGAGTGGGTGGTGGCCCCGGTGTGCTGGTGCCAAAGCGCGTGCAGCGCGCGGGCCGAGTCGGCCGCGCGGTTGTAGCGGGCCAACACGGACCCGGCCTTGTCGGCCTGCACGCCGCTCGAGGCAATCACGAATGTCCACTCCGGCGGCATGGGCACCTCGCCCAGTGCCGTCACCGGCATGAAGCGATACAGGCTGGCGTGGCCGAGGCGGCAGGCGAGAATCGCCGTGTGGTCTTCGCTGCCGCCGTGTGTGCCGACCCCCGCGGCACCTGGCAGGCCCTCGTAATCGAGGCCATTTTCGACGCAGCCGAGGTACCACGCCAGGTGCTGGATGGTGGGCAAGTGGCGCCGCCACTCGTCGCGGTCGTGCAGACGCGCCCGGGCGATCAGCGCCGACGCCACACCGACCACGAGTGCGCTCGAACTACTGAGACCCGACGCGCGGGGCAGGTCGCTGGCAATCGCGATTTCGGCACCCAACGCGCAGCCGGGAAAATTGAGGAACAGCCGGCGCGCCACCACATGCACGTAGCGGCGCAGGCCGCGATAGTCGGGCGGCGCGTCGGCGGACGGATCGACTTCAACGATCTGGCCGTCGCGAATATCACCGACGCGGACCATGCCATCGGCGCGCGATCGGGCGACCAGCGCGATGCCGCGCGGCACCGCCGCCAGCAGCGAGTGACCGCCCGCGTAGTCGGTGTGCCTGCCGAAAATCTCGATGCGGCCGGGAGCGAACCGATACCAATCGGGCCGGCCACTGAGCACCGCGCCGCCGCGCTCGTCGAGTTCGCGAAACAGTGCGGCCCGCGACCGCGCCTCGTCCGCCGTCATGCCGATGCTCTCGAAGTGGCGGGCGAACGCGTTGGTCATGGGTGTGGCTCCAGCCCCGCGAGTCGCGCGGTGACCAGCGGCAGGTCGCTCCGGCGCGACAGGTCGAGCACTGCGCCCTGGGCCGGTACGGCGCGAAACGCCGTGCCGGTCGAAATAGCGACGCCCACTGCCTCAGGCAACTCGAACTCGCCGCGCGCCGAGATTGGGACGCCGGCACAGGCGCGAAAGATGCGGTGGTCAAAGCGCCATGCGTTCATGCTGACCAGTGCCTGTGGTCCGGCCGCGGCGAGCCGATCGGCCGATGGTTTCTCGATGATGTCGCGCAGGTGGCCGGTGGCATCGACGTCAAGAAGCGCGAAGCCCGCGACGCGATCCGCGGGGAAGCCGCTCTCGCGCACCAACGCGTCGCGGTCGAACACCGGCAATCCCGGACCATCGAGCGCCACCAGTGTCCTCAAGACTCCTGCGGGGTAGAGGTTGTCGGCATTGAGCACCAGGAACGGGTCGCTTCCGGCGAACGGCTCGCCGGCAAGGACGGCTCTCGCAGTGCCGTCAGCCAGCGGCTGCACCGCATACGAAAGGCGCACGCGCGCCGGCCGACCCGGGCCATCGAAGTACTCGCGCATGGCGTCATGACCGGGTGCGACGATCAGGCAGACGTCCGTGCATCCCGCGTCGGCGAGTGCGCTCAGCACGTGATCGAGAAACGGCCGCTCGCGGTCGCCCACCGGCATCATGCCCTTGGCGCCCGCCGCGGCGGCGGCGTGCTGGGCAGTCGTCAACGCCACGCCATTGGCGTCAGCCTGCATGCGGCGGCCAAGCCCACGCGCCAGCAGCAACGCTTTCATGCGCTCATGTTACAGTGCGCCGCAGGAGCCGGGCCATGAGTCTCAAGCAGCTGTCCGCGATCGTCTGCGCTACGTTGGTCGCCGCCGCGTTCACCGTGAGCGCGCAGAACCCGCAGCCGCCGCGCCCGGCGCCGGCCAATCCGCCGGCCCCGAACGCCGACCCTTACGCGACCAACCCCAATCCTGGTGCAACCCAATTCCCGCTCGCCGCGGCTGCGGGCAAGGACAGTGGCGCGAAGGGCACCGCACCAGCCGGCGCGACCAATCAAGGCGCATTCGACCCGGCGACCTGGAACTACGGCACGACGTTCGCCGCACCAGCGGGAAGCAAAGTATGGAACCCCGCCAAGCTGAAGCTGGTGCAGGGCGGCAAGGTCACCGGTGGCACGTTGTTCGCCTCGACCGACCCGTCCACGTATTGCGCGATGGCCAACGCGGGTTACGACTTCATCTGGACCGAGATGCAGCACGGACAGACCGACTGGCAAGCGGTGGCGCGCATGTGGCGCACGTGTCCGCACGCCAAGGCCGTGCCGGGCGCGCGCGTCGCGTATACCGATGAGCGCGAAATTCAACATGCCCTCGACGCCGGCGCTCTCGTCATCGTCGTACCGACCGTGGATACCGTCGCCGAAGCGATTCAGGCCCGCGACTGGACCTACTTCCCGCCGCTCGGACGCCGCAGCAACGGCGGCGGCCAGGCGTTCGATGCCGCCATGTGGGGTGGTGTGCCCGGCGGCTATCGCAACACCGCCAACGACAACATCGTGCTGGTGCTGATGATCGAAACGCTCGAGGGTCTGAAGAACGCCGACCAGATTGCGAAGGTGCCCGGCGTCAGCGCAATCTTTGCGGCCAGTGGCGACCTGGCCAATTTCTCAGGCTATCGACAGGGGCAGCCCGATTACGAACGCGCGATCAACATCGTGCACGACGCGGCGATCAAAGCAGGAGTGCGGTTGTGCGGACCGTTTGCGTGGCGGGATCGCCCGGACTTTACCTGCTTCCAGGCGGGGAGTGAGACCGCCGCGATTGCGCGTGGGGCAGCGGCAGAGTTGGGCGACCTCGCCAATACCCAAGGCCAACCGGGCGCGGGGCCATTCGCCCCGCGCCCGAAGCCTCAGCAATAGGTAGGAGGTGAACAAGGCAGGAGCGAAAGGAATGCCCGTCACTAAAGACTCGTAACGGGATGTCACACGGGTGTAGTATCTCGTGCGTGAGGGTCAACGCATGTCACAAACGGATGGTTTGAATCGACGCTCGTTTCTCCGAAACGCCGGACTAAGCGCTCTCGCGGGCGCGGCCGCCGCAAGCAGCGGCAACCCCTTGATGGCCGCCGCGGGGACCGCTTTCCAGGCACCCACCAACGGCAAGTACGACTTCGACACCATTTTCAACCGGTTCGGCAGCCACTCGACGAAGTTTGATCAGCAGATCCGCGTCTACGGCAAGGGTAGCGTGGAGGTCGGCATGGGCATCGCCGACATCGACTTCAAGGCGGCGCCGTGCATCACCGATGCGCTCAGCGCGCGCATGAAGCACGAGAACTGGGGCTACCTCGACATGGGCGAGGCCACGCCGATGATGCAGGAGGCGGTGGCCGGCTGGAATAAGAAGCACTACGGCGTCACCGTCGACCCCAACACGATCGTGTTGTCCAACGGCGTGCACCCGGCGCTGATTGCCGCGCTCGTCACGTTCTCGCCCAAGGGCAGTAAGGTGCTGCTGCAGACGCCGACCTACAACGGCTTCTATTCAGACCTGACGGCGTCGCAGACCAAGGCCGAGGACGTGCCGTTGAAATTCGTCAACGGCAAATTCGCGATGGACTTCGAGGAGTTCGAACGGCGCATCAGCATCGACACCCACACCTTCATTCTGTGCAACCCGCAGAACCCAACCGGCAACTGCTGGTCGGCCGAAGACCTCACGCGGATCGGCGAGATCTGCCTGAAGCACCGGGTCGTCTTGCTCGCCGACGAAATCCATTGCGACTGGGTGGGCAAGGGTCAGAAGTACACCCCGTTTGCCAGCCTGCCGAACAAGGCGATCGTCGACAACAGCATGACGTTTAAGGCGGCCAGCAAGTCGTTTGGCCTCGCCGCGCACAAGGTGGCGTGGTTCTATTCGACCAACCCGGACCTGATGGCGCGCGTGAAGCTCAACCATCGCGCCGACCTCAACACCCTGGGTCTCGTCGCCAACCAGGCGGCCATCACTCAGGGTGAAGATTGGTTGCGACAGGCGAATGAGTATGTGGACGGGACGCACGACCTGGTCATCAACTACATCAATGACAAGATGCCGATGATCAAGACCCACCGCGCGCAGGGCACCTACCTGACGTGGCTGGACGTGACCGCGGTTGCCGACAAGATCAACTCCAAGCAGTTGGCGGCGGACTACAACAAGAGCAAGCCCGCCAACATGCCGGAGCTGACGCCCGAGCAGATGGTGGAGCGGTTTTTCGTGAAGTACGCCAAGGTGCACCTGAACCAGGGCGCCGGCTACGGCACCGGCGGAGCCAACCACATGCGCATGAACATCGGCACCTCGCGCAAACTGGTGGAAACCGCGCTGAACAATATGGCCAACGCCTGCAAGAGCGCGGGCACCATGACGAACCTGTTCTGAATCGCGAATCGCGAATCGCGAATAGCGAAGGAGGCACCCTCGGGGCTGCCTCCTTTTTTCTTTCTCCGCTAGACTGTCGGCATGAGCGGCACTGCCGACGTCCTCAAGGGTCGCGCTCAGCGCGTCAGGAAGAACCTGCAGAAGGGACTTGCTCTCGCGTGGGCGGCTTCGCCGAGCGCGCTCGTGCGCTACAGCATTCTCGGCATGATCTCGGCTGCCATGACACCGGTCGCGGTCTATCTCGGCGCGCTTCTCGTCAACCGGATTGCTGAAGCGCGTGCTCTCTCGTTGCAGTGGACGGACTTGCTGCCCATCGTGCTCGGCTTGTGGGCGTCGACCGGCGTGCAACGCGCCGTCGGCTCGTATATGGGATACGGGCGGAACTTGTTCGTGCGCCGCGTGCAGCTCGAGGCCGAGCGCCGCCTGCTCGAGCAGGCGGCGCAGGTGGACCTCGGCCACTTCGACAACTCCGATTGGCACGATCGCCTGGCTCGGGCGAAGCGCGATGTGTCGTGGCGTCCCGGTGATCTCACCTGGTCCGTGCTCGGCCTCTCTGGAAACATGGTGACCATTGTCCTGATGGCGGGCTTGCTTGCCAGCCTGCACTACCTCCTGGTGGTGCTGGCGCTGGTGGCGGCGCTGGTATCGCTTGCGCTCGAGCGCAAGGTGACGGCGCGGCTCTACGAGTTCTTTTACAAGGAAACACCCGAGGAACGGGAGCGGGAGTACCTCGGAGACCTGCTCGTGCAGCCGCGCAATACCAAGGAGATTCGCGCCTACGTGCTGGCGGACTACCTGCTCGCGCGTCATCGTGACCGCTCAGAGGAGTTATACCGCTTGCGCGAGCAGATGTACCAATCGGGGACCCGAGTCTCGATGCTGACCGGCTTGGTCACCGGCACAGCGCTGGCCTTAGCCTATATGTTCGTGGCCTTCCAGGGCGTAGCCGGGGCCATCGATCCGGGTGGCGTCGTCCTGGTGATCGGGGCGTTCTCGGCTGTCTCCAGTACGCTCGCCCAGATCTCGAGCACCTTTGTGTCGGTCGACCAACACACCACGTTCCTGGAAGACTATTTCTCGTTTCTGTCGATCGACCGGCTCGTCCCCGTCCCGTCGCCCGCTCGCGCCGTGCCCTCCTCAATGGCCGCGGGCATTGAATTCGACGACGTGGCCTTTACCTATCCGGGTGGCACCGAACCGGCTGTTGAAGGGCTTAACCTGCACATCCGCAGCGGCGAGTTGATTGCGCTGGTAGGGGAGAACGGCGCCGGCAAGAGCACGCTCGTCAAGTTGCTGCTGCGTTTCTACGACGTCGGCCGCGGCGCCGTGCGCGTCGGCGGCGCCGACTTGCGCGAGCTGAACCCCGGCGAGTTGCGCAACCGCATTGGCGTGCTGTTCCAGGATTACGCCAGCTACGAACTCACCGTACGCGAGAACGTCGCGATGGGCCGGCCGGGCGGCGAGGTGGACGACGTCCGCGTCCTGAACGCGCTGAGAGATTCGCGTAGTGAGTGGCTGGTGAAGAAGATGCCGAGCGGCCTGGACTCGAAGGTCGGGCGGCTGTTTGAAGGAGGGCACGATTTGTCGGGCGGCGAGTGGCAGCGCCTTGCGCTCGCCCGAATCATGTATCGCAATGCCGATATCTGGATTCTCGATGAGCCGACGTCGTCGCTCGATCCAGAAGCTGAAGCGGCGATTTTTTCCGAACTGAAGGCGATGCTAAAGGGCCGCATCGGCATCGTCATCTCTCACCGATTCTCGACCGTCCGCATTGCGGATCGAATCGCAGTCATCGCGGATGGGAAGGTGAGTGAGCTGGGCTCGCACGAAGAGTTGCTGGCGGCTGGCGGCCGCTACGCCCAACTGTTCGAGCTACAGGCCGCGGGTTATCGGTAGGAAAGAGTGTGGGGCACCCGCTAAGGGTGCCCCACCGGTTTTAACGGCGAACGTTGCTGCCGCCGTAGGATCCGAAGTCTTTCTCGAGCTCGGCGGCGTGGGCGGCGTCGCGCGCGCGCGTGCCGATCACGATGCCACCCTCGTTGAGACCGCGCTCGTATTCACGCGCGCGCTCCTCGGGAATGCCGGCGCCAACCAACGCGCCAATCAGCCCGCCCGTTGCGGCGCCCGCACCGGCACCGGCCAGCGCGGCAGCAATCGGTCCGGCCACGACCAGGCCGAGGCCGGGGATGACAATCGACGTGCCCACGGCGAACAGCGCCGCAATGGCGGCGCCCACGCCGCCGCCGATCGCACCGCCCACGCCCATACCCTCGGCGGCCTTGGTGCCCCCTTCGAGTTCGGTGCCGGGCGTCACGTCACCGAAGTGACGCTTGCGGGTGTCGTCGGTCATCAGTACGTTGATGTCGTCCGACTTGTAGCCGTGACGGGTGGTCAGGTCCTGGTAGGCCTTGCTGGCCGTTTCGGGCGTCGAGTAGAGGCCGGTGACATAGCCGCCCGCGCTGGACGATGAGCGCCCGCCCGCGGTTGCGCCGCGAACGCCGTCGGTTTCGTCCATCACGTTGTTGGTGGCCTGGCGTGCGCGGCCTTCAGCGTTCTCGCGCTCGCCTTCGCGCTCGAGGCTCTTGTTGCCGGTCACGGCGCCGACTGCATCCTTGGTGGCGCCCTTCGCGCGCTCGCCGAATGCCGAAACTTCCTCGCCTACGGTGTCGTCGCTCTTTCGTGGTTCCACGGTAACCTCTTTGGGAATCGCGCCGCCGTGATCTCGCACGCGCGGGGCCAGTTATTATCTGAGGCGTATCTGTCGCCCCTTCCGTCAATGGTGAGTGCAATCTCCGCGCCGAATTGATCAGGCCCAGCCGCAACGCGAAGGAGCGATTAGCTGAGAGTGCAGCAAAAAGATGCGCTAGGCCCAATCGTGAATTGGCCCGAAGTCTGGCTTTTCTGATAAGCTCGTAGTCCTATCCGCACGGGGCGCGCTTTGCGACGGCGGATCTCTCCAAAAGCCGGCGTAGCTCAGTTGGTAGAGCAGCTGATTCGTAATCAGCAGGTCAGCGGTTCGAGCCCGCTTGCCGGCTCCAGTATCTAGACAAGCGTTGCGGTGGGCGGGGGTTAGCTGCGCCATACCTTTGCACGCTTTACCAACGATCCCCCGATTGCGAGCCCGCGCCGTGCAGCGGTCTGTGCGACGTCCGCCGCCAGCGCGCAAGCACTGGTAACGGTTGGTGGATAAACGGCCGCCAGCTCGTATTCGCGCTCAACTGGATTCCACAGCTCTTCCCAAGGCTCCGCACTGCCCAAGAACTCGAACGCCGCCAAGTCTTCGTCGAAAGCCCTTTGGATAACCGCGTGGGTCAGCTGAAGCCCAGGCGAGTGTTCACCCATGGACTCGTCGTACGCGATCTTCAACTGCCACCATTTGCGATGCGCAACCACCGCGAGTTGGACTGCCGCGACCCGCTCACCGAACCACAACAGGGAGATCCGCAGGCGCCCTCCTGCGGCCGCCAACTTCGCGTACTCAGAAAAAAACTCACGCAGATCGGGACGAAGCGAGATCGCGGACCCGTTGCGGCCTTTCCAGCCAGACGCTTCGACCTGCATGACCACCTGGAGCAACCCTTCGACTTCGTCCGGAGACGGGCTCAGGGTCTCTGATCGGACCGGTCCCAGCCGGCCAGCCCGCCGGTGCAAACGAGGCAGCGAGACTCTCGCGCGATGTGAGAGCAACTGCTCAAATTCAGACCAATTCCCCCTCAGCGGTACGGAAAGGGACGAAGCAGATGTTCTCACGATGACCAGGCCCGGGGCAGCGACCAGGGAAGACAAGAGCCTTGACGTCAGTGAACGGGCCTCCAGCCGCGCCAACGCAAACGGAACCCCAAGGCTGACCAGTGCGCGAAGCAAGGCTTCCAACGCGGCTTCACTTGAATATAAAAGCCCACTCGGTTCGTTGAGTGTGTGCATACCGATGAATTCCAAGCGTCGGAACCCGAGCCGATCTACCGCCACCAGCGGCGCGGCTGCGACCAGCCGATCTCCATCACGAACCATGACGATACGCAGGCTGTTGGTGGGATGGAGCGCTCGCGCGCAGCACCACCACCAATCGTGGTCCAACAGCGGGCTTTGGGTGGTTGCACTGAGGACGTGCCACTCGTCTCGAACGGCAGCTAGTTCATCGGCCGTGCGAAGAATCTGTGTGTGCATCTGTGATGGCGGGCCAGGATTCAGTGGATTGTAGAACGTATTGATGCCGTCCGCGATGTCGTTCAGGCGGTCGTGAACCTTGCTCCTCTTCGGCTAGAATTTCCGCATGCATGCAGACGAACTCGCCGCCCTCTATGCCCGTGATCTGACCCGCTTGATGGAGGAGATCGCCGCCTTTCCCGATAC
Source organism: Acidobacteriota bacterium (assembly GCA_031364805.1). Lineage (GTDB taxonomy): Bacteria > Acidobacteriota > Vicinamibacteria > Vicinamibacterales > UBA2999 > 12-FULL-67-14b. The sequence goes on from JANLWW010000064.1 coordinate 32,437, forward strand.
CGCTACGATCTGGCAGACGCGCGCCGGCATCACCAATTCCGCCGGCAACCTCGCCTTGCACCTGGAAGGCAACTTGCGAGAGTTCATCGGCCGCCTGCTTGGGAAACGCGACTACCTGCGGGATCGACCCCGCGAGTTTAGTGATTCGGGCATCGAGAAAACCGAGCTGCTCGAACGGCTAGCTGCGGTGCGAGACGAGATTCCGCTCGTTATTGCCGGCCTGTCGGGCGACGAGCTGGAGGCAAGGTATCCGCAGCCTCATGGTGGCGTGACGCTGCGGACCATCCAGATGCTGATGCACCTGGAAGGACACCTGAACTACCACCTGGGGCAAATCGATTACCTGCGTCGAGTGCTGACCGGCGACGGCGCTATTTCATTAGCCGAGCTTCAGCCGTGAGTTGCTTGCCGTCGGCTTCAGTGATGTAGCGCGCGGCCACGAGCGCCTTGACGTTGGCCTCCACGGCCCTGACGTAGTCACCCGGCTTCGGATAGAGCTCGGCGAGACGCGCGGCGTCGAACGGCTTTTCGTGACCGGCGATGCGGCAGAATGACTCGCCCGTGGAGTTGCCATTCCAGGTGCTGGTGGGCACATCCACGAAGGGCGACCGCACGCCACCCGTGACGTTGCCGAAGCGGTCGAGCACGGGCTTGCCATCCACGACCTTGATCTGTTCCGCCTTCGGTGGCGGCGTACCCTTGCGCACCCACAGATCCAGGTTCTGCAGAATCGCGTTGAACGCCACGCCACTGGGGAAGCGGCTGCGCGGACCTTCGTTGCACGCCATCGGTGGCACGGCGCGTCCGGCGCGAATGATGTCGTCGGCGGCGGCGGCGTAGGCGAGTTCATCCGGCGTGGCGTGTCCGGACCCTGAGACCTCGTAATTACGCGTCAGATTTGGAGGGGTGTCGCTGTCTGGCAGTCGCGCGCCGACCGACGGCAGGTAGTCCGACTGGCTCATTACGCGAATCACCGGCACGCCCGCATCCTTGATCACCCGGCGCGGATCGCCCGCGGGCAGCGGAGCGAAGCATTGATTGATCGGCGACGGCCCGCTCGCCACGGCGATCAAATACGCATCGAACAGCGGGCGGCCCAGCTGCTTGACGTCGAGCGGATGGATCGCGTTCACGTAGGTATAGAGGTAGCCGCCGGTTTGCGAGTACCCCCACGCGTAGAGCCGCGCCACCGGATGGGTGCCAGACGCTGCACCGTTGGTGAATGGATTGTTGGCACCCCGTCCTCGGAGCCACTGGCCGACCTGGCGGTGCATGTCCCAAACCAATCCGTTCTCGGTCGCCCGATCGCTGTCGCGTGCCACCGCCTCGCAGTTGTCCGGGTCGTTCGCCTCGAGCGGATTGGCCCACGACAGGGCGGCATACCGCACCGGGTTGAACGCCTTGAGAGACGCGACCGCTACCGGCTTCGCCGTGATGCCCACCCACGCGTCGCCGGCCCGGACCATCTGCGCGTTCGACACCGCCCAGCCAATGTTCAGGTCGAAGAGGTTTGACGGATTCAGCATCTCGACGACGACGGTGCCGCTGAATCGGGTGCGGTTCAAGGGCCGCCGGACCAGCACGCGTGTGGTGTACGGTGCGTTCGCCGTGCGCACCACTGCGGGGCCCGGAGCGGGCCAGTCATAGACGTTGGCGAGTCCGCTGAACAGGAACTCCTCTTCCACGTAGCCCACCGTTCTCAAGTCGGTCGGGGTGCGAGTGTGATCGGCGGCGCCAAAAGGATATGAGGCCGCTGACACCGGCAACGGGCCGTCCGCGCGGAAGACCGGTGTTTGGGCCGAAAGCGAAGTCATGCCCGCAAGCACGGCCACCGCGAGGGCGGTCAATGGTCTGTTCATGGCGCGTAGTGTACCGCCGGATGCCGGTCGTGTGGGCATCGAGTTGAACCGCGCGGCGGCAGGGGGTAGTATTGAAGGTTACCGGCGCACTCGAAATCCGCGCCTGTCGACCTTCATCCACAATTGACCATGCCGCCCGCCTCCGACAGCCCTTCTCTCATCATCCGCGGTGCGCGCACGCACAACCTCAAGAATGTCGATCTCACGTTGCCCACCGGGCAGCTGATCGTCTTTACCGGGGTCAGCGGGTCGGGCAAGTCGTCGCTCGCCTTCGACACTATTTACGCCGAAGGTCAGCGCCGCTACGTGGAGTCGTTGTCGGCTTACGCGCGCCAGTTCCTGGAGCGGATGGAGAAGCCCGACGTCGACCGCATTGAGGGGATCTGCCCGTCAATTGCCATTCGACAGAAGAACAGCGTTCGCAACCCGCGCTCGACCGTCGGCACGGTCACTGAAATTCACGACTACATGCGATTGCTCTACGCGCGCGTGGGCCGGACCATCTGTCGTCAGTGTGGACAGCAGGTCATTCGCGAAACAGCCGAAGTCGTCACGCAAAAATTGATGAAACTGCCGGAAGGCAGCCGGCTGCTGCTGGGGTTTGACCTTCCCGTGGTCCAGATGGATGGCGCCGACGCCTCGGTCACCGCGACCGATGACGGTGATGACTCCGATCAGCAAGGTCTTGAGTCAGCGTCGTCTGGATCTCTCCTCGACGGCCTGCGTCGAAAGGGGTTTGGCCGATTGCTGATCGATGGTCAGGCGGTCACGTTCGAGGACATTCCGGCATCGGCGTTAAAGACCGCAACGGTATTGAAAGTGGTGGTCGATCGCATCAAAACGTCAGCCGATGCGCAAACCCGCATCACCGATTCGATCGAGACTGCCTACGCCGAGGGCGGCGGCGCCGCGTGGGCGCTGCAACTGGCCGACGCCGGCGAGCCGGCCTGGCATTTGTTCTCCGAGCGTTTCGAGTGCCGCACCTGCGGCATCCCGTACGAGGATCCGCAGCCGCGCCTGTTCTCGTTCAATAATCCGTTTGGCGCGTGCCCGACCTGCCATGGCTTTGGCAACATCATCGAGCTCGACCTCGAGCTGGTGGTTCCCGACCAGGACAAGTCGATCAACCAGGGGGCGATCGAGCCGTGGACCAAGCCGCACTATCGGTCGCAGCTGGCCGAGTTGAAGCGCGCCGCCAAGACCAAGGGCGTGCGGCTCGACGTCGCGTGGACTGACCTGACTGCCGACGAAGTGAAGTTCGTCGTCGATGGCGACCCTTCGACAGGCTCAGGGCGAGCGGCAGACTACGAGGGCATTCGCGGCTTCTTCCGGTGGTTGGAGAAAAAGAAATACAAGGTTCACGTCCGCGTGTTTCTCAGCCGTTATCGTGGCTACCTGACCTGCCCCGATTGCAACGGTACGCGCCTGCGCCGCGAGGCGCGCGATGTCCATGTTGGCGGCGTGACCATCGACAAGGCTTCAGCCCGCACGGTGCGCGAGGCCGAGAAGTTCTTCAAGCAGCTGAAGCTCACCGCGAAGGAAGCGGCTATTGCCGACAAGGTGCTGAAGGAGATCCAGAAGCGCCTGGGCTTCCTGCGTGACGTCGGCCTCGACTACCTGACCCTGGACCGCCTGTCGTCCACGCTGTCGGGCGGAGAAGCGCAGCGCATCAACCTGGCAACTTCGCTGGGGTCGGCGCTGGTGGGCACCTTGTATGTGCTGGATGAGCCGTCGATCGGCTTGCACACGCGCGACAACCAGCGGCTGATCGACATCCTGAGACAGCTCCGCGATCAGGGCAACACCGTGATCGTGGTCGAGCACGATGCCGACATGATTGGCGTCGCCGACTACATCGTCGACATGGGCCTGGGCGCCGGCGAGCATGGCGGCCGCGTCATCTTCTCCGGCACGCTTGAGCAATTGATGGTCGAGCCGCGCTCGCTGACGGCGAAGTACCTGCGCGGGGAGCTCAGCATCGCGGTGCCACCGGCGCGCCGCAAAGGCGGGCCACAGCGCATTCGCTTGTTTGGCGCGACCGAGCACAACCTGAAGGGCGTTGACATCGAGATCCCGACCAATACGCTGACGTGCGTCACCGGGGTGAGCGGATCGGGCAAGTCGACGCTGGTGCACGACGTGCTCTATGCCGCGATCAAGCGCGCGAAGGGCGACTGGGACCGCAAGGTCGGTGCGCACACCCGTCTGGAGGGCCATGAGTACGTCAGCGACGTGGTGCTGGTGGACCAGACGCCGATCGGCCGCACGCCGCGGTCGAACCCGGTCACCTACTTGAAGGCGTTTGACCCGATCCGCGAACTGTTCGCGTCGACCAAGGACTCCAAGTCGCGCGGCCTCACGCCGAGTCACTTCTCGTTCAACGTCCCCGGCGGCCGCTGTGAAGCGTGCCAGGGCGAAGGTGAAGTGCGGGTCGAAATGCAGTTTCTTGCCGACGTCTTCGTGCCCTGTGAACAGTGCGACGGACGCCGGTTCAAGGCGCAGGTGCTCGAAGTCAAGTATCGCGGCAAGAACATCACCCAGGTACTGGACATGACGGTGCGCGAGGCGCTGACGTTCTTTGCCAGCACGCCGAAGGTCCTGCGCCGCATGCTGGTGCTCGACGAAATTGGCCTGGGCTACCTGCGCCTGGGGCAGCCGGCGACCACGCTGTCGGGCGGCGAGGCGCAGCGCATCAAGATTGCCGCGCACCTGTCGTCGCACACCGGCGACCGGCTGCTTTACATCCTGGACGAACCGACGACCGGCCTGCACTTCGACGACATCGCCAAACTGCTGGCGGCGTTCCGCAAGTTGCTCGAGGCCGGACATACCCTGGTCGTGATCGAGCACAATCTCGATGTGATCAAGGTCGCCGACTGGGTCATCGACCTCGGTCCGGAGGGTGGCGAGGGCGGAGGTCGCGTGCTGGCCATGGCCACGCCAGAACAGGTGGCGCACGTGAAGGAATCGCACACCGGGCGCTACCTCAAGGAAGTGCTGACGTCGCACAAGGTCCTGCTCACGGTCGCGAAATGACATTGATCGCTCGCATGCTCATGATGTTCGTGCTACTCGCCAGCCTGGCCTGGACGAGCGAGGCGCAGCCCATTCTCGTTGACGTGATGGCGCGGCATGGCGTTGAACTGCCCGGCAAGAGCTTCGAGGCCGCATTCGACTTGGGCTTGGTGGCGACCGTGCCGGTCACGCCAGGGGCGTTGGCGACGCCGCTCGCGATGTTGTCGGTCGCGACCGGCGCCGATCGGATTGCCGCGGCCTATGCGTTTGGCATTCTTGCCGGCCGCTCAGCGAAGAGCACCACAGCTGCGGAACTGGCCGCGGCCGCACAGGCGTTGTTGCAGATGATTGCTTCCGAGGATCGCCGCGCGCGAATTGCCGGCGCGCGCGTCGCCGGCCGCGTGCTGGCGGCGCCATTCGAGCCGCGCGGCGTTCGCCCGCTGGTGCCGGCCGGGTTGACCGACGGCCTGTTCGCCCTGTTGAACCGGTCGAGCGAGACCGAACAGTTGGCGGCAATGGACGCGCTTGGTTTGATCCGCGAAACCAACGCCGTGGCGGCGCTGACCGAGCGGTATTACTTCCATCGCGATGGTGGCAAGCGCGGGCTGGCCGGCGGGGCCCTCGAAGCGCTGGCGCGCATTGGCGATCCGTCCTCGGTGGCGGTGGTGAAGCTGGTCGCGACGGACAAATGGGCCGAAGGACGCGATGCGACGGCACTTGCCGTCGCGTTTGCCCGAGAACGGTTGCTCCGCGACGGGTCGGTCGTGATCATCCAACAGGCGGCGGGGGACAGGTCCCGCGGTGTCCAGGCGCGCGGCTACCTCGACGAACTCGGCGCGCCAGTCCCGTGATCCTGCCGGTCGGCTTCTATCAGCGGCCCACGCTCGACGTCGCCCACGATCTGCTCGGCAAGGTTCTCGTCTACCAGTCGTCAGACGGCACTGCCACCGGCATGATCGTCGAGGCCGAGGCCTACATCGGCGAAGACGACCCCGCTTGTCATGCCGCCGCTGGCCGCACGGCGCGCACTGCGCCCCTCTACGGGCCGCCCGGTCTGGCCTACGTCTACTTGAACTACGGCCTTCACGACATGGTCAACGCCGTTACGGAAGCGGATGGACATCCAGCCGCGGTGTTGATCCGCGCGCTCGAACCGCTCGAGGGGATGGCATTGATGCGGCGTCGCCGCGCCCAGGCGCCCTGGCGCAAGGGCAAGCAGGCGGTGCCGGATCATGAGCTATGTCGCGGTCCCGGCAACCTGACGCGCGCGATGGGTATCTCGATCGCCGACAACTTGCGGCCGCTGACAAGCGGCCCGCTGACCATTCAGGACCAGGGGTTGCCGTCGCCGCTGGTCGTGTGGGACGGCCGCATCGGCATTCGCGTTGGCACCGAGCGGCCCTGGCGAGCGAGCGTCGCTGGGCATCGAGCGGTTTCGGGAAGAGCAGTGAAAATGGGGGTCTGACCCCCATTTTCACCAAATGGTGGATTGGGGACAGACCTCGATCAGCCATTCTGCGGCGGCTGCCGCAGGGTGACTTCCATCTGCGGGCCGGGAAGCCGGATGCCGCGTGCCTTGAACGAGCGCTTGATGCGACGGCGCAACTCGCGGCCGACTTCCCACTGCTTGTGCGGCAACGTCTTGATGCGGAAGCGCAACGTCGCCTGCGTCGCGTTGAATTCCTCCATGCCGAGCACTTCGAGCGGTTCCAGAATGGAGGGCCCGAACGCGGCGTCCTTCTCGAGCTCGGCGCTGGCCTCTTTTGCCGCCGCGACGGCGGCGTCCGAGTCATCATCGTAATCGATGGCGAACGACAACACGTAGTAGGAGAAGTTCTTGGACCGGTTGGCGAGCGTGCGGATGTCGCCGTTCGAGATGGTGTAGACCACGCCTTCGATGTTGCGCAGCACGATGGTCCGCAGGTTGATCTCCTCGACCGTGCCTTCCACGCCGTTAACGATCGCGATGTCGCCGACGCGCACTTGATCCTCCGCGATGACGAAAATGCCCGAGATCATGTCCTTGACCAGCGTCTGCGCGCCGAAGCCGACGGCGAGGCCGATAATGCCGGCGCCGGTCAGGACCGGCGTGATGTCGACGTCGAGCTCGCGAAGGATGACGAGCGCCGCTGTGCTCCAGATTAGCGCCGTCAAAAAGCGCCGTGACGTGGCGCCCAGCGTTTGCGCGCGCTTGCGGCGCTCAAAACCGTGCGCGTCGCCAGTCGCCACCACCTCGCCCTCGGCGCGTCTGATTACCGATGCGGCGAAGCGGTTGGTGGCAAATGCCAACAGCACGAGCATGGCCACGCGAATGCCGGTGCGGGCAGCCCACTCCGCCACCTCTTCGTCGTTCAAGCCGACGCGAACGTCAACCCCGGCAAAGTCGAGGGCAGGGAACAACACCACCAGCGCGGCGATGCCAAACGTGATGCGTCTGACGATCTGGACGGTGGTATCGGCGATCGGTTGCACGTGGAACCGATCGCCCTCGACGGATCGCAGCAGGCGCCGGGTGACGCTGCCCGCAAGCAGCGACACCGCGCCGGCGATCAGCACCGTCATCGCGATTGCCAGCGTGACTTCGAGCGTGTTCGCGGGAAGGGAAGCCGCCGACGAGGCCTGCATGCCTACCGGCGCCTTTGCGGACGTTCCTGCTGTTGTTCGATCGGGATTCGCAAGGGGACGCGTTGCCCTTCGCGCAGCACCTCGACCCGCACGGTCGAGCCGATCGTGCTGTCGGCGATCAGCCGGACAAACTGCGAAGGGTCGGCAATCGCCTGCCCGTTGAGCGCGACGATCACGTCGCCCGGCTGCAGCCCAGCCTTGTACGCGGCCGAGGCGCGAGCCATCTGGTTGACGACGATGCCGTCGGTCTTGGGCGCGCGCAGCTCTTCGGCCAATCGCGAGGTCAGCGGCATGACCTCGACGTAGCCGATGGAGCCGCGCCGCACGCGCCCGAACTTCATCAAGTCACCGGTCACCCGCCGCACCAGGTTGCTCGGCACCGCGAACCCGATTCCCTGGTAGCCGCCGCTTTGCGAGAAGATCGCGGTGTTGATGCCGACCAGCTCGGCGCGGCTGTTGATCAGGGCGCCGCCCGAGTTGCCCGGGTTGATCGCCGCATCGGTTTGGATGAAGTCTTCGTACTGGGTGATGCCGACATTGGCGCGGCCAAGCGCGCTGACGACTCCGAGCGTGACCGTCTGGCTGAGGGAGAACGGGCTACCGACGGCCATCACCCATTCCGCGACTTTGAGCTTCGACGAGTCGCCGTAAGGAATCAGCGGCAGGCCGCTCACGTCAATCTTGAGTAGCGCGAGGTCGGTCCACGAGTCCACGCCCACCACCTTGGCGCGGACGTCGCGAGAGTCGCCGACGGTGACCGTGACCTCGGTATCTCCTTCGCCGATCACGTGGTTGTTGGTGACGACGTAGCCGTCTGCAGAAATGACGACGCCGGAGCCGAGGCTTGATTCGGCGCGCGGCTGGCCGAACATTTCGCCCTGATCGCCGAAGAAGTATTGGAAGAACGGGTCGTTGGCAAACGGCGACGCCTGGCGGCGGCGGCCGACTTGCATCGACGAGATATTAGTGACCGCCTTCACGGTTTGCGCGGCGACGCGCGTGAAGTCGGGCCCGCCCAGGCCGGGAGAAGGATTGACGGGCGCCGGGGCCGGCTGCGCGAGGGCGACCGGCTCTGCATTGGGGCGCGCGAGGATTTCATCGCGGTCGTCAACCGAGCCCGACAGCACGATGCCGGCCACCATGCCGGCGGCCAACAACAGGGCCAGGAGGGAAAATCGCTTAATCATTTAACGTCGACACGTCGCGGGCTGGCGGCCGACGCCTTCGGCACCGTAATGGTGAGCACGCCGTCGCGCATCTCAGCGGCAATGGCGACGACATCCACGGGCTGGGGCAGCAACACGCTGCGGCAGAACTCGCCGTGACCGCGCTCCACCTGGTGATATTGCTCGCACGACACCCGGGCTTCGCGACGGCCCTGCAGCGTGAGCTTGCCGTCGCGGATATCGATACGGACCTGCTCGCGGGGCACGCCAGGCAGCTCCGCAGTCAGGATATACGCGGTGGCGGTTTCACATAGATCCATGGCGGGAGTCCAGCCCTGCGGCCCGGTCGAGAGGCGCTCGAGCCGATGCTGGATGGTAAGGAGATCGCGGAACGGGTCCCAGCGTGCAAACGCCACGATGTCTGGCATCGTAGCACGGCTATCCGGCTGGCCGGAGCGTGGTGCCCTATGTTAAGCTCGCAAGGTTCTACTAACTGATAACAAAGGCTTTATGGCAGACAACCTTCTCGCAACCCAGCTCCGCAAGGGCATGATCGTCAAGATCGAGAACAAGCTCTACCGGATCTTCGGGTGCCAGCACGTGACCCCCGGCAACCTTCGCGGTTTCGTCCGCGTGAAGATGCGTAACATCCAGTCTGGCTCGATGGCCGAAGAGAAACTCCGCTCCGAAGACATCGTCGAGCGCGTGTCGCTCGAACAGAAAGCCATGCAATACCTCTACAACGACAACGAGGGGTATCACTTCATGGACACGGTCACCTACGACCAGGTCCAGTTGACAGCGGAACTCCTGGGCGATTCGGTGGGCTTTCTGAAGCCCGAGATGAGCATCGAGGTGGAGTTCTACGGCGAGAACCCGATCGGTATCGAGCTGCCACAGACGGTGGACTTGAAGGTGATTGAGACCATGCCCGCCATCAAGGGCGCCACGGCCACCAACCAGACCAAGCCCGCGACGCTCGAAACCGGGGTTGTCATCCAGGTGCCGCCCTTCATCGGCGAGGGCGACCTCATCCGCGTCAATACCGAGACGGGCGAGTACCAGACGCGGGCGTAGCGCAAAAAACCTGTGGTCTTGAGGTCTTGAGGTGTGGAGGTCTTGGAAATTCCAAGTCCCACACCTCTAAGTCCCAAGTCGCCATGCATCGAAGCCCGCAAGGCATCGCCCCCAAGCCCCCAAGACCTCTTATAATCCAGTCATGGACGTCGTCCGTACCCCCTCCACCGGCTGGATTGAGGTCGTCGTCGGCAGCATGTTCAGCGGGAAGAGCGAAGAGCTCATCCGCCGGCTGCGCCGCGTCGAAATCGCCAAGCAGCGGGTTCAGATCTTCAAGCCCGCGGTCGACACGCGCTATTCCCACGACCACATCGTTTCCCACAGCGAACTGCGGATTCCCTCCGAGAACGCTCGTGATTCGGCGGACCTGCTGGCGAAGATCAGGCCCGATACGGAAGTGGTCGGCATTGACGAAGGGCAGTTCTTCGATGCGGGACTGCCCGCCGTTGCCACCGAGCTGGCCTCTCGCGGCATTCGCGTCGTGATTGCCGGGCTCGACCAGGACTACCTGGGCAAGCCGTTCGAGCCCATGCCGCAGCTGCTGGCCATTGCGGAATACATCACCAAGACCCGCGCGATATGCATGTCGTGCGGCAATCCCGCCAACCACACGCAGCGCCTGGTGCACAGCGCCGACCGTGTCTTGCTCGGCGCCCAGGATATTTACGAGGCGCGCTGCCGGCAGTGCTTCGACCCGACGCTGTCGCGCGTCACCGAAGCCGCGACTGGCGAGCCGACCGCCACCAAGGCCGAGACGCGATGAGCGCCGAGGAGCTTGCCGGAACGTTGCGGCAGGCCCTCGTCGCCCTTGGTGTGCTGTTCGTCCTGGTCAACCTGCGCGTCGGCGCCCAGTTGGTGGCCTGGTGGCGCTTGCGCCGCGACGCCCTGCTGTCGTGGCCTGCGCCGAAGCCGCCGTTCTACGCCATCAACCTGGCCATCGGCGTCATGCTCGGCGTGATCCTGTTGATCACCGCGTATCGCATGCCGCGGTCATTCTCGTCGCTCTTCGGCGTCGCGATGATGTTCACCTACTACGGATACCTGCTGCCGCTTTCCACGCGCATTCGCCGCGGGCTGTATCGTGACGGCATCTGGACCGACAGCGGCTACATGTCGTATCGCGAGATTGGTGGGCTGACGTGGCGGGGTGAGGACACGCTGGTGCTGGCCTCACGTCAGAAGACGCTGGCCCGGCGGCTCAGCGTTCCGGGACCTCATCTCGGCGAAGTGCGGCACTTGCTGCGCGAGGAGATTGGCCGCCATACCATCGAGTTCGATGAGGGGCCGGGGCTTCATCTCGGCACCCGCGACACGCGCGAATCCGCGTAGTTGTGTGAAACCGGGCGTGCGCCGGCGCATGCCGAAAGCTGCCGGCCGGCGGACGCTACTCCGACGGAATGACAGGCCGATAAGAAGGAGACCACGATGGCTGCACGTCCTACCTGGAAGGGTTACATCAAAGTCAGTCTCGTGACGATTCCGGTTCGGGTGTATCCCGCCACCGAGTCGAGCGCGACCATTTCGTTCAACCAGCTCCACGCTGAATGCCAGACCAAGATTCAGCAGAAGAAGTGGTGCCCGAAGTGCGAACGCGAGATCACCTCGGCCGAAGTGGTGAAAGGGTACGAGTTCGAGAAGGGCCGCTGGGTGGTAATGGATGAAGAAGACATCGCCAAGGTGAAGACCGAGTCGAGCAAGATCATCAACCTGATGCAGTTCACGGACGAGGACGCCATTGATCCGATGTACGTGGACAAGGCGTACTACCTGGCGCCCGAGGGGCCGATGGCCGCTGACGCCTACTCGGTGATGCGCGAGGGCATGCAGGGCAAGGCCGGCATCGGCAAGGTGGCCATCCACGGCCGCGAGTACCTGGTCGCCGTGAAGCCGCACAAGCAGGGCATGGTGATGTACACGCTGCATCACGCGGCAGAGATTCGGACGATCGACCAGATTGAAGAGTTGCGCGAAGTGCGCGGCAAAGTGAACCCGGCCGAGATGAAGCTCGCGCGCCAGGTGATCGAGAGCATCGAGGGCGACCTGAACCTGTCGGACTACAAGGACGAGTACCAGGAAGGCCTGCGCGCCATCATCGACGCCAAGGTCGCGGGCGAGGAGTTCATCGCGCCCGAAGAGTCGGCACCGCCCAAGGTAGTGGACCTGATGGAAGCGCTGCGCAAGAGCCTTGATCAGGTGAGCAGCGGCAAGAAGAAGACGGCCAAGGCCGATCCGGTAGTGGCGAAGAAGGTCACCAACATCAAGTCGGCGGCAAGCGCCGCAAAGAAGCGCAAAGCATCCTGAGGAGGATCGATGGCTCGGAAGGCAGTGTGGGGCAGCTACAAGCCCAGCAAGAAAGTGAAGACGAAGGCCGCCTGAGGGCGGCCTTCGTCCTTATGGTCACCAACCCCATCACCATTCGCCGCGTGCTCTCGGTCGATGACGCGCAAGTGGCCGCGCTGAGCGACGTGCTGATCGACTGCGTCGAAGGCGGCGCCTCGGTCAGCTTCATGCTGCCGCTCACGCGCGAGCGCGCGACGGCGTTCTGGCGGCGGGTCGCAAACGGGGTGGCGCTCGGTGACCGCGCTTTACTGATCGCCGAAGACGCGGAAGGCATCTGCGGCACCGTGCAGTTGGTCTTCGAATTGCCCGAGAACCAGCCGCACCGCGGCGACCTGGCCAAGATGCTGGTGCACCGCCGGGTCCGACGGCAGGGACTGGGCGCGGCGCTGGTGACTGCGGCGGAAGCGACTGCGCGCGAGTGCGGCAAGACCCTGCTGGTACTCGATACCGTGACCGGCAGCCCCGCAGAACGGCTCTACGCGAGACTGGGGTGGCAGCGGGTCGGGGAGATCCCGCGTTATGCGCTGTGGCCGCAGGGCGGCTTCTGCAGCACGACGGTGTTCTACCGGGATCTGTCGGACTAGTTCGCCAGGAAGCCGAGCAGACCCAGGCCGGCTGCGGTCGGATCGCGAATCCAGTCGGGCGGCACCAGCCACACGAACGCCAGGATCGCCACCACCCAGATGTCATAAGGCAGCGTTGCCCGTTCGTCGCGCCAGAAGAAGAACCGCGCAAACATACCCGCCGGCATCGGCTTCTTGTTCAGGGCCAGGTAAGTGTAGTGAATGCGGTTGCTGACCGTGATGATCGACAGCACCAGTATGACCCACAGCACGCCGGCCATGCGGTCGGTGAACGCACCGATCATGAACAACACGATGCGCTCCGGCCGTTCCATGAAGCCGACCTTGCACTTGTCGATCAGCGATTCGGCACGCGCCCGCGCGTAGCTCGTCATGATCGAGAAGATCAGGGCGAGCGTCGCGATCAGCACATAGCCGTTCCTCCCGCGGTCAGCGTAGAGCCAGATCAGGCCAGTGAACAGCGCCAGGTCCGAAAAGCGATCGAGCGTCGAGTCCCAGAAAGCGCCGAACTCCGACTGCTTGCCGGTGATGTGGGCGACCTTGCCGTCGATGAAATCGAAAATGTTGGCGACGATCATGATGACGCCGGCTATCACGAATTGATCGATCGCCAGGGCCCAGGCCGCCACCACATTGATCAGCACGCCGATCAGGGTCAGCACGTTGGGGTGAACGCCAAGGGCCACGGATGCATTGATGATGGCCCGCAGGGGGAACATGCAGACGGCGCCGATGGCGCCTGTAAAGGTCATGGGCAGGTGGGCCTTAGGGTACCCGATGACCGGCGGCTTCACAAGGCGCGCAACCGGGGTGCCAATGTGCGTTACCCTCTGCATTGGAGGATGTCCTATGCGTCGTTGGTGTTTTGCCCTGTGTGGTTGTCTGGTCACGCTGTTGTCCGCCGCCCCGCCCGCCGCTGCCGCCCAGGAAACCACCGCGACCCTCATCGGCACGGTCACCGACCAAAGCGGAGGCGTGCTGCCCGGCGTGACCGTGACGTTGCGCCACGTCGCGACCGGCCGCTCGTACGAGGGCATCACCTCCACGGAGGGAGGCTATCTGGTGCCCCTGCTGCCAATTGGCGGCTACGAGATGACGTTTGCCCTCTCGGGCTTCCAACCCCGCATCGTCCGCGGCGTCACGCTGGCCGTCAACGATCGCGTGCGGATTGATGCCAGCCTGGCCACCGGAGGCGTTGCGGAAGTGATCGAGGTGACGGGCCAGCAGCTAACCCAGGCGACGACCGCGGTACAGAGCCTGATCGACTCGCGCCAGGTGCAGGAGCTACCCATCAACAATCGCAACTTTGCCAAGCTCGCCGAGCTGGCGCCTGGGGTCTCGAGCGACCTCGCCGATGAAGTGGGCGTCGGCCTGACCAGCACGATGAGCTTGTCGGTCAACGGCGCTCGCCGCAACGCCGTCAACTGGCTGGTCGATGGCGTCATGAACGTCGACGTGGGCAGCAACATCACCCTGCTGTCGACGCCGACCCTCGAGTCGATCGAGCAGTTCAAGATCATCACCTCGAGCTACGCTGCGGAGTGGCCCCGCTCGGGCGGCGGCATCATCAACGTCGTCACCAAGTCGGGCGCCAGCAAGTTCTCGGGCAGCGGCTACGAGTTCTTCCGCAACGATTCGCTCAATAGTAATTCTTACTTTCGCAAGCAGAGCACCGACCCGGCGATTCGCGACGGGGCCGCCGAACTGAAGTACAACAATTTCGGCTTCACGATCGGCGGTCCGGTCTTACCGTCGAGGGAACGGATGTTCTTCTTCTACTCGCAGGAATTCCGCCGCATTACCCGCGCGCCCGCGTCGTTGACCGCACTCGTGCCCAACCCCGAGTGGCTGACCAACGCGGCCAGTGCCAACTACGTGCCGGTCGTCGAGCGCGATCCGAACGCGGTGCGCCTGCTGGCGGGCTACCCGGCACCGAACCTCAATCCGCTGGTCGCCGACGGTGTCGGCCGCTACCAGGTGTCGTCGCCCAATATCAACAACACTCGACAGGAAGTCGTGCGCATGGACTTCGACGTGAGTCCAACCCAGCGGCTGTGGGGACGCTACACTCACGATCTGAGTGAGACGCGCGAGCTCGGTGGCCTGTTCTTCAGCACGCCGATTCCTGGGGTGGCCGGGACCGACACCAGGATTCCCGGCCAGGTGGCGGCCTTCGGCCTGCGCACCATCATCGGCAGCAATAAGCTCAACGAGCTGAACTACCACTTCAGCAGCAACAATATTTCGACGCAGCCTGCCGAAGGAGTGCGGAACACGCGAAGCGAGTACGGCGTGAACATTCCGGAAGTGTTTCCCGAGAACGCGGCGGGACTGATCCCGGTGATCGACATCAGCGGCCTCAGCACGTTTGGCGCGAACCAGTTGTACCGAATCCAGTACCTGAATCACTCGGTCACCGACAACTTCTCGTGGCAGCGCGGCAACCACGCCATCAAGGTCGGCGGCCTGGCTACTTTCGAGCAGAAGAATGAGAACGCGGCCAGTCGCAGCCATGGTGGGTTCTCGTTCGTGGCGACTGGTGGCGGGGCGACGGCGTTCCAGAACTTCCTGCGCGGCAATGCCGGCAACCTGTGCACGGCGTGCGCTTACACCGAAGCGGAGCGCGACATCGATATGCAGCTCCGCTTCAACCGCTTCGAGTTCTACGCCCAGGACACCTGGCGGCCGACCTCGCGCGTGACGATGGACCTGGGACTGCGGTACTCGCTCTATCCGCCGCTCACCGACAAGAATAACCAGTTGGTGACCTTTGATCCGAGGGCCTACACCTCGGCTGCGGCACCGCCGTTTGCCAACGCCGCCGGCACGCTGATCGACCGTACGCGTGGCAACCTGCTCGACGGCATCATCCAGGGCGGCGTCAACTCGCCGTACGGCGACGGCATCTACGAGTTCAAGAAGGACGCCATCCAGCCGCGGGTCGGCGTGGCGTGGGATCTGTCGGGCGAGGGCGCCACCGTGGTGCGCAGCGCCTTTGGTATTTACTACGACCAGCCGCTGGTGGGCATCTTCGAGCAGAACTCGTTCACCATGCCGCCGATCGTCAACAACGTCACGTTCACCAACCCGACGCTCGCCAATCCCGCGTCGGGTCAAACGGCAACCACCACCGGTGTCCGCACCATCATCGCCACCGCGACCGATTTCGAGAATCCGAGGACGGTGCAGTGGAATGTTGGCGTGACGCGGCGCTTTGCCGGCTGGATGACCGGCGAAGTGAGTTACGTCGGCAGCCGCGGCGATAACCTGATTCGCCCAACCGACATCAACTATCCGGCCCCGACGCAAGTAGTGGCCCTGCAGGCCGGCGTGGCGGGTGCGGTCAACCAGGCGCGGCCGTACCAGTCGTATGGCGCGATCACATTCCGCGAGACGACGGCGCGCTCGCGCTACCAGGGCCTGCTGTCGAGCGTGAAGCTGAATGCCGGGCGCAACGGCAGTGCGACGCTGAACTACACGCTGAGCCGCAACCAGACCGACGCCACCAACGATCGTGACGCCGTTGACATTCCGCAGAACCCGTCCGATCCGGACGCCGACTACGCCGACGCCCGCACCGATCGGCGACACATCTTCAACGGCAGCTTCATCTACGAACTACCGTTCTTCCAATCGGCGAACATGCTGACCAAGGCCGTGCTTGGCGGCTGGCAGCTCGCAGGTATCGTCAATATCTCGTCGGGCCAGCCGGTGTCGCGCATCCTCGTGCTGAGCGATACATTCAGGCGCGGTGTCTTTGCCGACCAGGTGGGCGATCCGCAGGTGGGGGAGCGCTTCGTCAACGGCGTGCCCTACTGGTTCAACCCCGACGCGTATGCGCCACCGGCGGCAGGGACGTTCGGTAATTCCGGCCGCGCGCCGTTCCGCCAGCCGGGTCGCCACCAGTGGGACCTGAACCTGTCAAAGAACTTCTATCCGACCTCGACGATGCGGCTGCAGTTGCGCGCGGAGTTCATCAACGCTTTCGATCAGCGTCAGTGGCTGTCGGATCCGACCGTTGGCGGGCTCGACAATACCTGCACGTCATCGCTCACCACCTGCAACGTGCCCGCCGACCGATTCGGCCAGATCATTGCGACCAGAGCCGCGCGAGAGATCCAGCTGGGCGTGAAGTTGTACTGGTAGAACTAGCCAGAGGGGCAGGGTGCCGTACCCGCCTGCATGGTACGATCGGCAGTCAGCGCCGATGCCAATTCACGACTTACGAGATCAGATCGCCCGGCTGCCGGAGCAGCCGGGCGTCTACCTCTACTTCAACGCCCAGGGCGAAACCATCTACGTCGGCAAGGCGCGCGCCCTGCGCGACCGGACGCGCTCGTACCTCGGCGCCTACGGCAGCAACCCGAAAACCAATGCCCTCCTGGATGAGGTGACCGCCCTCGAGGTGATCGTCACCGACTCGGTGGTCGAGGCGCTGGCGCTCGAGAACAACCTCATCAAGCAGCGGATGCCGAAGTTCAACATCCTGCTGCGCGACGACAAGAACTACCCCTACCTGCAGTTGACCACCACCGAGGCGTTTCCGCGGGTGCTGGTGGCGCGGTCGGTTGAACGTGACGGCAACGTCTACGCGGGCCCATTTCTGCCGGCCAAGTTTGCCCGTCGCACCATGTCGCTCACGCACAAAATCTTCGGCATTCGTTCGTGCAACGAGGTGATCACCGGGCAGCGGCAGCGGCCGTGTCTCGAATACGACATCAAGCGGTGCCTGGCGCCGTGCGTGGAGACGATCTGTTCGCCCGAGCAATACACCGTGGCCGTGGCCGACACCCGGCTGTTTCTCGAGGGCCGCAACGACGAACTGGCCGATCAGTTGCGCGAGCGCATGATGGCAGCGGCGTCGGACGAGCGATTTGAAGAAGCGGCGCACCTGCGGGATGCCATGCGCACCGTGCAGACGTTACAGGACCGCCATCAGAAGATGGCGTCGGCCGAGCTCGGCGACCGCGATGTGTTCGGCGTGAAGCTGGGTACCCAGGGCGCCGTCGTGCAGGTGTTCCTGGTACGCGGTGGCCGCGTGATCGAGCGCGTGGAGTTTGTGACCGACGCGAAGGAAGGCGGCGAGACGGAGCGCGACGTGGTGGAAGCCGCGATCCAGCAGTTTTACTGGGACCAAACTCCACCCCCCGATATTCATGTCCCCGTGGTGTTGGCCGAGCAGGAACTGCTCGAGGCCTGGCTGGAACAAAGGGCCGGCCGCAAGGTCAGCATCGCCATGCCCCAGCGTGGCGACAAGAAGGCGCTGCTGGAACTGGCGATGCGCAATTCGGCGCTCGCCTATCGCACGCGCTTCGACGAACACGCCACCGCCAACTACGACGCCCTCGAGGTGTTGCAGGCGGCGCTACGGTTGCCGAAACTGCCGCGCCGGATCGATTGCTTCGACATCTCGACCATCCAGGGCAGCGAGACGGTGGCGTCGATGGTGGTCTGCGAGGAGGGCCGCATGAAGCCGGGGGAATACCGGAAATTCAAAATTCAGAAGGAAGAACTTAGAAAGAGATCAAGCCCCAAGCCCCAAGTTCCAAACCCTGTTGCGGCCGAGAGCCGCTTCCTGGATGACTTCGCGGCGATGGAGCAAGTCGTGCGCCGCCGGTATGCGCGCGTCCTCGAGAATGGCGGGCCGTTTCCCGACCTGATCGTGATCGATGGCGGCAAGGGCCAGTTGAACGCAGCGTATGCGGCCCTCGAGACCGTAGGGCTGTCGAACCTGGTGGCCATCGGCCTGGCGAAGAGGGAAGAGCTCGTGTTCACGCGCGACAGCGCGGAGCCGCTGGCCCTCGACACCCACGGCTCGGCCTTGCGCCTGCTGCAACGCATCCGCGACGAGGCCCACCGGTTTGCCATTACCTTCCATCGGCAGTCGCGAACGAAGCGCGACCTGCGGTCGGAGTTGGACGGCATTCCGGGCGTCGGTGTGCGGCGCCGTAAGACCCTGTTAACGACGTTCGGGAGCTTGTCCGGCGTGCGGCGGGCCACCCGCGAAGAACTTGCCAGCATTGTGGGCGGCAAGACAGCGGATGCCGTGTTGGCATACTTTGCAGCGAACCCATGAGCGAACACGGACTCGAGTTATCACCGGGCGAACGTGAGGCGCTCGGCCGCGCCGCCCTGGCGTGGGCGCTTGACTACTTCGACACCACTGCCGAGGCGCCGATCTATCCAACGGTGAGCCCGCGGGACCTGTGTGCCCAGATCGACGAGGCCCTGCCTGAGGAGCCGCAGTCGCTGCACGATGTGATGGACCAGTTCGCCGCGCTGGCCGCGCTTGGCCGCAAGAACGGCCACCCGCGTATGTTCGGCTATGTGCAGTCGTCCGCGAGCTTCGCCGGCGTGGCGGCCGACTTTCTGGCCTCGGCGCTCAATCAGAACGTGACCTCGTGGCGGTCCGCGCCGTCGGCCACCACGGTGGAACACCAGGTGATCGAGTGGCTGAAGACCATGGTCGGCTTCGACCCCGCCGGCACGGGCTTGCTGCTCAGCGGTGGCTCCTTCGCAAACTTTGCCGGGCTCGCCGTGGCCCTCCGCGCCAGCACGGATCGGGACGTGAACCAGCACGGAGTGTCGGTGCTGCCGGGGCCGCCGCGCATC
The DNA here is from genome assembly GCA_031364805.1 of Acidobacteriota bacterium. Lineage (GTDB taxonomy): Bacteria > Acidobacteriota > Vicinamibacteria > Vicinamibacterales > UBA2999 > 12-FULL-67-14b. The sequence continues at coordinate 51,715 of JANLWW010000064.1, forward strand.
TACACGTCCGCGATGACCCACATGTCGACGCCGAAGGCCGCGGCCATGCTCGGCCTGGGCCGCAACGCGATTGTGCCGATTCCGGTTGATGGCGAATTCCGGATGAACGTGATGGCACTCGAGTCGCAAATCTCCGCCGACCGCGCCGCTGGTCATCACATCATCTGCGTCGTCGCGAACGCCGGCGACGTGAATACGGGGGCCATCGATCCGCTGGTTGCGATCGCCGACGTCTGCGCGAGGGCGGGGGTATGGCTGCATGTTGATGGTTCGTACGGCGGTCTCGCGGCGGGAACCGAACGGGCCGGCGCCGCGCTCGCCGCGCTGGGCCGCGCCGACTCGTTGTCGCTCGACCCGCACAAGTGGCTCTATGCGCCGCTCGACGTGGGCTGCCTGCTCGTGCGCGACGGCCGGCGCCTGCGACAGGCGTTTGCGCAAGGTGCCTCCTACATTGATGTGATCGCCGATACCGACATGTCTGAGTTCGCGTTCTGGGATCACGGCCCTGAGCTGACGCGCCGCTTTCGTGCCCTGAAGATCTGGTTCATGTTGAAGTGCCATGGCGCCACGGCGCTGCGAACCGCGATTAACGACAATATTGCGGTGGCCCAGCACCTGGCTGGGCTGATCGACGCCAGTGACGACTTCGAGCGTCTGGCGCCGGTGCCGCTCAGCATCGTGTGTTTCCGCTACCTGCCGCCGGCCATGCGCGGTCCGGGCGATCACACCGTGGCAATCAATGCGTTCAACCGCGCGCTGATGGTCGAGGTGCAGCGCGACGGCGATTCCTATCTGTCGAACGCCCAGATTGGAGCCGCGTTCGCGCTGCGAGCCTGTATCGTGAACTTCCGCACGCGGACCGCCGACGCGGCCCATCTGCTGGACACGATCAGGCGGGTCGCCGCCCGAACGAACGCGTCCGTGTGATAACCTTTTGAGTTCTGGCCGGCATCGATTTCACCCAGGTCCTCATTCAACTCGCCGTGCTGATCGCCTCATTGTCGGTGCACGAGGCGGCGCACGCGTGGGCGGCATTTCGCCTCGGTGATCGCACGGCCGAACGGCTCGGCCGGCTGTCGCTCAATCCCGCCGTCCACGTCGACCCAATCGGGACGCTGCTGTTCCCCTTGATCTCCATCCTGACGAACCTGCCGTTGATCGGGTGGGCCAAGCCGGTGCCGGTTGATACCCGTTTCCTGAAGCACCCCAAGCGGGACTTTGCCCTGATCGCCGCGGCCGGCCCGGCCAGCAACGTGCTGATGGCCGTGATTGGGGCCGTCCTGCTGTTCATCATCCCCGGCGTGGCCCCAGGCGACATCGCGGGTCGCGCTGTCATGGCGCCGCTGTTCAGGTTCCTCGACATGTTTGTCGTGATCAACGTGCTGCTCGCGCTATTCAACATGGTGCCGGTGCCGCCCCTCGATGGCGGCAACGTCCTGATGGGTGTGCTGCCTCCCGCCGGCGCCCGCGTCATTGAACAGCTGCGGCCATACGGCTTCGTGATTTTGTATGCTTTGATGCTGACCGGGGCGCTGAGCACGTTGCTCGGCCCGGTCGCGTATTTCGTGTTGACCCTGTTAGGAGTACGGTGACGAAGCAACGTGTGTTGTCGGGCATGCGCCCGACGGGAAAACTCCACCTCGGCCACCTCGTGGGCGCCTTGCAGAACTGGGTCGAGTTGCAGGCCAAGTACGACTCGTTCCACTGCATCGTTGACTGGCACGCGCTGACGACCAATTACGCCGACACGTCTGAGATTGTCGCCAACGGCATCGACAATGCCGCGGACTGGATTGGCTCTGGGCTGGACCCGGAGAAGAGCACCTTCTTCGTGCAGTCGCTGGTGCCCGAACATGCTGAGCTCTACTTGCTGTTCCAGATGGTCACGCCCATCTCGTGGCTCGAGCGAGTGCCGACCTACAAGGAACAGATGGAGCAGTTGAGCGAACGCGACCTGTCGAGCATTGGCTTCCTCGGCTACCCATTGCTGCAGGCTGCCGACATCGTCGTCTACGACGCGCACTGGGTGCCGGTTGGTGAAGACCAGGTGCCGCACATTGAGCTGACACGCGAGGTCGTGCGCCGGTTCAACAACTTCTATCCCGCGTCGGCGCTGGTCGAACCTCAGACCCTGCTGACGCCCACGCCTCGCCTGCCCGGACTCGACAACCGGAAGATGAGCAAGAGCTACAACAACACCATTGACCTGTCGGACGATGCCAAGACCGTACAGAACAAGGTGCGGCAGATGTACACCGACCCGAAGCGAGTGCGCGCCGATATTCCGGGCACCGTCGAAGGCAACCCGGTGTTCCTGTACCACGACGCCTTCAACCCGAACGTGGCCGAGGTCGACGATCTCAAGGAGCGCTATCGCTCGGGCAAGGTCGGCGACGTCGAGGTCAAGACCAAGCTCGCCGTGGCCATCAACACCATGCTCGATCCGATTCGCGAACGCCGCGAACAGGCGCTGGCCAGGCCGGGCTACCTGCGCGACGTGTTGATGGCAGGCTCGAAGAAGGCTCGGGTCGTTGCCCAGGCGACCATGGAACGGGTGCGCGACGCCGTGAAGTTGAAGTACTGATGGCCGATACACCCAGGGTTCCGCCAGTTCTGGCCGGCGAGCCGGCGCCGGCCGACGAGGCGTTCGAGTCGCAGCTCGACTCGATCCAGATCAAGCTTCAGTCGTTCGAGGGCCCGCTCGACCTGCTCGTTCACCTGATCAAGAAGAACCAGATGAACGTGTATGACATCCAGATCTCCGTCATCACCAAGCAGTACCTCGAGTACCTGAACCTGTTCCAGGAGCTGAACCTCGATGTCGCCAGCGACTTCCTGGTGATGGCCGCGACGCTGATTCACATCAAGAGCAAGATGCTGCTGCCGCGGCCCGAAACCGCGGCGGGTGACCCCGGCGAGGAAGAGGATCCGCGCGACCTGCTGGTGCGGCGCCTGCTGGAGCACCAGAAGTTCAAGGCGGCCGCCGAACTGCTACACGACAAGGAAACGCTGCGTAGCGCGCAGTGGGGCCGCCCCGATTCCCGCATCGAAGAGATTGCCGGCGACGATTACGAGCCCGAGTTCGAAGTCGATTTGTTCACCCTGCTGTCGGCCTTCAAGCAAGTGCTCGAACGCGCCCGGGAGCGGCCGCCGGTCGTGCTGCCGGCCGCAGAGATCCCGATCGAGCTGCGGATCGACCAGTTGCTGGAGCGCTTGTCTGAGACCGAGGCCTGCGGCTTCGAGGATCTGTTCGACGATGTGGCGACACGGGGCGACATGATCGTGACCTTTCTGGCCATGCTCGAGATGATCCGGCTCAAGCTGATCCGGGTCTTCCAGTCGGGCGCCGGCAGCGCCATCCGCATCTATAAGCGCGCGCGGCCCGCAGACGCGCCGCACCCGAGTCACGATCCCGAAGACGAGTACAACGCGCACCACCCGCCTGCCCACCGAAGCGAACCTCGCGAAAGTGAGCCGAAGGAAGAAGAGACCAAGGAATGAGCGACGAGACTCCGGACGACGTTCCCGTTGACGAGACCCCGGCGGAAGGGGCCGCGGCCGAAGAGCTCGTCGCCGAAGAGCCGCAGCCGCGGATGGAGTTGGCGCAGCTCAAGGCGGTGATCGAGGCCCTGGTGTTCGCCTCGCCCGACCCCCTGACGCCGCGCATGCTCTATCGCCTGCTCAACGACGAGCCCAAGGAAGACGTGCTGGCCGCGCTCAAGGCGCTGCAGGCCGACTACGTCGAGCGGGGCGGCCTGCACATGGCCGAGGTCGCCGGTGGCTTCCAGATCACCACGCGGCCTGAGTACCACGATTGGGTTCGGCGCCTGTTCCACGATCGATCGGGGACCAAGCTGTCGGCGGCGTCCTTGGAAAGCCTGTCGGTGATTGCCTACAAGCAGCCAGTGACCGCGGCGGAGATTGGCGAGATTCGCAGCGTCAACACCTCGGGCGTGTTGTCCACCCTGCTCGAGCGCCACTTGATCAAGATCGTCGGCCGCAAGAACGTAATCGGCCGTCCGTTCCTGTACGGCACGACGAAGGAGTTCTTGATCCGCTTCGGCCTGAACGACCTGACCGATCTGCCGAAGATCGAGGACATGGCACAGCAGCTCGGCTTTGATCCGCCGTCAGTCTTGATGGAACGTGCGGTGCCTGAAGAGATGCTGCCGCTTGAAGAAGGCGACGTTCCAGAGGGCTCGCCCGAGTAATAATGGGCGCGCCTTGATTGCGCGCCCTGCCGCGTTGTGGTCGCCCCCCGAGCCCGCACTCGCGACGGCGGCTGCGGAGGGTGAGTGGGCCGTCGCCCGGGTTCGCCTGTTCACCTTGGCGCTTCTGCTCGTCTCGCCAACCATCAAAGTAATTCGCGCGCCAGAAGTCCCCATCCACGGTTGGGGCTTCGGTGTCACCGCGCTGGCAGCGCTGGCGGCGGTCGCGGTGGCGTGGTTCCTGCGCAGCCGCCCGTGGCATCCCGCCATTGGATTCGTCTCGAGTGCCCTCGACGTATCGCTGGTAACAACTGCCCTGGTCACCTTCGCGCTGGTCAGCTCTCCGCTTGATGCCCTGAATTCGAAGGTCACCTTCGAGATGTATTTCCTGGCGATTGCCGCCACCAGCCTGCGCTACGACCCGCGCGTCTGTCTGGCCATTGGGAGCCTTGCGGTAGCGCAGTACGGGGCGCTGTGGCTGGTGCTGGCCACCTTCTATGACTTGCACGACCCGGCGCTGATTACCGACTCGGGCACCCACGTCGGGTTGGACCAGCTGACGCGCTTGATCCTGCTCAGTGTCGCGGCGCTGCTGGCGACCACGCTGGTACGCCGCGCGCAGCGCCTGCAGGACGCGAGCACGCACGATCGCCTGACGGGCTTGTACAACCGCCTGCATTTCGAACGGGCACTCGAGGCGGAGATTGCCCGCGCCATGCGCTACGACCGGCCGCTGGCCCTGGCGATTCTGGACGTCGATCACTTCAAGGCGATCAACGACGCCCATGGCCACGCCACCGGCGACCGGGTGTTGCGGATGCTCAGCGCGCGACTGATTAACAACCTTCGCCGCACGGATGTGTTGGCCAGGCACGGCGGCGAGGAGTTCGTGGTGCTGATGGTCGAGACCACCTCGGTCCAGGCAACCGAGCGTATCGAGCAGCTGCGACAAACCATCGCCGCCGAGTCGACGGACGTGGATGGCCTCTCGATCACGATCGGCTTCAGCGCCGGCGTCGCCGGCATGCGGGGGCGCGACGATCGCATTGGCGCGGCGACCTTGCTCGACCGTGCCGATGCGCGGTTGCTGACGGCCAAGCGTGATGGCCGCGGCCGGACGATTGGGGACGCCGTCGACTAGAGCAATAGCGCGTCGACGCGGTGCGCGTGCACAAACTGTTCGCGAGGCGACCACTTGAAGATCGTGAAGCGGCCATCCTGGGATGCGACCAGGGCCGTCGCTTCGCGCTGGTCGTGCACGAACTGGGCCGCCGACAAGTGACGTGTGCCGCCCAACTGCGAGGGCGTCGTCCGGATCGGCACGCTGCCTTCGATCGGTTCGGTGACGTTGACGTGTTCGACCTGCGGACTCCCTTTACGGCGGGTAATCTTTGCGCCAAAGGCCAGGACTTCATAGCGGTCGGTGATCAGCGTGGCGCCGTCCACGGCGGTGAGCCCGGCAATGGCATCCACCGCGCGTTTCATGTCATCAGGGTCCGGCGCCGACCCGAGCATCAATTCCGCCAGTTCCGAAAACGGTGGCTCGAGCGCGTACGGAAGGGGCGTCACCACCGATTCCCTCCAACCGTCGGCATCGCCAGGCACCACCAGCAGCGCGCCGCCGCGGCCGTGCTGCCGCATCGACGCCGCCAGTTGGACCAGCACCGCAGTGACGCCGGCGGCGATCGGGTGATCGACCGCGCCGATCAGCGTCGTGACGAGGGCCGGACAGTCGGGGACGATCTTGCCGCCGCGCTCATCAACAATCTTGATCTGATCGCCCTCGAGCACCGCGACGTTGGCAAACTTGCCGAACGGCTCGCTGCGGTGTTTCACCACCAGCAATCCTGAGGCGACCACTTCGACGACCAGGCAGAACGCCGGCACATCGCGCATGGTGCCCCACACGTGGAAACCGTCGGCAGATCGCCAGACGCCAAGGTGAATACCAGGTCGCTCAACCGCGGGGGCGACCCTGGCAAGCATGGCCGGGCCCAAGGGGAGCCGTGACTGGAACACCAGTGGATGACGCGCGTGCTGCGGCCCCAGGTAGGCGAGCGAGATGCGCGGCGTTTGTCCTTCTTCGCGCCGCAGGCTGGCCCAGAAGGCGGCGTCGATCAGGGCCTCGACCGCATCGGTGCCGGGCACCTCCGCCAGCGCCACACCGTCGCGGGCGCTAGCCGCGGCAATGTGACGCATGAAGTGGGCATTGACCGAGGCCGCCACGGCGCGGGCGGCAGGGTACGTGGGCTGGGACATCTGCAGGATTGTGCCACGCCCGGCGCGTGTTACGGCAACGCGAGCGCGATGAACTCCGCGGGATGATCCAGGCCGCCGATCGCGACGACCAGGTACTGCTTGCCGTGATGGAGATAGGTCATCAGTGTGCCGGTGCTGCCGGCATCGAGCGCCATTTCCCAGACCACTTGGCCGGTGGCCTTGTCGAAGGCGCGGATCTTGTTGCCGCCGCCGTTGGGTGGTGTCCGCACGTTGACCTGGTCGCCCTCGGTCACAAACAGCAGCGTCTTGGTCACGAGGGGCGCTGCGCGCACCGACTGGCCGAGCGAGGGCAGGTTCAGGTGCTTGATCGCCGGATGGTTCCGCGGGCCATCACCGTTGGCGGCCATCCACGCCTGCGTGCCGTTCGTGAGATTGAGCGCGGTGATGCGTCCGTACGGCGGCTTGACCAGTGGCAAGCCCTGCGGACCCTGCAGCAAGGCGCGGGTTGACGCGCGGAACCGCAGGTTGGTGTCCTTGGGCGTCCCCGGAAGCAGGTTGGCGACGAACGGGTTCGTCATCGACGGCACGTAGAGCATACCGGTGTCAGGATCGAAGGCCGCGCCCGTCCAGTCGGCGCCGCCAACCGACCCGGGCAGCTCGATCGTGCCCTTGGTCTTCTCTCCCGAGACCGACGGCGGCGTAAACACCGGACCGGTGACGTATTGCCTGAAGATGGTCACCGCCTCGGCGCGCAGTTCAGGCGTGAAGTCGATCAGGTCGTTCTCGGTGACGCCTTGCCGATCGAACGCGGGCGGCTTGGTGGGGAACGGCTGTGTCGGGGAGGCCTGCTCGCCGGCGACCGTCGAGGCCGGCACCGGCCGCTCCTCGATTGGCCATACCGGCCGGCCGGTGACGCGGTCGAGCACGTAGGCCCACGACTGCTTGGTGATTTGCACCACCGCCTTGATCGGCTTGCCGGCCACCACGATGTCGGCAAGGATCGGCGCCGCCGGGTTGTCGTAATCGAACAAGTCATGATGCACGGTCTGGTAGTGCCAGACGCGCCGGCCGGTGGCGGCCTCAACGCAGACAACCGACGTCGCGTACAGCGTATCGCCCAGCCGATGGCCGCCGTACATGTCGTTGGTCATGCTGGTGGTCGGCAGGTAGACATAGCCGAGGTCATCGTCCGCGCTCATCAGCGCCCACACGTTGCCGGCGCCCGTGAAGCGCCAGGAATCGCCCTTCCACGTCTTCAGAGCCGGATCGCCTTGCTGAGGCACCACATGAAAGGTCCACCGCAGCTTGCCGGTGCGGACGTCGAAGGCCCGCACGTGACCTGGCTCGCCTTCGACCTTGGTCGCCGAGTCCTGATCGACCATGGCAGAGCCCATCACGATCACATCCCGCGCGATCAGCGGTGCGGAGTTCCAGAGGTAGCCCTTGCTGAGCGGTCCAAGCCCCTCGTTGAGGTCAACCGCGCCGCCGTGGCCAAACGTCGCGATCGGCTCGCCGGTCTTCGGGTCCAGCGCGTACAGCCGCTGGTTGCGGTGGGTGATCAGGCGCGCCTCGGCGCCCTCGCCCCAATACGCGACACCGCGATTGCTGGTGCCGCGCAGGCCGTCGTCTCCCGGTTGCTGTACCCACCGCGTCTTCCCGGTCGCCGGGTCGAAGGCTTCCGCCAAGCCAACCGCGTTGGAGGCATAGAGCACGCCGTTGACCATGAGTGGAGTCGAGCGGAAGTTGTTCGAGACGCGCGGTGGTGCCCCGGTCGTGAGGCTGGCGTCGAGGTGTGGCCGGCGCCACGCGATCTGCAACTTGCCGACGTTGTCGGGGCGGATCTGGTCGAGGGGTGAATACTTGCGAGCGCCATTATCCCCGGAATAGAACCGCCATTCGCCTCGGGCCAGCGACGGTTCGTCGGCGCGGACCGTGGCCACTGCCAACGCCATCACACCGAGCGCCACCATGCGAGTAACCATCTGCAATGGCACGAACGTCTCCTAGTTTAGAGGGGGTAGCTGAGCGTCATGCCCAGCACCGTCACGAGGATCAACACCACCGGCGTCAACACCAGGAACACGACAAACGTGTAGCCCATGACGTCCCTGGCGCGAAGACCGAGCATGCCGAGAATTGGTAGCATCCAAAACGGCTGCAGCAGGTTGGCCAGCGCCTCGCCCAGGTCGTAGGCGACCACGACCCAGCCGAGGTGCACCTTCAGCTCGTGAGCCGCAGCCATCACGTAAGGCGCTTCGATGACCCACTTCGAGCCGCCAGATGGCACGAACACGCCGAGCACGGCGGAGTAGATAGCGACCACCGCCGGAAACGTGGTGGCGTTGGACGCGCCGACGAACAGGGCCGCGAGCTGCTGACTCAAATGCGTGCCTGTGATGATGGCGGCGATGCCGGCGTAAAACGGAAACTGCAGCAGCACGCCCCACACGGCCGGTGTCGCGCCCTGCACGGCGTGCATGAGCCGCGCCGGCGTGCGGTGAAGCAGTATTCCCATCAACAGGAAAGACAGGTTCACGACGTCGAGCGTGATCGCGTTGATGGCGTCTGGTGCGCGCATGAAGTAGCGCACCAGGTAGGTGCTGCCGAGGGCGACGACGAAGAACGGCAGGATGGCCGAATGTTCGAGCCAGGCGCCGGGCGGGACGTGGTCGCCGGTGGGCGTCGGCACCTCGCGATCAATCAGGTCAACCCCGAGGTCGGCTGCCGTTCGCGCCCGGCCGGCGGGCGGCGTGGCCAGCCACATGACCGCGGTCACGATGACTATCTCGATCAGCACCGCGAGCAGGCTTTGCCATAGAAAAATTGTGTGGGTGAACGGAATCAAGCCGCCCGGCAGCACTCCGCCGGCGACGATCTCTCTGATTTGTGGCTGCAGTGCGCCGGGTGTGGCCATCTGCAGGGCGGCGGAGCCGCTCAGGCCTTGTGCCCAGATGCTGCCGAGGCCAAGGAAACTGGCGGCCGCGAGCGCGCGATAGTCCACGCCCGCCAGCCGGCGGGCCACGGCGCGCGCCAGCACTGCGCTGAAAATCAGCGAAAAGCCCCAGTTGAACCACGAGGTCGACATCGCGAAAAACGCGACGAGGGCGACGGCGCCACGGGGCGTCTGTGGCCAGGCGGCAATCGCGAGAATCACGGCGCGCATGGGCGCGGACGTGGCCAGTACGTGTCCCGTGATGATGATCAGGGCCATCTGCATGGTGAACGGAATCAGGCCCCAGAAGCCGGCACCCCAGGCGTCCACCACCTGCGCGGCCGTCGCCGGTGTCCACGTGAGCGCCGCGATCACGACGAGGACGGTCGCCACCAGGGCGAAGATGAACGCGTCGGGCACCCATCGTTCGGTCCACGTGGTCAGGGCCATAGCGGCGCGGCCAACCGCGCCGGGCTCGTCTGGCGCGTTGATGGCCGGCGTCGGAGATGGGGGCATGTTGGGGGAACCATAGCACTGGTCTCCGCGCTGGCAGATCTCGAAGATGGCGGTTAGACTGCGCCCGTGTCCAAACCTCGATTGATCGTCGCCCTGGCGTCGTGTCTTGCGATGGTTGCCGCGCCGCTCGAAGCGCAGATCAGCCCCGCTGTCGTCAACCAGCACAAGGCTGCGCTCGAACGGCAGACGACTGACCCCGATCAGAAGCGCGACGGCGGCACCCAGCCACGCGACTGGGAGTACCAGCTCGCCGAAGGCGTTCGCACGCGCCAGGTCACGTTCTACGTCGATGGTGGTGTCCCGCTGTACGGCAAGCTGTTTCTCCCAAAGGGTTTCACCAGGACGGGCAACTACCCGGCCGTGGTGGTGGGCCACGGCATCAACGCCTTGTCGATCGGCATCGAGAAGTTTGCCTCGAGGTTTGCCGAGCGCGGACTGGTGGCGATGGCGATCGACTATCAGAGCTACGGCTTCAGTGGCAGCGGTTCCGACGACCTGCGCCTGCTCGATCCCGACCCGACGACCGATGCGGCGGCGGTGACCGAGGTCGAGCGGCGGCTGGTCGTCAAGCGAACCAACCTGAACAACGTCCACGAGATTGCCGACTTCCGCGCGGCCGTCTCCTACCTGCAGGGTGAGCCGGGTGTCGATGCCGAACGCATCGGCATCTGGGGCTCGAGCAACGGCGGTGCGATCGTCATGGCCGTGGCCGCGGTGGATGCCCGTGTCAAGGCCGTGGTGTCCCAGGTCTCCGCACCGCGTCCGGTCCCGCGCGCGCCGGTGCCGGTGGCAGCCAACCTGCTGCAGGATGCCATTACCCGGGTGCGCACGGGGCAGGGCGCGGAAGTGGACGGCGGCTTCTCGTTTAAGAGCAAGATCGATGCGTGGTCGAACCAGCGCAATCGCGATGTCCGACCCGGGACCACGCTCGATCAGATTCGGCCGAGCACCGCAGTGCTGTTGCTCCCGGCGGAGAAGGACGAACTGACCGGCGGCGCTGCCGGCGCGATAGAGGCGGCGAAGTTCCTGAGTGGCCGTGGTGTGCCGAGCCAGGCGGTAGTGCTGCCGGGGCTGTCGCATTTTCAGGCGTACTCATACGCGGGTTTTGAAGTGGGATCGACACTGGCCGCCGATTGGTTCGTGAAGTACCTGGCGTCGCCGTCGGCCGTGCCTCCGAGCCCGCATCCGGTGGCGACGCCCGCGCCCGCCACGGCGCCAACCTCGCCGGCCGCGGGAGCTGCTGGCAAGGACGTCCGGTTCTTCAGTGAAGCCGTGTCCATCCATGGCCGGCTGTTCTACCCGCCCGATTTTTCCACCACGGGCTCTGCGCCCGCGGTGGTTCTTGCGCCGGGCTGGGGAGAAACGGCGGCAACGACCGAGAAGGCTGCCGCGCAGTTCGCCGCCAGGGGCATGGTGGCTCTGGCGATCGATTACCGTGGCTGGGGCAAGAGTGGCGGCTTCATTTACCTGGCCGACGGCACGCGTTGGGACGATCGCCTGCGCTTCTCGCAGCACACCGCGAAAGTCCGGATTCGTCGCAAGCGGCTGCTTCCAGAGGCGCAAGTGACCGACATCCGCAACGCAATCACCTTCCTTCAGGGCGAGCCAGGCGTGGATCCCGCGCGCATCGGCATCTGGGGCACCGGCGTCGCGGGCGGACACGTCGCCGCCACCGCCGCAGCCGACGCCCGTGTCAAGGCTGGCGTTGCCGTTGCCCCCGTCATGGCCGGTAGGGACATGCCGCGCCAGTCGTTCAGCCCGACGGCGACCGAGCGTGCCGACATGGTGCGCCTGGCGCGATCGGGACAAGCGCCCGCCACGGCGGCGGCCGCCGCGGCCATGAATGCGGACGAAACCCGTCTGGCTTTGGCGCAATACGTGCCGTTCACGCTGCTGGATCAGATCCCGAACTCGTCTCTGCTCCTGTTCATCACCGAGGAGCGAGGCGATGCCGCGCTGGATTCTGCGGTCCAGTGGTTCCTGAAGAATCTGTGAGCCGCCTGCGCTGCCCAGGGGAAGCAGAGCGGCCGGCGAATCTTGCAGGAGCGATAACGATTGTGTCAGCAGCTGGATAAGCGAGCTGGCAATCCCGCCTGAAAAAGCCGGTTCTTGTTTGGCAACGAAGCTGCAGCCACTCACCTGGACATGGGGACGACGATCGGCAAGTTTGCACGCTATGGCTTGATTGCTGCGTGGATCGTCACGGGCGGGTGGATGGTAAACGCGACGGCAGGGGAGATGCGCACGCTCTGGATGGTGCTGCCAACACCGCCCGAGGTCACGCAGGACTTCACCGTTCGCAACGCCAAGGACGACGAGGGCCGGCGCACGTCCTTCCGCATCCTGCTGTTCAGCGACGAATTCCGCTGGCGCATGAATTCCTTCGACGCCGTCGAGCACGGCACCGCGCGGCCGCGGTTTACCGACGAGATGAAGGCGGTGCTGAACAGCGCGCGCGAGATCATCTGTGTGGGCGCCAGCTCCGAGGAAATCCCCTCCGGCGCGTCTTTCACGGCCGGCCGGCTGAGGGAAGAGCGCCGCGCCGCGCTGCGCGCCGAGAAGATTGCAGTGTGGGTGCGCGAAGTGCTGCGGCGGCCCGTACCCGTCCGCAAGTTAAACGTCGGTCACCACACACCGACCGGCAATGACGAGACGTCTGACCAGCGTCGCGTCATCATCATTCTCGTGCTCGAGCAAGACGAAGGCGCCAACATCAACCAGGCGTTGCGATCGGCGATGGCGGGAGAAAGCGTTCGGGCGCCGATCTTCGAGGCGCTGCTCACCAAGTACTCCCTGGGTTCCGGTTCAACCTTCACATGGGTGCCCTGACATGAGCGACCTGATCGACATGCTGCGCGACGTGCCTCCAATGTTTGCCGCCGCCTGGGGCGGCTGGATGGCGGCTGGCCTGATGCTGCTGCTGTGGCACCTGCGGGCCTACGGGTGGGAGCGCGAGTACGCCCGCATGATGGCCGCCGAGTCGTGGCACGCGCGCACCAAGTCCGGCGTGCGGCCGCCGTCGGGCGTGAGGCGCGCCCCCAAGCTGGCGCCGGTGGATGCGTTCGGCGAACTGGAAGCGCTGCTCGACTCCGCGCCGACCACCGGCGCAATCAGCCGCCGTCCCGGCGACTAAAGCGACTCAAGCAGCTTCGACACCACGATCGGATCGGCCGGCTTGACCAGGTGATGGTCGTACGTTTGAGGTAGCCGATTGCTCCGTCGTCGATTCTATCGGATGCAGGAAAAGAAAAAAGGGGCGGGAGCCCTTGGCCCCCGCCCCTCTTGAATACTCGTTCGTCCGTGTTCGTCGTGTCGCTGCTACTTCTGACCCGCGGTCGTGCCGCTGCGAATCTCGCTCTGCGGCAGCGCGAGCGAGATGTATTCGCCCGTGTAGTTACCGCCGCTGACACCGACCACGATGTACTGGCGGCCGTTCATTGAATAGGTCATCGGCATGCCGACGATCGGGGCCGGCAGCAGGACTTCGCCGAGCTGCGCGCCGGTCTGCTTGTTATACGCACGCAGCATGGCGCCGCGGGCGCGGCCCGGGGGCGCGGTGAACTGCGGATCGCCGACCACTACCAAGGTCTTCGTGATCAGCACGCCGACGCTGCCGCCCTGGCCGGTTTTCGGGATATTCAGGCCCTTCAGCAGCGGGTGGTTGCGGATGGCGTCCGGCGTGTCGCCGTGTGGCACCTGGAACAGGAGCTTGTCCGGGTTCTTCAAGTCGATCGCCGACAGCACGCCGTACGGCGGCTTCACGATCGGCAGGCCTTCCAGGCCTTCTGCGAGGGCACGACGGCCCTGGCCACCGGGGAAGTTGATGCCGCCGGCCGGCGCGGCCGCGGGCGCACCCGGGGCAGCGGCCGGTGCCGCCGCCGGACGCTCGGGACGCAGACCGTAGTTCGGCTCAGCCTCCCAACGCGGCGTGCGGTTGCCCTTGTTCTCGGGGCTCACCTTGTGGAATTCCTCTTCGTCGTAGTGGCCGACCGTCACGTTGGTCATGCCCGCCTGCGAGTAGAAGATGCCAGTCTCGACGTCGAAGCCGGCGCCGGGCCAGTTGGTGCCGCCGGCGGTGTTGCCGATGTTGATGCCGCCGAGCAGCTTCGACTCCGGACCGGTGGGCGGAACGTACGGTGTCGGCTCCCAGCGGAACAGCGACAGATTCTTCAGCGCCTGGGCCTTCAGGGCGGGCGTAAAGTCGATCAGGTCGCTGTCGGCGATGTAGGTTCGCGCGTACGGAACCGGCTTGGTCGGGAACGGCTGCGTCGGCGAGGTCTGCTCATGCTTCATCGTGGACTGGGGCACCGGCCGCTCTTCGATCGGCCAAACTGGCACGCCGGTGATGCGGTCAAAGCAGTAGAGCCAGCCTTGCTTCGAGGGCACGGCGACGATCTTGCGCGGCTTGCCGTCGATGGTGGTGTCGATCAGCAGGGGCGCCGACGACATGTCGTGATCCCACAGCGGGTGGTGCACGAACTGGAAGTGCCACTTGCGCACGCCGGTCTTCAGGTCAACGGCGACCAGCGATTCGGCGAACAGGTTGTCGCCGGGGCGGTTGCCGCCGTACTCGTCGATGGTCGGCGTTTCGATCGGCAGGTAGACGAGGCCGGCTTCCGGGTCCACCGTGATCTGGGTCCACACGCCGTTGTTGCCCGTGTAGCCAGCCGACTCGTTCTTCCAAGTGTCGAAGCCGAACTCGCCGCGGCCGGGGATGCCCTTGAATGCCCACAGCAGCTTGCCGGTGCGGACGTCGAACGCGCGGGCCTGGCCCTGCACGTTGGTGGCGTATTCGTAGCCGAGCCCCTCGAACATCGACGAGCCGACGAGCACCACGTCGTTGACGACGGTCGGCGTCGAGTGGAGGCCGATTTCCGACTTCTCGAGGTCGGCCTGCTTGCCGTTGATCATGATTCCGACCTTGAGGTCGACGATCCCGGCCTTGCCGAAGCCCGCGACGGGCTGACCGGTCTTGGCGTTGAGCGACACGAGCTGGTAACCGGTCGTCACGTAGATGACGCGGTCGTCGCCCTTGCCGTCGGTCCAGTAGGAGAGGCCGCGGCCCGAGAGCTGGCGAGGGGCCCAGCGGGTGGCGCGCTCGCCCTCATCCAGGCTGTAGGTCCACTTGATTTCACCCGTGCGTGGCTCGAGCGCGATCACCGCGCGACGCGTGCCGGCGGTCGCATACAGCATGCCCTTGACCATGATCGGCGTGCCTTCGAGCTTGGTTTCAGGACGCGGACCGAAGTTGTCGGTCTTGACCTTCCACGCCACTTCCAACTTACTGAAGTTGGTGCCGTTGATTTGATCGAGGGGCGAGTACTTGCTGCCGCGAAGGTCGGCGGTGTACATCGGCCACTCGCCGTTTTTGGTGCTGGGCATCGGGCTGGCTTGGCCGGAAACGAGTGGGGCGACCCACGCGTAAGCCGCGACCAGCAGCACCAGTGCGGGCACGACCCGAATTGCGATGCGCTTCATGCGTTTTCTACTCCTAAAACTGGGAACGAAGACTGTGGACCGAATCCTTCCCGATTCGATCGCGTCATCATAACGTCTTTTTGGCGCGAACGGTGGAGCGCCAGTAGGCCTAGACGCTGGCCTTCAGGCGCCGGACTTCGTCCGGTGTCAGGTCGCGCCACTGCCCAGGTTTCAGCCGGCCCAGGCCGATGGGACCCATCTGGATGCGCCGCAAATCTCGCACCGGTAGCCCCACCGCCCGGCACATCTTCCGGATCTGGCGGTTGCGGCCTTCCGTCAGCGTAATGGTCAACAACGTGGTCGGCTTGTGGCCCTTGACCGTCGTCCCGGCGTGCACGTGCGCTGGAGAGGTGCGGCGACCGTCGATGAACACGCCCTTCCGCAGTTTCTCCATCGCTTTTGGATCGGGCGTGCCCAGGACGATCACCTCGTAGACTTTGTCGACTTCGTGGCGCGGGTGGGTCAGGCGGGCGGCGAGATCGCCGTCGGTCATCATCAGCAGCAGGCCCTCGGAGTCGTAGTCGAGTCGCCCAACGGGATAGATGTAGGCGCCCTCGCCAATCAAGTCCATCACGGTTTGCCGCCCCTCAGGATCACTCCGCGTCGTCACATAGCCCTTCGGCTTGTAGAGCACGAGGTAGCGGTCCCTGACGTCAAGCTTGATGCGGCGGCCGTCGACCTTGATGGCGTCTTTCGAAGGGTCGGCCTTGGTGCCCAGCGCGCGCACAGTCTCGCCGTTGACGGTCACTCGGCCTTCGAGAATCATCTGTTCCGACGCGCGGCGCGAGGCCACGCCCGCGGAGGAGAGGACTTTCTGGAGACGAACGCCTGAACTGTTGTCGCTTTTCGCCATTCGCCATTCGCCATTCGCTGTTCGCTGTTCGCCGTGCGCGCGCCGCAAGCCGTGCCTTACATTATGCCGCGCCAGAAGCGCGCGAGTCGCCAGACTTCGGTGAGGCTGGGCGTGCGGTTCACCTCGGCATGTGTGATCAGCCCACTCAGCAGCCCGGTGACGCGCGACTTGCCCTTCAGGTGCTCGGCGAGCAGCACCGTCTCCACCGACGGTATGACGTTGTCATCGACGCCGTGAAGGAGAAACACCGGCGCCGTCGGTGGTGCCGCGCGTTCGGCCGACAACGCCGGCATGCCGGGATGATCCTTGAGGCCATCGGCAATCGGCAACAGGATCGGGCCGAGCTTGTCGACGGCGCGCTCGTTCACGTACGTCATCAAGGTGCGCGAGGGCTCCGGCAACGTCAGGGCATACGCTTTCATCTCGTCAAATACCTGCAGGGCCCGGGCTTGATCGGTCATCGCCAGCGACGACGCCAGCAGGAAGCCGTCGATGCCGCGGCTGAGACCGGCGACCTGATCGGCCGGTACCACGCGGTCCGCGAGACTGAGCAGGACCACCGCCACTCCGTAGTCGTGCGGAGGGTGCACGCCAACGTGGTCGGCGCCGACTACCGCGGAGCTGTGCTTCGCGCGTTCCAGGTCTCCGAGAACTTCCCCGGAACAGAGATAGTGCATCACGCGGGCGAGGTCGCCGTGTCCGCCGAACGACATGACGAAGGCGACGCGGTCGCGAATGGATTCGCGGCCGGCGGCCACCACTGACAGGCCTCCGGAAAAGCTGATCCCCAGCAGACCGATCTTGCCGTCGGGCGCGAATTGCGGCTGCGCGCTCGCCCAGATCACCGCGTCCTCAATCACGTCGGTGACCTGCGGCGTGATCTTGAACTTCTGCAGGTCGGGCGCGGCGATCGTGAGCACGCCGAAGCCGGTGCCCGCTAGGTCCTCGGCCAGGCCGACCAGTCGCGATTCGTCAATGCCGTCTCGATGTACGCCAGGCATCAGGATCACGGTGCGCCGCACGGTGCTGGCTGGCCGATAGAAGCGCGCCGGCACGTCGCCCTGGCGGGTGGGCACGGTGAACACGTCATCGCGTGAGACGGACGTCGCGCGCCAGTTGGCCACCGTGGCCGCCGGGCCGGGAAGGTCGGCGGCCCGAGTGATGAAGCTCAGGGCGTCGAGATAGGGCAGCGCGAGTGCGCCAACCAGGGCGAGCAGCGCGACAACCATCGCCGCCTTGCTGCGGCGCGAGAGGGGCACGGCGGAATGGTACACTGAACCTTTGTGAAGAATCTCATCATCGCGATCGATGGGCCCTCGGGCGCCGGCAAGGGAACGCTCGCCCGCACCGTGGCCGAGCGGCTGGGTTACCGGCACGTCGATACCGGCGCGATGTATCGCGCCGTGGCGTGGAAGGCGGCTCACGACGGCGCCTCGCTGGACGATGATGACGCCGTGTCGGCGGTCGCCAGCCATGCCGTGCTCGCGCAGGTCGATGGCCGCATCACCATTGACGGGCATGACGTGACGCGCGAGATTCGCACCCCGCAAGTCGACAAGGCGGCGGCGGCAGTGGCCCGGCTTCCTCGCGTTCGCGAAGTGCTGGTCGCTCGCCAGCGAGACCTTGGTGCGGGTGGCGGCGTGGTGATGGAGGGCCGCGACATCGGGACCGTCGTGTTTCCCGAAGCCGACATGAAGATCTACCTGGATGCCTCGGCCGAAGTGCGCGCCCGCAGGAGGGCGTCAGACGAGGCCCACACCGGCAGCAAGGACAGCCTGGCGAACGTCCAGAGCGACCTCGTCGCGCGGGACCAGACCGACTCCACCCGCACTGTGGCACCGCTCACGCTCGCGAAGGACGCCGTCTACATCGACACCTCGGAGATGCCGATCGAAGTGGTGGTCAATCACGTGCTGATGCTGCTGCTCGACAAGCTGCCATGACGCCGGAAGAGTTTCGCAAGGCCGGATACGCGTTGATCGACTGGATCGCCGATTACCGGACCACCGTCGAGTCGCGCAAAGTCATTGCGCAATCGTCGCCCGGGGACATCAAGGCTATGCTGCCGCCCGCCCCTCCCAAACAGGGCCAGACATTCGAAGCGATCGCGGCCGACATCGACCGCATCGTCATGCCGGGCATTACCAACTGGCAGCATCCGCGGTTCTTCGGCTACTTCCCGGCGAGCGGGCTGTTGGCGAGCGTGCTCGGTGACCTGCTCAGTTCAGGACTCGGCGTGGTCGGCCTGGCCTGGCAATCAAGTCCCGCGCTGACCGAAGTTGAAGAAGTCGTCGTCGACTGGCTCCGCCAGATGCTTGGCCTGTCGCCCGCCTGGAGTGGCGTGGTGAATGACACCGCATCGACCAGCACGCTGGTGGCGCTGTTGTGTGCGCGCGAGCGGACGACCAACTACGGCCTCGGCCGCGGCGGCCTGCAGGCCGAGCCCAGGCCGCTGATTGTCTACACCTCGGCGCACAGTCACAGCTCGGTCGAAAAGGCCGCGCTGCTCGCGGGCTTCGGTCGCGAGCATGTCCGCGTGGTGCCGCACGACACTGCCTATGCGATGCGGCCCTATGCGCTCGATGCGCTGATTCAGGCTGACATCGCCGCCGGCAATCAACCGTGCGCGGTGGTCGCGACGACCGGTACCACGACCTCCACGGCGCTTGATCCGCTGGCCGCCATTGCCACGGTCACCACGCAACACGGACTGTGGCTTCATGTCGATGCGGCGATGGCCGGCTCGGCGATGATTCTGCCGGAATGCCGCTTCATGTGGGACGGCGTCGAGCAGGCGGACTCGTTGATCGTCAACGCGCACAAGTGGCTGGGCGCGGTGTTCGACTGCACGCTCTACTACGTCCGCGACCCCGAGCACCTGGTGCGCGTCATGTCGACCAACCCGAGTTACCTGCAGACCTCTGCCGACGGCCGCGTGAAGAACTATCGCGACTGGGGCCTGCCCTTGGGCCGCCGCTTCCGCGCGTTGAAGCTGTGGTTCCTGATCCGCGAGCAAGGTGTCGGCGGACTACAAGAGCGCCTGCGCCGCGACATCGCTAACGCCGAGTGGCTCGAAGGCCAGATCAAGGCGACGTCCGGCTGGAAGGTGCTGGCGCCGGTGCCGTTGCAGACGCTGTGCGTCCGTCACGAGCCGGGCTGGCTGAGCGACGAAGCGCTCGACTTGCACACGCAAGCCTGGGTCGCGCGCGTCAATCAATCAGGCGCCGCCTACCTGACGCCGGCCATCCTCGACGGCCGCTGGATGGTGCGCGTCTCGATTGGCGCGGAACAGACCGAGCGTGTTCATGTCGAACAGCTGTGGGCGTTAATGCAACAAGCGGCAACCGCGGCATGATGTTGGTGACAGGAGGGCGGGACTTCAGTCCCGCCGCGCAGCGACAATGATCAGAACATTCGACGTCATCAATCCCGCAACCGGCGCCAGCGTCGGCGCGGCACCAGACGCCAACGCGGACGAAGCGCGCGCCGCGATTGAACGGTCGGTCGCGGCGTTTCCACTGTGGAAAGCGAAGACCGCGTTCGAACGCTCCGAGGTCCTGCGCCGGTGGCGCGATCTCATCCTCAACAACGAAGACGCGATTGCGCGGCTGATGACCGGCGAAATGGGCAAGCCGATTAGCGAATCGCGTGGCGAAGTGAAGTACGCCGCCGGCTTCGTCGACTGGTACGCCGAAGAAGGCAAGCGCGCGTACGGCGACATTATGCCCACGCACCTGGCGCACAAGCGGTTGTTTGCCACCCGCCAGCCGGTGGGACCGGTCTATGCCGTGACGCCGTGGAACTTTCCGGCGGCGATGGTCACGCGCAAGGTCGCGCCCGCGCTGGCGGCGGGATGCACCGTGGTGTTGAAGCCGGCCGAGCAGTCGCCCCTCACGGCGGTGCGCCTGGCAGAGTTGTGGACCGAGGCGGGTGGGCACCCGGATGTCTTTCAGGTGTTAACGACGTCCGACCCAGTGGCGGTGTCTGAGCCGTTCTTCGCCGACGTGAGAGTGCGCAAGCTGACCTTCACCGGCAGCACGGAGGTCGGGAAGCTGCTTTACGCACAGGCCGCCCGCACCGTGAAGCGTGTCTCGCTCGAACTTGGCGGGCACGCTCCGTTCATCGTGTTCGAAGACGCCGACATCTCCCACGCGGTCACGCAGGTGATGGCGACCAAGTTTCGCAATGCCGGCCAGACCTGCGTCTGCGCGAATCGCATCTACGTGCACCAGTCCATTCGCGACGCGTTCATCGCGCGCATGTCCGATGCCGTGCGGGCATTGCGGGTTGGCGATCCGACGAACGAGGCCACGCAGGTGGGCCCGCTCGTTGACCGCGCCGGACTCGACAAGGTGTCGGCACACGTCGCCGACGCGGTGGCGAAGGGTGCGCGCGCCGTGGTGGGTGGCCAGGCCCGCCAGGGGCTGTATTTCGAGCCGACCTTGCTGGTGGATGTGGCGGCCGGCATGCGCATCCTCAGCGAAGAGACGTTTGGCCCGGTGGCGCCAGTGGTCGGTTTCTCGTCAGAGTCCGAGGTGGTGACGGCGGCTAACGACACGCCCTACGGACTCGCCGCGTATCTCTGGACGCGCGACCTTGGCCGCGCATTCCGCGTGTCTGAAGCCTTGGACTATGGAATTGTCGGCGTCAACGACGGATTGCCGGCGACGCCCCACGCGCCGTTTGGCGGCGTGAAGGCGTCGGGCATTGGTCGCGAAGGCGGGCGTTGGGGCCTCGACGAGTACCTCGATGTGAAGTACGTGTCGATTGTGTTGCCGGAGGGCTTGGAGTCTTGAGGTCCTGGGGGCTTGGCCAAGTCGCCAAGTCCCCAAGCCTCAAAGTCCTTTACTCCTCGTCTTCGAAATCTTCCTTCGAACTCGGATCGAGTTCCCAGCGGTGGGTGTCGCGCTCGGTGATCTCCGCGCCTCCCTGCAGTTCCTCGCCGTCGGCGTATTCCACGCCCAGCGCGCGGCCGATCTCCTCCACCACGTCCTGATCGGGCGTGGGGTTGTCGCCGCCGGGAGACTCGTCGCCCGTGGCTTCGGCCGACTGCCAATCGGCGTCGACATCACCTGCGGTGAGGCGAGGACTGGCGCTGTTATTTTTCTTCAGGGTGTCGCGTAGTTCCTCGCCACCCGAGTGCGCGGCCGACGCCAGACCCGCCATGCCCAAGCTCGACGGAATGCCGTGGATGTCGGCCACCGTCTTCCGCGGCCGGTCGAGGTTGGGCTTCCTGGAGGGTGTGATCGTGGCCGAGACGCTCGTCTTGATGGCTTTTGCGGCGAGCACGACCTTCTTGACTGCCGTCGCCACCCGAGCCTTTACGGCGGGTTTGGCCCGCGCGGCCGGCTTCGTCGTCTTGACCGGGACCGCCTTCCTGGCGACCTTCTTAACCGCCTTCTTGACGGCTCTTTGGACGACCTTCCGGGCGGCCGGCCTGGCCTTCTTGACCAACTTCTTGGCGGCCTTCCTGGGTCTTGCGGGCTTGCGCGCGGCTTTTTTAGACGTCTTTTTGATTGCTCTTCGAGCGGCTGGTTTCGCCGCGGCCTTCTTCTTGGCTTTCTTCGCAGCCTTCTTGGTAGCGGGCCGTGCGGGCTTCTTGCGGGCCATGGCAAAATCCTCGGGCTTTCTTGACAGTTTGCGGCTAAGTAACGTAACCTCTATCGGTTACGCGGGGCGCCAGTTTCCAGTTCACTTCACAAGTTCCGCTGTGAACACGCGGCTGGCGACCTGACAGTAGCAAATCTGAGAGTAAAGGACACGCACCGATAATGGCAATTTCGCAGGACGAACAAAACCCCGCTACAGAACCCTCAGGCGCGGCGACCCCCGCGGCCCGGGTCCCGGGGAAGCAGGCGCTCAAGACTACGTCACCCTGGGGTCATGACGATGATACCGACCCACAGGAATATGCACGCCTGCTCGACCTTTACGATAACAGTTTCCGCAACCTCGCGGAAGGTGAAGTCGTCAAAGGAACCGTTCTCAAGGTCACCGCAAACGAAGTCGTAATCGACGTCGGCTACAAGTCTGAAGGCGTGATCGCCGTCGAAGAGTTCCTGGATGAAACCGGCCAGGTCATCGTTCGTGAAGGCGACGTCGTTGACGTGCTGCTCGAGCGTACCGAAGACCGTGAAGGCCACATCGTCCTCTCGCGCGAAAAAGCCGAGAAGATGAAGATTTGGGATGAAGTCGAGCGCGCCTTCCAGGAACGGAAGGTCGTGATCGGCCGCGTCGTCGAGCGGATCAAGGGCGGCCTTGCGGTGGACATCGGCGTCCGCGCGTTCCTGCCCGGCAGCCAGATCGACGTTCGCCCCGTGCGCAACCTGGACGCCCTCAAGGGCCAGGAACTGCGCATGCGCGTCATCAAGGTCAACAAGAAGCGCGGCAACATCGTCCTCTCGCGCAAGGTGCTCCTGGAAGAGGAGAACGCCGAGAAGAAGAAGTCGACGCTCGAAACGCTCGCCGAGGGCAAGGTTCTGCGCGGCGTGGTCAAGAACATTACCGACTACGGTGCGTTCATCGACCTTGGCGGCATCGACGGCCTGCTGCACATCACCGATATGTCGTGGGGCCGCGTCGGGCATCCGTCGGAGCTGTTCAAGGTCAACGACGAGATCGACGTGGTGGTTCTCAAGTACGACCAGGCCACCGAACGCGTCTCGCTCGGCCACAAGCAGTTGATGGCCGATCCGTGGACCACCGTGATGGATCGCTTCCCGGCTGGCGCCCGCATGGCCGGCAAGGTGGTGAGCCTGACCGACTACGGCGCGTTCATCGAGCTGGAGCCGGGCGTCGAAGGCCTGATCCACGTGAGCGAGATGTCGTGGAGCAAGCGCGTGAAGCACCCGTCGAAGATCCTCAACGTGGGGGATTCGGTTGACGCGATGGTGCTCGGCGTGGACCCGGCGGCCCGCCGCATCTCGCTCGGCCTCAAGCAGGTCGAGAGCAACCCGTGGCACGAGCTGGCCGAGAAGTACCCGGTCGGCACGAAGATCAAGGGCAAGGTCCGCAACCTCACCGAGTTCGGCGCGTTCGTCGAAGTCGAAGACGACATCGACGGTCTGATTCACATCTCCGACATGTCGTGGAGCAAGCGAATCAAGCACCCGTCGGAAGTCCTGAAGAAGGGCGACGTCGTGGACGCGATGGTGCTCAACATCGACGCCGAGAACCAGCGGTTGTCGTTGGGCCTCAAGCAGCTGGCGACCGACATCTGGGACGACTTCTTCTCACGGCATCACGTCGGCAGCACGATTGAAGGCAAGGTCGTGCGCATGAC
>JANLWW010000069.1:0-30432 GCA_031364805.1 Acidobacteriota bacterium
ATCTGAACTATGGATGGAACCTGTGGGGCGGCCGAACTGACTGCTATACTGAGACTTAGCGCCACGCATGACCATCGCCATCCGCTACGCCCGTCACGCCGGCATTGCGGCCTTGTTTGTCGCAGCCGCCCTGCTCGGCACGCTCGCCGGGGTGGTGTTCGCCTACTCGGACGACCTGCCGGCAGTGAGCGCGCTCGACGACTACGCCCCGAATACCATCACGCGCGTCCTCGGCAAGGACAACCAGCTGGTTGGCGAGTTCGCGGTCGAACGCCGCGTCGTCATTCATTACAACGACATTCCTGAGAACCTGCGGCAGGCCATCCTGGCGGCCGAAGATGGCAACTTCTTCGACCATGCGGGCCTGAGCATTTCGCGCATGCTGCTGGCGCTCGTCCGCGACATCGTCTCGAGCGGCCGTGTGCCGGGTGGCAGCACGCTCACCCAACAGCTGGCCCGCAACCTGTTCGCCACCAACATCGGGTTCACCACCGGCGATCGATCCTGGGAACGCAAGATCAAGGAGTCGCTGGTCGCCGTCCAGATCGAGAAGCGATACACGAAGCCCGAGATCTTCACGATGTATTGCAACCAGATCTACTTCGGCCATGGCGCTTACGGCGTCGAGGCCGCATCGCAGCTGTACTTCCGCAAGCCGGCCAAGGATCTCGCGCTCGAAGAGGCCGCGACCATTGCCGGCATTATCCAGGGCAATGTGCGACAGAGCCCGTTCGTGAATCCCGAAGCCACGCGCCGACGCCGCAATTACGCGCTCGATCGGATGGCGACCGAAGGGTTCATCAAGCCGGACGTCGCCGAACAGGCCAAGCAGAAGCCGATCGTTGTTGGCGGCGACCCCACTGCCGAAAGCAGCCAGGCGCCGTATTTCCTGGAAGAAGTTCGCAAGCACCTGGAGGCCGCCTACGGCGCGAAAGCGTTGTACGAGAGTGGCCTCACCGTGCGCACCGCGCTGGACTTGCGCCTGCAGCGGGCGGCCAACCTGTCGATTGACCGCGGCTTGCGGCGGGTTGACAAGCGACGAGGCTTCCGCAAGCCCCGGCGCAACGTGATTGCCGAAGGCCGAACCGTTGACACCTTCAAGCACGACCGCTGGGCCCGCCGCATGGCGGCCGGCGATATCGTCCCGGCTGTCGTGCGTTCGGTGAACAGCACCAGCGCGCAGTTGCGGATCGGCGCGCTCCAGGGCGAGCTGACCAAGGCCGGCATGCTGTGGACGCGGCGAACGTCGCCGTCGGAGATGTTCAAGGCCGGCGACCTGATCGACGTCGAGCTGACGGCGATCGACAACACGACGGCGACCGTCACCCTCGAGCAGACCCCGCTGATTGAAGGCGCGCTGGTGGCCATCGACAACCACTCCGGCCAGGTGCTCGCCATGGTCGGGGGTTACAGCTTCGGGCGCAGCAAGTTTAACCGTGCCACTCAGGCATACCGGCAGATGGGCTCAACGGTGAAGGCCATCCTCTATACCGCCGCGATCGATCGCGGGCTGACGCCGACCAGTTTGCTGGTCGATGAACCAACCGACTTCGATGCCGGGGCCGGCCAGCCCACTTACCGCCCGCGCAATTACGATCGCAAGTTTCAGGGCACCATGACGCTGCGGCACGCCCTCGAGCAATCGCGCAACATTCCCGCGGTCAAGGTCATCGACATGCTCGGCCCCAACCAGGTCGCGTCGTACGCGAAGAAGTTCGGGTTCGCCCAGGAGTTCAGGCCCTTCCTGTCGATGGCGCTCGGCGCCCAGGAAGTGACGCTGATGGAGATTACCAGCGCGTTCTCGGCCTTTCCCAACCACGGCATCCGCATGGAGCCGTTCCTGGCGCACGCCATCACCGACCGCGAAGGCGGCCTGCTCGAGGAGAGCCGGCCCCAACCCAGGGACGCGATTCGGGCCGACACGGCGTACGTGATGACAAACCTGCTGCAGGGAGTGGTGCAGCGCGGCACCGCGGCGTCAGCGCAATCGCTTAATTGGCCGCTGGCTGGCAAGACCGGCACGGTCGACGACAACACCGACGCGTGGTTCATTGGCTTCGATCCCAACATCACGGTCGGCGTCTGGATGGGCAACGACGAGAAGAAGCCAATCGGCGGGAACGAAACCGGCACCACCGCGGCCCTGCCGATGTGGATCGACTTCATGAAGGCGTATCTCGATCTCTACGGCGACCGCGCGCACCCACCTACGTTCGATCCGCCCGGCAACATCGTCTTCATGAGCGTCGATCGCGACACCGGCGAACCGGCCGGCGACAGTAACGCACGCGCGATCACCGAAGCGTTCATCTCCGGCACCCAACCCAGTCGGCAGTAGCCGCGCTAGCTACTCATCGTCATCGTCAGTCGACTGCCCCAGCGTGCCGGTGGCCTTCTGCATCAGGTAAGTCTTGATGAACACGTCGATGTCGCCGTTCAGGACCTTTTCGACCTGCCCCTCCGAAAACTTGGTCCGGTGATCCTTGATCATCTGGTAGGGCTGTAACACGTAGCTGCGAATCTGTGAGCCGAAAGCGATGTCCTTCTTGGCGCCGCCAATTTGCGACAGTTTGTCCTGCTGCTCTTTCTGCTTCAGGTCGTACAACTTGGCCTTCAGCACTTTCATGGCGACGTCCTTGTTCTTGTGCTGCGAGCGCTCGTTCTGGCACGAGGTGACGATTCCCGTGGGCAGGTGCGTAATGCGCACGGCCGAGTCGGTGACGTTCACGTGCTGGCCGCCGGCGCCGCTTGAACGATAGGTGTCGATGCGCAGCTCTTTGTCAGGAATGTCGATCTCGACCTCCTCATCGAACTCGGGCCAGACGTAGACCGAAGCAAATGAGGTGTGCCTGCGGGCCGCCTGATCGAACGGTGAGATCCGCACGAGGCGATGGACGCCGGCCTCGGCGGCCATCAGACCGAAAGCGTACTCGCCGGCAAGCGTGAACGTCACGCTCTTCAAGCCAGCCTCTTCGCCGGGCTGGTACTCGAGCATTTCGCGCTTGAAGCCGCGGCGCTCGGCCCACTTCAAGTACATGCGCAGCAGCATCTCGGCCCAATCCTGGGACTCGACGCCGCCGGCGCCGGGGTGAATGGTGATGATGGCGTTGGCGAGGTCGTGCTCGCCGCTGAGCATCTTCTTGGTTTCAGCGGCATCCACCTGTTCGCCGAGCGCGTCGAGGGCGCGTGCCAGGTCGGCGAGCACGTCTTCCCCGCTGCGGGCCCACTCGAGCAGCACGCCGATGTCGTCGGCTTTCTTGGCGAGGCTGCCGCTCAGTTCGATGTCCTGGGCCAGGCGCCGCTGTCGTAGCAGGGTCTTCTGGGCGTCGGCCTGGTTGTCCCAGAAATTGGCCGCCGCGACCTTTTGTTCGAGTTGCGCTAGCTCACCCGGATCATGCGCATCGTCAAAGATAGCTCCGCATATCAGCGGCCCGCTTCAGCAGGTCAGTGGAGCGGCGGACGAGGTCATCAATCACGAGTGCCAAGCGGGTCTCCTTGCGGCGTTAACGTTCGGCCTTCAGCCATGCGGCCACGCCCAGCGCGAGCACCGTGAGCACGGTAGACACCAGCGCGACCATGTCTCCAATTCTGGCATAGAGCGTCCGCTCCTGCACGAAGCGCGCCTCACCAACCACGGCGACGGTCTCGAAGAGGTTGGTGCGGATCAAGACCCGCCCGTATGGGTCGATGATTCCGCTGACGCCAGTGTTGGCCGCGCGCACCAGGTAACGGCCCTGCTCGACCGCGCGCATGGCCGCCATGTCGAAATGTTGATAGGCCGCCGATGATTCGCCGTACCACGCGTCATTGGTAATCGTGGTGAGCATCTCGCTGCCCTGCCGCACGGCCTCGCGGGCCTGGCTGGGATAGGTCACTTCGTAGCAGATCGCGGTACTGATCATGTGCTCGCGAACAGGCAGCATGGTGACGCGCTCTCCGGGCGTGAAGGCCGAGACCGCTTCGACCAGCGGCCCGACGAAAAACAACAGGCTCTGGAACGGGACGTACTCACCAAACGGCACCAGGTGCATCTTGCGATACACCGCGGCGGTCGCACCGGCGGAGTCGAGCATGAACGCGGCGTTGTAATAGCGGTCCTTCGGCGAACCGCGCTCGACTTCGTCGCTGCCGAGTAGCAACGGCTTGCCCAACTGCCGGACCATCGAACGAACGACCTCCGCCTCTGGGTCATCCTGGAAGAAAAAGGGGGTCGCCGATTCGGGCCACAGCAGGAAGTCGGCACCGTTGTCGGCGGCCTGGCGTGTCAACTGGAGGTAGCGGTCGACGATCATGCCGGCGCGCGCCGGGTTCCACTTGTCGGCTTGCGCGATATTGGCCTGGATCAGGCCCACACGAACCGGCTCACCCTGCGTGAGGCGGTTGGCCGCAAGCCGCTGGCCACCCCACACCGACGCCGCGGCTATCAGCACGAGCGTCCCCAAGAGCGCCACGACCCGCATGCGGCCGGCCGTAAGCGCGGTGGCGGCGAAGCCGGCGTTGATCATCGCGACGAAGGCCGAAAGGCCGAAGACGCCGACGAGGCTGGCGAGCTGCGCAATCGGCAGCAGCGTGACCATGGTGTTGCCAAGCGGAATCCAGGGAAAGCCGCCGAACAGGAAGCCGCGGGTGTACTCGGCCGCTACCCAGGTGGCAGGCGACAGCACCAATCCCACCAGCCCAAAGCGTCGAATGAAGATGGCCGACGCCGCCGATGCCAGGGCCAGATACGTGGCCATATACAACACCAGCAGGCTGGTGACGAACACCGCCACGGGCCACGGCAGGCCGCCGAAGGTTTGCACCGTGGCACCGGTCCAATAGACGGTGCCGGCGAAATGGATGAATCCCGCGATCAGGCCAAGCCGGAAGCCGCGACCGGTGCTGACACCAGCCGGCTTGCCGGGCCGGCCGTTCCAGCCACTGAGCGCGACATAAAGCGGCACCAGCGCGATGAAGGCGGCCGCGGGATGGCCGTACTTGGGGAACGACAGCGCCAGCAACACGCCCGAGGCGATTGCCGCCAGCGTGGATGAAGCCATCATCAGACGGGGCTAGACTGCATCGCCGCGTCGAGCAGCGATTCGAGGGAACCGAACTTCTCGTGATAATCGGCCTGCGCGCGGCGAATCACGTCAAAGGCTTCCTCACGCCCGTAAACGTGCGTAATCTCGCAGGGATTCTCGACGCTGCCGGGCACGAGCTTGTAGGTTTCGAAATAGTGAATCAACCGCGAGACCAATGCCTCGGGACAATCCTTGATGTCGCGGAAACCGCCGTAGGCCGAATCCCCTACGAGCACCGCGACAATCTTGTCATCCGCTTCGCTGCCGTCGATCATCCGCAAGCCGCCGATCGGGATCGCTTGCAGCAGGATGTCGCCGTGCGACACCGGCCGCTCGGTGAGGACACAGACATCAAGCGGATCTAAGTCGCCACTGATCGCCGGCCGCCCGGTCTTCTCGGTGCTCAGTTCGGCGACCCGCGTGCCGCAGTAGGTTTGCGGCAACAATCCGTAAAGAGCCGGGCAAAAATTCGAGAAGCGCTGCGGCCGATCCAGCTTGAGCAAACCCGTCGGCTTGTCGAGCTCATATTTCACCGTGTCGGACGGCGTGATCTCGATGTAGCAGGTGACCACGTCCGAGCCTTTGTCGCCCAGACGAACGCCGTGCCAGGGATGCGCCCGAAACAACCGGCCCATCAACTGCCAAAGCGGCTGTCGGGTCTTCGCAGGGTTCACCATGGGCGCCCCTAGCGGACGACCCAGGGCTTGAACTGCTCTTCCTTTTGCAGCCGCGCCGCCACGGTGTCGGCTTCGCCACGGTCCTTGAACTTGCCGACGCGAACCCGAAAGACCGACGGCGCGCCCTTCGCGGGCGCGAGCACGTAAGCCGGATAGCCTTTGCCGGCGAGCCGCCTCACGATGGTGTCGGCTTCGCTGCGCTCGCGCAAGGCGGCGACTTGAATCGCGAAGCCGGTGCCGGCGGGCTCGGTGGAGGTCGCAGCCGCGGTCGCAGCAGGAGCCGGGGCGACTGGCGCTGGTGGCGGGGCCACCCGCGGCGCGCTCGTGGTGGCGGGCGCCTCGGGTTTCGGCCTCGGCGGTTCAGCGGCCGGCGCGGGTTCGGCAGGCTTCTTTAGCGAGTCGTTGGCCGCTTCGTTGCCGGTCAGGCGCTCGGCATAGCTCAACTTCTCGCCCGCGGTGACCGGCGCGTCGCTCGAACCCTGCCCCATGGCGGCGGGCGGTAACGGCGGCTCGGTCTCGGTCGCGGCGGCGACGGAGCCGTCGGGGCCGTCCGGCAGGCCGCGCTCGCCACGGACCCCGCGACCGACCTGGACGCCCAGCAGAAAAATGCCTACGGCAATAACCACGAAGGCCATGGCCATGAAGACCAGTTGCTTGCCATTCAGCTGAATCTCGCGAAACGCGTCGTCTTGGGTGGTAGCCATTAATGCAAATCTGGGCAGAATTTTACCACGGGCCTCCGCCGATCTTCGCTTTCACCGCGAGTGCGTCTTCAGACTTGGGATCGAGGGCCAGCGCGCGGTCGATCTCGCTGCGGGCCGACGCAGTGTCCTGCACCTGCAGGAAGGCCTCGGCCAGGGCGACACGGGCTGGCACGGTCTCTTCGCTCCAGATCGCGATCTTCAGGGCTGCCACGGCTTCTTCGGCGCGTCCGCCTCGCAGGTGAAGACGCCCGAGCATCAGGTGGGCTTCGGCCAGGTAGGGGGACAGATACAGGGCCCGGCGCAACTCCTGGATCGCCTCGCGGTCGGCTTCGCGTTGATAGGCGCGGCGGCCGGCATCGAGGTGAAAGGCGGCGAGCGCGTCCTGATCGCGTTGGCCTGCCGTGGTGAACATCGTGTCGACACGGCTGGCCGAGGACGACAGCCGTTCTGCCAGCCGTTCGAGCCCGCGCGGAACCGGGTCGCCGGCGCGCGCCTCCCAGCCGGCGTACTTCGACGATAGGCGTGTTGCCAGCTCGCGCTCGCGCGCGGCTTCGGCGGTTGCGCCGATCTGCTGCAAGGCTACGCCCAGAATGAAGTGGGCATCGCCGTCCGCTGGATTGCGGCGCACGGCTTCGCGCAGCCAATAAATGGTCGCGCGCGGATCGCGGTCGATCCAATAGGCGTAGCCCAGGTTGAAGAACAGGTCCCCATCCGCGGGATCGATCTCGCTCGCCTGGCTGAAGTAATACGTGGCGCGGCCCGCCTGCGGGGTCGCGGTGCGGCGGAGCTCCGCGACGCCAATCGCGTTGGTCACGGCGGCCGAACGCTGTTCGCCTTGCAGGGCGCGCAGCGTCTGCAGCGCTTCATCGAATCGCTTCAGGCTCATGAGCGACAGCGAGCGGCGGAAGCGGCTTTCGGCTGAGTAGCGGCTGTCGGCGCGGATGCTCGCCAGTGCGTCCAGCGCGCGCTGATGCTCAGAGGCTTCGGTCCGCAAATCCCACATCGCCAGACGCGCGGGGTCGAACGATGGCGCCGCCTTGATGGCCTGCTCGAGAAACGCAGAGGCGGCAGCCGGCGTCTCGGCGATTAGGCCCTTGATGTAGAGCTCGAAGACCTGGGCTGACGGCGGCAACCGGTCGCTCGGCAGCGCCAGGGGCTTGGCACTTGCGCCACGCAGTAGGTGGGCAAGCCGGCTGAACACGCCAAACACATCGGTGATCGTTCCGGACGCCTGCACGTCGGGCAATAACCGGCCGGTGTCGAGGCGGACGAGTCGGCCGCGTGCCACCATTTGATCGCCGGCGAGCTCCACAGAGCCGATCACGACCACGCTAGCGGCAACAGCCTGGCCGACCTTGATCGATGAAGCACGGCTCAGTCCCGCCGACGCCGGGAGCTGCAACCGGTCGAACGCGCGCAGCCGTTCTTCGCGATCGATGACCTGTTCACCGCTGGCCGCCAGCAGGTCGGTCAACAGCACGGCGGCGCCCTCGCGCATCCAGGCGAGGCGGGGTTCCTGCTTCGGATTCTCGAACGGCAAAACAACGATGGGAGCGCCGGCCGGCACTTGCGCCAATCCGATCGCAGGCCACGCAAGCGCGCCCGCGAGTAGACCCAGAATGGCCCAGTGCCTCACCATCACGCGGCGTCCACCGTCCCAGGGAGTCGGGCCCCATTCACGGCCACCGCCAGGTTCCAGCCGCCGGGCTGCTCGCTGGCCGGGCTCACGACCGCGTCCACGTCGCAGTGCAAGAACAAACGCTGCAAGGCCGCCGTGTAGAAACCACGCATAGGCACCGTCGATGGATCCCGCAGTTGGTCGCACAACGCCGACTTGATCTCGACCACGGCCTGCGTCCCCGAGATGCGGTTCTTCACCTTTGACTGCTTCACTGTGGCCAGCACGAGCCGCTTGCCCAGGCCAAGAGCGGCGCGCGAACGCAGCCCCAGTGGTAACTTGCTGATCCACCAGCGACGAAAGACCGGGAGTTCCTGGTAGGTCCAGTCGGCGGCGCACACACCGGCCCGGGTCGCAATCCGATCGTTCGATGGGGGCTCTTCACGGTGGAGAAAACTGAGGACGGCGCCAAGCGGAGCCAGGCCAATGCGCCCATCGCGCATGCCCGACGGGGTCAGCCAGTTCTCATAGAAATCGAGCCGGTTTGGTGAGACATCGGCGATGCCCTGGTGCAGACTCGAGATCAGCAGGCGGCCGATTCCAGCGTCAACCATGACGAAGGCGTGGGGAAATGATAACGTGATCGTACCGCTTCGCTCCGATCGAGTCAACGAACCAGCATCATGATTCTCCCCCTCCACGAACAGCTCAGGGCGCGTGTGCGCGCCGTGCTCGCCGAGCGCTACGACATCACCGATCCCGACTTCGCCATCCCGGTCGAATACCCGCCGAACCGGACGCTTGGCGACCTCGGCACACCAATCGCCTTCGACCTCGCCCGCCGCCTGCGCAAGGCGCCCCGTGCCATCGCGCAGGAGATCGCCGGCGCCCTGGGCCCGGTTCCGGGGTTCATCAAGGTCGAGGCGGCACCGAACGGCTACCTCAACGTGTTTCTCGATCGCCCGGCATTTCTGCTGGCACGCCTGGGCGTCGCCGGCTCGTTACCCGCCGCCCCTCTTCGCACCGACAAGACCATCGTCGAGCACACCGCGATCAACCCAAACAAGGCGGCGCACATTGGCCACCTGCGGAACTCCGCATTGGGC
Organism: Acidobacteriota bacterium; assembly: GCA_031364805.1. Classification (GTDB taxonomy): domain Bacteria; phylum Acidobacteriota; class Vicinamibacteria; order Vicinamibacterales; family UBA2999; genus 12-FULL-67-14b. Next base: position 9,169 of record JANLWW010000069.1, read on the forward strand.
GACACGTTGGTCCGCGCCTTGCGCTTCCGCGGCACGCCGGTCGAGGTCCAGAACTACATCGACGACACCGGCGTGCAAGTGGCCGACGTGGTGGTCGGCTTTCGCGAGTTCGAGCAGATTGATCTTGCCGGTGCGAAGCGCCTCGCCGAGACGACGCGGTTCGATTACTACTGCTGGGATCTCTATGCGCGCGTCACCGAGTGGTACGGTGGGGACAAGGAACGCCTGCAGGTTCGCGCCGCGACCCTGCATGACATTGAGCACGGCGTCGAGCCCACCGCCAGCCTGGCGGCATTCATCGCCGACACGGTGGTCCGTGCGCACCTCAAGACCATGGCGCGGCTCAACATCGACTATCAGCTGCTGACGTGGGAAGGCGACATCCTGCGCCTGAAGTTCTGGGCGCGGGCGTTCGACGTGCTCAAGCAGACCGGCGCCGTGTTTCTGCAGACCGAGGGCCGGCTCGCCGGCTGCTGGGTCATGAAGATCGACGATGCGCCTGCCACCGATGCGGAGGCTCCGGCCGATGCCGCCGCAGACGACGCGGAGGATCGCGAGAAAGTGATCGTGCGATCGAACGGCACCGTCACGTATGTCGGCAAGGACATGGCGTACCAGTTCTGGAAGTCGGGACTGCTCGGCCACGACTTCCACTACCGGCGGTTCGCCACCCGCACGAACGGAGACAGCTTGTGGGCGACCACCAGCGACACCTCACTGGCGGTCGCCGAGCATCCCGCCTTCGGCGCTGCCGCCGCGACCTACAACGTGATCGACGTGCGCCAGGCCTATCTGCAGAAGCTGTTGAAGCAGGCGCTGTCGGCGATCGGCCATCAGGCCGAGGCCGACCGGCTGACTCACTTCTCGTACGAGATGGTCGCGCTGTCACATGCCACGGCCAGGGAACTTGGTTTCGCGCCGCCGCCCGATTCTGAGGACGCAAAGCGGCCGTTCGTCGAGGTGTCGGGCCGCAAGGGCCTGGGCGTCAAGGCCGACGACCTGATCGATCGCGTGATCGACAAGGCAACGTCGGAGGTGGCTCGGCGCCAACCCGACTTGCCGCCGGCCGACCAGCGCCGCATCGCCGAAGACATTGGCATTGCCGCCGTACGCTATTTCCTGATCAAGTACTCGCGCACCAAGGTGATTGCCTTCGACATCGACGAGGCCCTCAGCTTCGAAGGCGAGAGCGGCCCGTACTTGCAGTACGCGGTCGTTCGCGCCAACAACATCTTCCAAAAGTTGCAGGACCGTCTCGGCCTGGACGAAGCCGCCATGCTGGCGCCGCTCCCGACGGTGCCGCCAGACGCGATTGCCGGCAGCGACGGCGATCACGAATTATGGGCGTTGGTACTCGAGGCCTCGCGACTGGACGACGTGGTCGAGCAAGTGGTGCGCACCCTCGAGTTCGCGGTGCTGGCTAAATATGGGTTCGGTCTGGCCCAGATGTTCAACGCGTTCTATCACCGGGCGCCGATCCTCAACGAAGAGCGTGACGACGTGCGGCGCTGGCGGGCCGCCGCGGTGGCGTACTTCCGCCTGCAGCTCACGCGCATGCTCGAGCTGATGGGCGTTGCTGTTCCGCCGCGAATGTAGGACGCTTGCGCATATGGCCCTGATTGCGATCGCCCAGAACCGCCGGATGTCCGACTACATGGAATCCGTGCGCCGCGCCGGCGGCGAGCCGATTGAGGTCGCCGCCGGCGGCGAGGCGCCGGAACACATCCTCGCCCGCGTCGACGGCATCATGCTGACCGGCGGGGGCGACGTCGACCCGATGATTTACGGCGAAACGCCGCACGCCACCTTCGCGCCAGCCGAGGCCGATCGCGACGCGTTCGAGATTGCCCTGACGCGCGCGGCGATTGCCGCCAACGTGCCCTATCTCGCGATTTGCCGCGGCATGCAGTTGCTGAACGTGGCGATGGGCGGAACCCTGATCCAGGACATCCCCAGCCAGGTGCCGGGCGCGCTCGAGCATTCCGTGCCGGAACCGCGCGCCCATATCGCGCACGAGGTGTGGGTGTCGAAAGACTCGCAGCTATCGGCGCTGCTGGCCGACCACATGGAGGACGGCGAGACCTGCCACGTGAACAGCCGCCATCATCAGTCGGTCGCGAAGGCCGCCCCCGGGTTTGAAGTGACGGCCACCTCACCCGACGGCGTCATTGAGGCCATGGAAAAGCCCGGCGCCGCGTTCTGCATTGGCGTGCAGTGGCATCCGGAAAACTTCTGGCGGACCGGCGAGTTCCGCTCGCTGTTCGAAGGGCTAGTGCAGGCGGCTAACGCGCGAAAGCGATAACCGTCTCGACGTGGGCCGTGTTCGGGAAGAGATCGAACGCATGTACGCCCGCCATGCGATACCCGGCATCCAGCAGCAACCGCGCGTCGCGCGCCAGCGTGGCGATGTCACACGACACGTAAATCAGCGTCGGCGCGCCAACGGCCACTGCGCCGGCCAGGGCCTCCTTCGACAAGCCTGTTCGTGGCGGGTCGAGAATGATGGTCGCCGCCTTGGTGGCATGCGGCAGGTAGCGCTCGACCGGCTCCTCTCTCACATGCACATCGTCTCGTGGCGAGGCGTTGCGGCGCAGATCGCCGGCCGAGAAGTGGTCGCCCTCGACTGCTACCACCGGCCCGTGACCGATTGTCGCCGCCGCCAGGCTAAATAGACCGACCCCGGCGTAGAGGTCGAGCACCGGCCCCTCGGTGACGTGCGACAGCACCTGGTCGACCAGCGGTTGCAGCAGGAAGCGGTTCCCCTGGAAGAACGACCGCGCGTGACGAGACAGCCGTGCGCCGGACACCTGGTCCGACACCACCGCACTTCCCCACAACTCCATCGTGCGCGTTGATTCCGCCGGCGCGCAGGTGACCCCGGTGAGGCCATCGAGCCTCGTGATCGTAGCCAGTCGTGATGGGTCGGCGTTGGGCACCAACTCCAGGTGCAGCGCGCGTTGCGACGCGTCGAGGTTTTCGGATAGTTCGATCTCGCCCACCGTGTCGCGCTCGATCGTCTTAAGCGCGAGTTCCAGTGCCGTCAGCACCGCCAGGGTATCGGGGCGAAGTTGACGCGTCGGTCCGGGTTGACAAAGCGAGTGGGTGCCTTCGCGAAAGAAACCGATGCGCCCGTTGCGCACGTGCAGCCGTGCGCGCATGCGGTAGCCGTCGATCGGCGACGCCGCGACGCTGACCGGCGCCTCCAGCGTGATGCGGCCCAGGCGACGAAAGGCATCTGCGATGATGGCCGCCTTGATGGCGCGCTGGCGCTCGTAGTCGATATGCGCCATCACGCAACCACCACAGCCGCCGTCGGACGGCGAGGTGCCGTCAGCCGCGTCCGGCACGCGGTCTGGCGATCGTTCAATTACGCGGCGCGTGATCGCCCAGCCGGTGCCGCGCTGCACTTTCTCAACCTCGGCCTCGACGACTTCGCCGGGAATGGCGCCGGCGACGAACACAATCGCCCCCTCGTGCCGCGCGATCATGCGACCGCCCGCGGCGGGCCGTTCAATGGTGAGCGTCAGTCGATCGCCTCTATGCATATATCTCCGGGCCTGGCACGGGTACGTCCACAACGAAGCAGTCCTTGCGAGTGTGGCAGCCGCTGCCACGAATACCAGGTAATCGTGCCAGGCCCATCCGCAATCAGACCCCGATGTCCGGGAGCTCGAATTGCAAACGCACGAGCCGGTGGATCGCGGCCTGGCGCGACTGCGCGTATGCCTCGGGCGCCATGCGCTGGCGGAACGGCGCCAACTCGGCGTCGGCCTCCTTCTCGAGCGCCATGCGCTCGGTCACGGTCAACGACTGCAGGGCCGCCGCCACCAGCTCGGCTTCGATGGTCGCAACCTTTAAGACCAATGCGTCCCGCGCGTCGCCACGGGCACGCGACGCTTCTGGCTGCAGCGCATCAAGCGCGCGCACGGCTGCGTCGAGCGCGGGCCCGATCGCAGGACCCGCCTTGTCGCTGCCACGCAGCACGGTGAGACGCGAAAGCGCCGCCTCCAGTTGCGATGCCAGCGAGCGCCGCGGACGGGCGGCCTGGAGCGGCTCCTCCACGTCTGGACCACCCCCCGCATCGGGAGCGACGGCAGCAATCCCGAGCGCCCGCCGCCAGTCGTCGAAGGCGTCGAGCACATCGGCTTCGCAGAAGTCGATGCGCACCGGCCGGCGGCGCGGTCCCTTGCGATAATAGCGCTCAAAGTAGCGGTCGATGCCGGCCTCGGCCACCTTGCGAGGAATCCCCTGGTGCGCCCAGCTGATCACGCGCTCGAAAGCCGGGCCGGTGATGCGAATCAGGTGGCCGTCATTCTTGCGACAGAGGTAGGCCTCGAGATCGCGGCAGTAGGCGTCAACGTCGGTCACGATTGCGCGCGGCGTTCCCACACGAGCCGCAGACCGTACAGCGTCAACTCGACGTCGACGTGATCGATCAGCGACGACTCGGGTGCGACCACGACCGCCAGTCCACCGGTCGCGATGACCAGCGCCTCGCCGCCGAGTTCGGCCTTCATGCGCCGCACGAGGCCCTCCACCATGTCGACGTAGCCCCAGAACAACCCCGACTGCATCGACGCGACCGTATTCGTGCCGATGACCTTCGCCGGCTTCTTCACCTCGATGCGCGGCAGACGCGCCGCTCGCTGGAACAGCGCGTCGGCGGAAATCTGCGGCCCCGGGCAGATCACCCCGCCGAGGTACTCCCCCTTGGCGGAGATGGCGTCGAAAGTGGTCGCCGTGCCGAAATCGACGACGATGATCGGCTTGCCCAGACCCCACTGATCGAGCGCGGCGAGCGCGTTGACCACGCGGTCGGCGCCGACCTCGGCCGGGTTGTCGTAGAGGATCGGCATGCCGCCATTCACCGCCGGCTCAAACAGCAGCGGGGTGCGCTCGAAGTACTTGATCGCCATGACCTGCAGCGTTCCGGTGAGCGGCGGCACCACCGAGGCGATCACGATGCCTGAAATCTGCTGTCGCGTGATGCCATGGTGAACGCAGAGGTCGGTCACCAGGATGCCCAACTCGTCGGCGGTGCGCTCGCGGATCGTCGTCAGTCGCCAGCTGTAAATCAGCTCGCGTCCCTGGAACACGCCGATCACGATGTTGGTGTTGCCGACGTCAATCGCTAGGAGCATGGTGCCACGTCACAAAAACCAGTTCAGTTCGCCGGCAATCACCCGTTCGAGGCCAGACGACGAGCGAATCAACAATGCGCCCGTGTCGTCGATGCCAGCGGTCGTGCCGGTGCGGCCCTCCCACTCGACCCGCGTGCCGTTCGCGTTCGGTGACGCCACGCGCCACGCTTGCAGAATATCACCCGGGCTCCGTTCGAGCGTGGTGAGACGATCGCACAGGGCAGCCAACACCGCGGCCAGCACCTGGCTCCGGTCCACGACGCGGCCCAACTCTCCCTCGAGCGACGTCGCACGAGCGGCGACCTCGGGGGGATAAGACGACGGCTGCACGTTCAGGCCGACGCCAATCACCACCGCCTGCTCCGCGGTGCCGATGCCAAGCCCCTCGGCCAGAATGCCGGCCAACTTCCGGCGCCCCACGAGCACGTCGTTCGGCCACTTCAGGTCGGCAGCCAATCCCAGCGCCGCGTGGACGCCCTCGCGAACCGCCACGCCGGCCGCAAGGGTCAGCAGCGGCAACGACGCATTCGACTGGACTGGCGGCCTGGCGATGAACGAGAAATACAAACCGGCCTCGGGCGGCGATTCCCAGACGCGTCCCCGCCGGCCGCGGCCGGCCGTCTGCCGGCTGGCTCCCACGACGACGCCGTGATCGGCGCCGGCCGTGGCCAGCGCGGACGCGGCGTCCATCGTTGACGCGATCGAGGCGTGCCAGCGGAGATCAAGGCGCAGGTCGGGCCGGCGATCGCACAAGGCACTGAGCGCGGCCGCAAGGTCGTCGGGCAGCATTACGCCGGCTCGAGTTCGAAGCTCAAATCCGCGGCCGGCGCCGAATGCGTGAGGGCGCCGACCGACACGTAGTGGGCGCCGGTGGTCGCCAGTTCAGGGATTCTCGCGAGCGTGACTCCGCCCGAAATCTCGATCTCGGCGCGCCCCGCCACGCGAGCAACCGCTTCACGGATGTCGTAAGTGGTGAAGTTATCCAGCAGGATGCGCGGGACGCCCGTCTTGAGCACCTCGTCCAGTTCATCGAGGGTCTCCACCTCGATCTCGACGGCCAGCCCCTGGTTGTCGGTCATCGCTCGCTCGACCGCCGCGCGCACGCCGCCGGCCAGCCGCTTGTGGTTGTCCTTGATCAGAATGCCGTCATCCAGCCGATGACGATGATTAGTACCACCGCCGCAGCGGACGGCATATTTCTCGAGCACGCGAAACCCAGGGGTCGTCTTGCGCGTGTCGAGAATCGTGATGCCTCCGGCGGCCGCCTCGACGAACTGCGCCGTCAGCGTGGCGATGCCGCACAGGCGTTGCAGGAAATTCAGCGCCGTGCGCTCGCCCTCGAGCAGGCCGCGCGCGTCGCCGGTGACCGTGGCGACAACTTCGCCCGGCTGCACGTGCGCGCCGTCGGACCACCGCACCTCGAACACCGCCGACGGCTCGGCCTGGCGAAACGTCTCGGCCGCGACCGCGAGACCGGCAATGACGATGTCGCCCTTGGCGATGATCACGCCGCGCGCGCGCTGCCCTTCGGCGATCGTCGCCGCGCTGGTGGCGTCCCCTTGTCCGCGATCCTCGGCAAGTGCATCGCGGACCAAGCCGCGATAGGCGTCTGGTGACAGCGGCGAAGCCATTACACCCCGGCCGGCTTGAGGGTGATCTCTACGCGCGGCTCGCCTGCCTTCAGCACGAGGCCATCGGCCCGGCACGCCGCCTTCAGGTCGCGTTCGACCAGCGCCAGGCTTCGGGCCGCATCATCGCCGGCGACGTAGATCACTTCCTTGACCGGCGTGCCAACTGAGACCTTCTGATCGGTCTTGGCCTTACGAATGGCATTGAGGGCTTCGGTCAGGTGAAACACCGAGCGCTGCGCGGCGTGATCGGTTCCTGACACCGCGATCAGTTCGGCGCGGGTCGGCCAGGCAGAGCGATGCACCGAGTCGGTGTTTGACCACGACCACACCTCTTCGCAGACGAACGAGAGATAGGGAGCCAGCAACCGCAACAACACCGACAGTGCCAGCCGCATGGCCGTGGATGCGGACGCGGCCGCCTCGACGCCAAAGTCGCCGTAACGGCGCGACTTCGCCGCCTCGACGTAGTTATCGCAGAAGTCCCAGAAGAACGACTCGACCTTGGCCAACGCCTTCGCGTACTCGTAGTCCTCGAGTTCCGCGGTCGCGTCATCTACCAGCCCGGCAAGGTTCTGCAGCATGCCGCGATCGAGCGCTTCGGTGACCGCGCCGGCCGGCTGCTCGCCGGCCAGCACGAACTTCGACACGTTCAGCACCTTCATGGCGAGCTTGCGGCCAATCTTCATCTGGCCGACATCAAAGGCGGTGTCGACGCCGGGGCCGCCGCGAGCGGCCCAGTAGCGCACGCCGTCGGAGCCGTACTCCTGCAGCAGGCCAAGGGGCGTGACGACGTTGCCCTTGGACTTCGACATCTTCTTGCGATCAGGATCAAGCACCCAGCCGGAGATTGCCGCATGGGTCCACGGCACCGATTGATTCTCAAAGTGCGCGCGCACCACCGACGAGAACAGCCATGTGCGGATGATGTCGTGGGCCTGCGGCCGCAGATCCATCGGGAACGTGCGCGCGAAGATGTCGGCGTCGGTTTCCCACTGGCTCACCAACTGCGGCGACACCGACGAGGTCGCCCAGGTGTCCATGACGTCGGGATCGGCAATGAAACCACCAGGCTTGCCACGCTGATCGGCGCGGTAGCCGTCGGGCACGTCGGTAGAGGGGTCAAGCGGCAGGCGCGATTCGGCCGGCACCAGCGGCTGGCTGTGGTCGGTCGTGCCATCGGCACGCAACGGATACCACACCGGGAATGGCACGCCGAAAAACCGCTGGCGGCTCACGCACCAATCGCCGTTCAGGCCGTTGACCCAGTTTTCGTAGCGCGCCTGCATGTACTCCGGGTGCCACGCAATCTCGCGGCCGCGCTGGATGAACTGGTCGCGATGGTCGATGGTCTTGATGAACCACTGCCGGCTCGTGATGATCTCGAGCGGGCGGTCACCCTTCTCGTAAAACTTCACGTTGTGCGTAATCGGCTTCGGCTCACCCTGTAAATCGCCGCTCTCTCGCAGCAACTCCACGATCCTGGCCTGGGCCTTCTTCGCCGACAGCCCCGCCAACTGGTCGTAGGCCTGTTGCGCGCGTGCCGCATCAATGGTTTCCCAACCTTGCGCGCCCCAGGTGACGCGGCCGAGCGTGCCATTGGGCTGGACAATCGCGCGCACCGGCAGCTTCAGCTCGCGCCACCAGACCACGTCGGTCGTGTCGCCGAACGTGCAGATCATGGCGATGCCGCTGCCTTTCTCGGGATCGGCGAGCGCATGCGCCAACACCGGCACCCGCACGCCAAAGATCGGCGTCACCACTTCGGTGCCGAACAACGGTTGATAGCGTGCGTCATCGGGATGTGCAACCAGCGCCACACAGGCCGGGATGAGTTCCGGGCGCGTCGTTTCGATGGCCACGAACCCGCTGCCACCGGTCCCGAGCGAGGTCGAAGGGTCCCTCTTGGCAAAGTGGATGCGGTGATACGCGCCCGGCTGTTCGCGGTCTTCGAGCTCGGCCTGGGCCACCGCGGTGCGGAAGTCCACGTCCCACAGCGTGGGCGCCTCAACCTGGTAGGCCAGTTTCTTCTGCAGCAGTCGGAGAAACATCATCTGCGAAACGCGCTGCGCGGGCGGCGCGATGGTCGCGTAGGTCATCGACCAGTCCACCGAAAGGCCCAGGTACCGCCACAGGTGCTCGAACACCTTCTCGTCCTCGACGGTCAGCTTCACGCACAGTTCGATGAAGTTGGGACGCGACACTGAAATGGGTTGTTTCTCCGGTTTCTCCGGCGCCACGAACGACGGGTCGTAGGGCAACGACGGATCGCAGCGCACGCCGAAGTAGTTCTGGACGCGGCGCTCGGTCGGCAGGCCGTTGTCGTCCCACCCCATCGGGTAGAACACTTCCTTGCCGCGCATGCGCTGGAAGCGCGCGACGATGTCGGTGTGGGTGTAGGAGAAGACGTGCCCGACGTGCAGCGAGCCGCTAACCGTGGGCGGCGGCGTGTCGATCGAGTAGATCTGATCGCGAGGCTTGGAGCGGTCGAACCGGTAGGTGCCGTCGCGCTCCCACTTTGCCGACAGCGCGTCTTCCAGGCCTTCGAGTGCGGGCTTTTCCGGGACGGGCATATCCCCCCATTATCTCGCGGAAAAGGAGGGCGCTTGCAGCGTTACTGGGTGTCGCGCTCGGCGCGGGCCTTGACACGTGCAATCTCGTCGCGCACCAGCCGCTCGGAGGTTTCGGAGACCACCGACCGTACCGTCTCGCGGACCGTGGTCGTCATCGCATCGCGCAAGTCGGCGCCGAACGTACCGGAATTCAGGCGATCGGCCACTCGCTGGGCAATCGTGTCGAGCATGGCATCGGTAATCTCGGGTGCCGGCGCCTGCAGCACGACCGGCGCGGTAGGGGGGGCTACTGCGGGGGCCAGCGGCGCCGGCTCTTCTTGTGCCTCGGCGTCGCCGGTCTCGAACGCCAGCAGCGCGGCGAAGTCGTCGGCCACCGAGGTGGGCGCGAAGGTGCGACGCGCCAACGGTGACGGTGCCAAAGCGGTTGGTACCGATGCTAAGGGTGCGGGTGCGAAGGGTGCTGCGGCCAGCGGCGGCGCGGCAAGCGGTGAGTCGAGGGCCGGCCCCTTCGACTGTCCAGTGGGAGGCAAGTTGTCGAGCCCGAAATCGAAATCAAGACCGTCTGCCGGCGCGGGCGTATTCGGCACCGGCTCCGCGTCAGGCAACTCGACATCATGAACGCCCATCTCGACGGTCAGATCGCGGTGGTGGGCGCGGCGCTCTTCGCGCGCCTTGTTGTCTTCGGCAAACCACTCGTCGTCCACTTCGAAAATCGGATTGACCGAGTCGGAATCCGGACGCGCGGGCAGCGATTCGCGGGCGTCGGCGACCATCTCGTTGCGGGCCGCCGTATCGGCTGCCTTCCTGTCGTCGGCGAACCACTCAGTGTCGACCTCGAACACTGAATTGGGGGCCGGGCCATCACTGGTGTGCGGGGGGCGGCGCCCGGGCGATCGCGGGTCTGCCGAACCATGGGCCTGTCCGAGTGGTGGCGAGGGGTTGCGGTGTGGCGACTGCGGGTCATGGTGCCCGCCGGCGAGTTGCTGATCGAGCGAATCGAACGCGTGGTCGAGGGTGCCGAGATAGTCTTCGCGGCTCGCGCCGGGGGCCTCGCCCTCAACCGAGCGGGCATCGGGTGCGAGACCCGCCACCTTAGGCAGGTCATCCCACGGCGAGACCGCGACCGGGTTCGCGCCGGGCAGCGTCTTGTGCGCAGCCGGCGGCGCCTTGTGGTCCGACGGCGTGTCGGCGGACGTCACCATCCGCCCCGCAAGCGGGGCGGGACGGGTGTCTTTGAGACCGAGCAATTCTCGCACTCGATTAATCACGGCAGTCGGCTCTAACGGCTTCTCAAGGATCCCACGGGCGCCACTCGACGTGAGCCGCGCCTCGTCCACCGATTCAAACGCGCCCGACAGCAGCAACACCGGCACGTCGCGCAGCGTGTCGACGCTACGAATATACTCCGCCAGCTCGTAGCCGTTGGTCCGCGGCAGGGTGTTGCTGGCCAGGACAATGTCAGGACGCATCACCGCCATGGTGTCCATGGCCTGTTGGCCGTCCGAAACAGTCACCACTCGAAACGGCTCGTCCGCAAACATCAACGCGATTACGCGTTGGGTCGTCACGCTGTCGTCGGCGAGCAGCAATGTGCGCATCACCCCGCCTACTGCCCCGTATCGGCCAACATGCGCGCGACCAACACCCTGTTAGACCCGCGCCCGCGCGTTCGCGGCAATGTAGTCAACGATCTTCTGCATCGGCGTGCCGGGAATGAAGATCCCGCGGATGCCCATCGCATTCAGCTTGGGCAGGTCGACGTCCGGTATGATCCCGCCAATCACCACCTGCACATCGTCTAGGCCCTTCTCCTTCAGCAACTGCATGACGCGCGGGCAAATGTGCATGTGCGCGCCCGACAGAATCGACAGGCCAATCACGTCGGCGTCTTCCTGCAGGGCCGCGGACACGATCATCTCCGGCGTCTGCCGCAGGCCGGTGTAGATCACTTCCATGCCGGCATCACGCAAGGCACGCGCAATCACCTTGGCGCCGCGGTCGTGACCGTCGAGTCCCGGTTTGGCAATAACGACCCGTATCTTTTGACTCATATGACGGGCACTTCCTCGTATTCGCCCCAGACCTCGCGCAGGGCATCGCACATCTCGCCGACCGTGGCATAGGCCCGCACGCAGTCGAGCAGGGGGACCATCGTGTTGCCGCTGCCCTTGGCTACTTCCGTGAGGGCCGCGAGCGTGCGCTGTACCCGATCGTTGTCGCGCGACTGCTTCAGCTCGGCGAGCCGCTTCAACTGCAGATCGGAGGCGGTGTCGTCGATGTAGAGAATCTCGATCGGCTTCTCATCGGCCTGGATAAAGTCGTTGACGCCGACAATCACCTTTTCCTTGCGCTCGACCGCCTGCTGGAAGAGGTACGACGACTCGGCCACTTCCTTTTGCGGATAGCCGTGCTCGATCGCCTCGACCATGCCGCCCATGCCGTCGATGGTCTCCCAGTACTTCAGCGTGCCATCGATCATGTCCTGCGTCAGCTTCTCGATGAAGTACGAGCCGCCAAGCGGATCGACAACGTTGGTCACGCCGCTTTCGTGGGCGATGATTTGCTGGGTGCGCAGGGCGATGGTCGCGGTCTCCTTGGTGGGCAGCGCCAGGGCTTCGTCGAGCGAGTTGGTGTGCAGCGAGTTGGTGCCGCCGAGCACGGCCGCCAGCGCCTGCAGCGCCGTTCGCACCACGTTGTTGTAGGGCTGCTGCGCGGTCAGCGACACGCCAGCCGTTTGCGTGTGGAAGCGCAGTTGCCACGAACGCGGGTTCTTGGCGCCAAAGCGGTTCTTCATCGCCTCGGCCCACAGCCGGCGCGCGGCGCGATACTTGGCAATCTCCTCGAAGAAGTCGCTATGCGAGTTGAAGAAGAACGACATGCGCGGCACGAAGTCGTCGACGTCGAGTCCGGCGTCGACGCCGTACTGGACGTACTCGAGGCCGTCACGCAACGTGAAGGCCAGTTCTTGCAGCGCCGTCGAACCCGCCTCGCGAATATGGTAGCCGCTCACCGAAATGGTGTTCCACTTCGGTACCTCCTTCGCGCAAAACGCAAAGATGTCGGTGATCAATCGCATCGAGGGGCGCGGCGGGAAGATGTACTCCTTCTGCGCGATGAATTCCTTCAGAATGTCGTTTTGGATGGTGCCGGAAATTGCCTTCCAGTCGGCGCCCTGCTGCTCGGCAACGACCAGGTACATCGCGAAGATCATCGGCGCCGGCGAGTTGATGGTCATCGAGGTCGTGATGTCGGCGAGCGAGATACCGGCGAACAGCCGTTCCATGTCGGCGAGCGACATGACGCTGACGCCGCACTTGCCCACCTCACCGAGACACAACTCGTGATCCGGATCGCGGCCCATGAGTGTCGGCAGGTCGAACGCCACGCTCAGGCCCGTGCCGCCGGCTGCGATCAGATCCTGGTATCGCTGGTTGGTTTCCTCGGGCGTGCCGAAGCCGGCGAACTGCCGCATCGTCCAGAGCTTGCCTCGGTAGCCAGTGGGGTGAATGCCGCGGACGTACGGGAACTCGCCCGGGTTGGCGACGTCGCGGTTGAAGTCAATGCCCTCGACGTCTTCGACGGTGTAAAGCCGCTCGATGGGCCTCCCGGAAATGGTCGTGAACGGCCCGTTGCGCTCTGGTGACTTGCGCAAGGTCGGTTCGACCACTTCACGTTCCCAGCGGTGTTTCCTGCTGCCTGCCGGGTCGGCCACGCTTTTCATGCCGTAGCAATTATATAGGGAGATGCTCGGCCCGGCCGTGACCGGCACCTACGGATCGGGACGGCCCTGGCCGCGCCGCCGGGGCGGCGGCGCGTGACCGGGCCGTCCATCCGAGCAGGGCGTTCCGGCTCTGCGTTCAATCGTCGTTCTGGTCGATCTTGCGCAGGTTGTGTTTGTAGACGTAGGTCCCAACCTCGCGGCCCATTCGGCCGCCGGCCGTCTGGTCGAACCGGAAGTGGATGCCACCAAAGACGCGCGCGTCGTCGATGTCGTCGGTGATCTGCTTGATCGTGGTGTACTGCAGAACCACGCCCGGCACTGCGGGGTGCGTGATCGTGATGGCATGGCCACCGGCGCCGTACAGACGTCTCACCACCTCGGCCGCGCTGTTGCTACCGCTGGCATGATTTGAGGGATAGCTTGGGAAGCAGGGGGTGGTGATGTACGGCGCGAAGGCGAAGTCGGGATCGGTCTTCGGATTGTCGTCGTTATCGGCGCGAATCGCCGTCTCTGGTCGCCAAAACTGATAGTGATACTTGGCCTCGAACGACACGATTAACGCATCGTTGCTGGCCATGTTGATCAAGGCCAGGGCCCGCGCATTCTCCGACAGTGAGCGGCCCTGTGCGGTGGCCACTTGCCGTACGACCAAGCCGAATACGAAGCCCGGCGATGCAACGGCGTAGAGCCGCACCACATCGGCGCGATCCGACGGCCGTTCGGTGCTCGCAGCACTGCCAACCCTCAGCACCTCGTTGTAGTCCTTCGCGTACAGGTTGCTGGTGATCGCCGGCGGCGGCACCGGGCGGAACTGATCGATCCACGCATGGTCGCCGGGTGCGCGCTCAACACCAAACGGGGTCATGTTCTGCCACTGGAAGTTGACGCCGCCCGCGGCGGGACAGCCTGGCGTCTTTTGCCAGACTCCAGCGTCTGCCGACACCGGCAGGTAGAACGCCGGCGGCGCCGAGCCGTCGCTGGCGCGAAGAGCGGTCATTTGGGCAGCCGCCGCCTCGCCGGTCGCGACGCCGTTGGTCTTGGCCACGCCGTTTGGAATCGCGGCCATCGACGCGATGTAGGCCGGGTCGAGCGTCGCATTGGCCGGGAAGTAGGTCTTGAGTACGCGGTAAGCGGCGGTCACCGCCGCGGCATCCGCGGACGCGCCGGCGGGCGCAACCACCGTTCCCAGATTGGAGCCCTGCAAATCGATATCAAAAGCGCATGCTAATGATATGGAATTGACATTTCGGTGGGGCCCACGCTACGTTAGATCGTTTGCAGCGATGCCGAATTAACCGGTGATCCGCGGTCCGCTGGTCTGATTGTCGAGGGATTGATGACGCAACAAGGTAGCGTTTTTGGCGCGATGCTCCGGGAGTTTGAAGGGGCGGCGCGCATTCTGAATCTCGAGCCTGGTCTGTGGCAGATGTTGACCCACGCCAAGCGCCAGATTATCGTCTCGTGCCCGGTCCAGATGGACAACGGCGAGATCCAGGTCTTCACCGGCTACCGCGTGCAATACAACGTGACGCTCGGCCCCGCCAAGGGCGGCATCCGCTATCACCCCGGCGTCACGCTCGATGAAGTGACGGCATTGGCCGCCTGGATGACCTGGAAGTGCGCCGTAGCCCAGCTGCCGTTCGGCGGCGGCAAGGGCGGGGTGATTTGCGACCCAACCAAGATGTCGCGGCGTGAGCTGGAAGCCCTGACCCGCCGCTACACCGCGGAGATCATCGACGCGATCGGCCCCGACAAAGACGTGCCAGCGCCCGACGTCAACACCAATGAGCAGATCATGGCGTGGTTCTCAGACACCTACTCCATGCACGTCGGCCACACCTCAACTGCCGTCGTCACCGGCAAGCCGGTCGAAATGGGCGGCTCGCTGGGACGGCGCGAAGCCACCGGGCGCGGCGTCATGATCACGGCCCGCGAATCGGCCAGGCATCTGGGGTTCGAGTTGAAGGGCTCGCGGGTCGCGGTGCAGGGCTTCGGCAACGTCGGCTCGATCGCGGCTGAGCTGCTGGCGCTGCAAGGTGCGAAGATCGTTGGCGTCACCGACTGGAAGGGCGGCGTCCAGAACCCCACGGGGCTCGACGTCCCGAAACTGATCGAGCACGTCAAGCAGCACAAGACGGTGCACGGCTTTGAGGGCGGCGACCCGCTCAGTGCCGCTGAAGTCTTCAAGCTCGACGCCGAGATCCTCATTCCTGCTGCGCTCGAGAACCAGATCACCGAAGAGAACGCTGGCGACATCAAGGCCAAGCTGATCGTCGAGGGCGCCAACGGCCCGACCACGCCCGACGCGCACAAGTTACTGCATGAACGCGGCGTGTTCGTGGTGCCCGACATTCTCGCCAACGCCGGCGGCGTCACGGTGTCGTACTTCGAGTGGGTGCAAGACCGCCACGGCTACTTCTGGACCGAAAAGGAAGTGAACGAGCGCCTCGAGGCCAAGATGGTCGAGGCGTTCGACGTCGTGCTGAAGACCGCGCAAAAATACAACGTGGACATGCGCGCGGCCGCCTACATCGTGGCGATCGGCCGGGTGGCGACGGTGACCCGGATGCGCGGAATGTACGCCTAACTGCCGATCCGGAAGGCCACGAGCTCGGTAACGGGCTTGTGGCCTTCAGCGTTTGCTGACAGTTCCAACAAGTACTGCCCTGCCGCGTAACTCGCGAGCGACAGATCCACCGTGTGGGCCTCGCCCACCGCCGGGGGCGCAGTGACCACGAGGTCGGCCATCTTGGTGCCTTGCTGGTTCAGCAGCTGTGCGGTGACGACAGGCAGTGCGGTTCCAGGCGCAAACGCATCCACCCGAATCAACAGTCGATCAGTGCGCCGGAACTCCCGCGTCGCGGCGGGCGGCGTGGCCGTGCCGCCCGCCAGCGCCGTGAACTCGCGCGCATTGCGGGCGAACCACACCTTCGGTGTGCCGAGCATCACCTCGGGCGCGGCGAGGTCTGGCACCACCAGGTCGCGGTCCTCGTTGTCGAGCGTGCCGGTGCCATCGCCCTCAACCGTCAAACGCAGGTCGAGCTTGCCCGGCCTGGCGTCGAAGCTGATCGCCGCCCCGGTACCGGGCGCCGACAGGGTCGATGGGACGCGACCGCGATACACGATCTCGCCGGTCGGCGAGGTGGCCAGCAGCGTGACGCGCCGCGCCTCTTCGCGCTTGACTCCTGGTGTCGGCGGCAGCGGCTCCCACAGGAACGTGACCTTGGTCAAGCCGCCGGTGCCGCGCTCGGTGCCAAGCCAGGTGCGCACGTACCGCCGGTTGGTCATCGGCGCAATCGCCGCAAGAGCCTTCGTGACCGCCGGGGGTGGGCCTTCCCTGGGACCGGCCACTGCACGCTTGACGTCTGCTTCGGTGTAGGCCCAGTAGCCTTTCCTCGCCCGGACGTCCACGCCTGAGCGCTTCACCCTGACGCGAACCGCATGGAACTTGCCATCGGTGGGCGCGGGGTTGGAAGTGTAGCCAACCAGGTAATACGCGCTCGAGTCACGGATGATCTGCTTCATCCCCGCGGCGAGATCGTTGCGGTTGACGATCGCCCGGCCATCGGTGTTCTCGGCGATCGTGCGCAGGCTGTCAACACTGTTATTCAGGTACGCCGAGCTGGTCGTAATCGAGATGTTCGACTCGATGCCAAACTCGCCGGTCGAGAGCCCACGCGGGTCAACGGCGTAGATCGAGGTGTTGTTTCGGTTCGCGGCGGCGAACACATCCTGCAATTCCGACAGCAGATCGGTGGACGCGGTGAACTGCGCGCGCTCTTCGAGGGGATTGTTGTCACCGGCAAATGGGTCGCGGGTGGCCCGGCCGGGATCGCCAAAGCCACCGGGCTGGTCGCTGCGCATTTGCGGGGGCAGCAGGGCCGAATAGCCTTCGCTGACCAGGATCACCGACTTGCGGCCTTCGCGCAGCGAGCCGAGCTTGGTGGAGATCCCTCGAATCGCAGTCAGCGAGACCTGCCGGCGCAGGCGCTCAATCACATCCGGGGTCAGCTTATAGACGTAGGCGCGTTCGAGCTCGTTGATCGGGTCGTAGTTGTACTTGCGGCCCTCGAACTTCTCGATGGTATTGATCACGCTCTGGTGATTTCGGGTCAGCGTCACCGCATCGATCGGGGTGAGCGGATACATCACGCCGATCAGGTCGTTGGGCGCCAGCTGATTGGTGATGAACTCAATGATCGGCCGGCGCACCGACATGCTGCTTTCCTTGCGGACGTGGTAATCGTCCAGGAAGAACACGAAGATGCGGGAGTTCTCGTCGGCGGCGGCCGTCTCTTCGTCGATGCGGGTACGGATGGTGCGCGACGTGTAGCTCGGCGCGGTGGTGGCGTCGATCTTCACCAGGCGCATGGTCTCGGGCTTCTGCGGCTTGCCGTCTTCGGCAATCTCGAAGTCCTCGAGCTTGAGGTCGTTGACCGGGTTGCCCTTGCGATCGGTGACGATCACGTCAACCCGCACAAAGTTGACGCCGCCGCGGAACACCGGCTGGCCCGAGTCCGGCGTCACGGGCGTTGCTGCCGACGGCTTCTCCTGCGCCGGGGGCGGCGTCTGTGCCGCCTGCCCCTCCGCCGTAGGCTCGGCCGAGGCGCGCACCCCCGCCACGGCCGCCAGCAGGGTGGCCGTCAGCACGAGAACCGCGCTCGCTGGTGTGATGCGCATGGCCGTGAGGTCGATGATAACATTGTCATCTCCATGAGCCAGACAATCGCCCCGGCCCCTGCATTGACCAGGCTGGCCGAAGATGAAGCCATCTTCCGCGACAGCGTGTACGAGTTTGCCGACAAGGAAGTGCGCCCACTCGCCCGCGAGATGGACGAGCACGCGAAGATGTCCCCGGCCCTGATCGAGAAGCTGTTCGCCATGGGGATGCTGAGCGTCGAGGTGCCGGAGAGCTATGGCGGCGCCGGCGGCACGTTCTTCCACTCGGTGCTCGCGGTCGAGAGCCTCTCGCGCGTTGACCCGTCGGTCGGCGTACTGGTTGACGTCCAGAACACGCTGGTGATTAACGCCGTGCTGCGTTGGGGCAGCGACGCCATCAAGCAGACCTACCTCACCAAGCTGGCCAGCAACACCATCGGCGCCTATTGCCTGTCGGAAGCCGGCTCCGGCAGTGATGCGTTTGCCTTGACCACCCGCGCGGTCGAACAGGGAGACGGCTTCGCCATCACCGGCCGCAAACTGTGGATCACCAACGGCAACGAAGCGGACATGTTCATCGTGTTCGCCACCATCAATCCCGAGGCGGGCTATCGCGGCATCACGGCGTTCATTGTGGACCGCGGCACGCCTGGGTTCACCGTCGGCAAGAAGGAAGACAAGCTCGGCATTCGCGCGAGCAGCACGTGCGAGTTGATGTTCGATAACTGCAACGTGCCGAAGTCGCAGATTCTCGGCGAGGTCGGCAAAGGCTACAAGGTCGCCATCGAAACGCTGAACGAAGGTCGCATCGGCATCGGCGCGCAGATGCTCGGCCTGGCGCAGGGTGCGCTCGACCACACCGTGAAGTACATCAAGGAGCGTAAGCAGTTTGGCAAGGCGATCGCCGACTTCCAGGGCGTGCAGTTCCAGTTGGCGCGCATGGCGACCGACGTCGAGACCACGCGCCTGCTGGTCTACAACTCGGCGAGACTGCGCGATGCCGGGCTGCCCTTCCTGACCGAAGCGGCGATGTGCAAGGTGTATTCGTCAGAGGTGGCCGAGCGCGTCGCCTCGATGGCGATCAACCTGTTCGGCGGCAACGGCTTCGTCAAGGAGTATCCGGTCGAGAAGCTCTACCGGGACGCGAAGATCGGCCAGATCTATGAAGGCACCACCAACATGCAGTTGATGACGATTGCGAAGAATATTCTCGGCTAACGAATCGCGAATGGCGAACCGCGAATAGCGACTAGCCTTCCAGAATCACGGCCAGTGTTCGGGCGTCTCGCGTGAGGCGCTCGAGCAGACCCCCCCGAACATAGCCTCCCGGCCCTTCCATTCGAATCGCGGCGTCGGCCGCGTGCTCGGCCGCATTCGCCGCAAACGCTTTCGCTCGAGCGATCAGCACCGCCGCGCCGCTCTCGTTGTGATCGAGGGCTTGCGCGGCCCGGTAGGTCACCATCCGCGCCGCTTCTACTTCCGTGGCGCCGTCGGCGATCACCCAGTGCGGCCGCTGTTCGTCGGGGCCCGGACGCACGCCGGCCGCCTTCATGGCAGCCACCGCGTGCGCAATGGCCGCGCGAGCGACGCCCAGCGCCACCGCCGCGACCACCAGCCGGGCTCGATCGTGATGTGTTTCGCCAACCGCCGCCAGCGCTGCTTCGCTGCCAAGCAGGCCCGGCAAGGCCAAGACGGGGCCCGGTGTTTCGCCAGCGAGCGCCCCGAAACCAAGCTGCGCGCCCAAGCCGGCATCAACCACCGACACCTCTTCCAAGACCAGCGTGGTTGGCAACGCCTCGCGCTGCAGCAGGGCCTGGAGTGATTTCAGGGTGGGACCAGCGGCTACGGCAGCGCGGACGCGGGCAACGAGGGACTGTTGTTCGGGAGTGAGGTCGAAGGTCATATGGATAAGGGCAAACGACGCCAGTAATAAGCGTCGATTATAGCCCTTACCCGGCGAGTCGTTGAAAAATCGGACGCAACCGTTCAGCTGTACGCGGCAGCTCTTACGGTAGCACCCGCACCACTCCAAACACGGTCATGAAGTTGGTGTCGCCGTTCCAGCGCGGCACGAGGTGGGTGTGCAGGTGATCGACGATGCCTGCGCCGGCCGGGCGACCAAGGTTGATGCCGATGTTGATGCCCTGCGGGTTGAACGCCTGGGTCAACACCCGCTCGGACAACTGCGTCAGCAGCGCCATCTCGGTCAGTTCGTCGCGCTCGAGCAGCGCGAGCGTCGCGACATGACGGCGCGGCACCACCATCAGGTGGCCCGCGTTGTAGGGATAGAGGTTGAGGATGACGTAGGTGAGGGCACCTTCGTGCACGACCAGCTGCCGTCCGCTGTCACTCGACAGCGCCGAGCAGAACACGCAAGCGTTCGCCTCTTCAGTGCGTGTCACGTAGGAATGTCGCCAGGGAGACCAGATGCGCTCCACGCGCCCTCGTTACAGAGGACCGGACGCGCCGTCGACGGGCGGGGCCGGAGTGCCGTCGATCGGCGGCTCCCCCGTATCCCGATTGATCAGATCCTTCAGTTCCTTGCCCGGCTTGAAATAGGGGACGCGCTTGGGCGGCACGTCCACCTTGTCGCCGGTCTTCGGGTTGCGGCCCTTGCGAGGCTCGCGTTTACGAAGGCGGAAACTGCCGAATCCGCGCAGCTCGATCTTTTCACCGCGCTTGAGCGCATCGATGATGCTCTCAAACACGGTGTCGACGATGACCTCCGAATGCTTCTTCGTGAGGTCCGAGACACGCGAGACTTCTTCGACCAGCTCCGCCTTCGTCATGATTACTTGTGCTTCAGGTGGTCACCCAGCGTTGCGCCGCCCTGGCCCTGCGCCTCTGAGAACGACTCGTAGTCGGCCCGGTAGTTGGCGTTGGTCAGTGCGCGAATGCTGAGGCCGATTTTCCGCTCCGCCGGGCTGAGCTTGATGATCTTCATCTGGTAGCTTTTCTCGACTTCCAGATCGATCTTCTCGCCGCCCTGCGAATCGTCGAACTCGCTCACGTGAATCAGGCCTTCGATGCCTTCGTCGAGCTCGACGAACGCGCCGAAGTTGGTCATGCGAACGACCTTGCCTTCAATGGTCGAACCGACCTGGTGTCGCGCGAAAAAGTCTTCCCAGATGTCGGTCGCCAACTGCTTGAGACCGAGCGACAGGCGCTGGTTCTCGGCGTCGATGCTGAGCACCATCGCCTCGACCACATCACCCTTCTTGAGCACTTCGCTCGGGTGCTTCACGCGCTTGCTCCATGACATGTCCGAAATGTGGATCAGGCCGTCGATGTCTTCTTCGACTTCCACGAACGCACCAAACTCGGTCAGGTTGCGGACCTTGCCCTTGATCTTCGTGCCGACCGGGTACTTCTCGGCCAGCTCGTGCCACGGGTTGCTCTCGACCTGCTTGAGGCCGAGCGAGATGCGGCGCGCCGCGGGGTCAACGCCGAGCACCATCGCGTCAACCGAATCCCCCACGTTGAGGATCTTCGACGGGTGCTTCACGCGCTTGCTCCACGACATTTCGCTCACGTGGATCAGG
>JANLWW010000079.1:0-63880 GCA_031364805.1 Acidobacteriota bacterium
CTTCTGGCTCACGGTTTCCGCGAGGCCCTTCGCGATGATCACGACCTTGCCGTCCACGTCGTACGCGCCGTACTCGAAGTCGGGATGGAACGCGATGCCGAGGTTGGACGGGATGGTCCACGGCGTGGTCGTCCAGATCAGCACCGACACCGGCCGGCGGTTCATCAGGTCGGCGGCCGCAGCGGAATTGCCGTCCCGCAGGCGGGCTTTCCAGAATTCGTCCACACTCTCATCGGTCAGCGGGAATTCGACATAGATCGAGGGCGAGGTGTGCGGCTCGTACTCGACCTCGGCTTCCGCCAGCGCCGTGCGGCAGTGCGTGCACCAGTGCACCGGCTTCTTGCCCTTGTAAACCATGTCCTGCTCGACGAACTTGCCGAGCGCGCGAACGATTGCCGCCTGGTACGGATGATTCATCGTCTTGTAGGGCTCGCCCCACTCGCCGATCACCCCCAGCCGCTTGAACTCCTCGCGCTGGATGTCGAGATACTTCGCCGCGTACGCCTGGCATTCTCGGCGAAAGTCCGCCGTGCTCATCTGCCGTTTCTTGGGCCCGAGCTCGCGATCGACACGCAGTTCGATCGGCAGGCCGTGACAGTCCCAGCCCGGGATGTAGGGCGCGTCGAAGCCCATCATGTTGTGGGACTTGACGACCAGGTCCTTCAGAATCTTGTTGAGCGCGTGGCCGATGTGGATGTTGCCGTTGGCGTACGGCGGGCCGTCGTGCAGCAGGAACTTTTTCGCGCCCTTGCGAGCCTGGCGAATCTGCCCGTACAGGTCCATCTCGTCCCAGCGGGCGATGGTCTCGGGTTCGGTCGTCTGCAGGTTCGCCTTCATCGAGAAGGACGTCCGGGGCAGGTTGCACGTGTCTTTCCAGTCGGCCATGGCTATCCGACTATTGTACTGTGAGGGCTTGGGGGGAGACGTGGCGGTTCGCGAAACGGTTCTGGATAACGGCTTGAAGGTCCTCGTGCAAGAGGTCCATACCGCTCCGCTGGCGTCGGTGTGGTGCTGGTACCGCGTGGGGTCAAAGGACGAAACACCCGGCGTCACCGGCGTCTCGCACTGGGTCGAGCACATGAACTTCAAGGGCACCCGCAACATTCCGCGGGACCAGGTCAAGGGCATCATCGAGAAGTTCGGGGGCAGCTGGAACGGCTACACCTGGATCGACCAGACGACCTACCTCGAGACCGCGTCAAAGGACGCTCTCGAGCGCATGCTGTTCATCGAGGCCGAGCGCATGGACGCCTGCCTTTACGATCCCGCCGATTGCGAGTCGGAGCGGACGGTCATTATCTCGGAGCTGCAAGGCGGGGAGAACGACCCCGAGCAATTGCTCGATACCGAGGTGACCGCCGCCGCGTTCAAGGTGCATCCGTATCACCATCCAACCATCGGCTGGCTGTCTGATCTGCAGACCATGACGCGCGACGACCTCTACGGCCACTATCGCCGTTACTACATCCCCTCCAACGCCACCATCGTCGTGGTCGGCGACGTTGACAGCGACGACGTGGTGAAGCGCGTGGAGGCGCAGTTTGGCGGCATTGCTTCGGGGGCGCGGCCGGCCCGCGTCCGTCAGGTCGAGCCCGACCAGCAGGCTGAGCGTCGCGTGGTCCTGCGCAAGGAGGGCACCACCGCTTACTGGAAGGCCGTGTTTCACGCACCGGCGTTTACGAATGCCGATTTCTTTCCCCTGCTCGTGGCCGATGCCGTGCTGAACGGCGCAGCGGGCCTGAACATCTGGTCCGGCGGCGGGGTGTCACGGCCGCAGCGCAGCGCCCGGCTGTACCGCGCGCTGGTCGACGGCGGCCTCGCGTCAACGGTGAGCGGCGGCTTGATGCCGACCGAGCATCCCTATCTCTACTCGCTGAGCGTCAGTGTCGCCGAGGGCCGCACGCTATCGGCAGTCGAGGAGGTAGTTCTCAGGGAAGTGGATCGCCTGCAGCGTGACGGCATTACCGCGGCCGAGTTTGCCAAGGTCAACGCCCAACTGCGCGCGCGGTTTGTCTACGACGGAGACAGCGTCACCGACATCGCGCACCAGTTGGGGTACTTTGAGACGATCGGATCGTGGCGGAACTATCACGATCTGCGCGCCCGGCTCGACGCCGTGACGCCAGCAGCCGTGCACGCCGCCGCGGCCAAATACCTCACTGCCGCCAACCGCACCATCGGGTGGTTCGAACCGCAATGACCGGCCTGCAACCTCGAAAACACGTGCTCGACAACGGCGTCACGGTGATCGCAAAGGCGAATCACACCACGCCGGCCGTGAGCTTGCTGATCGGCGTGCGCGTCGGCGCCTATTCGGACCCAGCCGACCGGGAAGGCACCGCGGCGCTCTGTGCGCGGGTCCTCGACCGTGGCACCGTCACCCGTCCGGCAGACGCGATTGCCGACGACCTCGACGGCCGTGGCGCGTCACTGTCGGTCGTGACCGGGCGGCACCAGATGGCCATCAGCGCGACCTGCCTGTCCGACGACTTTGGCGCGGTGCTGACCCTGGCCGCCGACATCGCCCGTCACCCGGCATTTCCCGACGACGAGGTGACCACCCGGCGCGCGGACTTGATCACCTCGATCCGGCAGGACGAGGACAACCCGGCGCCGATGGCCGTAGACGCGTTCACGGGCGCCCTCTACGGCTCGCATCCCTACGCGCGCAAGGTGCGCGGCAGCGTCGCCACTGTCGAGACCATTCGCCGGCAGGACCTCGTGCGTTTCTATCAGAAGGGTTTCCAGCCGCACGCCATCACCGTCGTCGTAGTTGGCTACCTTGCTGAAGACGCGGCGATCGCCGCCATCGGCAAGGCCTTTGGGGATTGGACCAGCGCCGAGAAGGAACGGGTCGTCGTCGAGGTGGCCGATGCCGTGGCTCCGGTCGGGCGACAATTGGTGACCGTGCCGATGATGAACAAGGCGCAGGCCGATCTCGCCTACGGTTTCGTTGGCATTCGCCGCTCGAATCCCGACTACACCGCGTTTTCGGTGATGAACAATGCACTGGGTCAGTACGCGATCGGCGGCCGCCTGGGCGACAGCATCCGCGAGCGTCAGGGCATGGCCTACTACGTCTTCAGCTCGCTCGACGCCAGCCTCGGCGCGGGCCCGTTCTCCATTCGCGCCGGCGTTTCGGCCGAAAACGTCGAGCGCGCCATTGCTTCAATCGACACCGAGCTGGCGGCGGTCCTGAAGACCGGCTTCACCGAGCAGGAGATCGACGAGTCGAAAAGCTACCTGGTGGGTTCGCTGCCGCGCCAGCTTGAAACCAACGCCGCCATCGCCTCGTTTTTGCTGAACGCTGAGTTCTTCGACCTGGGCCTCGATTACGATGTGCGCTTGCCGGCCCTGATTCACTCGGTGAACCTCGAGGCGGCCAACGCCGCGGCGCGCCAACTACTCGATCCGTCGCGGGCCACCATCGCCGTCGCGGGACCCTGGCAGCCCGCGAGCGGCGACTTTCGACAAGCTCAAGTCGACCCGAGCGGTGAGTCGAGGGTCGAAGCCGCGAGCCCACGAACGACGTGAGCCCACCAGCTGTGCCGGTTGTGCGAGCAGTATTTTTCGACGTCGACTTCACCCTGATCTATCCCGGGCCTACCTTCCAGGCCGAGGGCTACCGGCGCGCGTGCGCCGAAGCCGGCATAGACGTGGACCCGGCGCGCTTCGAACACGCCACCGCAGCGTCGTCGTTTATCCTCGACGAAGTGGAGGAGCAAATCTACAACCACGATCTGTTCGTTCACTACACGGCTTCGATCATCGAGCACATGGGCGGCCGCGGGCCGCAGGTAGTGGAGGTCGCGCGTCGCATTTACGAGCAGTGGGCCGTGAATCACCATTTCGAGTTGTACGACGATGCGGGACCGGTGTTGAGGGGATTGCAAGAGCGCGGATTGAAGGTGGGGGTGATCTCGAACTCGCACCGCAGCCTCGACGCCTTTCGTGAGCACTTTTCGTTGACTGGGCTGATTCACGTCTCGGTCTCTTCGGCCGAGCACGGCTACATGAAGCCGCACCGCAGCATCTTCGACGCCGCACTCGAGCGCGCCGGCGTGCAGGCGGCCGAGTCGCTGATGGTCGGCGACAGCCTGAAACACGACGTGGAAGGCGCGCTCAAGGCAGGCTTGCGAGCCGTCCTGCTGCGCCGCTCCGGCGAGGTGCCGCCCAACCTGCCGCCCGGTGTGCCGGTGATTCAAACCCTCGCGCAGCTCGACGAGGTGCTCTAGTCTTGTCCTGCGTGTCTTCCTGGTGGCATGTCTCATGACTGACATTCGCATTCGCGATCTCAAGACCATCGGCGAGTTCCGTCAGGTAGTGGATCTCGAACACGCCATCTGGGGCTACACCGACAGCGGCGACGTCGTCACCGTGCCGGTGTTCATCTTCACAGTCAAGCGCGGCGCCATCCTGATCGGAGCGTTCGACGCCACCGATCGCATGGTGGGCTTCGCCTACGCGGTAGTGGGAATGAAAGAAGGCCGGCCCATGATGTGGTCGCACATGACCGGTGTGCTGTCCGACTATCGGGGCGGCCTGGGCTACTTGTTAAAACTCGAGCAGCGGGCGCGGGCCCTGGCTCAGGGGTACGAGCTGATCGAATGGACTTTCGACCCCATGCAGGCGATGAACGCCCACCTCAACTTCGCCAAGCTGGGTGGCGTGGTGGAGGAGTACGCCGAGAACTTCTACGGCGAGTCAACCAGTGCGCTGCATCGCGGCACCCCCACTGACCGCCTGATTGTCAGCTGGCGCATTGGCGCGCCGCACGTCGAGCGCCGCCTGCAGCAAACCGCTGGCCTCGGCGCCCGGTCGCATGAAGTCGGGGCCGCGCCGGTGGTGAACCTGACGGCGATGGACGGCGACTGGCGTGAAGTCAGGACCATCGACCTGACCGTGAAGGAGCGTCGTCTGTGGATCGAAATCCCGACCGGCTTCACGCAAATGCAGCAGCAGGCGCCGGAACGTGCCCTGCAGTGGCGCATGCACGTGCGGCAAATGTTCCAGGAGTACTTCGCGAAAGGCTATTCCGCGGTCGATTTCGTGTTGCACCGTGATGCCGGCTTCGGGCGCTACTTGCTGGCGAGAAAAGACTAACCGCCGACCACATCATCCGGGCGGCCAGGTCAACGTGCGTCCGCCCAGCAGGTGCAGGTGGATGTGGAACACGGTCTGTCCCGCCTGCGCATTGCAGTTAAAGACGGTCCGATAGCCGGGACCGTCGAAACCTTTCTCTTTCGCGATCGCGGCCGCGCGCCGCACCATCGCCCCCACCATGCCGTCATCGCCGGCGGTCAGATCGTTGAGCGTCGCCACGTGCCGCTTCGGGACGATCAGCACGTGGGCAGGCGCTTGCGGGTTGATGTCGTTGAAGGCGATCAGATCTTCGTCCTCGTAGACCTTCGATGCGGGAATGTCACCCGCGATGATGTTGCAGAACAGGCAGCTCATGGTTAGCTGATTCTACGCTCGATGATCGCGATGCGCGGAATCTGCTGGAGGTCATTCCGGATGCCGATCATCTGCAACGCTGGTTGCATCGCCACCAGAGCCGTGACCGCGCCGGCCTGGCGGTGGCCTATCTCGAGCAAGAGACGTCCGCCGGGCGACAGGCCGTGGGTCGCAGCCATCATTACGCCGCGGACATCGTCCAGGCCATCGGCGCCGGCGGTGAGCGCCGAGCGCGGCTCGAAGTCGCGGACTTCCGGAGCGAGGCCGCTGAACTCACCGTCGGTCACATACGGCGGGTTCGACACGATCACGTCGAACGGACCGTCGATGCCGTCCAGGTAGCGAGTCTCCCTGAATTCAATGCGATCGCTGACGGCGTGCCGTCTGGCATTGGCGCGCGCCACCGCCAGCGCCGGCGCCGAAATGTCGGTGGCGACCAGTCGCGCGCGCGGGCACTCAGCGGCGAGCGTGATCGCCAGGCAGCCGCTGCCGGTGCCGATGTCGGCGGCCACGCCGAACGCGCTCGCCAGCGCGATCTCGACAATCAACTCCGTTTCCGGCCGCGGAATCAGCACCGCGGGCGACACCGCGAAGTCGCGATTCCAGAATTCCTGCACGCCGGTGAGGTAGGCCATCGGCTCGCGTCGAGCCCGCCGCGCGATCAGGCGTTGATAGGCGTCGATGAAATCACCCGGTGGCGGATCGCTGTCGCGCGAGTGGATGGTGGCGCGGTCCCATCCCAGAACATGACGAGCCAGCAGCAGCACGTCGCGGGCCGCCTCGGCCGGCTCGATGCCCGCCGCCGCGAGGGCGGCCTTCGCCGCGGTGAGGTGTTGGCGCAGCGTCACTGACCCGACTGCGTGACTTCGCGCAGCTTCTCGGCGGTGTAATAAGTGGAGAGGGCGTCAATCAGCTCGTCGAGGTGTCCATCCATGACGCTGTGCAGCTGATGGGACGTGTAATTAATTCGGTGATCGGTCACGCGGCTCTGTGGAAAGTTGTAGGTGCGGACTTTCTCGGAGCGGTCGCCGGTGCCGACCTGGTTCTTGCGATCCTTGGCGATCGCGTCGTGCTGCTTCTGCATTTCCGCGTCGTAGAGGCGGCTGCGCAATACCTTCATGGCCTTGGCGCGGTTCTTCACCTGTGACTTCTCGTCCTGTTGCGAGACCACCGTGCCGGTGGGAATGTGCGTGATGCGCACGGCGGAGTAGGTGGTGTTCACGCTCTGCCCGCCGGGGCCGCTCGAACAGAACGTGTCAATGCGGAGGTCCTTCTCCTGGATCACGATGTCCACTTCGTCGGCTTCCGGCAGCACCGCGACGGTGGCCGCCGAGGTGTGGATGCGGCCGGCAGACTCGGTGGCCGGCATGCGCTGCACGCGGTGCACTCCGCTTTCGTACTTCAACTTGCTGTAGGCGCCCTTGCCTTCGATGGCGACCACCACATCCTTGACGCCGCCCTTGTCGGCTTCACTGAGCGACATCAGCTCGATCTTCCATCGCTGGCGCTCGGCATAGCGGGTGTAGGCGCGGTAGAGCTCGCTGGCAAACAGCGCCGCTTCCTCGCCGCCCGTGCCGGCGCGGATCTCCACCATGACGTTGCGGTCGTCATTGGGGTCCTTGGGCACCAGCAGGATCTTGATCTGGTCCGACAGGCGTTCTTTCTGGAGGTTGAGGTCGTTCAGCTCCTCAAGCGCGAGGTCGCGCATCTCGGGGTCGCCGCCCTTGATCAGTTCCTCGGCGTTGGCAATTTCCTGCGACACCGCCTTGAACTCACGGTACTTCTGGACGAGCTCCTCGATCTCGGCGAGCGCCTTCGACTGCTTGCGGAACTCGTTGGCGTCGCTTTGCACCGCGGTGGTGCCGAGCGTCGCCATTAACTCCTCGTACTTGCCTTCAACGGTTTCAAGCTTGTCGAACAAACACTCACTCCTTGATCACCAAACACATGAACGACCGAGAACACCTAGGACTCAGAGTCAATTCTTCAAAATGCGTGTGTTGCCGGATCGAAGCTCGGTTGCACCTAGAAAGCGTTGGCTCGGTGTCCTCTGAGTCCTTTGTGGCTAACGTCTTTTTCATCCACCGGAAACCGGCGGTAGAAACGCCACCTCGTCGCCATCCGCGACGGTTGCCGTGAACCGCGAGTAGTCGGCGTTGACCGCGCACGAGATCGACTTCTCGTATGGGGACAGCTCCGGAAACTCGGCCACCAGGCCCGACCAGACCGCACCCACTGTCGCACCAGACGTTTCGCGCACCAGCTCGCCGGCGCCGGCGATGTCGCGCAACCGCGCAAACAGGCGGATCGTTACGCGCATGCGATTCTCAGCGCCTGGTCGCGCGCCTCGGTGTTGCCGGGGTCGGCGGTGGCGCCTTCAATCCACACGTCGCCGCCCTCGAAGTATTCGTGCTTCCAGATCGGCACGATCTGCTTGATCCGTTCAAT
The DNA here is from genome assembly GCA_031364805.1 of Acidobacteriota bacterium. GTDB lineage: Bacteria > Acidobacteriota > Vicinamibacteria > Vicinamibacterales > UBA2999 > 12-FULL-67-14b. Next base: position 7,906 of record JANLWW010000079.1, read on the forward strand.
CGCATAGCGCGATGCCGAGAATGCATCGGCCCGATGCGGCGAGGCGGCCGCAATGGCCACGCTCGCGTCGCCGATCTCCATGCGCCCAATGCGGTGGTGAATCGCCAGCCGCACGGTCGGCCACTCGGTCGTCGCCTCGGTCAGGATCAGGTCGAGACCGCGCAGCGCCAGCGCGTCGTAGGCTTCGTACTCGAGGTGCAGCACGCGTCTCCCCAGGTTGTGGTCGCGCACCAGCCCGATGAAGGTCGTGATGGCGCCAATGCCGGTCGTGTCAAGCGCGCGCACCAAGGCTGCGGTGTCGAGCGGCGCCGTGGTAATCGCGGTCAACGGGGGCATTGCAGCCATTCAGTATAGCTTCCAGAAATGGTTCAACGGGCGGTGGCCGCGCCCTAGTGGAATGCCCGGATGGATGGCGCCGGCGACGTAGGCCTTGGCCTCGCGCACGGCGTCCACCAGGTTCGCCCCCTTGGCCAGGTGCGCCGCGATCGCCGCCGCAAACGTGCAGCCGGTACCATGCGTGTTTGGGCCCGCGATCCGCGGGCCGACAAACTCGTGAAACTCACCCTGCTCGAGCAGCACGTCGACAATCTCTGGGCCGGCCAGGTGCCCGCCCTTGATTACCACCGCGCCCGGCTTGAGCGTTGCGATCCGGCGCGCCGCCTCGCGCATGTCGTCAACTGAGCGGATCGACATCTTCGCCAGCACTTCCGCTTCGGGAATGTTCGGCGTGACCACCCGGGCGAGGCGCAGCAGTGTCCAACGGACGGCGTGCACCGCCTCCTCGTCCAGCAGGTGATCGCCGCTCTTGGCCACCATCACCGGATCGACCACCAGGTTTGGAAGGTCGAACGACTCGACCGCCGCCGCGACCGCTTCGACAATCTGCGAGGTCGCCAACATGCCGGTCTTGACCGCCTGGCAGCCGATGTCGCCTGCCACTGCCTCGATTTGCGCGGTGACGAAGTCGTCTGGCACGACGTGGATGCCGGCGACGCCGAGCGTGTTCTGGGCGGTGAGGGCGGTAATGGCGGAGGTGCCGTACACGCCGTGGGCGGCAAAAGTCTTCAGGTCGGCCTGAATGCCGGCGCCGCCCCCTGAATCGGACCCCGCGATTGTCAGCGCGGCAGGCATACCAGTAGAATTCGTTGTCATGACATCACGTTCCCACGTCTCACACGCCTCCACGATTCTCGATCAGGTCAGCACGCGCGCGGGTTCCGCGCGCGCGTGGACCGGCGTGCAGGCCTTGTCGGTCGTGTTCGTCGCGGTGCTCACGGCATCGGCGTCGCAGTTGAGCTTTCCGCTGCCGTTCACGCCCGTACCGTTCACCATCCAACCGATGATCGTGCTGATCGGCGCAGCTGCCCTCGGCTCACGGCTGGGCGCGCTTAGCCAGATCCTTTATCTCATGCTTGGCATTGCCGGTCTGCCGGTGTTTGCTTTCTCACCGGAGCTGCCCCAAGGTGTGCTCCGGCTGATGGGCCCGACGGGTGGCTACCTGATGGCGTACCCGCTGGCCGCGTTTGTCACCGGCCTGCTCGCGGAACGCGGACTTGATCGCCGTTACGGCACGTCGATTCTGGCCATGGCGGCCGGCCTGTCGGTGATTTTCGCCGGTGGCGTTGCCTGGCTGGCGAGCGGCGTCGGGATGAGCACTGCCCTGGCCGTTGGGCTGTATCCGTTCGTGATTGTTGACGTGATTAAGATTGTCGCCGCTGGCTTGGTGCTGCCGAGCGCCTGGAAGTTCCTCGCTCGCCCAGAAGGCGTCTGACCCGGCCCCGCTACTTCCCGAAGATCAGGAAATACTGATACGGCAGAAAGGGCTCCTGGCGCACCAGCCGGAGCCCCGCCTTCGCGGCGTCTTTCACCACTACGTCGGGGCTCACCCGTTCTTCCGGTGACGGCCCCGGGCCCGTGCCATCCAGCTTGAAGTCGACCACGCCGATGCGGCCCTGTGGCTTGAGCGCGCGCGCGAGGTTCGACAGCATGGTCACGCGATCTTCCACCTCGTGGTACGCATCGACGACGAGTACGGCATCGAGCGATGCCGGCGGCAGCCGGGGATCGCTGTTCTGCCCGCGCACGGCACGCACGTTGGTCAGCCCTTCGCGTTGCACGCGGCGGGTGATGGCGTTGATCATCTCGGGCTGCACGTCCTCAGCGTAGACCAGTCCCTGCGGACCCACGCGCCGCGCGAGCCGGATCGTGAACCATCCGCTGCCGGCGCCGATGTCGGCCACCACCGACGCGTCGGCAATGCCCATGGCATCCATGACTTGATCTGGCCGCTGCCACAGATCGCGATCGGGCGCTTCGAGCAGTCCCAGGTCAGACGGCGGGAACAGCCGGCCGTGGCTCGGTCGCTGCGACCACGCCGAGGAGGCGATCAATAGCAACGCCGCAACCAGGAGAGCCCGCCTCACAGCGCCATGTTACCGAGGGATGATTGGGGTCAGGTCAAGAAAATCACAGTCCGGGATGAACCGGGACAGGTCTGTTCCCAACAGGCCTCGCGGCGCCACGCTACAAGATAGCATTGGAGCCAAATTCAGCGCTGAATTGGCCGAGGTCCTGTCCCCAACTATCCCGAACTGTGATTTTCTTGACCTGACCCCAAGCCCAAGCCACAAGCCACCGTCAGTCGGCACGCAGCGCGGACATTGGATCCACTCGCGTCGCCTGACGCGCCGGCAGCCAGGTGGCGATGAGCGCCACGAAGGCGAGGGATGAAATCACGGCGCCGTAGGTCAACGGATCGAACGGGCTGACGCCGAACAGCAGCGAACCGAGCAGGCGCATGAGCAGCGATGCCGAGGCCAGCCCGACCACCAGGCCAATGCCGGCCAGCGCGACGCCGCGGCCGATGAACATCCGCTGCACTTCACCACTGCGCGCGCCCAGCGCCATGCGGATGCCGATCTCGCGCCGGCGCTGCGACACGATGTATGCGATTACCCCGTAGATGCCGACGATGCCGAGCAGTAGCGTGACCGCGGCGGCGATGCCCAGGATCACGAGCACGAACGACGTCTGCGCCATCGACTCTTCGTAGATCAGCGACAGTGTGCGGACACGAGCGAGCGGCAGGTTGGGATTCATGCTCCACACCGCGCGCTGCACCTCGGGCAGGAAGCCCGGCGTCTGCAGCCGCGACGAGCGAATGGCGTAGGCGAGCGAGCGCTGGATGTACGGCGATCCGTCACCCGAATCGGTTGTCCTCACCGGCCAGTACACCATCGCCGGCGCCGGGCGCGTCGCGCCGTCCTGACGTTCGTTGCCGACCACGCCGACGATTTCCGTCCACGGCGCGTTCGGCGTCTTGCGAATCCGCCGACCGATGGCCTGTGCGGGCTCGACCCAATACTCGCGCGCCAGGTCGTCGCTGATCACGGCCACCGGCGCGGAGGTGTGCGTGTCGCGCCACGTCAGGTCCCGCCCCGCGACGACGAGATTGCCCATCGTCCTGAAGTAACCCTCGCCGATGTACTTGTGCCGCCGCAGGGTCGGGATCTGCCCTTCGGCACTGGGGAAATCCTCCACCCAGATCGGGTCGTTGTTGTTGTTCCCGTCCATCGGCAACGACGAGGTGGTGCCCACCGACACCACGCCGGGCACGGCCTCGAGGGCATGGCCGATTTGTTCGTGCAGCTGCGCCACCCGCGCGGCGTCGCCGACGACGGCCTGCGGAATGGAAATGCGGAGCGTGAGCACCTCGTCGGGCTTGGTGAAGCCGGGCGGCACGTCGCGAATCGCGAGGAACGTGCGGACCATCAGCCCCGATGCGACTAAAAGGATCGCCGCGAGCGCGACCTGCGCGACGACAAACGTGTTGCGCGCGCGATGCCGCTCCCGGCCTTCGCTCGACCCACGCGAACTGTCTTTCAGCGCCGAGGCGAGGTGAGGACGCGCGTACTTGACCACGGGGATCGCGCCGAACAACACGCCGGCGATGAGTGACAGCGCCAGCGTAAACGCGAGCACGATCGGATCGAGCGTGATCTCGTCGAGCCGGGGCAGCTGCGCCGGTTGCAGATACACCAGCAGCTGGATGCCGCCGTACGCCAGCACCACTCCGAGCACGCCGCCGAGCAGCGCGATCAGCAGCGATTCAGACAGCAACTCCCACGCGATCCGGCGAGGCTCGGCGCCAAGTGCCAACCGCACCGCCAGTTCCTGCTGGCGGCCCTCGGCGCGCACCAGGAACAGGTTGGCAACGTTGGCGCACGCCACGACCAACACCAGCGCCACCGTACCGAGCATCAGCCAGAGCATGCTGCCGATGTCGCCCACAACGTCGACCGCGAGCGGCCGCACCAGGCCGCCCAAGCGCGCCTCGTCAAACATCTTCCTGGTAAACCCCGCCGGCAACGGAAAGCGATCGGCCAACGACGGCAACAGTCGCTCGACATCGGCATTCGCCTGCGCGATGCTGACGCCGGGCTTGAGTCGCGCGAGGCCCTGGTAGCTGAAGCCGAGCGCATTGATCTCGGCGCGATTGAACTTGAAGGGGCTGATGACCGCCGGGTCCTGATCCAGGAAGCGGAAGCGTTCGGGCAGCACGCCGATTACTTCACTGGCCTTGCCATTGACCATCAACGTCTGGCCGATGGCCGACGGGCTGCTGCTGAAGGCCCGCTGCCAGTAGGCGTTGGAGATCATGACGACTTCTGGACCTGTTGGCAGATCGTCTTCGCGGTTGAAGCCGCGGCCGATCGCCGGCCGTACGCCGAGCACCCCCAGCGTGCCGTCGGTGACGCTCAGAGTCTGGACCTGCTCGGGGTCGCCGCGTCCCGTGATGGTCGCTGAGCCGTTGTCCCAGAGGCCGATGTCCTGGAACGACTGCGCGCTGTCGCGAAACATGAAATACGTCGCGGCCGACTGATTCAGCGGGCCCGGCATAACGCCGGGAGCCACCAGCCACGCGCCGACCAGCGATTCCGGCTGCGAATACGGCAGCGGCTTCAAGATGATGCCGTTGACCACACTGAAGATCAGGGCGTTGGCGCCAATCGCAGCGCCCACCGTGATGATCGCGGTCAGGGCGAATGCCGGGCTCTTGAACAGGCGACGCAGGGCGAGTTTCACCATGGGTGAGACGATAAGAGCGAAGTGAAGGTTCGCGAATGACCCGCCTCCGCGACAGGCGCTACGGCGGACAGGCAGATTATGGCTACACTATTTGCCATGTTGCCGAGCTTCTTCGATTCCGTGGTCCAACTCATCATCAAGACCTCCACGGACTTGCCGCCCGACGTGCGGGCCGCCATGAAACATGCCCTCGACACCGAAGACGAAGGTACCCGCGCCCGCCAGGCGCTGAACATCATCGGCCAGAACATTGACCAGGCCGCCGAGGTGGAAGGGGCCATTTGCCAGGACACCGGCATGCCGACGTTTGAAGTGAAGACCCCGGTCGGGGTGAACCAGATCCTGCTCAAGAAACAAATCAAGGAGGCAATCGCCGAGGCCACCAAGCGCGGCAAGCTCCGGCCCAATTCCGTGGATTCGCTGACCGGCGAAAACAGCGGCAACAACCTCGGCCCCGGCACGCCGGTGATCCACTTCGAGCAATGGGACCGCGACGACCTTGAAGTGAAGTTGCTGCTCAAGGGCGGCGGCTGCGAGAACATGAACGCGCAGTACTCACTGCCCGCGGAGCTGCCGCACCTGGGTCGCGCCGACCGCACCATCGAAGGCGTGCGCAAGTGCATCCTCCACGCCGTCTGGAACGCGCAAGGCAAGGGCTGCGCGCCCGGCGCCATCGGCGTGTGCATTGGCGGCGATCGCACCAGCGGCTACGTCGAAGCCAAGCAGCAGCTGTTCCGCAGCCTCGACGACCTCAATCCCGATTCGCGCCTGGCGGAACTCGAAGCCGAGATCATGCGCACGGTGAACACGCTCGGCGTCGGCACCATGGGCTTCGGCGGGCGCACCTCGTTGATTGGCTGCAAAGTCGGTGCGCAAAATCGCCTGCCCGCAAGCTTCTTCGTGTCAGTGGCCTACGACTGCTGGGCCTATCGGCGGCTAGGCGTGACGCTCGACGGCACGACCGGTGCAATCAAGGAATGGATCTACCGCGATCCGTCGGTGCCGACGACGCCGATGATGGATCAGGCCGGTTTCAAGCGCACCGGCAAGGAGGTCGCGCTTCGCGCGCCAATTGATGAGGCCACCATTCGCTCGCTGCAGGTCGGCGACGTGGTGCTGATCAGCGGCACCGCCTATACCGGGCGCGACGCCGTGCACCATCACCTCGCCAGCCACGCACCGCCCGTCGATCTCAGCGGCGGCGTGATCTATCACTGCGGCCCGGTGGTCGCCAAGCAGGACGATGGCTCGTGGAAGGTCACCGCGGCCGGCCCCACGACGAGCATTCGCGAGGAACCCTACCAGGCCGACATCATCGGCAAGTACGGCATCCGTATCGTGATGGGCAAGGGCGGCATGGGTGGCAAGACGTTGGCCGGGTTGCAGCAGCACGGCGCGGTCTACCTCAACGCAATTGGCGGCGCGGCCCAGTTTTACGCGCGCTGCATTGACCGGGTGGACGGCGTGTCGCTACTCGAGTTTGGAACTCCCGAGGCGATGTGGCATCTACAACTTAGGGACTTTCCCGCCATCGTGACGATGGACGCCCACGGCAACAGCCTGCACAAGGACCTGGAGCAGGAATCGGCCGGCCACCTCGCTGCCCTGGCAGAAGCGAGGTTTTAGGCCAAAAAACACGGTTTTGAGGGGTCTGAGAACCTGTTAAACTAGGAACCAATCATGAACACTGAAACGCACACCATCACCCCGGAAATGCCCGTGATGACGGACCCGATGATTACCGTCACCGAATCGGCAGCTGGCAAGATTCGTGAGCTGCTGTCCGAAGAAGGCAAGCTCGAAAGCGGCCTGCGCGTCTTTGTGCAGGGCGGTGGCTGCTCGGGCTTTCAGTACGGCCTGATGATCGAGGAAGGCGGCGGCGTCGGCGACCAGTTGTTCCAGTCGAACGGCGTGCGGTTGTTCGTTGACCCGGTGAGCATCAGCTACCTGAAGGGCGCCGAAGTGGACTTCGTCGACACCATCACGGGCGGCGGCTTCACCATCAAGAACCCCAACGCCACGTCGACCTGCGGCTGCGGCTCGTCCTTCACCGCCTGAGAGGCTGCCCATGGCCACGACGGCGGCCATTCCGGATCTCGATCGGCTCCGGCCGGCCGGTACCAAGCGTTCGAGCAAGCGCGACCTGATCGTCAACGTGTTCCTCAAGCAGGAGGGGCACCTGAGTGCCGACGATCTGGTCGTGCTGATCAAACGCGAGGACGAGCGCATCAGCCGCGCCACGGTCTACCGTACCCTGCAGTGGATGGAAGGGGCGGGCATTGCCCGCAAGGTGGACTTCGGCGAGGGCCGTTTCCGCTTCGAGCATTCCTATCGCCATCCGCGGCACTTCCACCTGATCTGCAAGACCTGCAAACGTTCGTACGAGTTTCTCAGCTCCGATATCGAGGCGCTGGTCGAGGAAGTGGCGGCGGCGCGCGCGTTCACGGCTCGGCAGAGTGTCGTCCAGATTTACGGCACCTGCGAAGCGTGCAGCACCGGCCGTGCGCCGGAAGAGTCTTCCAATTCCGAATTGCTGTTCGCGCGCGATGCGCTGCGCATTGCGATTGCCACCGAACGCAGCGGCATGGAGTTCTACGGGCGCGGAGTCAAGCTGGTCAAGGACGCGCGGGCGCGCGAGATCTTCCGCAAGCTGGCCACCGAAGAAGTGCACCACCTGAAAACCCTCGAGGGTCGCTACGAGGAACTGTTGAAGCAGGATCCGCTGCTCGAATCGCGGCCGACGTTCCTGTTCTTCAAGGGCGCGGCCAACGGCCTATTTGCGACCGGCACCGATCAACTGCGCCGCGACGGCGTCGACGATCTCGAGGCCTATCGAATCGGCATTCGCTGCGAGCGCGGCTCGCACCGCTTCTTCAAGCGCTACGGCGAGCGCTTTGAGGACTCCGAAGGAAAGCAAGTATTCCTGGAGTTCGCCGAAGAGGAGCGCGAACACCTGGAATTGCTCATTCGCGAGTACCGGGCCCTCGTTAAGCGCCAGCGGACCGCGGGCCACAAACCCCGCTCAAAGGCACGCCCGCGTGCCGCCAGTCGTTGATCGACCTTCACTTACACACGACCGCGTCCGACGGCCACTTGTCGCCCGCGCAGCTCGTGGCCCGCGTGGCCGCGGCCGGCATCACCACCATGAGCGTGACCGATCACGACACGGTGGCCGGTCTTGCCGAAGTCGCCGTCGAGGCGGCGGCGCGCGACATTCGGCTGGTGCCCGGCATCGAGATCACCGCGGTGGCCGAGGCACGCGATGTCCACATGCTGGGCTACTTTTTCGATCCCAACCGTGCGCCGTTCCTGACCTTCCTGGAAGGACAGCGCGCCCTGCGGGTCGCGCGCGTGCGTGAGATTGGCGCCCGGCTCGCCCGGCTCGGCATGGCCGTGGATGTTGAGGCCCTGGTCGCCACCGCCGCGACGCGTCCGGGCACCTCCGTCGGCCGCCCGCAGATCGCGCGCGCGCTGGTCAGCGCGGGACACGTGAAGTCAGTGCAGGAAGCGTTCGAACGCTGGTTGGCGACGGGCCTGCCAGCCTTCGTGCCGCGCACCGGTCCAAGCCCGGCGGCCGTCGTGGATGTGGTTCACGCCGCTGGAGGGGTCGTGTCGTTCGCGCATCCGGGGGTGACCAGGCGCGACGACCTGATTCGGCCGCTGGCCGACCTCGGCCTCGACGCCATCGAGGTCTACCACTCCGATCACCTGCCTGAAGATGTGCGGCTCTATCGCGGCCTCGCGCAACGGCTCGGCGTGCTCGTGAGTGGCGGGTCCGACTTTCACGGTGAAGATCCGCACGCCCCGGTGGAGAAATCGCGCGCCCGGCGCAGCACGCTGGGCGCAGTGATGTTGCCGCCCGATGAGTTCGCCGCGCTCGAGGGCCGCGCCGCCGGGATGCGGCGTCCGTCGTGATCGCGCCGCTGCTCGAAATCAACGGCTTGGTGAAGGACTACCAGGCGCTGCGCCCGCTGCGCATCAAGTCGCTCGCCCTTGCCCCTGGCGACGTGGTGTCGGTCAACGGCCTCGACGCGGTGGCCGCCGCGACCTTCGTGCACCTGGTCACGGGGGCCACCCTGCCCGATAGCGGCAACATCTCGCTGTTCGGCCAGAACACGCGGGCGATTGCCGACAGTGATGCGTGGCTGAAGTCGCTCGATGGTATCGGCATGGTGACCTCGCGCGGTATCGTGATCGAGATGTTCACCGTCTTGCAGAACATTGCCATGTCGTTCACGCTCGAGGTCGACCCGATCGATCCCGAAGTCTTACCTAAGGCAAGAGCGCTCGCTCGGGAAGTCGGGCTCGGCGAGGCGAGCTTCGACATGCCGGCCGGACGCTCAACCCCCGACGCGCACATGCGCATTCACTTGGCGCGAGCGTTGGCCCTGGGTCCGCGCATGCTGATCGCCGAACATCCCTCGGCGAGCCTGCCGCGGGAAACGGTCGCCGGGTTTGGGGCCGATCTTGCCCGCCTGGCGCGCTCCCGCGGCCTGGCTCTGCTGTCGCTGACGGCGGACGATGAACTCGCCAAGGCGGTGGGCGGCCAGCGACTCAGCCTGGTGCCCGCCACCGGCGAACTGAAAGCGCCAGGACTATTGAAGAAGCTGTTTGGATAGGCGCGGGCTTGCGGGCTTGGCGACCTGGTGGCTTGAACAGCGAACAGCGAATAGCGAACAGCGAATATGAAACCTGCATTGCTCTTGTTCGACATCGACGGCACGCTCTTGTTGAGTGGCCGCGCCGGCCTGCGCGCCATGACCCGCGCCTTTGCGCAAGCCTTCGGCATTGCCGATGCGTTTGCCAGTGCCTCGTTCAGCGGGCGCACTGACTCGTTCCTGGTGAGCCACGCGCTCACCGCGGCCGGCTTGCCGGATACTGTCGAGCACCACACCCGGTTTCGTGACGCCTACCTGCCCCTGCTCGCCGAAGAAATCGAACACCCGGGCACGGGACACAAAGGCCTGATGCCCGGCGCGCGCGAACTGCTCGACGCCCTCGGCGAGTATGACCACCTTCAGGTCGCCCTGCTCACCGGCAATTACCGCGACGCGGCGGAAATCAAGCTGACGTACTTCGAGTTGTGGGAGTTCTTCGAGTGGGGCGCGTTCTCGGATGATTCGGCCGATCGCAACGCGCTCGTGCCGATTGCGCGGCAGCGGGCCGGGACCTACGACGTGCCGGCCGAAGCACTGAAACGGGTGATCGTGATTGGCGACACGCCATACGACATAGAATGCGCCCGCGTCGGCGGCGCCCAGTCGATTGCCGTGGCCACCGGCGGACATTCGATGGCAGAGTTGCGGGCTGCCGGCGCCGACCTCGTGCTGCCGGACTTGTCGGATACCGAAACAGTCGTGGCGCTGCTGCTTGGGAGTCGAACCGATTTAGGCGAGCCCTGAGGTCCACCTTCGCCAAGGCTACGGTGGACAACCTTCGCGTTGGCTTGCCAACCGACGCGCGAAGGATCAGCGGAGCGCGAAGGTTGGCGGAAGCGCCTGGGAGTCGAACCCAGCCTGCCCCGCAAGGAGGCAGCGACCGATTTTGAAGACCGGGAGGGCCACCGGGCCCCGTTCACTTCCGATCCGATCATATCAGTCCGCGATACGCAGCCAGTAGGCGATCAACCGCTGCGTCTCGAACAAGGTGAAGCGCACCGTCCCTCGTTCGCGCCACCACGCGTCAACATTGGTCTTGTCGTAGCGCGACGCCCGCAGAATGGCTGTTGCGTCGGTATCAGCCAGCCGTCGATTCATCACCAGCCTGGCCCGTCGCGTGTGCTGCTTCGAGGTGACAACGATCACGCGCGACCAGTGATTGGCAACGACGACGGCGCGCAGGGTCTCGGCTTCGTCCTTGGTGCTGTTCTGCTCGGCCAGGATCTCGATCGACGATCGCGGCACGCCAAGCCGTGTCAGGACATCCACCTGCACGTCGATCTCACTGTGGTAGGGGACCCCCCGCCGCCGCAACTCGACCTCGCCCTTGTCTGCGATTTGACGCATCAGCAGCAGGCGCGGCGCCCAGCCTTCGTGATACAGGTCCACCGCCTCGAGCGGACGTTCGAACAACGTGCCGCCGAGCACGAAGATGGCGTCGGCTTTCTGCAGTGAATCTTCGACCACCAGCCACGCGCCAAGGCGTGGCGCGGCCGTAGCGGCGAGAACCAGGAAGAGTGCCGCGACCGCGGCCAGGCGAAGGAGATTACGTTTCAATCGACGAACTCCGGCCCCACCGTCCGGGGCCGGACCTTACTCTATCCTTCAACGAGCCGCACGTCTCCTGCGCGAGGCCCCTTTTGGGATTCCTCGATGATGAAGTCAACCCGCTGTCCTTCGCGCAGCAGTTCAAAGACTGCGCCGTGAACCGAGCTGCGGTGGAAGAAATGCTCCAGGCCCGATTCATCGCGAATGAATCCGAAGCCCTTGTCGATAAGGAGCCGTGCGATTGTTCCGGTCGGCATAACCTGTCCTCCGATGAACCGAAGCCAGGAGGAAACCTCCAAGCCGCCGCACCCACGATACCGGTGGTATCAGAAATGAGGCCGATTACACTGTGGCCACGGGCAGGGGGAAGCGGAAAACGCGGTCAGTGTAGGCAGGTCAACAATGGGAAGTCAAGCAAATGTCTCAGTTTGTAATCGTGTGCCCCTGCTTCGACACGCAGTCTGAAAACTTTCTGCTTTTGACGGAAGACTGTTGATGATCCGCGGCATTGTTCTGGCCGCCGGGGCCTCATCGCGCATGGGTCAGGCGAAGGCGGCGCTGCCAATCGGGACCACTGGGGAAACCGTCGCGGGGAGGGTGGTTCAGACGCTTCTGGCTGCCGGCCTGCCCAGCGTAACGGTGGTGGCAGGCGCGCACATCGACGCGGTTCGTGCCGCCATGCCTGCCAATGAGCCACGAGTGTCGGTCGTCGAGCATCCCGGGTGGGCGCAGGGACAGCTGTCGTCGCTACTCGCCGGACTCGCCGCCGTGGACGATCCACAGCTCGAAGCAATCCTCGTCACCCTCGTCGACGTGCCGCTGGTGCGGCCAGACTCTGTAGCAGCGATCGTCCGCGCGTGGCGAGAGAGCCGGGCGCCCATCGTGCGCCCGGTTGACGGCGAACGGCATGGTCACCCGGTGGTGTTCGATCGGGCCGTATTTGATGATCTGCGTCGCGCCGACCCGAATGTTGGCGCCAAGGCGGTGTTTGCGATTCACGCATCGCAACGGCTCGATGTGCCAATCGCAGACCCGGGCGCGTTTGTGGACATGGACACGCCCGACGAGTACCGAACCGTTCTCGACCGTGCTGAACGGGATCAGAAGGATCCGAGCAGGTAGAAAGCCCCACTCGGCGCCGGCAATCCACCAGCCGGCTCAATGGTTACGGCAAATGCAGTCGGCGCCACGCCCGCGGGCGCCCTGGCGATCAAGGTATAACGGCCTGCCGCATCTGGGGTCACGAGGGCCGCACTCACCGGCGCCGCAGCCGTCACGTACCACAGTTGATACACGCGGCCTTGCGGCAGGGCCGGCAGATTGACTGCCGAGAACAGCAGACCGCGCGTCGGGCTCCAGTAGGCGCGTCCCGTGGATAAGGGCGAGGCGGGCTGACCCTTAAGCTCCACCCGCGCGAGATCGTCGGCGGCGAGGATGTCGATCGCTTGGCGCGCGCTGTCGGCCTGACCCTGCAATGCGGAGAGCTGCGCCTGCAGCGTCTCGACTTGTGCCTGTGATTGCGCGGCGGCCACCTGAGACGTGGCGACCTGCTGATACTGGGTCCACGCGAACGTTCCGGCGACCGCGGCCAGCAGGGCAGCGGCAATCGCAAGCCAGGCAGTTGGGAACGCGGCCCTCGCCGGGCTCGCCGCCATCATGATGCGGTTGCGCAGCGCGGCCGGTGGTTCAACAGGCGTCAACATGTGAGGCATGGCTTCGGCCACTAAACGCGCATCGGCCACCAATTGCTGACACTCCGCGCACGTCGGCAGGTGTCGCTCGAACGCCTCGCGGTCGGCTGCATCGACAGCGCCGAGGGCGTATGCGCCGGCCAGATCGCCGAACTGCTGGTGATCAGTCATGGCGTGGCGTCCGGCCCAAGAGCCAGGCGTAGTTTCTGGAGGCCCGTGCGCATGCGCGTTTTCACGGTCCCGAGTGGCTCGCCCAGCCTCTCGGCGATCGCCGACTGCGTGAGTCCCTCGTAGTAGGCGAGCTCGATCGCGGCCCGCATGGCGTTTGGCAATTCCTTCAGCGCCACCTTGAGGCGTTCGACGGCCTGCCCCGTGATGATGCTTGCTTCCGGCCCGACGGCGTCATCGGCGAGGCTCGCGATTGCGATCTCTCCAGCGGCAGCGCCAATCGGCCGGGCTTGTCTGGCGCGCACGCGATCGATAGCGCGCGACCGCGTCATCATCATCAGCCAGCCGGCCACGGTCGCTCGGCCCTTGTCGTAACGGCCCGGCGCTCGCCACACCTGCAAGAAAACGTCCTGCGCGACCTCTTCAGCTTCGGCCGGGTCGCCGACAATCCGCATGGCAAGCGAGTAGACAGCTCGGCCGTGGAGATCGTACAGCGCGCCCAGCGCGTTGTGATCGCCCTTCACGATGCGGTGAATTACCGCCTCGTCCATCTGCCGCGGCCCATCTTCCCTAATACTACGGGATGGATCGGTGATTGGATGTGCCTGCACCAGCAATAAGACGCAGATTTTCGTAAGGTCGATCCCGGGAACAGGGACCGCGGCCATGGGCCCTCTGCAGAGCGCTAACGGCAGACCGGCTGGATGCCCTGCCCGCGGATCTGCATCAGCACCCTGGTGGTGGCGTCGCCATGACTGCAGCTGTTGAGGCGATACCGCAGATATTCGAGCACCCACGCCTGCAGGCCTTCGTGATCAAGGTGGGTCGTGACCTGGCTGGCGCGCAGCTCGTCTCGGTAGCCGTCAATCAACTGGTTGAAAGAGTCGTTCGACTCGTGTCGCGGCGGAAGACTGATGTCCGGCGCCACACCCGCGCCGTAGAGGGCGCGGGTGCCGGCGATGTCGTCGGCCGTCAGCGAATCCAGGTTGGTGATTTCCGAGTTCATCAGCGCGGTAACCCGCTGGCCATTCTGATCGGGATGGTCGAGGCCGAGGATGTGGCCAAACTCGTGAAGTGCGACACGGTTGAAGTCGTGCGACGCACGCAGGCCGCCACGGTACGAGTTCCAGCTCACGGTGTTGTTGAACACCAGGTCGCCTTCGAGCTTGTTGCCGGTGCTGACTTGATACCACGAAGTCGCAATCGCGAGGGTGTTACCGTCTAAGCGGCGGCCGAATTCGCTGGAGTCGAAGAACACGCTGTTGAAGCCGTCGTTCTCGACGCGTGGCATCGTCGAGTTGTCGACGGCGTTAAACGTGACCAGGTCGGTGTGGTTGTTCCAGGTGGACATTGCAGAGGCCGCCACCTGGTTGAAGCTGGTGGCGCCGTCAATCAGGGTGGCCGGCGCGGATCCCAATTGCAGTTGCAACTGCATGGTGACGCTGCCGTTCGGCCACTTGTTGGGAAGGAACGAGAAGCCGCGGGTTGGCTCCAGAGTGGTCACGCACAGCAGCACGGCGGCGAACGCGCCGCAAGCGGTGCGGCGCCGTGAGCTCACCGTTGCCTCGCGGCGCCGATGCGCGATCGCACGGCTGACGCAAGGTCGGTCAATCGCATCGGCGCGATCGATGCGAGCGACGGGGCGGCGCGCTGCCCGCCGATCTGCGCCACGCTGCCGAGCGCGCGGCCGTCGAACGTGCGAACGCGATCGACGCCAGACAGGGTGTCGCGCTCCACCCGCATGCGGCCATGCATGAAGCCGACGAGCGGGCTGACCGCGCGGACGGTGGAACCGACGAACAGCACATCGCGCTGTCCGAGCCTGAACACCGGAATGCCTTCGACCCGCATGCCGAGGTCGCCGATCTCGCCGCCCATGAACTCGAGCTGAGTGACGGCGCCGAGGTGGCCCTTCCACACGTCCTCGACGCGGAACGTCACGAGCGTGACGATGCTCCGGCCGGTGCGGGTGGTCTCCCAATCGGAGCGAGTGTTGATCACCTGGCCGACGAAAATGGTCGACGCGCCGGATACCAGCGCATCGAAGGTCGGGGGAATCACCGTGGTGGAACGTGCGACGCCGGCCGCCGCCACGATACCCACCACGGTCAGAGGGAAAAGTCGCCAGAACATCGGGAAAGCTTGTGGCTCAACTGGGTGAGCACCCCGTCACCTGAGATCTATCCGACCGTGAACGGGATGCTCGCGCGCGTGGTCCCCCAGTCGATGTGAAGCGTGGCTCCCGCTGCCGTGTCCTGGATCGAGAACGTGAGCTGCTCGGCGGCTGCTGCCGCCTTGCCGAGGGTCATCGGCACGCGGCCCAGGTCTTCACCCTTCGGATAGGGCACGCCCCACTGGCCAGTCTTCTTGCTGATCACCAGGTGCCAGGTCCCGCCGGTCGGGATGGTGTAGATCGTGTAGGTGCCGGCCGGCACGTGCAGCGAGCCGAACATCAGCATCTTGTCGGTCTTGAGGGTCGTTGCCTCGTCCGCGCCGGTGCGCCACTCGCGGCCGTCATAGGGGTCGACATCCTTGCCGGGCGTGCGGCCCTTGAGCGAGGGACGGCCGTATTCGATGGAAAAGTTTCCACCGTCGATCGTCCAGTCGGTCCGAACATGCGGGCTGCCGGCCTTGCCGGGGTGAACAGGGGTGGTCTTCTGCGCGCTGACAGCGGCGCCAAACGCCAGCGCCGTGACCGCAAGGGCCAGAATAGTTCGCTTCATCAGTGTCTCCTTCGCACCGCCGAGCTTGGCGTGCGTCATCACCAACCATCGTATCCCTTCGGAGAGGCCGGGAAAACCGAGGTTCTCACGGGGGCAACCGGTGGTTTTCGCAAAGGGTCGGCCATGGCCGCTATCCCGTCGCCATGATGCAATGTGTAACCATTGACATCAAAACACATAACAAGCATCATTTCACCATGAGAACAACACTGACCCTGGACGATGACATCGTCGAGGTGGTGGCGCGGCTGGCCAAGGCGCGCAGCCAGTCTCTGGGCAAAGCGGTGTCGGATCTGGTCCGCCGTGGGCTGAACGCGCCTACGCCGTCGACCGACAAGAACGGACTGGTCGTGTTTCGGCTGCCGGCCGATTCGCCGAAGGTGACGACTGACGACGTACGCCGCATTGAAGCCGAGGGTGCGTGAAGGCCTGCTTGCTCGACACGAACGTGCTGATCGCGTTGCTGTGGCCCAGTCACGCGCACCACGATCTGGCGGCGAAGTGGTTTGGGCGGCATCGTTCCAGGGGCTGGGCCACCTGCCCGCTGACTGAGGCCGGCTTCGTGCGGATCGTGTCGAATCCGGCCTTCTCGCGCGACGCGGTGTCACCCCGCGAAGCTTCGGACCTGCTGGCTGCCAATACCGCGGCCCCTGACCACGTGTTCTGGCCTGATAACCAGCCGTTTGCCGCCGCGGCCGCATTTGCCGGGCCGCGTCTGGTTGGCCATCAACAGGTGACCGACGCCTACCTGCTGGGACTCGCGCTCAAGAGGGGTGGCATGCTGGCGACGCTGGATGAGCGAATTGCGTCGCTGGCGCTGCCGAAGTCGCCCGAACGACACGCACTCGAGATCATCGCGTAGTGGGAGGGTGCGTCATGACGGCTGTCGCCCTGGTAGACCCTGTTAATTCGTGCCGAAGCGCCGACACCGGACTCATCCGCGTCGCACGGCTCAACGGAATGACACACGACAGGATTACCAGGACCCGATAAAGCCGGCAATCTTCAGCAGCGTCGGCGGCGCGCGTTCAATGCCGGCGATCGCGTTGCGCGCGGAAGGAGAATTAGCCACAGAGCACACCGAGCCAATCTTTCTAAATGCGATCGAGCTTCGAAGCGGCAGGTTCGCAATGTGAAGAATTGACTCAGTGATCTCCGGGTCCTCTGTGGCTAGTTAACAGGCGGTCTGCGTCTTCTCCACGTTCAGATCGAACAACGGCCTCAGGTTGGTCCCGACAATATTGCCGGCGAACGCCGCCACCAACCACAGCCACCCGTGCAGGCTGCCCGAAGCGATGCCGCTGAAGTAGGCGCCGATGTTGCAGCCATAGGCGATGCGCGCGCCGTAGCCGAGCAGAATGCCGCCGACGACTGCGGCGGCCAGCGACCGCTTCGACACCTTCCACACCGGCGCGAACTTGCCGGCCAGAATCGCCGCCGTCAGCGCGCCGAGAATGATGCCGAAGTCCATCACCGAGGTCACGTCCATCAACACGCTCGACCGCAGCGCCGCCGCCTGTGCCGGCGTCGTCCAGTAGGCCCACAACGCCACGTCTACGCCGAGGGCGGCGAAGAGCTTCGCTCCCCACAACGCAAACGCAGACGTGACACCCCATGGCCGTCCGCCGATCATCAGCGTCGCGATGTTGACGACGGCCAGGCCGATGGCGCCGGCGACGAGCGGCCATGGGCCGGTGAGCCAGCGCGGTCCATTCGCGGGCCGAGTCTCGTCCAGCAGGCGGCCGTGCCGGCGCTGCTCCGCCACGCGCGTGAACCAGGCGATGCCGCCGAACACCGCCAGGCACACGGCAAGTCCGAGCCACGGCCCCCACAGAGTGACGACCGAAGTCGCCGCGAATGAAGGCTGGGCGTTCCACCAGGGCGTGTGTGCGGTGCCGATCACCGATCCGATAATGAAGAAGAACAGCGTCACCAGCATTCGCGTGCTGCCGCCGCCGACGCTGAACAGGGTGCCCGATGCGCAGCCGCCGCCAAGCTGCATGCCGAGGCCGAAGATGAACGCGCCAGCCGCGACGCCAATGCCGACCGGTGACACCGAGCCCCTCAGCGGTTGGCCCCACACAGTGCCGGCGGCAATCAACGGGAAGAACACCGCGCACGTTATCGCGAGCATCAACATCTGCGCCCGCAAGCCCGCGCCGCGACGGTCCGAGATGAATACCCGCCACGACGAAGTGAACCCGAAAGCGGCGTGATACAAGACGACGCCTGCACCGGTGCCGACCAGGAAGAGCGCCGCCTGGCGCCAGCTGATGGCCGCATAGAGATACCAGGCGGCCAGCGCGATCACTGCCGCCGTCATGGCCGCCGGTCCGGGCACCAATGCGCGCGATTCAATCGCGATCGGCGCCGACGGGTTCATCGTCTGTGTGGCCATGTTCCTCCTTCGCGGCGGCACTAAAGTGCCGCCCTCCTGGTACTCGTCTAGAACGTGATCCCTGCGCTGACGCCGAACGTGCGGGGACGACCGTTTTCGCCGATGAAGCCCGACGGCGCCAAGCCAGGATAGGGAATCGCGATCGGCACGTACATCGTGTCGAACGCGTTGCGGATCCACGCCTCGCCGAACAACCACTTGCCGCGCGCGCCGGCACGGAAGTTGGCCAGGCTGTAGGCATCCTGCCGCGCCAGGTTGGCTTCGTCGTACTCAAACGCGCCATACCTGACGGCCTCGCCGCGGCCGTAGATGCTCACCGCCGGAGAGATCGCGCGCGACAATTGCGCGCCGACCACCGCAGTGTAATCAGGCGTGTAGGGGAGTTTCTTGTCGGCCACGTTCACGCCTGCCGACATGGTGCCTTCGGCAAAGCGCGCGTGCGTGTAGCCGAACGACGCGAACAGATCGAGCGACGGGTGCGCGCGAGCGGTCAGGTCCAGTTCAACGCCACGGCTGCGGGCGCCGCCGACATTCGAGATGTAGAACTGGCCGGGCACGAACGGGTTGGGCACGTTCAACTGCAGGTCATCCCAGTCGATCGCGAAGACCGCGGCGTTGGCCGAGACGCGTCCGCCGGCCAGCGTCGACTTGAGGCCCCCCTCGATGTGCCAGGCGTGCTCTTCGCCGTAGGATTCGCTGCCGGGCAGTGCCGCCGGGTTAAAGCCGCCGGCCTTGAAGCCGCGGCTCGCCGACGCGTAGAGGGAACTGCCAGCGGTCGGCCGGAAGGCCAACGCGAATTGAGGTGAAACGTCAGAAAAGGTGTCCTCGGCGGCCACCGGATTGGCCGGGGCAATGGCAGGCGAGAAGAACGTGTTCAGGGCGGCATCGCTCTGGGCGCGATCGAAGCGCAGGCCGACCGTCAGGTCGGCCTTGTCGTTAAAGGTCAGCGTGCCGTGACCGAAGACGCCAATGCCTGAGCTATCGATCGCTGCTTCAGGAGAGGTCTGTGCCACCGGAAAGGGAATCTGCGGCGACAGCACGAACGCGCCCAGCCGGTTGACCGCTTGCTGGTCGTAGTTCTGCTTGAAGTACTCGACGCCGCCCTGCCACTTCAGGGTCACGGCATCCGAGAGCTGCAGCGGCGCGTTCTCGGGCGACGCCAGACGGACTTCCTGGGTGAACTGCAAGTCCTCTTCACGGTTGCTGCGCGTGGCCAGCGCCAGCGGCGTGTAATCCAGATCCGTCTCGTCGTCCGTGTTCCACTTGACGAAGCCAGTCGTGCTCTCGATCGACACTCGCTCGCCGTTGCCGCGCAGGTTGACCGTGGTGGCGTTGATGTCCCGGTTGGTGAATCCCTCGAAATTGCGTGAGACGACAAAGGGCGTGGCACGAATCGCATTCAGGTCGCCCAGCGCGTAGTCGCCGTCGCGATTGCGCTCGTGCGAGTAGATCACGCGCGCTTGCCAATTGGCATTCGGCGTCAACATCAGCTGCGCCTTGGCGAACGTGCCATCGCGGAAGTCGAGGTCGTTGCCGGTAATCTGATTCACCGTGTAGCCTTCGCGCTGCTGGCGTCCCGCGGCGAAGCTGATCGCGGCCTGGTCGCCCAGTGGCCCCGACACGTTGCCGCGCACCTCCTTCGACCCGAAGTCACCGAACGGAGCCACGATCGATCCGGTCCACCGTGAGGTCGATGGCCGCGTGCTGGTGACATTGACGATGCCGCCGAGGGTGTTGCGGCCGAACAGCGGACTCTGGGGCCCGCGCACGAATTCAATCTGGTCCACATCCAGCAGCTCGACGTTCGACGAGTTGCTGTTCAACTGCGGCACGCCGTCAAGGTAAGTCGTGATTGCCGGGTTGCCCGGGCTCGAGCCAATGCCACGGACGCGCGCGTTGCTCACCTTGCGGGCGGTGAACTCCGTGAACACCGTGTTGGGGGCAAACATCGCTCCATCTGAGATGACGCGCAGCCCGGCGTTCGCGATCGTCGCGCTTGTCACCACGGTGACACTGGCCGGCACTTCCTTCACGTCCGCGGCCTCTTTCTGCGCGGTGACGATCACGGTCGGCAGCGTGACGCTGGGCGTTTGAGCCGCTTGGGCGAACGACGCGGTGGGCGTGAGCATGGCAATCAGCATGACAAGGCGAAGTCTGAGCATCCGGTAATTATGCACGACCGCGGCGGCGATGGCATCGACCCGTCCAAGGCATGGATGTGCCGCGTCCCAGCGGTCATCCCACGAGCGGGCGACGTTCGTTGTAGGCTAGCGCTGATGCTGGGGTGGATCATGGCCGCCGGCGCGCTTGGCACGGGCGCGCGCTACCTGGTTGGCCTCTGGGCCATCGACCGGTTCGGTACCGCGTTTCCGTACGGCACGATGATCGTCAACCTCGTTGGCTGTTTCGTGCTCGGTGCCGTGGCGCACGTCGCGACGGCATCAGCGTGGAGTCCCGAACTCCGAAGCGCGGTTGTTATTGGTTTTCTCGGTGGCTTCACGACCTACTCGAGCTTCAACCAGGACACCCTCACCCTGTTCTCCAACGGATCGACGGGCGCTGCCTTCGTGAATGTTGCCGTCACGTTCACAGCAGGGCTGGCGGCTGGTTGGCTGGGCCTCGTCGCCGCGCGCCAACTTGTGGCATAGTCCCGCGCATGCGGATTCTCCTGGCGATGATTGTGGTGGCGGCCCTTTCGCCAGCAACGCTGTCACCGTGGTTGATGCCCCCAGCCGACGTGCAAGCGCAAGCGGCGCCGGCGGCGTCCGATTCGTGGCGTCAATGGGGCGGCCCGACGCGCAACTTCATGGTGCCGTCTACTGGCCTCGCCGAGAAATGGCCGGAGACCGGCCCCGCCATTCTCTGGACGCGTCCGCTTGGGCCAGGACACTCGGCGATTCTCAACGACGAGGGCCGCCTTTACACGATGTATCGCGCCGGCAACGGCCGCGCCAAGCAGGGACCATGGGAGGCCGAAGAGATTGTCGTCGCCATGGAAGCCGCGTCGGGCAAGACGCTGTGGGAACACAAGTACCCGTCGCGGCGCGAAGACTTCAGCTTTGGCGCCGGTCCGCACTCGACACCGCTGATTGTCGGCGACCGCCTGTTTACCATCGGCACCAACAAGCAGTTGTTCGCGTTCGACAAGAAGTCGGGTCGCATTCTCTGGTCGCACGACCTGATCAAGGAATTCAACTCGCCCGAGTTGCTGATCCGTCCGGTCGTCAAAACCGGTTACGGCTGCAGCCCCCTCGCTTATCGCGACACCATCATCTGCAGCGTGGGTGGCCCGGGCCAGTCGGTGATGGCGTTTCGCCAGAGCGACGGCGTCGTGGCCTGGAAGAGCGGCGACTTTCTCACCTCCGAGGCGCCGCCGATCCTAATTGAGATGGGTGGACGGCCGCAGCTGGTGATCTTCGGCGGTGGTACCGTGAACGGACTGGATCCCGCCAACGGCAAGGTGCTGTGGTCGCATCCCCACGATCCCGGCAACGACCTGAATTGTGCGACGCCGTTGTTCGGGCCCGATAACATCCTGTTCGTCTCCTCGGCCTATCGCGCCGGCAGCCGCGCCATCCAGTTGAAGCAGCAGGGCGCCGCCACCCACGCCGAGGAGCTCTGGTTCACTAACCGGGTGCGCTTCATGTTCCTCAACGCCATTCGCCTCGGCAACCACGTCTATGGCACCACCGGTGACTTCGGTCCCGCGTTCCTGACCGCCCTCGACATCAACACCGGCCAGGCCGCGTGGCAGCACCGCGGCTTCGGGCGGGCGAGCCTGCTCTATGCAGATGGAAAGGCGATCATCATGGATGAAGACGGCGACTTGGCGCTCGCCCGGCTCGCGCCCGAGGGCGTGACGATCCTGTCGGAGGCCAAGAAGGTGTTCGACACGACAACGTGGACGGTGCCGACGCTGGTGGGCAAGACGCTTTATGCGCGCGATCGAGAAAAAATTGTCGCGCTCAACCTGGGGCCACAGTGATGCGGCCGGCGCTGGCGCTCCTCGCCTGTGTACTGGGCAGTGTCACGATGGCGGCCCAGGCGCCCGACCTGTCGGGTACGTGGGTGCTCGACGCGGCCAGCAGCAAGGTCGTGGCGACCGCCGGGTTTACTGGCCTGGTCGCTGCCGGCGCGCCAACCACGCTGCATATAACGCAGCCCGCCAACGGTGCGGTGGTGGTGGAAAGCCAGGTTAACGAGGCTCATGTCCGCATCTACAAGCCGGGCGGGCAAACCTCGACACCCGCCGGCCAGGGCGGTGCCGTGATGATGACTACGAAATGGCAAGGCCGCTTGCTGATCAGCGAAGGCGCCTTGAAGGCGCCCAACGGCGACACGACACTGGTGACCGAACAGTTGTCGATCAGCGCCGACGGCACAGTGCTGACCGTGCACATCACGACCAGCACCACCGGGAAGTCGACCAGCACACTTGTTTACACGAAGAGCACAAGCCTTGGGCCTTGCGAGAGCTGGCCGACGCCGTGCAAGAGACCATCGCCCTGAGGCGACGGCCTCCCACCTGTCTCTAGTCGTGCGGCTTTTCGACCGCGACCAATTGCGGTTCCCGAGCAACGGGCGGAAGATCCTCGGCCTGGCTGCCAACCGGCAAGCGCTCAGGACCGAAGTGCGGCAGTGACACCGGCGCTCCGGTACGGGCCGACTCATACAGCGCATCCACGACCCGCACGTCCCAGCAACCTTCTTCAGCTGAAGGCTCCGGGGCCCGGTTGTTGAGCACGCACTCCGAGAAGTAGACCAGCTCCGCGGCAAACTGATCGCGGCGGCGGCCTTTCTTCTTCTTGACGTCTGCGCCGACGGTAAGTGTGTAGCCCAGGGCTTCCGAGTAGTCGTACGCCGGCTCTGCGTGGATATTGCCTTCCGTGCCGACCACGCGCAGGTCCGACACGCCATTGGCGGCAAAGCTGGTGGTGAAGGTTGCGAGGCGGTCACCGTCAAATCGCAACACGCCAGACGTCATCTCATCTATCTCCGGCATGTCAGCCCGCGCGCCATCAATCGAGTAGGCGAACACCTCGGTTGGTTCCGCGCGGAACAGCAGCCGTGCTGCATTGATGCAGTACACACCCAGGTCGAACAGGGTGCCACCGCCCAGCTCTCGCTTAGTGCGAATGCCTCGCGGCTTGGCATGCATGGAGAACGATGAGTTGAAGAAACGGGGTTCGCCGATGTTGCCCGATTTCACCAAGTCGACAATCTCGAGAAAGAGCGGCTCGAAGTGCAGCCGATAGGCTGTCATCAGCCGCACGTTGGCCTCCGACGCAGCCTCAATCATCCGCGTGCATTCCGCTTCTGTGACCGCCAGCGGCTTCTCGCACAGCACATGCACGCCAGCTCGAGCGGCCCGCACCGCGTAGTCAGCATGCTCGGAGTTCGGCGTGCAGATGTAAACCGCATCGACCTCCTTCAGGCACCGTTCGTAATTGTCGTAGCTTGCGCGGACCGGCACACGGTACTGATCGCCCAGTTTGTTGAGCTTCTCGACGCTACCGCTGACGATGGCGTGAAGCGAGGAGTTGCGCTTGGCGTGCGCGAATGCCGGCAGCACGGCTGCCTGCGCAATGTGGCCGAGCCCGACCACGGCATAACGAACTTTCGACAAAGCCATTAAACACGTCCCCCGACAGCAATGCTGCAAGGCACGTACCAAAGAAGCGAACTGTCGCTGAGCTGGCGTGAATCCCAACTGCGGATTACGCGAAAATTGGACTCGCGTCGCCGTCGCGCGTTGGAACGAGCGGCCGTTGCCACTCGAGCATCACTTGGACTGCGCGTTCATCCAGTTCGACCGTGTAGCGATTCACGTACAAGCGAATGTGACGCTGCACGACGTCGGGCGACATCTCCTGCGCGTGTGCCGCGACGTAGGCACCGCTGGCTTCTGGGTGCGCCAAGGCGTACTCCACGCTATCGCGAAGCGCGAGGTCAATCGCCGCGCCAAAGGGCGCGATCAGGTCGCGACGAATGGCGATCGCCGCCAGTGGCAGCGGGCACTGCATCCGCTCTTCCCACACGGCGCCGAGGTCGGTCAACAACCTGAGGCCCTTGGCTTCGTAAGTAAAGCGGCCCTCGTGGATCAACACACCGCAGTCAACCTCGCCGGCGATCACAGCGCTTTCAATCTGATCGAACCGCATGGGCACCGTTTGGAACTCGCCGAGCAATCGCAGCAGCAAGGCCGCGGTGGTCCGCTCGCCGGGAATGGCGACGCGGCCGCCCACGGCTCGCGCCGAGCGGGCCACCACAATCGGCCCGACGCCAAATCCCGCCGCGCCACCGGCCCGCAGCAAGGCGTAGCGCTCGCGGATGCGGGAATACGCGGCGATCGAGACCTTCGTGACCTCCGCACCGCCCAGTCCTGCCCGCACGTTCAGCGCCTCGACATCATCGATATAAGGCCTCACGGCCGGCCCCGCCACCAGTCCATGGACCAGGGCATGAAAGGCGAACGTGTCGTTGGGGCACGACGAGAACCCGAAATCTAACGCAGGGCCAGCCACGCGAGCAGCGCCTCCTGTGCGGCCGTCGCGGCGTCATTGATTCGCCACGCCGTGGTGTCGCGGTCGGTCACCATGTTGCTGATGCCGCGGAGTTCCCCGACCGGAATGTCATGAAGGACGGCGACATGAGCAACGGCCGCGCCTTCCATGTTCTCGACCGCACCGCCGGTGCGAGACGCGATCGCGCGCGCCGCCACGTCAGTTCCCGTGCATGACGACATCGTCACAAAACGCACGCGCCGCGATGACGGGAACAACTGCATCGGCAGCACGTTGTAGATCGGCGGCGGGCCTTCAACGATCGGGAAACCGATCGCTTGCATGTCGAGAAAGCCCGCTGGACTGGTGGCGCCGAGGTCACCGTAGCATTCGCTGTCGGCGCAGGCGACGTCGCCGATTTCAAGGCCCGACTCCGGATAGGCGCCGCCGATGCCGCACACCACGATGGCGCTCGGCCGCGAGCGGGTGATGGCGAGGGTCACGGCGTGGGCGGCGTTCACCGGGCCCACACCCATGCGCAAGACCGTCACCCGGTCGGGGTCGGCGTGCCGGCGCAGCACCGCGCACTCGAGGTCGGTTGCGGTGCAGATCAAGAGGTCAGGGCCCACGACCCTTTCAGCTTACTGCACGCCAAACGCCAGCAAGACGTTGCCGGCCATCTGGCCGAATGAACCGTATCCCGAGTTGGTGAACACCATGCCGTTGGCGATGGTGGCGCCAGGACCGTTGATCGAGCCACCGCGCGCCTTGATCCCATTCACGGTCTCGAAATCGCGGGCGGTGGCAAACTCCCACAGCACCTTGCCGTCGGCCGCGCTATAGGCGCGCATCATGCCGTCGGTCGCGCCGGAAAACACGACGCCGGGGATCATGCTGGCGGCCGCTGACTGGGCGGGGATGCACTTCATCGTTTGATCCGGACAAGTGGCAATCGGCGGCGCCCACCACTCGCGTTCCCCGGTTGCCAGGCGAATGGCGGCGAGACCGCCGGCTGCCTTGATCCCGAGCAAGCCGTCGGCGTTGGGGTAGTAGACCAGCCGGTCATCGGCCGCGCCGCCCCACTCGATGCCGCCAAGCGCCGTGCCCTGGCCCACCCGATGCTGCCACACCACCGTGCCATCGTCCGGATTGATGCCCCAGGCGATGCCGGATTTCTGTCCCACCGCGAGAATGCGGCGGCCGCCAGGCAGGGACCGAAGAATGGGCGAGGTGCCCACGGCAAAGTCTGGCCCCGTTTCTTGAGGGCAGGTCTCGGACTTCGCGTTCGGGCCGCAGCCGATCACGTACGCATCGTTCGGCGTCAGCTGGCGAGTCCATAACCGCTTGCCGGTTGCGAGGTCGACGGCCATCACCGCATCCGTGGTGTTGACGGCGGGATAGGTGTAGCCGTTGCTGGTTGAGAGGTAGATGCGGCCGCGTTCCGGGTCGATGGTGGGCGCCGACCACACGGCGGCACCGGCGGGCCCCCATAACTGCGTGCCGGTCGACGTCTTGCGCATGGGCACGGCGGCTTCGGAGATCGTGAACGACTGCCAGCGCTGTTCACCGGTGCTGGCGTCGAATGCGATCACGCTGCCGCGGAATGAGCAGCACGGATAGGACGGGTTGCCGCCCATGGCTTCTTCAATGGACGACACCGGGACATAGAGCCGGCCATCGTGAAACGCCGGGGCGCCGGTGATGCGCGCGACCGGATGCGGGTCGGCGTGCTTGGTCCAGATCAGCGCGGCGCTCTCGGCGTCGATGGCGTAGACGTTGGCCCGCACGTCGCCGAAGAACACCGCGAAGCGAGAGGCGCCGGCCTTGATCGGCGCCACCGTGATCGCCGTGCGGACGCCGGCCTTCGCCTGATACGACCAGTGGACGCAGCCGCTGGCCGCGTCGAGCGAGTAGACGAAGCCGTTGTCGGAGCCGACGTAGATACGGCCGCCGACCACGGTTGGCTGGCCGAACGCCTGTCGGCCTTCGGGGAAACCAAACGCCCACTTGAGCGCCAGCTTCGGCACCGTCGCCGACGTCAGTCCCGCCGCGGCGGCGGTTTGAAAGCGCGAGTTCGCCTTGTCAACGCCCCAGCCGTTCCAGCCGGGCCCTTCGAGCGGATTGCCGAGCGGCTTCGCGCTGCACTGATTCTTCATCGTCGACGCGTGGCCGGCCGCGGCCGTGCCGAACGATCGACCGGACACGTACTCGGCGATGGCGCGCATTTGCCCTTCGCTCAAGCCTGATGCCATGGGCGCCATGCCGCCCGTGGTCATGGCGGCAAGAATGGCTTCGGGTGCCTGGCCTTGCAGCTGGGCGCGCGTGGGCGCGCGGCTGCCGGGTTCAGGATTGACGTGGCAACTCGCGCACTTTTCGTTGAAGGGCAGCAGGCCCCCGAGGCCAAAGCCCTGGGCAGCAGCGTTGGAGCCGGAACCAAACCAGACGATGAGGGCAACCAGAAGGGGCAGTCGCATGCGCGAATCCTACATCAGGGATCAGGGATCGGGGATCACGGAAGCGCGTTAGGCTGGGGGCATGGCACCATTTGCGATTGCGCCACCAATTGAGCCGATGCTCGCCAAGCTGGCCACGGTCGTCCCCGGCGATGGGGCATACCTGTATGAGCCGAAGTGGGATGGCTTTCGCGCGATCGTGTTTCGCGGCGGCGGCGAGGTCTACATCCAGAGC
Source organism: Acidobacteriota bacterium (assembly GCA_031364805.1). Taxonomy (GTDB): domain Bacteria; phylum Acidobacteriota; class Vicinamibacteria; order Vicinamibacterales; family UBA2999; genus 12-FULL-67-14b. The sequence continues at coordinate 35,371 of JANLWW010000079.1, forward strand.
CGTGACCTGAAGCCGCTTGATCGTTACTTTCCGGAGTTGAGTTCGGCGCTCGTCGCCGGCCTGCCCGAGGGCTGTGTGCTGGATGGCGAAATCGTGATTGCCTCGCCCAGTGGTCTCGACTTCGATGCGCTGCAAATGCGATTACATCCGGCCGCGTCGCGGGTGGCCAGGCTCTCGGTAGAGATTCCTTCGTCTTTCGTGGCGTTCGACGTGTTGGCGGCCGGCGGCCAGGATCTTCGTGAAATGGAGCAGTCGGCACGTCGCTCGCGACTCGAGCAGATGCTCGTCGGCGTGAAGCCGCCGATCTATCTCACGCCAACGACGCGCGATCACGGCGAGGCGGTGGAATGGCTGGCGCAGTTCGAGGGCGCCGGCCTCGACGGCGTGATGGCCAAGCCGCTGGTCGGCACCTATCAACCGGGCAAGCGCGCGATGATCAAGGTCAAGCACGCGCGGACCGCCGACTGTGTCGTCGCCGGGTTTCGCTGGCACAAGAGTGGACCCGGTCAGCTGGTGGGCTCCTTGCTGCTCGGGCTCTACGACGACCAGCAGCGCCTGCAGCACGTTGGGGTGACCTCGGCGTTCACGATGGCCAAACGCAAGGAACTGGCCGAGGAGTTTGCGCCGCTGCGCGCGCGCTCTCTCACCGATCACCCGTGGCGCGAGTGGGCACCCGGGGGCGACGCCGCCCTGAGCGAGCAACGCGAGTCGAAGGGGGAAACCACGCGCAAGCCCGGCGGGCACAGCCGCTGGAGCGCGGGCAAGGACCTGTCGTGGGAGCCGCTACCGATCGAACGCGTGTGCGAGGTGAAGTACGACCACATGCAAGGGGCGCGCTTTCGTCACGCGGCGGTGTTCCAGCGCTGGCGGTCCGACAAGCCGCCGTCCGCGTGCGGCTACGACCAGCTCGAGGTCACGACTCCTTACGAGCTCGCGCGGGTCTTCGGCGCGGCCCGTCGGGACCAGTAACGCCGCCCCTTGCGGCCCACGCGGTGCGCTCCTCGGGCGACCACTCCGCGGCCATGTCTTCGTTGGGGTCGAGTGGTTCCTGAGCCGGCCTCAACGCGTCAGGCACGTGCTGCAGGTTGATGCGAATGCGCGTCCAGGTGCGGAAGCGGCCCCGCACGGCGTCCACCAACACGTCAGCAGCCTCGAGATGTGCGGCGGCCTCGGGATGACGCGCCTGCCATCGCTCAACACCTGCCAGCACATCGGCCTTGTCGCGCGCGCGGCCGATTTCGATCGTCGGGAACTTCCGCCTTCGCTCGGCGAGCTTGGTTGGACCAGTCGGCACCCGCCGGCGTGAGGGTGCGACGCGCGGCTGTTCTCCCGCCTGCTTCTGGTAGTGCGGCGGCCACGGCGCATCGCCGAGGCCGTCGCGCTCCTGTCGCGCCGACAATTCGAGCAGCGCGTCAAGCGAACCGGCGTGTGCGGCCATGGCGGCATGAGGGTCGCCGATGCTGGCGTAGCGCGTGGGCATGGTCCCCAGAGTAAAGTCGCCGAGCTCGCAGCTGTTGACCTCATCCCAGCCGAGCGGCGCCGACACGCGCGCGTCGGCAGTGGGCCGCACCGAGTAAGCGCCGGCCACGGTCTTGTCTTTCGCGTTCTGGTTGTAGTCGAGAAACACCCCGTGGCGCTCCTCCTTCCACCACTTGCTGGTCGCGAGCTGCGGCGCGCGCCGCTCGACTTCGCGCGCCAGCGCCAACGCCGCTCGGCGGACCTGGTCGAAGGTCCAGCGCCGCTCGATGCGGACATAGATGTGAATGCCACGCGAGCCTGACGTCTTAGGCCAGCCGATCAGCCCCACGTCTGCCAGCGCAGCGCGGACGTCGTGGGCGACGGCGCGAATCTGCGGCCACTCGACCCCTGGCACCGGATCGAGATCGACCCGCAACTCATCGGGATGATCGAGATCGTCGGCTCGCACCGCATGCGGATGCAGCTCGAGACAGGCCAGGTTGGCCATCCACACCAGCGCCGCGGCATCGCGCGGCACGACTTCTTCGGCGCCGCGGCCCGAGGGGAACTTCAGCGCCACCACCTCGATCCACGGCGGCCGCGATTCCGGCGCGCGCTTCTGGTAGAAAAAATCTTCGCCAACACCATTGGGATAACGCACCAGCACGTTGGGCCGATGGCCTGAGCCACGCAAGGCGCCGTCGGCCACGCTGAGGTAATAGCGCGCCAGGTCGAGCTTGGTATGGCCTGCTTGCGGAAACAGGATTTTGCCAGGGTTGCTGATCGACACCTCGCGGCCGCCGACCGTTAACACCTCTGCTTGCGGCTTCGTCGCCATCACCGTGACTATAGCGAAGCTGCCGGCAGATCGCCCAGGGGCCACTTGACACCCGCCCGTCGTCCTGCTAGTTTTGTCGCGGAGATGTTATAAAAATAACATGATCACCAGCCGCCACACCGTCCTGACCAAGCGCGAGCGCCAGATCATGGACGTGCTCTACCGGCTCGGTCGCGCCACCGCCGCCGAGATCCGCGAGGGCCTGCCCGGCCAGACCAGCGACTCGACCGTGCGCACCCAGTTGCGCGTGCTCGAAGACAAGGGCCACGCCCGCCACGAAGCGCACGGCCTGCGCTTCGTCTACCTGCCGACCGTGCCGCGCCACGCCGCGCGAAAGTCGGCCCTCACCCACCTGGTCGATACGTTTTTCGATGGCTCGCACGCCAAGGTCGTCACCACGCTGCTCGGGAGCGACGCGGCACGGTTGTCGGATGACGATCTCGATCGCATCGCCGAGCTGATCGCTTCGGCGAGGAAAGCCGGGCGATGATTGCCCTCGATCTCGGCCTGCGCGCGTCAGTGGTTGTGCTGGTCGCATTGACGGTGTCGTTGGCATTACGCCAGCGCTCGGCGGCACTGCGCCACTCGGTGCTCGCCGCCGGCATTCTTTCGGCCCTCGCGGTGGCGCCGCTCGGGATTGCGTTGCCGGCCTGGGACCTCCCGGCGCCAGCCGACCGCCAGGCGCAGCTGACTGCGACACCGAGCGATGAATGGCGGGTTCGGGCTGCCCAGCCAGCGGTTCGCAATGACGTGACTCCGCCAGTGCCCCGGTTGCGGGTCTCGATCGCTGAAATCGTCGACCTGGTCTGGGCGGCGGGCTTCCTGACCGGCATCGTCGCCCTGCTTGTGAGCCTGCGCCGCCTGGCCCGACTGACACGCGATGCGCGAACGCTGACCGATCCTCGCTGGGTCGCGATGGCGACGACGCTGTCGCGCAGCCTCGATGTCCGTGACGAGGTCGCGCTGCGACAGACCTGGTTGCCGACGACCCTGGGCACGTGGGGGTGGCGGCAGCCGGCGGTGTTGTTGCCGGCCGGCTGTGAAAACTGGGGCGACGACCGCATTCGCATCGTCCTCGGCCACGAACTCGCGCACATTCGCCGCGCCGACTGGGCGGTGCAGATGGCGGCCGACGTGGTGCGCGCGGTGTTTTGGTACAACCCGCTGTTCTGGTTCGCTTGCGCGCGCTTGCGCCGCGAGAGCGAAGCGGCCTGTGACAACGCCGTGCTCGAAGCCGGCGTCCCTGCTTCTGAATACGCCTCACACCTGTTGGCGATCGCCAGGACGTGCCGCCGGCCGTCTCCCTTGGCGACGCTCGTCCCGATGGCTCGCCGGTCCACGCTTGAATGGAGGATTGCTGCAATGTTGAACCACACGCTTATTCGCACACGCCCCACACGCCGCTCTCTGGCCCTGGTCTTTGCCGTGATCGTCGGCATCACCCTGACTACCGCCAGCTTCCGTGCGAACGAGCAAGTCGGGCCGCTGCCCTTGACCGGAACCGTCTACGACGTCACCGGCGCGGTGCTGCCCGGCGTCGCGCTGACGCTCGATGATGACGCGGACAACCGGCTGACGGCGACCACTGACCGCGATGGCCGTTTCAACTTCGGCTCGGTCGCGTCCGGCCGTTACCAGGTCGGGTCGAAGTTGCCCGGCTTCATGTCGCTGGCGCAGGATGTGCGGCTGGAGAACGCGCGGCACTGGGACCTGGCCTTGACCATCCCGGTCGGCACCCTCTCGGAGAGGGTGACGGTCAGGGAGCCACGCCCGTCCGGTGCTCCGGCCCGCGCCAATCGCGAGCCGGTGCGGATTGGCGGCAACATCAAGCCGCCGCGCAAACTGGTGGACGTGCGTCCGGTCTATCCGCCGGCGATGCGCGACGCGGGTCTCGAAGGCGTCGTCTCGCTGACCGCGCTGATCGACGGGCAAGGACGCGTCTCGTCAGTACGAGTGATCGGTTCGCCGGCGCATCCCGAACTGGGGAAGGCGGCCGCCGATGCCGTGCGGCAATGGCAGTTCAGCCCGACGCTGCTCAACGGTGAGGCCGTCGAGGTCTTGATGAACGTGCAGGTCGGGTTCAGCCTGGAGGACTGATGCGGCTGGTGCGAATGAGCGCGCTTTCGAGCCGCTCTTTCTGCAACGGCTTGCTCAGGTGATCGTCCATGCCCGCCGCCAGGCATTCGAGACGGTCGTCTTCGAAGGCGTTGGCGGTCAGGGCGACGATTCTCGGCCGCCGGCCCGGTGGGTGTGCGGCCAGAATCTCGCGCGTCGCGTCCAGGCCGTCGAGCTCCGGCATCTGCAAATCCATCAGGACGACGTCGTACGGCACTCGCCGTACGGCGTCGACGGCCTCGCGGCCATTCGCAACCAGGTCGGCGCGATAGCCCAGGCGCTCAAGCATCAGCAGCGCGATCTTCTGGTTCACGAGGTTGTCTTCCGCCACTAGCACGCGCAGCGGGTGTCGTTCGGCCAGTCGGGGCGCGACACCAGCGTCAGGCGGCGGCGCTGTCGTCGCGGCGGGCGCCAGGACGTCGGACACGGCGTTGTAAAGTCGCGACGCCCGTAGCGGTTTGGTCAGCGAGGCCGCGAACACGTTGGCCGAGTCGAGTTCAGGACGCGCCAACGTTGACAGCAGAATCATCGGCGGCGTCGCGCCCTCGAGACGCTGGCGGATTTCGGCGGCCAGAGCGACGCCGTTCATGACCGGCAGCTGCGAGTCGAGCAAGGCAAGGTCGAAGCGTTGCCCGTCGTCCAACCACCGCAGTGCTTCGTCGCCAGAAGCGGCAGTCTTGGCGTTCAGGCTCCAGGCTTCGAACTGGCGTTGCAACGACCGCCGCGTGCCCGCGTGGTCGTCCACGATCAACACGCGCTTGCCGGCGAAGACCGCGCCGGGGTCGGCCGGTCGATCAGCCCGACCCTGCGTACGCCGCTCAGGCGCCACCTCGGTCGCAATCGCGAACGACGCGCGGGTGCCCTGGCCGAGCGTACTCTCCATCCAGATGCGGCCACCGAGCAGCTCCGCCAGCTTGCGAGAAATGGCGAGGCCCAGTCCGGTGCCGCCGTACTTGCGGGTGGTCGAGGCATCGACCTGGCTGAACGAATCAAACAGCGACGCGATGCGATCGGACGGGATGCCGATGCCCGTGTCGGCCACCACGAACGTTACGTCAACGAGCTGGGAAGCGGGACGAGGGCTCGCGGTGACGGCCACCGTCACCTCGCCACTGTCGGTGAACTTGACCGCGTTACCAAGCAGGTTGACCAGGATCTGCCGCACCTTGGCGCCGTCGCCGATCAGCCGGTGAGGGAGGGACACGTCCAGGTCGAAACTGAGGCGCAGGCTCTTGGCTGCCGCTTGCACGGCGACCAGATCGAACGCGTCCTCGATGCACGCCTGCGGATCGAACGGCTGCCGCTCGATCTCCATCTTGCCGGCGTCGATCTTCGAATAATCCAGGATGTCGTTGATGATGGTGAGCAGGCTGTCGCCGCTCGAACGAATCGTCTCGACGTACTCGCGCTGTTGGTCGCTGAGCCTGGTGTCGAGCAGCAGGCTGGTCATACCGATCACGCCGTTCATGGGCGTGCGAATCTCGTGGCTCATGCTGGCGAGGAACGTCGCTTTCGCGAGTGCCGCGGTTTCGGCCGCGCTCTTGGCAGACTCCAATTCGCGGTTGGAGTCGCGCATCTTGTCGCGCAGCTTGCTGACGTAGCCGCCCATCACGGCGAACCACGGCAGTGTAATGGCCAGGACAATCAACTCCAGAATTTCGTCGGCGAGTTCCACCGTGCCCGGCTTGAAGCGATAAAGCGCGAGCACCAGCACCGCGAACGACAGGAACCCAATGCTGGCGAGCAGCAGCAGCTGCCGGAGATGCAGCCTGAACACGCCGAACAAGAACGCCACCATGAACATGACCAGCAGCGCGCCGCGTCCATCATCGGCGTAGTACATGATGTACGCCATCGTCACCATGGACGAGGCGACCTGCGGCAGCGTCATACTGGGATCGCTCAGCCTGCGATTGATGCCGGTGCGCAGCGCGCTGTAAAACACGGCAACCCAGAACAGGATGAGGGCCGTGCCTTGCACCAACCCCGTCCATTCGAGCCCGCCGAACAAGTACGCCACGCCCAGCAGGGCAATGACCATCAAGGACGTAGCAGCCGCCATCAGGAAGCGTCGCGTTCTGAGCGCTTGGCGGTCGTCACCCTCTTCGGATTGCACGTCCCGAGGATACGCCATCAGCGCGGCCCTTTTGACTGGCTTGCGATAAAGCCCCGACCCTGTTCGAAACTGCATCTACCACTGGCTTGCGCGACAGCAACGCGCAGGGAGGCTATGATGACCTGGCTGAAAAGCTCCATGGAAAGGATCAGACAGTGAAGATTTTGTTGCGGTTTGTCATGATGGTCGCTGTGGCCCTGGCTTCGTCCAACAGCACCAGCGCGCACTTCAAGATGCTGACACCAGCCCCGTGGGTGAACACCAACGATCTCGGCGATCCGCAGAAGATTGGCCCGTGCGGAGGCGATCCCAAGGGCGACAACGACGCGATCCTGTCCAAGGCCGTGACCAAGGTGACCGGCGGCTCACAACTGCCGCTAAAGATCCAGGAGGCGATCTTCCACTCGGGACATTATCGCGTTGCGCTGGCCGTGAATTCACGGACCGAGCTGCCACCGGATCCATACGCGGCGGAGAAGTGGACCGAGCGCGGACTCTACTCGGTATGGGGACAGATCCAGAGTCCGCCGCAGGTCCCGCTGCTCGCCGACGGCCTGTTCCAGCACTATCCCAAGCCAGGCGAGCCCGCCTCGCAGCGTCCGAAGCCGCCGATGACGCCGTGGGAGACGCAGATCGAGATCCCGAACATCAACTGCGCCAAGTGCACGCTGCAGGTGATCCAGTTCATGGCCGATCATGTCTACAACCAGCCCGGTGGTTACGCGTATCACCAGTGCGCCGATTTGCAGATCACTGCGGATCCGGCGAAGCCGATCGATACGCGCTGGCCGGGTCAGACGACGAGCAAGTAGCGAGCTTCATCGGCCGGGGTGCTTTGCCAGCTTGCGCTGCAAGGATCGCCGGTGAATGCCGAGGGTGCGCGCAGCCTGGGAGACATTGCCGTCGCAATCGGCGAGCACCCGTTGAATGTGTTCCCACTCCACGCGCGCCAGTGACGGCGCCGTGGCCAACTCGGGCGCCGAAGGCATGCCGTCGAGCGACGCCACAATCTGGTCGGCGTCTGCGGGTTTCGTCAGGTAACCGGTCGCGCCGAGCTTCATGCTCTCAACCGCGGTCGCGATGCTGCCGTAGCCGGTGAGCACCACGATGGTCGTGGCCGGGTCGAGCGCCTTCAGGTCGCGGACGATTGCCAGGCCCGACTCGCCGGGCAGGCGCAGGTCGACCACCGCGAGTTCCGGACTTTCCAGCCGCGCCTGCTGCATCGCTTCCGCATGGCTGCCGGCTCCGGACGCTTCGAAGCCGCGATCGCGCATCGCGCGCACCAGGCGATCCCGGAATGGGTCGTCGTCGTCGACAATCAGCAGAGAGCGGTGGTCTCCGGTCACGATTCGCCGCCGGAGCGGAACGGCACTTCCAGGATTGCGATCGTGCCGGCGGTACCTTCGAACGTGAGCGACCCGCCCGCTCGTTCGGCCATGGTCCGGGTGAGGAACAGGCCGAGGCCAAGCCCGCGGCCCGGCTCTTTCGTGGTGTAGAACGGTTCGCCAGCGCGCTGCCGCGTCTCGGCGGACATGCCGGTGCCGCGATCGTGAACCTCGAGTCGCAACATTGAGCCGCGCGGCGCGACTCGCAGGTGCACCTGGCCCGCCGGTCCACTCGCCTCGAATGCGTTCTTGAGCAGCGATGACACAGCCTGCGCGAGTTCCGTTCCGTTGGCCGCGGGCATTCCCGTCGCTGGCGCGATCTCAACCTGGAGCCGTGCCAGCTGCTCGCGTGGTAGCCGATCCTGCGCCAACCGGGCCACCGCGTCCGCGGTCATCGCCGCGGTCGTTGCGGTCGTGGCGTTCGCCCGGCCGCTCATCCCATCCAGAATGACCTGGCAGCGGTCGACCTCGGCGCGAATCAACCGGGCATCATCGCGCAGCGCGTCGGCGACCGAGTTGCCTTCACTCAGGCCCTGGGCCCCGCGTTCGAGCTCCCGCGCTGCCACCGCAATGGTCGCGAGTGGCGTCGACAGTTCGTGAGCGGCGCCGGCGGCCAGCGTCGTCAACGAGGCGAGCCGCTCGCTGCGGTGCGCGCGGTCGCGTGCCTCGTCCAATGACTGCTGCTGCTCCGCAAGTGCGAGCCTGGCGCGAGACACGTAGCAGGCGACGAGCTCGGCGATGGCCGCGCCCGACAGCCACATGGTGAACAGGTGGGTCGGAAAGTCGCTCAACCGATGGTGCTCGAGCGCGCCGGCCCGCAAGTGGTCCAACACCAGCCACGAAAATCCCGTCGCCGAGACCACAGCCACGGGTACCGCCCACGCCAGTGATGCCCTCACCCTTCCCAGCCACATGTAGACGGCATACATCACGATGAACGGATTGAAGGGGCCTCCCGTGAGGTCGAGCAAGCCAGTGAGCAGGGCGGCGTCCGCCGCGAGTGAGAGACCGGCGAGCGCGGGTGATACCGCCATCTGGCGCCGGGACGCAGTTGCCACTGAGGTGCGGCAAATTGCCGCAGCCAATCCAAGCGGAAGCACCGCCCGTATCGATAGATCGAGATGAGGAAGCAGGTACGCCGCCGCGAAGCCGCCCCAGAGTGCGGCACAGGTGGCCCAGCGCACGGCCGGCAGCCATGCGACAACATGCCGCACATCGCTCCTCGCAGGATCGCCGTAGACTCGTCGAGCCGTCACCACTGCCGATACTTCACGATGACAATCAGGATAGCAACATTCGTTCTCAGCAGCCTGGCACTGGCGACACTGCCCGCGCTCGCGCAATCAACCGGCGTCGTTTCGGGCCGGGTCATCGATCAGACCGGTGCCGCTTTGCCAGGGGTCGCGATCGACCTCGATACGCCGGGTGTCGAGCTGACGGCCGTCACCGGCGCGAATGGCAGCTATCGATTTGAATCGGTCCCGATCGGGCCGGCGGAACTCACGTTCCGGCTGATCAACTTCACCGTGCTGAGGCGTCAGCTGAAGGTCGCCACCACGCCGGCCACTGCTGACGCCGTAATGATGCTTGCGCTTTCCGCGGATGTGATCGTGACCGGGTCCGCGACGTTCAGAAACGTCGCCGATGCCGAGAACCCCGCCGAGAATCTGGTCGGGATCGCCGCGTCAGCCAGTCAAGGCGCCATCACCGCGGCCCAACTCGATGCGCGTCCCATGATGCGCTCGGGCGAGGTGCTGGAAACCGTTCCGGGGTTAATCGTCAGTCAGCATAGCGGCGAAGGCAAAGCCAACCAGTACTACCTACGCGGATTCAATCTCGATCACGGCACCGATTTTTCTACCACCGTGGCCGGCGTGCCCGTGAATACGCCGACCGGCGCGCACGCGCACGGCTATGCCGATGCGACGTTCCTGCTGCCAGAGTTGGTGAGCGGCGTGCAGTTCAAGAAGGGGCCGTACTTTTCCGACGAAGGCGATTTCTCGGCCGCCGGCGCCGCCAACATCAACTACGTCAACCTGCTCGATCGGCCCATGATGAGGCTGAGCGGCGGACAGCACGGCTGGGGCCGCCTCTTCGCTGCCGCATCTCCGGCCGTGGGTGCGGGCCACCTGCTTGCCGCCATTGAACTAAACCAGAATGACGGCCCATGGATCCGGCCCGACGACTATCGCAAGGTCAACGGCGTGTTGCGTTTCAGTCGCGGCACTGCCCAGAATGGTTTCTCGGTGACCGGCATGGGCTATCGCGCGACCTGGGACGCCACCGACCAGGTGCCGGCCCGTGCGATCGCCACGGGTGCCATCTCTCGCTTCGGTGTCGTTGACAGCAGCGATCGCGGGGAAGCCGACCGGCAGAGCCTGGTCGCCGACGTGCAGCGATCGATGGGCAAGGGTTCGCTGCGCGCATCGGCGTTCGTCCTGCGCAATAGCCTCGACCTGTTCTCGAACTTCACTTTCTTCCTCGATGATCCGGTTAACGGCGATCAGTTCGAGCAGGCCGAGAAGCGCATCGCGACCGGCGGCCGCGCCGCTTACCGCCGGCTCGGCCACCTCTTCGATCGCCATACCGAGAGCAGTGTTGGCGTCCAGGTCCGGCACGATCGCCTCCAGCCGGTCGGCCTCTATCGCAGCGCGCGCGGCCAACGGCTGTCGACGACCCGCGAAGATAAAGTGGGGCAGATCATGACCGGCGTGTACGCGCAGAGCGAGATCGAGTGGTCGCGCACCCTGCGCACCACGTTCGGTCTGCGCGCCGATGCCTACCAGTTCGATGTGACATCGAACCTGCCCGCGAACTCGGGAACGGGGTCGGACGCGCTGGTCAGCCCCAAGTTCGGCCTGGTCTTCAGCCCATCAGTGGGAACCGAGTTCTACGCCAACGCGGGTACCGGCTTCCACAGCAACGACGCGCGCGGCGCGGTGATCGCGGTGGACCCCGCTACCGGCGAGCCCGCCGATCGTGTGACGCCGCTGGTGCGCGCAAAGGGCGCCGAAATCGGCCTCCGTACGGTGAAGGTGCGCGGCCTGCAGTCCACGCTGTCGCTGTGGTACCTCGGCATCGACTCTGAACTGTTGTTCGTCGGTGACGCCGGCACCACCGAAGCCGGACGGCCAAGCCGCCGCGTGGGATTGGAGTGGACCAACTACTGGCGGCTGCGTTCGTGGCTGACCGCCGACGCTGACGTCTCGTTCTCGCGCGCCCGCTTCACTGACGCCGATAACGCAGGAGATCACATCCCTGGCGCAATCGACCGCGTGATCTCCGGCGGCCTTACGGCGCAGGCAGACCGGCCGCTGTTTGGCAGCCTTCGCGTTCGTCACTTCGGTCCGCGACCGCTGATCGAAGATGCCAGCGTGAAGTCGCGGGCGACGACGCTTTGGAATGGAGAAGTTGGCTATCGCTTCTCGAACCGCGCGCGCGTCGTCCTTGAAGTGTTCAATCTGCTCGACAGCGACGCGTCCGATATCGATTACTTCTACGGCTCGAGATTGGCCGGTGAGCCGGCTGGCGGCGTTGAGGATATTCATACTCACCCGGCCCTGCCACGGTCGTTACGGCTCGGGTTCCACCTGTCGTTCTAGCGATTCAGTATGAGCGCCAACACGTCGGCTCAGCTCATAAAAGCCCGGTGCGATCATGTCGGCGAACCCTTCCTTCACCAACGCCCGGTTGCCAAGACCGGCTTCGGGTCGGGATAACCCGGTCACGCGCGCAAGCTCGCCAGGAATCGTTATCCCGGCTCCCGCCAGAAAGCAGCGGGCGATCTCGCGCACCGCGACGTCTCGCTTGATCCGCTGGCGTAACGCATCGGGGAAGCGGCCAACGGCGAGTGTCCAGATGTAGGTGAACTTCGGCGAGTAGAGCACTTCGCTCGGTATCACGATCATTGCCGCCTGCAGCTCGTCGATGCCCTTCGTGAACGCCTGCCGGTCGGCAACGCCCGACTCCTGCCGCAAGTCGCCGGTTGCCATTTCCCACTCCCGGCGAACGACCTTCAGGATGGCTCGCGCGGGCTGGCTCAGCCGCTCGGCTTCTTCCGATCGCCGCATGCCCCAGATCGCGTGGAAATACGGGACCATACGAGGCGCAATGAACATGGCCTTGCCGCGCGCCAGCTTGCCGTAATACACCTTGCCACGCTTGATTACCTCGTCCTTGATGACCCAGGTCAGCGACGCCTCGGGATCCTTTTGAACGTTGCGCGGCATCACCGCGTCGCGACGGCCGCACACCGCCACATAGAGCGAGGGGCCCGGCTTGCGCGAGTCGGTCAGGCAGTGAGCGAACCCCGTCCGTTCGACAAACTGCTCAGCGTCGGCAGCCGTCTCGACCTGCCGCGCGCCTTCGCGCCGCCAGCGGTCGTCGCGGTGCTCCTCAAACTCTTCAGGAATGGTGGGCGACGGCCTCATCTGTTTCCAGTCTCGATAACCCGGAGACAGGTTGGCGCGCGACGAGCTTTAAAACGAGTTCCCGCCTTCATCGGGCGGCGCTGCAGGCGGCTGCACGTTCCGCCGAGTATTTCGCTTCATAATCTTCGGAGGCGTCGTTGGTCGCACCCTGCGAATACAGTGCATCCGATCGCCGAAATGCCGCGCAGGCTTTGGCTTCAGCCTTCAGCGCCATCTCACTGCGGCCGATCTGGTTCCAGGCGAGCGCCAGGGTGACACGCGTGGAGATGTCCTTGGTGGTCACCAACGACGGTGCGAGCACGTCAACGCCCTCGCGCGAGAACGCGAGGGCGGCCGATGGGTCGCGGACGAGATAGAACCGCCCAAGACGCGTCAGCAGGTAGCCCAACCTGCCGCGGGCCTGCACGTTGGTTGGATCCGCCTGCACCAGCTGTCGTCGCAGCGCCAGGCTGCGTTCGAACAGGCGGCCGGCGGCGTCGAGGTCGCCAAGAAGTTCTGACGCCGACGCCATGTTTGAAAACGAGATCGCCGCGTCGAACTGCACTCGTGGATCCTCGGGCGACGCCGTGAGGCGCTTCTCATCGAGTTCGAGGGACCGCGCATAGTGCTTATGGGCGGTCTTGGTATCGGTGGCCTCGAGGTTGCCGCCGATGTACTTTCCGACCAGTGCGACGTTGCGCTGGGTTTGCGCGTCATCAGGCTGAATGGCCAGCAGCTTTTCATAGTAATCAAGCGTCTGATACCAGATAGCCATGGCCTCGCTTCGTGGCAGCGCCGATGCCAGCGCAAAGTACGCCCGCGCCTGCAAGTCGGCGCCGCGAACATCGCCGGCCTGGTAGTCCCGGTATCTCGACGCGTGCGTCACCGCCTCACGCGCGAAAGCGATCGCCGGTTCAAGTTCTCCTTTCGTCAGCGCGATTCCTGACAGCCGGAGATCGGCGTCCACGGCCGAGCGCACCACTTCGAAGGACGCTCGGTTGGTCAACAGCGGCCGCAGGATCTCGTGCGCGCGCTCGTACTGCTTGCGCGCACCGTCACGATCGCCCAGGTTGGCGATGCTCGCGTTGCCGAGAATGGCTCCCACCTGTCGATGCGCGTCCGCGAGTTCAATCCGCAGCGTGGGGTCATCGCCGGGCTCGGCGTCGAGGCGCTCGAGATACCCGATCGCTTCGTCCACGATCAGCCGCCGCACCGGCGTGGAGCCCGGCAGAGGCAACACCGCATCGTGGATCTTGAAGATGACGGCGTTGGCGAGCTGCCGGACCTCGCTGAAGCGCCGCTCGGCGCGTGCCTGCTCGCTCCTGGCCACGCGCCATTGCCACACGGCCACGCCGGATGCCGCCAGCACGCTCACCAGCGCCAGCGCGGAAACCGTGGCGAGCCGCTTGTGACGCAGCGCCATCCGGCGAAGGATGTAGCCGGCCGAAGGGGTTTGTGCCAGCACGGGTTCTCCCTTGAGCCATCGCGTGATGTCTGCGGCCAGCTCGCTCGCCGACGCGTACCGCTCGCCCGGTTCCTTGCTCATCGCCTTGAGGACCAGCGCGTCGATGTCTCCCCGCAGCCGCGCCTTCGCATACGGCAGCGGTGCGGTCTCGCTCGGAGGTGACGCGCTTGGTCGCCCCGGCTGTTCGTGCAGCACAACCTCGATCACGCGCTCGAGCGGCAGGCCTTGCGTCTCGTACGGACGAACGCCGGCGACGATCTCATAGAGGACAACGCCGAGCGCATAGACGTCCGATGCCGTCGTCACCGCCAGTCCGCGAATCTGCTCCGGGCTTGCGTAGTTGGGCGTGAGCGGACCGGGCACCACGCCGGTGGTCGTGAAGCCGCTGCCGGCGTGGCCTTCGAGCAGCTTGGCAACGCCGAAATCCACGACTTTTGGAATGTGGTCCGAGGTGACGAGGATGTTGGCCGGCTTCAAGTCACGGTGAACCACGCCGTGCTGGTGCGCGTACTGCACGGCACGGCACACGACGCACAGCAATTGCAATCGCGCCTCGAGCGATAGCGAGTGGTCGCGGCAGTGCTCGGTCAGCGGCACGCCCTCGACGTGCTCCATGATCAGGAACGCCTGCCCGCGGCCGGTCGTGCCGCCGTCGAGCAGCCTGACGATGTTGTCGTGGTTGAGGGAGGCGAGAATCTGGCGTTCCACCAGGAAGCGGCGGCGGAGGTCGCTGTCGGCGAGGGTCGATCGCGTCAGCTTGACGGCGACTTGTTGCGCGAAGAGACCATCGGCACGCTCCGCCCGGAATACTTCACCCATTCCGCCTTCGCCGATCTTCTCCACCAGCCGGTAGGCCCCGACCTGCAGGCCCAGGCCCGAAGGGTCGTTCTCGTCGTCCGCCTCGCCGCCGGCAGCAGCCAGCCGATCGTGCGCCACGAGCAGCGCCTCGATCTCGAGCCGCAAGTCGGGACGATCGGCGCAGGCCTCGCCGACGGTTCGAGCGCGGCCCTCCGGGTCGAGCCCGATTACAGAGGCAAATACCGCCTCGATGCGCCAGAAGTCGTCCGCGTTGATCTGCCGACCGCCGGAATCGGATGGTGTCATCGGTCTCACTCGCTCAATGCGCGGAAGAGCCACGCGCGGGCGAAAGTCCAGTGCCTCTTGACCGTGGCGGGCGAGATCTCCATGAGATCGGCGGTCGCCGAAACCGACAGGCCGGCGAAGTAGCGAAGCTCGACGACCCGGGCCTTGTCGGGGGCGACGGCCCCAAGGGCGGTGAGCGCCTCGTCCACGCGCACGAAGTCGAGCCGCAGTTCGATGGGGTGGTTCAGGATCGCTTCGAGCGGCACGGCGTGCTGATCCGGCCCGCCGCGCTTGTCGGCATTCCGACGCCGGGCATGATCGACCAGGATGCGCCGCATCGCTTGTGCCGCAGCTCCGTAGAAGTGACGCCGTCCCTCGAAGGGCATCTCCTGAAGACCCGACAAGCGAAGGTAGGCCTCATGAACCAGGTCGGTGGCCTGCAGGGTGTGGTCGGAACGTTCGTGTCGCAGCAGGTTGCCTGCGAGGTGCCGCAACTCGTCGTGCACGACGGCCAGCAACTCTTTAAGTGCCTCGGCGTCGCCATCGTTCCATCGATCGAGCAGGGCCGTGACATCTCCCATTGGCAGGGTCGATAGTAGCAAAACCAGCTCCTCCGCCCGCCCGATGAGCTAAAAACGAAATCGGCTGCGCCATATGTATTAAGGCCCGTAATTGCGCCCGTGGCTCGACCATTGGATGAACAAAGGCAACCTCGGCGGCGACATTCGGGCGATGGGACGCGAGATCGAGCGATCAACGTCGATTCAGGGAATGGCCCGCGAATTGCTGAACTGGCTGAGTTCGCGGCCAGTAACCGCGGCGACGTGTAACAGGGAGAGCCTCATGCGGTTGTCATTATCTTTATCGATTGCGTTCACGGCTCTCCTAGCGTCCGCATCCCTGGCCAATGCCAGTCCAATCACCCTGAATGTCGCCGAGTTCAGATGGAACGTGGTGGGCGACACGTGCAACCAACTCGCTCCCACGAGCGACGACTGCCTCTCCTCTTTCAGCCTGACATATCTGTGGGATGGCCCCACGTCCGGGCCGGTGGTTTCAGGAAATCTATCGATCGACGGCGCTTTTTTCGGATCGTTCTTCGACCTTGATCCATTCATGCCGTTTGACCAGTTCTCGTTGGCCGGCGTCCCAACCACCGCAGAGGCCTCGATCTCATTCCTGTTTGGCAGCCCGATTTCTCTCACCGCGGTGTTGAACCCCTCGGCTGCCATCTACACGCCGGAAGGCGCTTTTCACGTCTTTCAGCACACTTACGACGATGGCAACACCCAATCGGTGCCTGAGCCGTCGGTGTTGGCGCTTGTCAGCCTCGGCCTGCTGGCGGCGTGGCGGTCCCGCGCCCGAGCATAACCGTCCGGCCTCATCGCCCTGGCCGAATTCATGGCATCGAACAAGATCGGCAAGCAGTTGAGCTTAACTGCATGCTTCTTGCGCCATGAATGAATAGGGTGCCGTCGTTCGGACGCGCCGATCGCGCAATGCGCAACTACACCTCTTCCGCCCCGCGGTTTCGCTCCCAACGCATCAGGCTTTGCGTCGGCTTGCTGCTGCTCGGGGTGCTCACCGTTCTTCATGCGCCCCTCCGCGCCGCCATCGCGCTGAGCGCTGTGGCCCCTCTCGGGGCGTCGCCAGGTGTCACGGTGCAGATCACCGGGTCGGGCTTTGCACCGGTCGCCGCCAGCAACCAAGTCGTGCTCACGCCTTCAACCGGCCCCGCCGTCACCGTGAGCGGATCGTCAATCGTCGTCCTTGACGCCGCGAAAGACCTTCGGCGGCTGGCGATTACCTTGCCCTCGGGCATGCCGATCGGAATCGCCACCGTGCAAGTGCGCAACACGGTCTCTGGTGAGTTGGCCGGCGGCCGATCGCTTCAAGTGATTGACGTCAGCGTGGCTCAGCCGGTCTCTGCGCTTCGTGGATCAACCGGCGTCCCGGTACGGCTGGTTGGCAGCTCGAACACCGCATTTGTTGCTGGCCGGACCACGGTGATCATCGGATCTGGTGTGACTGTCACCGCGACGCAGGTTGTCTCGCCGACAGAACTGGTCGCGACCGTCTCAGTCTCGGCAAGCGCGCCAATAGGCGCGCGCACCATCACGCTGGCAACGAGTACGCAGAACGCCGTGGTGCCGGTGGGTTTCCAGGTGGTGGATGCCCCGCCGGTGAACCGCAACCCGAGCGCGTCGGCCAACGGTCCCTATTCAGCGGAGGTTGCCCAGCCAATCACGTTCAACAGCGGCGGGTCGTCTGATCCGGATGGGGACACGCTCATCATCGCGTGGGATTTTGGAGATGGCTCGACTTCGTCGCAGGCGAACCCTCAACACGCGTACGCCACCGCGGGTACCTTTACCGCCCGACTGGCGGTTTCTGACGGACGGGGCGGGAGCGCAGACGCGACAGCGACAGTCACCGTGACGCCGCCGCCCAATCGCGATCCGTCAGCAGTGGCCAGCGCGCCTTCGGCGGCCAATACCGGCGATCCGGTCGCCTTCAGTAGCGCCGGCTCGTCTGATCCCGATGGCGACCCGCTTCAGTTCGCCTGGAACTTCGGAGACGGGTCGAGTGCCACCACTCCGAATCCCCAACACGCATACACGACGCCCGGGCAATACACCGCCACCGTGACGGTTTCTGACGGCCGTGGCGGAACGTCCAACGCGACGGCCGCAGTCACGGTCACGACACCGGTCACATTGCTGTCGTTTGTGGTCAGCCCGACGGCCCTGCGATTCTCAGATCTGAATGCGACGGCCACCTTGCTCGTGACCGGCCGCTTCTCGGACGGCTCCGAGCGTGACCTGACCGCAGCTGCGACCGGCACAACCTACACAATGTCGGCCCCGGCCGTCGCCACTTCGGGCGCCAACGGCGTAGTGACGTCGGTCGGAGACGGCGGCGCGAACATCGTGATTGCCAACAGCGGTATTACGGCCACCGTTCCCGTGGTGGTCGAACAGGGCGTGGCACTGCAGGCGATCGAATTGACGCCGCCCATCGTGACGCTGCGAGAGTTGGGCGCGACCGCGCAGGTCACCTTGCGCGGAAGTTTCTCGGACGGGTCCCTGCGCGCTCTCACCAGTGATCCCGGGACCATCTTTTCAATCGACGCCGCGGCGATTGCCTCTGTCTCCGCCTCAGGGCTTGTGACCGCGCTCGCCCCTGGTGCGTCGACGCTCACCGCCCGCAACGGCGGACTATCGGCGACGTCCCAAGTGCGGGTCGTCGTCACGGATGGCTCAGGATTCCTCCGCGGCGAGGTGTTCGACGACAGTCGCGGGCTTCCGCTGTCGACTGCGATGGCTACGGTACTGATCGGTGGCGGCACGGCGGTCGTTGCGCCGACGCCGGTTCCTGCCGACGAACGTGGACGGTTCACGTTACCAGCCGCATCCGGCGCGGCGCTGGTCATGGTCGAGCGCAACGGCTTTACGACGGTTGACCGGCAGGCCAACCTTGCGCGTGGCAGCGTGATCACCTTGCTTGACGCACGGCTGACCCCGCTCGACGGACGCGTCAACGTGCTGCAGTCGGTGTTCGGCGGCGAGGCGAGCAGCAGCGACGGGTCGGCGGTGGTATCGGTGCCCTCCGGCAGTCTGGATGTGGACACGTCGTTGCGCGTGACGCCCATCTCACCTCAGGGGCTGCAGGGCAGGCTGCCCTCGGGCTGGTCGCCAATCGCGGCCGTCGACCTGCAGCCGGCGGGCCGCCCGTTCTCGCAACCTGCGACCCTTCGCCTGCCTCACGCCGACACCCTGACGCAAGGCACGGCCGTGGCACTCGCGATCTACGACGCCGCTTCGCATCGATGGGTCGTGCAGCCCCCGGGTCACGTCAGCGACGATCGCCGCACCTTGGCCGCGCCGATCGACAGGACTGGTCAGTTTGCCTTTGTCGTCCCAGACGAGGGACCGTCGGTGCCGCCTGCGGCGATTCCTGGCCAGGTTCTCGCCGGAGTCGCCGCCACGCTAATTCCCGACACCGCAACGGCCACCGGTCTCGTGCTCCCCCGATCGGCTCCACCAGGTGACGGCGCGCGAGCCGTTGGCACTGTGATCCTGCAGCCGCCTGCGCCTGTCTCCAGCGGAGCCGTGCTGCGCGCACGCGTCTCCGAGCAGTTCGACCTGCTCGACAGCTCTCGCATCGTCCCGCTGCAGTTCGTTCAGGACGTCGTGCTGTACGGCAGGCCGCGGGCCGGCGACGCAGGAACGCTCGCGGGCCGATTGCCGATCACGCCGTCACTGCAGTTCACGATTCAGCAACTCTCGCTCGGCACGGTTCGACTCGATGTCACGATCGACGAACCGTCGGCAGACAGTTCGATCGTCGGTAACGCGGGGGGCAGCGTGACCGACGCTGTTGGCACCGTCCTCGAAGTGCCGCCGGGCGCGCTGCCAGGCGATGTCGCTGTTGGCCTGTTGCCTCTCAGCGCGGCCCAGCTCTCGGCGTCGGTTCCCGACGGCTTCACTCTGCTCGGCGCCGTCCTGATCGACCTGGTGGGCGCTTCGTTTGGCCAGCCGGTGGCGCTTTCGATTCCGCGGCCAACCGGTGTGGCACCCGGTACGCAGATTCTCGTGGCGCAGGTCATCACCGACAACGGCGGCGGACGCCGCCTTAAGATCGTCGGGCTCGGAGCGATCTCGCCGGCGCGCGTGTCGGTGCAGACCACGCTGGGATCGCTGACATTCGAGGGCGTGCGCGGCGGCGGCGAGTTCGCGTTCCTCCAGCCGTTGCAGCCCCTGGGCTTCATCACCGGCCTCATCAGCGCGCCAGGCTCGGGAGCGCAGGCGCTGGCGCTTGTCACCACCGACACGGCGCCGTTCGCGTTTCTCACGACTGCGGCAGGCGCGTTCGTGGTGGCCGGCCGCGCCGGCGCGTCAACCACCGTAGCGGCGATCGAGCCTTCTGGCGCCACCGCGTCTGGGGCGGCGGCGCTGGCAGCGCTCAACGAGATCGCGGCGCTCAACCTGACACTAGCGCAGGCGGCGCCGGCGGTCACAGCCACTATTCCAGCGGCTAATGCCACCAACGTGGCCCTCGATTCGCCGATCGTGATCGATTTCTCGAAGCCAATCGATCCAGTGACCGTCACTGGATCGACGGTGGTGCTCAGTGCGGGCACGACCCCGGTCGGCGCGCAACCGGTCTTGTCGGCCAATCGCCGGCGTCTGACCATCACTCCCGCATCACCGCTGTCGGGTCTGACGGTCTACACGCTGGCGCTCACTACAGACCTGCGCGATGCCGTCGGCACCGGCCTCGCCGCCTTCACACCTCTTCGCTTCACGACGCTCGACCCGTCGAAAGCTACGGTGCTGGCGCTTGGGGTCATCACCGCGGAGCTGCCGGATGAAGACGGGTTGTCGCTCGTCACCGGTGCGGCCGGCGCGGCGGAACCAAACGGCGTGGTCGTCGCGACCAATCTCCGCACGCAGGAAACGGTGACGATTCTATCGCTGGCCGACGGATCATTCCGGCTCCGCCTGAATGTCGTGGTCGGTGACGAGATTAGGTTGACGTTCCGCGATGCGACCGGCCGTGAGTCCTCCATTGCGATCGCGCAGTTCACCGCGGCGGACGGCAGCACCTCGATCGGCTCGGGCGGCGGAAGCATCACGGGTCCCGGCGGCCGCATCGGCCGAATCCTGCCGCGGTCGCTAGCAGCGGCTGGGATTTTCGCGATCGAAACGCCCGGTGTCATGACGGCGCCGGCACTTCCGGCCGAGTTTGCCCTCGTCGATCGATTCTTTCTGCGAATCGACGGCGCCGCGTTCCGCAGCCTGGATTCATTAACGCTGACGGAGAGCCAGAATCGCTTCGAACCGGGCACCAGCCTGGACACACCCTTCAGCTCGTCAGTACAGCTAACCGTTGCGGATGACTTCCTGGTTACCGCTTCTTTGCGATTCACGGCCACGGCGCTCGATAGCGACCGCGCAAGACGGAGCGTTACCGCATCGACGGTCGTCGTGGCAGCCTCGCCCGACACGACGGCTGTCGACTCCGCAGCCGTGGATCAATTCCCCACCGTGTTCCTGACGACCCCGAGGCAAGCCGCCCCCGCCCAAGTCGTCGCAGTGTCGGCCATTGCGCCGGCGGCCCGTATCGATCTGGATATTCCAAGTGCGGGGATCCTGCCGGCAGGCCACACCGTGCTGCTCACGCGGCTCGTCGATGTCAGTGGACGGCCGATGCTGGCGCTCGTCGACCGTTTCACCGTCGAGCCCAGCGGGCCGGCGCGTCTGCGCACGGCGGGGCGTGACTTGCCCGGCGCCTCGAGGGCGGGCGAGTACGTCGTCATCTCGGGCCCGCTCGCCTTTGTCACCGGCCGCTCCAGCGGCCCGGCGGCCAGGGTCGTGGTTGACGGGCTGCCATTCATCTTCGAAACCGCCGGCGCCAACGGCACCTTCGTGGTTGCGGTGCAGGCGGATGCGCCGTTCAACCTGCAGTTCCTGAGCGCCGCGACCGGCGCGGTCGTGGGCACAGCGGCCGGAAACGCACCGCAGGCCGGGCAGGCGCTCGACCTGGGCTCGCCGCTTACTGTCGCCGGTGGCGTACTCACGGTATCGACCGAGCCGGACGCGCAGTCGGTCGTCGACATCGGCACGCCCATCACCTTCCGCTTCTCGGAAGCGCTTGATCGGGCGAGCGTGTCGCCTGCCGCCATCGTCGTGACCGACCCCGCGGGCAGCCGCGCCTACGGACGCGTGACGATCGGCGAAGACAATCGCACGGTCACTTTCGTTCCGCTGCGCAGGTGGGCCTTCGGCACCCGGTATCGCTACGGACTCTCGCCGGGGATCGTGGCCGCCTCTGGTGCGCGGCTGGCCACCACCGTCGCCGGCGAGTTCACGACCTTTGCGCCATCGTCACTGGGAACCGTTGTCGCCGGCACCACTTTCGATACTGCGGTGGTGGGCGCCATCGCCGTGGTGGGAACCGCCACTGGTGTCCAGATCGTCAATGTCGCGAATCCATCGAATCCCCAGGTGTTGTCGCAACTTCCGCTCGCGGGAGGCGCGCGCGGCGTAGTGTCGGCTCCCTCGCCGATCGTCAATCGGAATGGCGAAGCCGTGTCCGGATCGTTCGTCGTCGTGGTGAGCGGTGACGCCACAACCGGCGGGCGGCTTCAGATCATCGACATCAGCAACGCGGCGGCGCCGGTCGTGCTTGGCAGCGCACAACTGACGGCGACGCCGGGGCAACTGCCCCCGGCCGGCGTTCCAGCGGTGGTGGGCATTCCGCGCAGTGTCGTCGTCACGGAGGACCAGCGTGCGCTGGTTGCGGTCGAGGGCGTCGGCCTGGTGGCCGTGCAATTGGGTACTACAATGCCTGACGATCCAGCCCACCCGGGGCAGGCCCTGGCCGCGCGATACCCGGCTTCTGGTGCTGAGATCGTCACCGGTGTCGCAATTCTGGGCGACCGGATCGTCACCGCGGGCGCGGCCGGTGTGACGATCCTGGATGCCGCCACGTTGACGCGCCGGGGCAGGCTCGACGCTGGCGGAGTGCTCGAGGACGTCGACGTATTGAGCGCATTTGGCTTCGACACGAATGGTGACGGATCGATTGCCGGTGAGAGCGAGACCTTCGACCTCGCGGTGGCAACCAGCGGCGTCGAGAGCACGCTACAGTTCCTGCGCATTCCGCCGGCTGGAGATCCGGTCCTCATCTCAGCCGTCCGGCTGCCGTCTTTATCTGAGCGGGTGGCGCTCGATGCCAGCGAGGCCCTCGCATACGTGGCTCTTGGCGCCCGTGGGGTTGCGCTCGTCGACTTAATGGGGCCGGCCGCAGTCCAGCCCGTCGATCTCGATCGAAACAGCGTGGACGATCGCATTCTCGGGATCATCGACACCGCGGTGTTCGCTCACCGAGTCACGCCGGTCTTGTCACGGGGCCAGGGACTGATTGCCGACGGCGCAGGAGGCATCAACCTCGTCAGGCTGCTGCCCCCGCGCGTGCGATTCTCGGACGTTGTCCGCGATCCGGTCACCGCGATCGTGGGCGAGGAGCGGTCGATTCTGGCGAGCAAGACCGCCTACGTCGGCGACAACGGTCTCCGGCTCGAGGTGAACGCGGACTTGGGGGCCGACACGACGGCGGTGCTGGTAATCGAAGAGGTGCCGCTCGGGGGCGGTGGCCGAATGCTGGCATTTTCTAGCGGAGAGCTCGCGGCGACTCTCCAGCCCGGCATGAACTCCATTCCGATAACCATGCGCGGTGACAACCCGGCCGGCAGCCAGGTGCGTTTCAGCGTGCGGCGACAGACCGGCGAAGTCGTCACTACGCTCGGTCTCGCGGTAGTGGCGCCACCGTCGGCATTGCCGGCCCCCGCGCAGCTTCTGATTGGACCCTCGCCCGCATCGATCAGCGGCTCCGATCCTGACGATCTGCAATTAGGGGTCGCCGGTCGATTCGATGGCGGCTTGATTCTCAACCTGACCGGCGCGGTCACGGGGACGGCCTATCGCATTCTCCATCCCACCGTGGCGACTCTCGATACCAACGGACTGATCCACGCGGTCGCCGGGGGAACGACCGCGGTCGAAGCGATCAACGGCTCTTCTCGGGTGCGCACGAACCTGACTGTCGATCGCGCCCGCGCGCTGGTCGATATCGTCGCGGTCTCCGAGGCCCTGGTGTTGCGCGGGCTCGGAGCCCAACTGGCGGTCCGTTTTGACGGGCGATTCTCCGACGGCAGCGTCGAGCCAGCCGCCACGATTGCGGGCACGACATTCGTCTCATCGGCTCCGCAGGTTGCCACGGTCGACGGCGCTGGAGTCGTCACAGCGACGGGTGCCGGCGAAACGGTCGTTCAGGCGCGGAATAGCTCCTTGCAGGCGTCGGTTACCGTGCACAGCGAACCTCGTGCGCCGCCGAGCGTGCTCTCGATTCGACTCGCCCTGCCGGATCAACCAGTGTCAGTCGACGACGGCGACGCAACCATCGGTGCCAGCGTCGTCGGCACAGGCTCCATGGACGGCCTCGCCGTGACGTTCGCCACCAGCGGCGTGCGAACTGGACAGTTTTCGTCGGTCACCAGTCTCGGCGGGGCAACTTCGGTGATCGTTGATCAGCTGACGCTGGCCGGCGGATTAACGGTGACCGCGTCCGTGGTCGATCCCGCGACCGGCGAGACTCGGTCGGACACCCGCACCCTTGACGTCGCCGGCCCCGCCGATGCCGAGCCCAATAATTCGATCGCCTCGGCGGTGCTGGTGTCGTACGACGCGACGGTCGCAGGATCGGTCGGTGCGGTCGATGCGGTCGACATCTATCGCCTGTCGACGGGATTGAGTGGCGCCAGCACGGCTCTTCTCACGTTACCGGAGGACGTCGATCCCGCCGGTCTGGCCGTTGTCGCTCGTAACGCAGCCGGCGCCGAACTCACGCGATTCGACGCTGCTGCGGCCGGAGATGAGTCGCCGCTGATCTTCCCGCCCGGGACGGCGTTTGTGTCGGTCGAAGCGCTGGGCGTCGGTGGATCGTACGAACTAGATTTCGACTTCGATCAAGCGCCGATCGCGGTAGCGTCGGTGACGCCGCTCTCCGGCGGGCGCGGGACGCCGCTGACCATCGACGGCACTGGCTTTGGCGTCAGCCCCGCCGACGTCGACGTGCTGTTCGGCGGCATTCGCGGCAAAGTGGTGTCGGTGACACCGACCCGCATCGAGGCCGTGGTGCCCGGCACCGCCGCGGATGGTCCGATCAGAATCGTGGTTCGGGCCCGCGATGCACTGGGCCCGGTATTTACGTCCGGCAACGGTCCAGCGCCTCCCGCCGCCGTGACCAGCTCGTCATCGGCATCGCTGACCGTAGACCCATCAACCAACGAACTGACGTTGATCGACCGTCTCACGGTGACTGTCGATCCACTGGCCAGGCGCGCGGAGATCGAAAGTCTGGCGGCACGGGTTGGAGCCGCAATTGTTGGGGTCATCCCGCCGCTGCATCTGTATGTGTTCGAGTTTGCTGGCAACCGCAGTCTGAATGCATTGCAGGAATTCAGGACCCAGGTGCTGTTGGACGGTCTCGTCGAGGATGTGTCGCTCGCGGCGTTCGTCGAGAGCGACAGCTTCCGAATCGACCTTCGGGCGCTGGCACCAACCAATCCGGACGATCTCAATGCGTTCGATCAGATTCAGGCGTTCGAGGCAATGGATGCCATTCGCTCGGCGCCGCAGTTCCAGAATCGCAACGACCTGCGAACCGTGCGCGTGGCGATTATCGACGATGGTTTCGCCCCGGGCACGCGCGCCTCGGAATTCACGTCACCGCTTGGACCGGCCATCCAGGAGTTCGTGTCGGGCCCGGGCGGGTTCGTGCCACGGCCGGCAGGAACCCAGACTCCGGACGGGAAGCACGGCACCCCGATCGCCAGCATCCTCGCGGCGACCAACAACGGCGATGCGGCGGTGGGCATCCTGAACGGGGTGGTCAAACAGGGAGAACGCCCGTTCGTCGTTGACATGTACTCCGTCCCCTCCGGCGTGCGCTCGACCTACGACGAGATAAAGCTGCTGGCAGCCGTCACGCAGGTGGCGGCCGGCAACTACGACGTGGTCAGCATGAGTTTCAGCACCGACCCGGATGCGACGCTGTTCGGCCGGAGCCGAAGCCACTTTCTCAGGACCTTCCGCAACGCGACCCACACCCTCTTTGTCTCTAGTGCCAGCAACTTCGGCGTGGACGCGCGCCGCCGCTTTCCGTGCAACTTGTCGACGCTCGCCAACGTGATGTGCGTCGGCGCCGTCGCGACCGCGACGAATCAAGACGGTACCAATGAGGTTCCTGACGCTCGCGCGGTATACAACGACCGTCCCTCTCCGGCAGGCCAGCGCCCCTGCAATCCGCGGCGCGCTGTAGAAGGATCGAACTGCGGGCGGCCGGTCACCATCGCGGCTCCTGGGGAAGACGTGTTTTCCGTGTTGCTCGGCGGTGACCATGGCTACTTCCGGGCGACCTCGGCCGCAACTCCGGTGGTCGCTGGCGTGGCCGCCCTGGTCCAGACCGCCCGGCCGGATGAGGGCACTCGCATTCTCCCGGACCGGCTCAAGAGCTTGCTGGTCTCAACCGGCGACAACATCAGCGCGACGTGGAATCCCGGCAACATGCGGCGCGTCAACGCGCTGTCGGCCGTTCGAACTCAGATCGGTTCGCCGCGCGCGCAGCGGATTTATGTCACCGATGACGATGACAGCGGTGCCGGTGTGGTCGTCGGAATAGAGATCGATCCATTGACCGGCGATCGGCGAACCGCCATCGACGCCACGCTACCACTGGTCGTCACTGAGGATCAGACCACGACGGTGCTGTTGCGGCCGAGTACCGTCGTTAATGCCGGTGAAACTGACACCATGTATGTCGCGGTGGAAACCGATGGCCCGCTTGGTGATGGGGTTGTCGCCATCAACACCCACTCATTTCGTACCGTCGCCTTCACGCCGTTGAACGGCATTCTTGCCGGCGATCCGGACGCGCCGCCCAGCGCACCCGTCAAGTTCGGTTCTCGGCGGCCCGGGCTCGCGGTGTCGAAAGATCGGAAACTTCTGTACGTAACGACCACCGATCGTCTAGTGATCATCAATACGATCGACATGGTGGTCGTCACCGACTACTCGAAGCTGCCGCCGCCCTACCGTCCCACTGCAGCCCTGACACCAGCCGAGTCTCTCGCTGATCGGCTGGCGGCAATCACCGGGGTCGTGCCTTTGGCAAATTTTCCGGTCGGCGCGGCAATTCCTGAGCGCTCCTTCGGCGACCTCGCACTCTCGCCGGACGGCAGGACCCTGTACATCGCTGTCAAGACCGGAAGTGGGGGTGGCCTGCAGCCGGGGTTCGTTCTGCAGGTCAACGTCGACCTCTATCGGGATGCGAGTCCGCTGGTGCCGGGCCTCAGCAGCTCACTTGACCAATTTCTCCGCCCGGTGCCGGCCATGGGGTCGAGCGCCGGCGGCACGCCGTTCGGCGGCGACGAGCCGAGCGCCGTGGCGGCCAGTCCGGACGGTCAGCATGTCTACCTGGTGAACGGTGGCCTGAAAGAGTTTGTTACGCTCCTGCCGGACACTCTTGACCTGACGCCGTACGAGCAGGTCGCGAACCCGCTGCTGATCGGCGCGCAGCTTGGCTTTCAAGGCCTGGCCGGCCTGCACGCCAGCCTTCGAGCATTCCAGGAGCTGCAATCGAACCTGTACAACGAGATGCTGATTGACCTCAAGGCCCAGGCCAACAGCGGTCGAACGTTGATTAACGCCGCCGGGGTTACCGACGTCTTCCGGCCGGGCCTCGCGCCGATCCATCAGTGGCTTTTCCCGAGCGAGCTCGGGTTCGGCTGGAATCCACCGGCGGCCAACGGCGGGCGCATTGTCAACCAGTTCCGCTTCGCCAGTGTGTTCGCCAAGAGGCCGTTTGGCCTGGCCATTCGACCGGATGGCCAGCGCGCGATCGTGCCGTACTTCTCAACCGGCAACTTCGGAGTGCTTGACCTGTCGAGCCAGAGCTCCTTTAGGAATCCCACTTCGGCCGGGCTGCCGGCCACGCTTTTCCAGGGTGTAGTCGGCGTCACGCCGGCGGTTCGTCTCGACAATCACCTGTGGCCGCGGCGGGGAGCCTACACCTCGGGCAACGGTGTGTTCGTCCCGAGCCCAGACGAGAGCCTCCTGTTTCCAGGTCCGATCGAGTACGCCCAGAACGGCCGATTCACGGCTGCCATACATACGGGGGTCAACCGCCCTCGCGTCGTGGCGGCACCGCTACCGGATTTTGCGAACAACAACCAAGAGCGACTCTCGTTGAACAGCATCGGGTTCTCCATTGCCCCTGGTGCCTCGAGCGGCACCGATCCGGATGGCAATCCGGTCTCGTCATTGGAGCCCCACTTGTTCCACCGTGGTGGCGGCGCGCTGACGGTGTTGCACGACGATCGGGTTGGCAACGACCTCAGCAACAACGCCAGCGTCGAGGTACCGTCTTCGACTGGTGGCGTTCGGCCCTATTTCTCGCAGAATCCGGTCTGCCAGGCCTTCGATCCCGCGGTCCCGGGATGCGTGACGGAGGTATTCACCCGTCACTTCGAGTATTCCGCAGCCGGAAACGCCACTCGCTTCTCGCGGCCACGGGGGGTTTCCATCCAACCATTTGTGTCGATCGAGACGCCTCGATTCGGCGACCACGTGCTGACGACGATGCCGGTCAGGTTCCGCTGGCGCGACGCCGGTGGCAATCGCTTCGGAATCACCGTGCACGACCTCGGTACCCCGGCGGCCCCACTCACCGCACCGGTGTTGATCAACGCGGTTCAGCGGACTTTGACGGCGGCTGAGAGACAGACGCAGACGTTCGGCCGGACAGTGGGGTCGCTGTTTGCACGCGGTTCCCGTCCGGTTACCGGACACAACTACCGAATCAGGTTCACGCTCTTCACCGGCACCGGTGCGGAGTTGTCGGCGACGAGCATCGACGTGTTTTTCGAACGTTGACCATGGCCAGTATTGCGCGCTTCACCGCACCGGCACTCGGCGTCCTACTCGCCGTGCTGCCCGTGCGCGCGTTCGCGCAAACGCCGCCGCCCCTCGCCCAGCTCCAATTCGACATCGTCGGCGTCCGCCTCGTCGTCGATCC
>JANLWW010000080.1:0-67410 GCA_031364805.1 Acidobacteriota bacterium
AACGCCATGAAGGAGATTGGCGTGGCGGTGCCCGCCAGCGGCGTGGCGAAAACGCTGGAAGAAGCGCTGGTCATGGTCGAACAGACCGGCTTCCCGTCCATCATCAGGCCGTCGTTCACGATGGGCGGCGTTGGCGGCGGCATTGCCTACAACCTCGAAGAGTTCAAGGAGATTGCCGCCCGTGGCCTGCACCTGAGCCCGGTCCACGAAATCCTGGTCGAAGAGTCGGTGATCGGCTGGAAGGAATTCGAGCTCGAGGTGATGCGCGACGCCGCCGACAACTTCGTCGTCATCTGCTCGATCGAGAACATCGACCCGATGGGCGTCCACACCGGCGACAGCATCACCGTGGCACCTGCGCTGACGCTGACCGACAAGGAATACCAGCGCATGCGCGATGTCGGCCGCCGCATCATCCGCCGCGTCGGCGTGGAAACCGGCGGCTCCAATATCCAGTTCGCCATCAACCCGGATGACGGCCGCATGGTCGCCATCGAGATGAACCCGCGCGTGTCGCGCTCGTCGGCGCTGGCGTCGAAAGCCACCGGCTTCCCAATCGCCAAGATCGCCGCCAAGCTGGCGCTCGGCTATCTGCTCGACGAAATTCCCAACGACATCACGCGCGTCACGCCGGCCTCGTTCGAGCCGACGATCGATTACGTGGTGGTCAAGATTCCGCGCTGGAACTTCGAGAAGTTCCCGCAGGCCGATCGCACCCTGACCACGCAGATGAAGTCGGTGGGCGAGGCGATGGCGATTGGCCGCACGTTCAAGGAAGCGTTCCTGAAGGGCATCCGCTCACTCGAACTGGGCAAGGAAGGGCTGTTGTTCCGGCGCCCGCAGATGGACGAGAACGAAGAAGACGCCGGATCGAGCGAGGACGAGGACACCGAGCTGCGCCGCAAGCTGGTAATCCCGACCGACCGCCGCATGTGGGCGTTGTTCCGCGCGCTCGACAAGGGCTGGGAGATCGAGAAGATCCACGAGCTGACCAACATCGACCCGTGGTTCCTGCAGCAGTTCAAGGAGATGGTCGAGCTGCGCAAGACCGCCGAGATGATTGGCCTGCGCGACATGTCGTACGACCTGATGCGCACGCTCAAGCGCGCCGGCTTCGGCGACGGCGAGCTGGCCGACATTCTGGGCGTCAACGAATCGGCCGTTCGCGAAAAGCGCAACGAGCTGAAGCTGAAGACCGCGTTCAAGCGGATCGACACCTGCGCGGCGGAATTCGAGTCGTTCACGCCGTACATGTACAGCACCTTCGAGCAGGAGTGCGAAGCCGACCCGACCGACAAGCAGAAGGTGATCATCCTGGGCAGTGGCCCTAATCGCATCGGCCAGGGTATTGAGTTCGACTATTGCTGCTGCCACGCGGTGTTTGGCTTCAAGAAAGAGGGGTTCGAGACCGTGATGGTCAACTGCAACCCCGAGACGGTCTCGACCGACTATGACACGGCGGATCGGCTCTACTTCGAGCCACTCACGTTTGAAGATGTCATGGCCGTGGTCGAGCGCGAGCGCGAAGGCAATGTCGACGTCTCGTGTGTCGTGCAGTTCGGCGGCCAGACGCCGCTCAAACTGGCGCTCGGCCTGCAGGAAGCGGGCGTCAATATTCTCGGCACCTCGCCCGACTCGATCGACCTGGCCGAAGACCGACAGCGTTTCAATCAGTTGCTCTGGGATCTCGGCATTCCGCAGCCCGCGAGCGGCACGGCCACGTCGAAGGCCGAGGCGCGCGAGGTTGCCGCCAAGGTCGGCTTCCCGGTGGTGGTTCGCCCGTCGTACGTGCTGGGCGGCCGGAACATGGCGATTGTTTACGACGTCGCCACGCTCGACCGCTACATGGCGACCGCAGTGGACGTCTCGCATGACCGGCCAATCCTGATCGACCGCTTCCTCGAACACGCCAAGGAAGTGGACGTTGATTGCGTCGCCGACGAAACCGGCGCGGTCGTGATCGGCGGCATCATGGAGCATATCGAGGAGGCCGGCATTCACTCTGGCGATAGTTCCTGCGTGGTGCCTCCTCCCGGACTGGGCGACCGCCACCTGACGACGATTCGCGATTACACGCGGCGCATCGCCAAGGCGCTCAGGGTGATCGGCCTCATGAACACGCAGTACGCCATCAAGGACGACACGGTCTACGTGCTCGAGGTCAATCCGCGGGCATCGCGCACGGTGCCCTACCTCTCGAAGGCGAACGGGGTGCCGCTGGCGCAGGTGGCCGCACGTGTCATGGCCGGCAAGTCGCTGGCGGCACTGGGCATTACCGACGACATGGTGCCGGCGGGCGTGTTCGTGAAGAGCCCGGTGTTCCCGTTTGTCCGGTTCCCCGGAGTCGATACCATCCTTGGGCCCGAGATGAAGTCCACCGGCGAGGTAATGGGCGGCGCTGACAGCTTCGGCATGGCGTTCGCGAAGGCCATGCTCGGCGCGGGACAGCGGTTGCCCGAAGAGGGCACCGTCTGCATCAGCGTGAACAACGAGGACAAGGGCGAAGTGCTGCCGATTGCCAAGGGCTACGCCGAGTTGGGCTTCCAACTGAGTGGTACTCGGGGCACCGCGGCTTACCTGCGCGCACATGGCCTGGAATGCTCGGTCGTGTTCAAGGTGAACGAGGGCCGGCCGAGCCTGGCAGACGAGATCGTCAATCGCAAGATCGCGCTGGTCGTGAACACTCCGCATGGCCGCGAGTCGTTCTTCGACGACAAGGCCGTTCGCCGGGCGGCGATGATGGCCGGGGTGCCCTGCATCACGACCATCACGGGCGCGGCTGCGGCGCTTGAGGCGATCAGAGCCTTGAAGACCGAAGGTCTCGAGGTCCGTGCGCTCCAGGACTACTACGCAGCGGTTGCCAACTCGTAATCTCAGTTTCTGAGCCGTCTTCGCGCCCGGGCTGTCGCAGTTTCTGCGACGTTCGGGCGTGGGTTCTTCGACTTCCTTCCAGATTTCGTCTGCGACGGCCTTTGCATTAGCTGGGGCCATGTCTGTGTCCCTGGCTCTTGCCTTGACAGCGGTCGCCGGGACGGCGGCCGGTGTCTTCGTTGAAGCAGCATGGCTGCCGGCCTTCCGCTGGGTGCTCGCGGCGTCAGGCCTCGCCGCCTTCATCTGTGCCTCTCGCCAATGGCGCGTGTGGGCGCTGCGACTCGGGCTCATCGGGCTCGGCGCAGGCTGCGCCCTGCTCGCTTCCGCTGCGCAAGACGCGGCCCTGCATCCACCCCTGCGCACGCTGCTCGACCAACGACTGGGCGGCTTCGCCATTGACGGCATCGACGCCCCTCGCAACAGCACGCCGATCGTCGTCGAGGGGAAACTGCTGGCCGACGCCGCCCTTACTGACAGCGGAGCCCTGTTACGTCTGCAGGTCGAACGGGTGTGGCTCGGGCCTTGCCCCGAGACGGCGCCCGGTGGAGTCTCGCTCACGGTGACCGGTGCCCTTGCCGGGCAGTCGGTCAGCGATTGGCGGGCGGGCCGTCGCATCAAGGTGCCCGCGTTGTTGCGACGGCCGGCGCGCTATCTCAACACCGGTGTTCCCGACCAGGAGCGCCTGCTGGCGAGGCGAGGCCTGTCGCTAGTGGGATCGATCAAGAGTGCTGCGCTGGTAGAAGTGGTCAGCCGCGGCCACTGGTTTGATGAGGCAGCGGCAAGCGTCCGGGCCTCCGTACGCCGGGCGATGGCGGAACATGTGGCGGTGCGCGACCCGCAGTCGTCTGCGGTCGCGACGGCGATTCTGATCGGCGATCGGGGTTCCTTGGATGCGGACGTCGAACGCCGCTTGCAGGAGGCGGGCACGTACCACGTGATTGCGATCTCCGGCGGCAACATCGCCATTCTCGCCGGACTGATTCTCGCCGTGCTGTGGTGGCTGGGCATTCGCAATGGCTGGGCCGCAGGCGCGGCGGTCGGCCTGCTGGCGTGCTACGCGTATGTTGCCGGCGGGGGACCATCGGTCACGCGTGCGACCGTGATGTCGGGCATCTATCTGTCTCTGCGGATGATCGATCAGCGCACGGCGCCGGTGCATGCGTTGGCGATCACAGCCGCGGCGGTCCTGGTGATCACTCCGCTCGCGGTCGCCGACGTCGGCTTCTGGCTCACCTTTGGCGCCACCGCGGCGATTGTGATGGGCACGGCCCGCGCGCCGTTCGCCGGGTTGTCCTGGCTGCGCGCGCCGGTCCTGCTCATCCTCGCCTCCTTGTGCGCGGAGGTGGTGCTGATGCCGATCGGCGCCCTGGTGTTTCAACGCGTCACGCTCGCGGGCCTCGCGCTCAACCTGATCGCCGTCCCATGCATGGCCATCGTCCAGGTGGCGTCGATGGTCACGGCGGGTCTGGACGTCATCGGCGCAGAATGGCCGGCCGGCCTCGCCGGTTGGGTGACGCACCTGTCGGTGCGCGCGCTTGTGGACAGCGCGTCGTTGGTCGACTTCGCGCCCTGGCTCACCTGGCGCGTGCCATCGCCGCCGGTGTCGATGGTCGCGGGATATTACGCGTGCCTGCTGCTGTGGTTATGGGCCTCGCGGGCATCGTG
The DNA here is from genome assembly GCA_031364805.1 of Acidobacteriota bacterium. GTDB lineage: Bacteria > Acidobacteriota > Vicinamibacteria > Vicinamibacterales > UBA2999 > 12-FULL-67-14b. Next base: position 4,537 of record JANLWW010000080.1, read on the forward strand.
GGTCGCATTCGGGTTGTTTGTTTGGATCGCCATCGCCCCGCCCACACTGGCCCGGGCGTTCGGCGATGGCCGCCTCCATCTCACCGTGATGGATGTCGGCCAGGGAGACGCCATGCTTGTCACGCTGCCGAATGGTCGTACGCTGATGGTCGACACCGGCGGTGTCTCGTTACGTGGCGACTTCGACATCGGCGACCGCGTCCTGGGCCTTGCGCTGCGAGCCAGGGGCATCGTGCGCCTCGACTACCTGGCGATTACGCACAGCGATCCGGACCACATCGGTGGTGCGCTATCGCTGGCCAGGGACTTCACGCCTACGGAGATCTGGGCTGGCACGTTGGTCGCCGGCCACCAGCCCACGATGAAACTCCAGGCCGCGTCAGCTCGAAACCGGGCGAGCTGGCGATGGCTCCAGAAGGGCGATCGGCTGGAACTGGGCGGCGTGGAGTTGAGAGTTCTTCACCCGCCGTTGCCCGATTGGGAACGGCAGAAGGTCAGGAACGACGACTCGCTGGTGCTCGAGTTGCGCTATGGGCGGGTGTCGATATTACTGACCGGCGACATCGGCCGGGAAGTGGAGCAGTCGCTGATCCCGGCACTGGATCTGTTGCCCGTCGTCGTCCTGAAGTCACCCCATCACGGTAGTGGCACGTCAAGCTCGCCCGAGTTCATCGATGCGCTCAAGCCCGACGTTGTAGTGATCAGCAACGGCCGCGGCAACCCCTACGGCCATCCAGTGCCGGACGTGCTGGAACGCTACCGCGCCGCGGGCGCCCAAGTCTTCAGGACCGATCAGGACGGGCAGATTGAGCTGGCGACTGACGGCGCCACCCTACGCGTTGGTACTTTTGCTGGACGAACCGTCCACGTGCCATAACACGAAGGACACTAAGGACACGAAGACCAGAAATGGGATATCAAAATGCTGACACATGCTCACAGTCCGTTGGATCCCGATATGGAGGAGCTGATTACTCGCGTCATCGGGTGCCTGATTGAAGTACATCGGCATCTTGGACCTGGCTACCTTGAAAGCATTTACAAGAGAGCTGTATGCATCGAGCTCGGGCTTCGGAACATCCCCTTTGACGAAGAGCGGCCACTGTCGGTTGTCTATAAGGGCCAGGCAATCCATGGGCAGCGCCTGGACTTGCTGGTGGACCGCCGGCTGATTCTTGAACTGAAGGCGGTGTCGCACCTCGAGCCGGTACACGCCAGCCAATTGGTCTCATATCTGGCGGTCTGCGATCTGAGGGCAGGCTTGCTGGTGAACTTCAACGTGAGCATTTTGAAAAACGGGTTGAAGCGGATCGTCCGTTAAGTAATTGCTTTCGTGTCCTTCGTGCCCTTCGTGTTGTTCTTGGCTACCGCCCAATGCGCTTCAAGCTGCTCAAGCGTCAGGTCTCGCATCCGCTCGCCCTTGCTGGTAACCTGCCGCTCCACATCGTCAAACCGCTTCTGGAATTTGTCGTTGGCGACGCGCAACGCCGCCTCGGGCTCGACCCCGAGCTTGCGCGAGAGATTGGCGATCGCGAACAGCAGATCGCCCAGCTCTTCTTCCGCTTCAGGTGACTGCGGCCCGAGGGTCTTCACGGCCTCCCGCACCTCGCGCGTCTCCTCGTCGATCTTGTCGAGCACGTCCTCGGGCTTCACCCAGTCGAAGCCGACGGTGGCGGCACGCGTCGCAAGCTCATAGGCGCGCAGCAACGACGGCATGGAGCGGGGAATGCCGCTCAGTAGCGTCTTCTCCGGCTCGCCCGCGTCGTTTCGCTCCTGCTTCTTGATGTCTTCCCATCGCTCTTTCACCTCGCGCGGCGTGAGCGACGCCTTGCCGTCAGCGTCGAAGACGTGGGGGTGCCGCCGAATCAGCTTGTCGGAGATGGCCTGGATCGAATCGGCAATCGAGAAGCGACCTTCTTCTTCGCAGATTTGGGCCAGGAACACCGCCTCGAACAGGAAGTCGCCGAGTTCGCCCTTCAGCTCGTCGTAGTCTTCGCGATCGAGCGCGTCGAGCAGCTCGTAGGTTTCGCCCAACACGAACGGTCGCAGCGTCTTCACCGTCTGTTGCCGATCCCATGCGCAGCCGCTCTCGGAGCGCAAGGTGCGCATGATCTCAACGAGTTGCTGAAAGCGCGCGCCGGCCTGTTCGCTCATGCGCCATGCTAACATTCCATCTCTTACATGAAGGCGATCGTCACCGTCCTTGGCAGCGGCACCTCGCATGGCGTGCCGATGATTGGCTGCACATGCGCCGTGTGCCAATCGAGCGATCCGCGCGATCGGCGATTGCGACCCTCCATCCACATCACCGTCGAGGGCGGGCCGTCGATCCTGATCGACACCTCTACCGACCTGCGTCAGCAGGCACTTGCCAACCGCATTGCGCGCGTCGATGCCATCCTGTTCACGCACAGCCACGCCGATCACGTCATGGGCCTGGATGATGTGCGTCGGTTTAACGTGATGCAGGGCGGCGCCATCCCTGCGTATGCGGATGAGCGGACGGCCGGTGACCTGCGTCGCGCTTTTTCGTACATCTTCCACCTGCCTGACGAGAAGGGTGGCGGCATTCCACAGCTTGCGCTCGAGACAATCGCTGGACGCATCACGGTTGGCAACGTCGCCGTTCAACCGGTGCCGCTGTTCCACGGCAAGCGGCCCATTTTCGGCTATCGGCTGGGGAACTTCGCCTACCTTACCGACTGCAATCGATTGCCAGACGAGGCGTGGCCGCTGCTCGAAGGCCTCGACGTGTTGGTGCTTGACGCCTTGCGCCATCGGCCGCACCCGACGCATTTCACGGTCGCCGAAGCGCTCGCGGTAATCGAACGGATCAAGCCGCGCCAGGCCTACCTGACGCACATTTGCCACGACCTGCCTCACGCCGAGACCAACGCCTCGCTGCCGGCGGGTGTGGAGCTGGCCTATGATGGCCTCGTGGTGACGATCGAGGCCGGGGACGCATCCTCCTCCGCTAACGCTGCGGAGGACGGGTGGACGTAATCCATTTCCCGGACGACCCGCGTCCCCCGACGTGGCGGTCGCCGGTGCTGGCGCTCGGTAATTTCGATGGCTTGCATCGCGGCCACGTGAAGATCGTCGAGCGCATCCAGCGCGGCGCGCTGGAGCGTGGCGGCACGAGCGTGGTGTTGACGTTCGATCCGCATCCGCCTCGCGTGCTCCGTCCTGACAAGGCGCCGGCCCTGCTGATGACCAAGGCGCAGAAACTGGATGCCATGGCGCGCGCCGGCGTGCAGGGTGCGGCCGTCGTGCGCTTCACGCCGGAGATGTCGCAGTGGGAGCCCGATGCGTTCGTGCGCACGGTACTGGTGGAATGGCTGCGCGTCGCCGAGGTGTGGGTAGGCGCCGACTTCCTGTTCGGCCGCAACCGCAGCGGCAACTTCACGCTGCTCAAGTCGCTCGGCGCGCAGTACGGCTTCCGCGCCGAGAAGATCGATCCCATCCGCTACAAGGACTTCGTCGTCTCGAGCACCCGCATCCGGCGATTGGTGAGCGAAGGCCGCGTAGACGAGGCCGGCGCGCTGCTCGGCCATCACTATGCCATCGACGGCGTCGTGGTGGAGGGTGCCAAGCGGGGACGCGAGATTGGCTTTCCCACGGCCAATCTGGCCACCGAGAACGAGCTGATCCCGCCCCACGGCGTGTATGCGACCGCCATCACGGTTGACGGCGCCTTCTATCCCAGCGTGACCAACATCGGCCAGCGGCCCACGTTCGGCGATCAGCTGGCCACTACGATCGAGGCCCACCTGATTGGCCGCACATTGGACCTTTACGGCAAGACCGTCAGGCTGGCCTTCGTCCAGCGCCTGAGGGACGAGCGCAAGTTCCCAGACGTCGAGGCGCTCCAGGACCAGATTGCGGCGGATGTTCGCCGCGCGGCGCGATTGTTCGATAGACTATCGGTCTGATTCGCATGTCCCCCAAATCGTTCACGTTTAAGCTGACCGTGCCCAGGGATCCGCAGGTGTCGGCCATCGTGGCCGAGGTCGCCGCCCACGCCGTGACGTATGCCGGGATGGATGCCGCGACCGGCGCCGACCTGGTGGTGCGGGTTGGCGCGGCCGTCGCCGTCGCGGTGAAAGCGGCGGGCCCGGCCGCGCTGCAAATTGTCGTCACCGGTGACGCCGCTGCGTTGACAATTTCGATCGACGAGACGATGGTGTCGGCGAGCCATTCGACGTAGCTGTTCATGCGCCTCTACAACACCCTGACCAGGCAAGTTGAGCCCTTCGTTCCTGTGCGCGACAACACCGTGCGCATGTATACCTGCGGCCTTACCGTCTATGCCCGCGGCCACATTGGCAACTTCCGCACCTTCGTCGGCGTGGACGTGCTGCGCCGTGCGCTGAAGTACGTGGGCGGGTTCCAGATGCATCACGTCATGAACTTCACTGACGTGGACGACAAGACCATCACCGGCGCCGAGAAGGCTGGCCTGCCACTGCGCGAGTACACCGATCAGTACATCAAGGCCTTCCGCGAAGACGCGCTGGCCCTGGGCATTGAGCCGGTCGAGGACACCCCACGCGCCACCGACCCCGAGAACCTGAAGGCCATGGCCGACATGATCAATCAGCTTGGCGAGCGTGGCCACACCTACCAGACCGAGGGCTCAACCTACTTCAAGATCTCGACGCTGCCGACCTACGGCAAGCTGGCCCGGCTCGATCACGAAGGCATCCAGGCCGGCGCCCGCGTTGACTCCGACGAGTACGAGAAGGAAAACGCCCGCGACTTCGTGCTGTGGAAGGCGACCAAGCCCGGCGAACCGTCGTGGGATGTCGGCTGCGGCTCCGGCCGCCCCGGCTGGCACATCGAGTGCTCGGCCATGGCGCTTCGGCTGCTCGGCGAGTCGCCCATCGACATCCACACCGGCGGTGTCGACCTGGTGTTCCCGCATCACGAGAACGAGATCGCGCAGAGCGAAGGCGCGACCGGTAAGGAGTTCTCGAAGTTCTGGTTCCACGCCGAGCATCTGCTGGTCGATAACCAGAAGATGTCGAAATCGGTAGGCAATGTCTACACGGTGCAGGACGTCCTCGACCGCGGCTTCCGTTTGTCGGCGCTGCGCTACATCCTGCTGTCGGCGTATTACCGCAAGCAGCTGAACTTCACGTGGATTGGCCTCGAGCAGGCCGAAGAGGCGCTGCGGCGCATTACCGACTTCCTCGGTCGCGTCGGCGCGCTGTCGGGTGGCGGTACGCATCCTGACGTGACGGCCCGCGTGGACGCCGCAGTCAAGGGGTTCGACGCGGCACTGGCCGACGACCTCAACACCGCTGCCGGCCTGGGCGAACTGTTCGACTTGATCCGCGCGCTGAACATCGCGATGGATGCCAGGCAGGTGGGGGAGGCCGACGCGCCGGGCATCAAGGCCGCGTTCGACCACTTCGACCAGGTGCTCGGCGTGTTGTCGCTGCGCCATGCCGAAGAAGCCACGCCGCCGATCCCTCAGGCCGAGATCGACGGCGGCATCCAGGCTCGCCAGGACGCCCGTCGCCGCCGCGATTTCGCGGAAGCCGATCGCATTCGCCAGGAACTGCTCGACAAGGGCGTCATCCTCGAAGACGGCCCGAAGGGGACAAGATGGAAACGCCGCTGATCAAGACGTCTCTTCCCGGTCCTAAAGCCAAAGCCATTATCGAGCGCGACGGCAAGGTAGTGTCGACCTCTTACACGCGCGGTTATCCCTTCGTCATGGCGCGCGGCTCTGGCGCCATGGTCGAAGACGTTGACGGCAACCTGTTTCTCGATTGCGCCGCCGGCATCGCCGTCAACTCCACCGGACACTCCCACCCCACCGTCGTCGCCGCCATCGTCGATCAGGCGCAGAAATTCCTGCACATGTCGGGCACCGACTTCTATTACGAGCCGCAGGTCGCCCTCGGCGAGGCGTTCGACGAGATTGCGCCGTTCAGCGGACCCAAGCGCACGTTCTTCTCGAATTCAGGCACGGAGGCCAACGAGGCCGCCATCAAGCTGGCGCGCTATTCGACCAAGCGCTACGGCATGATCGCATTCCTCGGTAGTTTCCACGGCCGCACCCTTGGGTCACTGGCCTTGACCTCGAGCAAGGCGATTCAACGCAAGGGATTTGGTCCCATGCAGGCGGGCACCTTCCATACGCCGTATGCGACGTGTTATCGCTGCCCGGTGGGGCTCAAGCCCGAGACCTGCCAGGCCGAGTGCCTGGGCTTCCTCGAGGACCAGATCCTGGTCCACCTGGTCTCGCCGGACGAAGTCGCCGGCGTGCTGGTCGAGCCCATTCAGGGCGAGGGCGGCTACGTCGTGCCCGCGCCGCAGTTTCACGAGCGACTGCGTGCGCTCACCACCAAACACGGCATGCTGCTGATCGCGGACGAAGTGCAGTCGGGCATGGGCCGCACCGGCAAGATGTTTGGCATGGAGCATTTCGGCGTTGAGCCCGACATGATTACCGCGGCCAAGGGTGTGGCGTCGGGCATGCCGCTGGGGGTGACGACGGCGCGTGCCGACGTGATGGATTGGCCACCCGGCTCGCACGCCAGCACGTTTGGCGGCAACCCGGTGTCGTGCGCTGCGGCGCTGGCGACCATCACGTTGTTGAAGGACTCGCTGATCAAGAACGCCGCCGAGGTCGGTGCGTTCATGATGGACAAGCTCAAGGAACTGCAGCAGAAGCACGCCATCATCGGCGACGTGCGTGGACGCGGGCTGATGATCGGCGTCGAGTTGGTGAAGGACCGCGTCACCAAAGAGCGCGCGGTCGCCGAGCGAGACAAGGTGGTGGACGCCTGCTTTGCGCGCGGGCTGTTGGTGCTTGGCGCCGGCAAGAACGCCATCCGCATTTCGCCGCCGCTGGTGTTGACCAAGACGCAAGCGGCAACGGCCGTAGACATCATCGACCAGGCGCTGGGCACGCTCTAACCGCACCCCAGGCATCCTTCTTGCTCTGCTGCCCCCCATGACCTTCGCCCGCCAACGCCTGGGCCTTGAAGGCGAGGCAATCGCGGCTGGCGAACTCGAACGCCTTGGGTATCAGATACTTAGCCGGCGCTATCGTTCGCGCTTCGGCGAGATCGACCTGATCGCGCGAGACGAGGCCACGGTAGTATTTGTAGAAGTGAAGACCAAGACCGATAGCAAATTTGGCGATCCCGCAGAGATGGTCACGTCGCAGAAACAGCGTCGTCTTGTTTCCATGGCCGAGGAATACGTGAGCGGCCACGCACTGCATTCGACGCCGTGCCGGTTTGATGTCGTGGCGGTTGACGCCTCGGTCCAGCCGGCCCGCATCACGGTCTACAAGGACGCGTTCAGGCCCGGATGGTAAGCACCGAACTGAGGCGCGACCCCATCACCGGGCGTTCGGTGTTGATTGATCTCTCTTCTCAACTGCACCCCAGCGACTTCGTGCGGGAGCCGGTGCGCCTGGAAGATTCGCCGGCGGCGTGCCCGTTTTGCGAGGGCCGGGAAGCCGACGCGGGGCCAGAGTTGCTGGCCTGGCGCGAGGGCGGTTCCGCTAATGCGCCAGGATGGTCGGTCCGGGTTGTCGCCAATCGCCGGCCGATGCTGCGAATTGAGGGCAGCCAGGATCGGCGCCTCGATGGCGTGTTCGAATCGCGCGATGGCCTTGGCGCGCACGAAGTAGTCATCGAGACGCCTATTCACGATCAGCCCCTGCAGCACCTGGCCGCGGATCGGTTGTGGCGGGTGCTCTGGGCCTGGCGTACCCGGTTGCAGGACCTTAAACGCGACACCAGGTTTGCCGCCGCGGTGGTGTTCAAGAACCACGGACGGGCGGCCGGGGCCCGGATGGATCATGCACATTCGCAGATCGCGGCCTACCCAGTCGTTCCGGCTGCCTTGGATGAAAAGATTCGGGGATCTGGAGAGCATTACGGCCGCACCGGCCATTGCATTTTCTGCGACATGACCACCCAGGAATTGCAAAGTGGCCGGCGGACGGTGTCCGACACGACCTCAGTGGTTGCGATCGCCCCGTTCGCCTCGCGCGTGCCGTTTGAGACCTGGCTTCTGCCGTGCGATCACGCACCGCGGTTCGAGGAGACGTCTGATGCCACGCTCGAGGCCACGGCGGTGGTGCTCCGGGACGTGATGGCCGGGGTGGATTGGGCGCTTGAGCGGCCCGCCTACAACCTGGTGCTTCACACCGCACCGTTCAGCGGTGATGCGGATGCCGGGTTTCACTGGCACCTGGAGGTCATTCCGAGAGTTACCCGCTGGAGCGGCCTCGAATGGGGCTCTGGGATTCCCAGAAATCCGGTCTCGCCAGAAGAGGCGACGAGGGTCCTACGGGGTGTGGTTCGACCGTCGCCAACCCCCGTAACTCGCGTAGGTGCTGGTCTTTAGGCCAGCGCACGCCCTTGGAATGCTTGCCTGTCGCGCTGCCCATCTGTTACAGTGGGTTGTTCTCGGCGAGCGGGAATAACTCAGTGGTAGAGTGCGACCTTGCCAAGGTCGAAGTCGCGGGTTCGAATCCCGTTTCCCGCTCCAACCTTCGCTCTGGTTCAGGCGAAGGTTGTCCACCATAGCTCGCAGGGGAAGCAGGCGAGCGGCGGTGGACGGTACTCTGGTTTGAGCTACGGTTGGCCAGCCAAGTGAAGGCGCGCCGATACGGTTGGCAAGCGAACACTGACGGATGTCCCCAATCGTCGAATGACCGCCCCCAAGTCGACCCCACGCCCCATTCTCAACTAGCATTAGCTATCTCAAGCGGCGCCGTCGCCAAGTGGTAAGGCAGAGGTCTGCAAAACCTCCATCCCCGGTTCAAATCCGGGCGGCGCCTCCACCCTCCGCTCTGGAATGCGCGGAGGGTGTCCACCATAGCTCGCCCGATGGTTCGCGAGCGAGGGTGGACTGTTCCTGTCGGCCCACGAGCTACGGATGGCAGGCCAACCTCCGCTCCAGTAGAATCCGGGCGTATGCCGTACCGCACTCACCGTGCCACATTGTTGTCCATCATCGCTGCGATGATCACCCTGGGGCCTGCCCTCGCTGCGAGCCAGACCGTCGCGCCATCGGTGCAATACCGGTCACCCGAGGGCGTCGAGTATCGCTCGCTTCCCGATACCGACGCCGTCAAGACGGCGCGAGTCGCTCTCGAGGCCAACCCGAAGAACATTGCGCTCATCGTCGACCTGGGCGTCGCTCAGTCCGGTGCGCGGCAGTTTCGAGAAGCGATCGCGACGTTCACCCGCGGGCTCGAGATCGAACCAAACAATGCACTGCTCCTGCGATGGCGCGGGCATCGATATCTCTCCGTGCGTGAATTCGACCGCGCCTTCGCCGACCTCACGCGTGGCGCCGCAATCGACAGCACGATCTACGGAATCTGGTACCACCTCGGTGTCGTCCAGTACCTGCGCGGAGACTTCGCCGATGCCGCCGCCTCGTTCGCCAAGGCCCAGCCGATCGCACCGGATGCCGGCGAACTGGCAGGTTCGACCGACTGGTTGTGGATGTCGCTCAGCCGAGCCGGGCGGGGCGCGGAAGCGAAAGCAATGCTCGATCGGCGGCCAGAAAAGCCAGTGACCAACGCATACACGCGGCGCCTGCAGCTCTATCGTGGCGAGATCGGTCCGGAGGCCGTGATCACTTCTGCGGATACCGACGAAGTGCAGATCGCTACGCTCGCCTACGGCCTTGGAAATTGGTATCTCGTGCGGGGCGACAAGGAGCAGGCGCGGAAGTCGTTCGAGCGCTCGGTTCAAGCTTCGGGCGGTTGGCCCGGGTTCGGATTCATCGTGTCGGAGGTGGAACTCGGACGGCTTCGGTGAGGTCGTCAGTCCCGGGCCGGTCTCACATTGCTGAAGCTTAGCCCCACGTTCACTGCAGGCTCGACTGAGTCAGGCAGAGACACCCTACCAGACAGTAAGTAAATATCCGCGCCTGGCGTAGACTAGCCCGCACCGGCCGCGTTTTGGCCGGCTAGGCATGGAGGACTGATGCGCATTTCACTCGCTCGCACCCTGGCTGTTGGCGCAATGGCGCTCGCCCTCGCACCCGTGAACGCCGGCGCGCAAGCGCCCGCCGCTGCCGGACAGCCTGCTGCCCCAGCCGCCAGCATCGTCGTCGACAACCCGACCTACATCACGATTCCGCTGGAGATTGCCGTTGACCGGCCCGCGGCGGAGGTGTGGAAACGCATCGGCAAGTACTGCGACATCGCCGAATGGCTGCAGATTCCGGCTGGCTGCAAGATGCTGTCTGGAGTCGAGGGCGAGGTTGGCTCGGTGCGGTCGGTGGCGAACGAAGTTCTCGTGGGTAAGACCGAGCTGTCGTACACCTACACCCAGACCGTGCGGGCGGGCAGGCCCTACAACCTGTATCACGGCACTCTCGAAGCCCGGCCGGTGACCGACAAGACCTCGAAGATCGTCTACACGCTGATGTACGACAACTCGATGATGGCCGATGACGCCGCGCGGGAAAAAGATCGCGCGTCCAGGACCGCCACCTTTCAGCGGGCTATGACGAACATGAAGACGCTCGCGGAGGGCGGCAAGCTGGCTCCGCGCTGATCGCGATCGCTAGAGATCCATGCGGTGCATCCTTGCGATTTTTTCAGCCACCGCGCTGCTCAGCTTCGCTTTGCCTGAAAAATGTTGCCAGCGCATGACCGCGGTTCGGACTTCGTCATGAATCGTCTCGGCGCGGCCTCGCTTGAGGCCGGCGCTCTTCGCCACCGCCCGTACATCGGCCATCGTGAATCCGTCGCGCTTGCCATTCACCGTCATCTGGTGCGTCGCGGTCCAGTCGCCTGACGGGTTGTAGCTATAGGTGACATCGAACGCCGGCGCCAGCGACCATCGTCCGTCACGATCCATCAGGAACGCGATGTTCTTGACGTGATCATCCTGGTTGCGCGCGACGATGTTGAACAGCATGCGGCGGAATTGTTCTTCGAGGGCAGCCATCGGGAGATCGAGCTGGCGGATCGCGAGCAGGGCTTGCTCATATGAGTAGGCGCCTGGCTGGTTGTAGTCGAAGTGGGCGAGGGCGCCGAGAGACTGCATGTGCAGCTTGCCGCCGTCCGGCAGGCGATCGAAGCGCCGGGTCATGAAATGGCGGCGGCCGTGCTCCTCGAGCAGCCGGCACTCGCTCATGGTGATGCCGGCGTCGCGCGCCATCAGCGAGTAGGCGTATTCGATGGTGCCGTATCCCTGCGGGTCGTCCAGCTCCTTGTCCTTGTTACCGGCGACGCCGTCGAACTTCAGCAGCCAGTAGCTGAAGCCCGGACCCGCGGCGATCTGTCCCGAACGAACTTCATTGGTCTTGCGATTCCATGCGATCACACCCTTCGCGCGGGCGCCACCTGCCGAAGTACCCACCTTCAGGATGTCGGCGAGCGCTTTCTTGCGGCCGGCAGCCGATAGCTGGCCCTTGAGGTTGCGACGCTCACTGAGGATGGCCGATGCCAGTGTGACCAGGGAGCCAATGTCGATCCTGGTGGCCTTACGAGGCTTCGGGCCGAGGGCAGGTGCGAACTCCAGAGCGCCCATGCCGCGGGCGCCCGTGTAGCAGAGACGTTCGATCGGACTGAAGCTCTCGGGGGTGCGCCCGGTGGTCGCCAGCCAGGCGTCGATCAGTGCGTTGCCGAAGCGGTCGGGCAGTGAATCCGCGAGCAGGCCCGGCAGGCCATGAAAAGTACGGCGGGGCAGATCCGGGAACTCGTAAACGCGACGGCCGAGCGGAAGCATCAACGGCGCGACTTGAATGCCGCTCTCTGAGAATTCGGCCGTGTACTGAAACGCGGCGTGGCCACCGCCATCGTCCATCGACACCGCGCCAATCGTCCGTCCCCAGAGCCGGACTTCAGCGATCACGCGCCGTCACCCCAGGTCCACTTGCGGGATCGACCGGCGGCCGGCTGGCGGGGCCTTGAGGCACGCTTGCGTGCGCGGCCCGCAAGTTTCAACTGTTCGACCGGTCCAGGCCCAGCGGGCGGGACGAGCGCTTCGAGGCGATCAAGCAGACCGAGCACCCGGCAGACCCGGACCAAGCCTGACAGGCGGGCCGCTACTTCTCCCGACTCGAGCCGCTCGACGGTGCGCTTCGAAACACCGGCTTCTTCAGCCAACCCGCCTTGGGTGAGGTTCTGCGCCAGGCGACGTGCGGCCAGGCGCCGCCCGAGCTCCTGGAGGACGGCCTCGTCGGTCAGATGCCTATTTAATTTCATAACTCGCCATATACGGCGAACTATAGCACATTAGTGCTTTAAGTCGCCGTATGTGACGAGTTAAGCTGGCCATTAAAGACGTTGGCGCTAGCCGTTCAGGGTCTTCATGCCGGCCTCGGTGTAGCGCGTCCCCGATGCTGCCCCGTGAGGAAACAGCGCGTCGATCTCAGCCAACTCGTCGTCGCTGATGGAAATGCCGGCCGCCGCCACGTTCTCTTCGAGCCGCTCACGGTGCTTCGATCCGGGAATCGCCGTGACGTCGTCGCCCTGCCGCAGCACCCACGCGAGCGCAAGCTGGGCGGGCGTGCAGCCCTTGCGCTTGGCGATGGCCGTGACCTTCGCGACCAGTTCGAGATTGCGCGTGAAGTTCTCGCCCTGGAACCGTGGATTGTTGTGACGCCAGTCGTCGGCCGGCAAGTCAGTGGGCGACTGGAATCGCCCGGTCAGGAAGCCGCGTCCGAGCGGGCTGTAGGCGACGAAACCGATCCCCAACTCGCGGCACGTCGGCAGGAGTTCGCCTTCGGGATCGCGCGTCCACAACGAGTACTCCGTCTGTAGCGCGGCGATCGGATGCACCGCGTACGCGCGGCGGATGGTCGCCGGGCTCGCTTCCGACAGTCCCAGGTGAAGCACTTTCCCCTGGGTCACCAGGGCGGCCATGGCGCCGACCGTGTCTTCGATCGGCACCTTGGGATCAACCCGGTGCTGGTAATACAGATCGATGACGTCCACTCCCAGCCGCTGCAGCGATGCGTCACACGACGTCTGCACATATTCCGGCGATCCATTCACGCCCAGAAACGAGCCATCGTCCGCCCGCATGTTCCCAAACTTGGTGGCGACCACCACCTGGTCGCGACGGTCGGCAATGGCGCGGCCGAGCAGCCGCTCGTTCTCGAACGGGCCATACATGTCTGCCGTGTCGAAGAAGTTCACGCCAACCTCGACGGCGCGATGAATGGTGGCGATCGATTCGTTGTCGTCACGCCCGGCGTAAAACTCCGACATTCCCATGCAGCCCAGGCCAAGAGCCGAAACCGACAGGCCGCTACGGCCCAGCTGACGTTGTTCCATGAATCTGACTTTGTGGTGTTGCTTTGGGAAATGCAAGCGCCCTCAATACGGCTGAGCGAGCCGGATGCTGACTCTGCTGTTGGCATCGAAGATGCAATGGTGAAGCATCAGGAGAGTGCCATGAGCATTATTGTTCTGCTGATTATTCTGTTGTTGGTGTTCGGTGGCGGCGGGTTTTATCTTGGCGGGCCGGCCATCGGCGGCAGCTTGGGTGCCATCATCCTGGTGATTCTGATCATCATGCTGGTCTCAGGCAAGCGTCTATAGCGAACGGGCCCTGTTTGGGCCGCGCACTGGGTAGGATGTGGGCTCCACATCCTTCCAATTTTGAATGAGTGTGTTGGCTGGAATCTGAGAAGATCAGCCGACAATATGACCTCATGCTTTCGCCTTGCCACTCAGCGGATTCTGCTTATGGCGTGCATGCTCAGCATGCACGCCGTCGTTACCGCGCAGACTCTTGATCTTGACTCGGCGACCGTCGCGGACCTCAACGCCGCCTTCGCCAACGGTACGCTGACGTCGGAGAGGCTGGTCCAACTCAGCCTGGCGCGGATTGACGCCTACGATCGCAAAGGCCCCGCGCTGCGTGCCGTGATCACCCTTAATCCAAAAGCGCTCGAGACGGCCCGTGCGCTCGATGCCGAACGCAAGTCGAAGGGCAAGCGCTCACCGATTCACGGCATCCCAATTGTTCTCAAAGACAACTTCGACACCTTCGACCTGCCGACCACCGGCGGCTCGATTCTGCTTGAAGGCTCCGTGCCCCCGGACGATGCGTTCGTGGTGAAGAAGCTCAGGGCCGCGGGTGCGATCATCGTCGCGAAGGTCAACATGTCGGAGTTCGCCTCGGGCGGCGCGCGCAGTTCGATCATCGGGCAGTCGCGTAATCCCCATGACCTCGACCGCACGCCCTCAGGATCCTCAGGCGGCACCGGCGTCGCCATCGCGGCGGGGTACGCGACCATCGGACTCGGCACCGACACCGGCGGTTCCATTCGCGGGCCGGCTTCGTCCAACGGCATCGCCGCGCTCAAACCGACCATGGGGCTGCTGAGCCGCGACGGCATTATTCCGCTGGCGCTGACGTTCGATACCGGCGGACCCATGGCCCGCAGCGTCTACGACGTGGCGGTGGTGCTTGGCGTGATGACCGGTGTCGATGCCGCGGATCAGGTGACCAGGCGAAGCGAAGGCAAGTCCGAAGCCGACTACACAAAGTATCTGAAGGCAGATGCGCTGAAGGGCGCGCGCATTGGCGTGGCCCGCGACTTCATGGGCGCCGACGGAGAAGTGGACTGGCTGATGGAGGCGGCAATCGCCTCCATGCGCAAGGCCGGCGCGACCCTCGTCGATGTGCGATTCCCGAAATGGATGCTGGACGCCAAGGGCGAGTTCTACACCGCCATTCGCTATCCCGAGTTTCCCGTGCAGCTGGCGGCCTACCTGAAGACACTTGGCGCGAACTATCCGAAGGACCTGCAGCAGCTGATCGACCGCGCGCAATCGGTGACTTCGCCGCGGCCCGATGGCGCCGGGCCCAATGCCACCCGCTGGTCGATGTTCGCGCGCGAGCTCGGGAGCGGGTCGATGGATGACTACCGCTACACATCGGTGCGCGATCACGGCCTGCCGCTGGTGCGCCAGGTGACCGAGGGCGTGTTTGCGGCGCAGTCACTCGATGCCGTGGTCTACCCCACAGCCACACGTCGGCCCGACCTGCTGGCTGCGCCGCCGGAAACGCCTGGTGGCGGCGCTTCGTCGGCGACCAACATCGCGAACCTGACGGGATTCCCCGACCTGATCGTCCCGGCCGGATTCACCGCCGATGGGCTGCCGGTGGGGATTTCGTTCTTCGGGCCGGCCTTCAGCGAAGGCAAGTTGCTCGGTTTGGGATACAGCTTCGAACAGGCGACACGCGCGCGCCGCAGGCCGGTTCACACCCCCGCGCTGGCCGGCGAATCAATGACGCCGCGGTAAGCCTTCGAGATTCGGTTTGCTCGGCGGCTGCACAACAATGGCGGCCAGGGCGTGGAGTTTACGAGTCGGGTCGAGCTGGGCGCCCAGCCGGCGGACCATTCCGCGCCATTCGTGATCCTCTGCTGCCTTACCAATGATCGGACGCGCGAGAATGGGGCGTCGGCAGACCGCCGCCGCCCAATCGTTTCGCGGCTCGCCGGTCGCATCGATGGCCACGACCTCGAACGCCGGACCGTCCTTGTAAATCGCCACAATGCCTTCGCCGCGTTCCTCGCCGATCGTGATCTGGAATCGCACCGCCCGGCCGATTGGGCTTTCTTCGTAATGAGCGAAGATGCCCTCCACGAGTGGATGCCCGGAAGCGAAGAAGTCGATCGCTTCGTTCTCGACGGCTTCTTCGCGGTCGAAGGTGCCGACGAAGGTTGCTCCGCCCGGGACGCCAGGCAGGCCATCGACCAGCGCATTGTTCGCCAACTCGATCGAAAACACGCGGTGGCCTCGCGGATGGGCAATCGAGAAGCCCAGGCCAATGGATGCCGTGATCACCACTTCCTGGTTCAGCTCGTCCAGCTCCTTCGGCACCCGCGCCAGAATGCCAGGCCCCATTTCGGCGCGATAGGGGTCGCGATGCAGTTGCTGGTAGGCCGCTTCGCGGATGCGCGAGCGCGCCGCTTGCGCTTCGGCGATCAGTTCATCGAACCGCGCGTCCGTCAGCGACGCAGCCGGATCGAGTGCAATCTCTTCGAGGGCACCCTCGACATGGGCCAGCTGTGGCTCGAGACCGGCGAGCGGCTCGCGGAACAGTCCGAGGGCTTCGAACAGCCGGACGACGTCGCGGCCAATGCCACCAGCAGGACGGAAGTAGACGATTTCCACGGGGATGCGCCGGCCAATGCGATCGAGGCGGCCGATTCTCTGTTCCACGACCGAGGGCTTCCACGGCAGGTCGAACAGCACCAGCCGGCGGCAGAACTCGAAGTTCCGGCCCTCGCCTCCGCACTCTGTGGACACCAGCAGGCTGGGGCCGTCAGCTTCCCGGAACCGCGCCACTTCGGTGTCACGGCGTGCCGGTGTCAGCTCTTCATGAAAGACGCCACTGGCGAGGTGTGCGCGGTTGCTGAGCGCCGTCCGCACCATCTCGAGCGTCTCGCGATGCGCGACGAACACCAGCGTTTTCTCCTTGGCGTTTCGCCACCGCGGCGCCTGCGACACCAGCCACTCGATGCGCGCATCCGCAGTGTCCATGGCCTGCGCTTGTGGGCGCAGTTTCTCTTCGTCGGCGCCGAGCGCCGCACTGAGCGCCGCACCCGAGGCAAGCGCCCGGCGTACGCGCTCGACCTTCTCGCGCTGCGCCACGACGTTGGCGGTCGCCGTGCTGCGCACTGCTTGCTCGACGGCATCGCGCAGCTTCGTGCTCTTGGGTGTGCTGAAATCAATTGGGATCCCGACCCGTGGCGGCAGACCGCCCATGTCGGCTCGGCGGGTTGAACTGGTGCAGGCCGGCAGCGGCACGCCGTTCGCGAGGCGCGCCTCGAAGCTGGTGTCTTCAGGAAACTCCTGCGGACGCAGCAGCTGCAGCAACCGGAAGAAACCATGCGCATCGTCTTCAAGCGGCGTGGCGCTCAACAGCAACACGTGTCGGCCCTGGGCAGCAATGGGCGCGATCGCCCGCCAGGCCGCCTCGCCGGGGTGACCAGGCGGGCGTCGCAGGCGCTGCGCTTCGTCAACCACCAGCAGGTCAATGCCCGCCTTCACCGCTTGTTCGGTCAGCTGTGGCCGGGCCATCAACATCTCGAGCGAGATCACCGTGCGGCGATGCAATTCGAATGGATTGAAGTCTTCGCCAAAATCCTTCGCCACGTCGCCGAGCCGCTCTGAGTCGAGCAGCGTGAACACCTGGTGATATTTCCGCCAGAGCTCTCCCAGCCACTGCACCGTGAGCGAGTCTGGCGCCACCACGAGGCAGCGTGTCACTTTGCCGGCGTGAACGAGTCGGTTGAGGATCAGCGATGCCTCGATGGTCTTGCCCAGGCCGACCTCGTCGGCCAGCAGCCATCGCACCGGATCGGTGGCACTGGCGCGCTCGGCAACATGGAGCTGATGAGGGAACAGCCGGACACGTCCGCCCAGGAACGATCCCAATCCATCGGCCTCGCGCAGGCCCAGGAGGTGCAGGATGTTCATCCGCGTCACGAAGTCATCGACATCGTCCAGTTCGCCGAGAACGAGGCGTTCAACGAGCGCGCCTTCCAGTTCCATGGGCCACAGCGCGTGGGCGGGCTCAGTCCGGCCGTTTACCAGTTTAAGGGTGCCGTCTGGAAGGCGAGCAGCAATCGCGGTTTCCTCGTCGGTGGCCGTAATGCGCACCGGCCGTCCCGGGCTCAGGTCCACCGGCACGAGGGCGTCGGTGCTGGCGGCAAGCCGGAGGGTGGCGCCCGTGCGTGGGAATTCGACGACGAGCGCGCGGCCCTCGCGGGCAGTGACCCGGCCGATCCCCAGTTCGGGGTTGAAGCGATGGGTGAGGTAGTCCCCGGTGGTCCAGTTGCTGGGCGAGTGGTACGGCGGCAGGTCTACGACGTTACCTCACGCCCGTGGCTCCTGCCCAGAACCTTTACAGAAGGCGCCCCGGTCCAACCACTACAATTGGCCAGAGGAAAGCACGATGACAAAGACAATGCTCTTGGTGGTGCCGGTGCTGCTGGTCGTCGCATTGGCGATCGGATGTCGCACCGTCCAGCCCGATGCCGGTCACGAGGCCGTTCTCGTGCGCAAGCCACTACTGTTTGGCAGCGGTGGTGTGGATGAGACCCCGGTGAAGACTGGCCTGAAATACGTCGCGTTCACGACCACTGGCATTGACGTCAACATGCAGCCCATGCGCATCGACGTCGAGTTCAGCGACCTGATGACCATGGACGGCGTGCCGATCGACTTTCACTCCGTGCTGACCGTGCAGGTCACCGACAGCGTGAAGCTGGTGCGCGACTTCGGGCAGGATTTCGCCGGCGACAAACCGGGCTTCTGGGTGCGTAACCTCGATCAGCCGTACCGGACCGCCGTGAGGGATGCGGTCAAGGCGCACGGCATGAACGAGATGGCGATTCAGGCAACCGCGGCCGAAGCGGTCGATAAAGTGGTCACCGAGCACCTGTTGACCATCATCAAGGACACCGGCGTGCCCGTCCGCGTGCTCGACATGTCGCTTGGCCGCGCCAACCCGCCGGATGCGATTCTGCACCAGCGTGTCGAAACCGCCGCGCAGGAGCAGCGCATCAACACCGAGAAGCAGAAGAAGCTTGCCGAAGACCAGCGCAAGATGGCCGAGGAGAGCCGCGCCTCGGCCGACCAGGCCTACAACCAGAAGATGGGCTTGAACTCTGAGCAGTACGTCGCACTGCAGGCCATCCAGATGCAGCGCGAGGTGTGCGGCAAGGGCACCTGCACGTTCCTGTACGGCGGCAACGCGGTGCCGCTGATCAACATGAAATAAGAGCTACCGGGGGGCCAGTTGCGCGAGCACCGACTTGCGCATCTTCGCCACCATCGTGAATCGGGGATCGACCACGTTCGCGACTTCGTATTCGAGCGCCTGACCCATCAGCAGCGACGCGCCGCGTTCCGACAACTTGTAGTCCGCCATCAGCCAACGGTGCATCTCGCTGGTCGCGTGCTGCAGTGCTTCGATCAGCGAGCGCTCGCTGCCGAGCACCATGAGGTGCGTTTCGTTCTCGAGGCGCGGCCAGGCGATGGTCGCCTTCTTCACCAGTTGCACCGTGAACTCGACATCCATCGAGGTCTCGAGACCGGTGCCCACCACTTCGCCTTCGCCTTGCAGCGCATGTCCATCGCCAATGAAGAGCAGGGCGCCCGGTTCGTTGACCGGCAGCATCACCTTCACGCCGGCGTTGAGGCCCGCGTAGTCCATGTTGCCCCCGAACGCACCCGGAGAGCTGGTGACGATCGCTTCCTTCCGCGCCGGTGCGACACCGACGCACCCAAGCATGGGCCGCAGCTTCAGTTCAATGCCGCCAAGGTCGGTGCCGTCGAGGCGTGCCATGCCCTTGGCCTTGTCGAGGAGCCAATTGGCACGCGGCACCTGGCGTTCGGTACGAGCGAGCAGGGTTGACGGATCCACGGTGTACGGCGCGAGCGCGCCACCCGAGTAGGCGGTCGTGCGGTTGATCTCGATCCTGTCGAACGAGACGACCAGCATGTCGCCTGGTTCGGCGCCTTCGATGTAGAACGGGCCGGTCTGGGGATTGGGGCCGGGTGAAACCGTCTTGCCGTTCCAGTCCACGCCACCGGCATCAATCGTCTTGGTGACCACGCGATCGCCTGGCTTGATGCGAAGCGCCGGCGGATGAGCGCCCGAGAATGTGTTGTAGAACCGCTCGGGTATGAACGTGTGGGTCGTGGGCGCTTGCGCGCCCGCCGCCACCGAAGTGAGAGCGACGGCTAGCAGGGTAAGCGCGCGAACGACGGTCATGTGGCCTCCAGGAGGAATGTGGATGCTAGGATAATTCAATAGTGGACGATCAGATCGATCAGCTCTATCAGCTGCCGCTCGGCCAGTTCACGCCGGCCCGCAACTTGCTGGCCAAGGCGGCGGGGCCGAGGGCGGCTGAGATCAAGGGTCTCGAGAAACCAAATGCGGCGGCGTGGGCGGTTAATCAACTGTTCTGGCGCGAGCGTCCCATCTACGACGAGCTGATCGAGGCATCGCAACAGCTCCGCACGGCCTATCGACAGCAGTTGGCGGGGGAGTCGCCTGATGTTCGCGCCGCCGAGGCCACTCACAAGGCCGCTGTCAGGCGGGCGACGCAGACCGCGCGGGTGATCGTCGAGGCCGACGGCAGCAAGGCGTCGGATGGTGTGATGCAGGCGGTTCGCGAAACCCTCGACATTCTGCCGAGTGCGGATCGGCCCGGGCGGCTGACCAGGCCGCTGAAGCGGACTGGCTTCGAAGCACTCGAAGGCTTCACGATCTCAGCCAAACCCAGGCCGGCGCCCACCCGGCTGGAGCCGAAAGCGTCCGGCCCGGCGAAACCAAAACCCACCGAGACGGAGAAGCGCGCAAACGAAGCCGCCCAGCGTGAACGCGACATGACGCGCGAGCGCCTGCGGTTTGCCGAGGCGGCCGAGCGCGAAGCCGAGGCGGCGCTCGATCGGGCCAACAGGGCAAGGGATCGGGCGTACCGAACGCTGGAGCGCGTTCAGCGGGAGTTCGACGAAGCGGCGAAGAACGCAAAGGATCTTCAGAAGGAGTCGGCCGCCGCGAAGGCCGCCCACGACAATGCCGTTGGCGAACGCGAGCGCCTCGCGAAGAAGATCAGTTAGTTATTTGCGAACGCCCTTCATGTCGCGGCCTGCCTGGTGAAGCACCAGGTGCGTGACCACGCCGCCGCCGTCAACGCTGAACGTCACTTGGGCATCGACCAGTTTCACGAAGAACGCAGTGTCCGACTCCGCATACATCTCGATGCGCTGTTGCCCGGTCAGCTGGCCGAACATGCGGGCACCTTCCACGAAGATCGTCATGGTGATGTCCGGCCTCAGCTCGTAGACTCCGGCGTACTTGGCGGCGACGGCCGGCAGCGCGATCGGTGTTCTTTCAGAGGTCAGTTGCACGGTGTCGCCGTGGGCCACGGCCGCTAACTGCGCCAACAGCAGGTCGGGCGCATTGCCGTTCACATTGCCGAGCACGACGATCGTGAGCGCGCTTTCCGGGTAGTAGGCCATCGAGGTGTTGAAGCCGTCGATGCCGCCGTTGTGCCAAACCTGCCGGTGCCCGTTCACGCTACGAACGATCAGCCCGTAGCCATAGTCGTTCTTCTCGGGGGTCAGCATCTTCTGCAGGGACGCCGCCGTTAGTACTCTGCCGTCGAGCAGCGCGCGTTCCCACTTGAGCATGTCGCCGGTGGTTGAGAAGAGGGCGCCCGCGGCGTGCGGCACTGTCATGTGGACAAAGCCGGCGTTCACGAACCCGTTGGGACCTGGCAAATAGCCGTCAGCGCGGCGCGCGATGACGCGGGTGTTCGAGTCGTAACCGGAGTCGATCATGCCGATCGGCGTGAAGAGGTGGTCTTGCACGAACTTCTCGTAACTGTCGCCGGTGAGCTTTTCAATCACGTGCCCGAGCACCAGGTACCCTGAGTTGCTGTAGACCATCTTGGTGCCGGCGGGGAAGTCGAGCGGCCGGTCGCGAAATGTCGCGATGGTCTTCTCGACCGTCGTCGAGGTTCCTCGCAGCCCCATGTATTCGGGAAGGCTCGTGAAATTGGGGATTCCGGCCGTGTGGGTGAGCAGGTGATGAATCGTGATCGCGTCCCACGCAGCCGGTGCATCAGGCATGTGTTTCTTGATTGGGTCCGACGTGCTCAACTTGCCGCGCTCTTCGAGCAGGAGGATGGACGCGGCCGTGAACTGCTTGGTGATCGAGCCGAGGCGGAACTTCGTCGTCGGCGAGTTCGGGATGTCCCACTCGAGATTGGCCGAGCCGTAGCCTTTGCTCATGAGGACATCGGTCCCGCGAGCCACGAGCACGGCGCCCATAAAGGTGCGGCTCTGAACGTAGCTCTGAATGACCTGCTCCATGCGCGCGGTGTCTTGCGCGAAGGCGGTGGTGGCAACGAACAGGAGCGCGAGCGCGTAGCGGATCGGTTTCATGGCTATCCCTTTGTGGCCGCGAGTATATCGCCGCCGGCCGCGGCGTTGAGCCGGTTGAGCTCCCGTCGCAACTCCGATGCCTAAAGCATTAGTCGTCTGCGCGCAAACCCCAGAACGGCGACCGTCCTCGCTCGCGGCTGGTCGCGGGTTGGCCATCTGGTTGATTTAGTCGCCGCCGGAGTGAATGTCTTACAGCCGCCGGCGTTCTACGAACGCAGCTAACTCGATTTCTTCTCGGCGATTGCCTGCTTGATCAGCTCAGCGGTCCGCGTGGCGCGGGCATCGACGATAGCGCGCGCCCATTCGCGCGAGCGGTTCAAGTTGGAGATGTCGACGCCATTGATGGTGGCCTTCTTCGCCTTCACGCGCGTTTCCCACCGGACCGAATTCGGCTCGGTCAGCAGCATGTTCAACGTGATGCCCGGGCTGTCGTGGAGCCCGTCGTCCGGCATCCCGTCCTTGGTGACGCCGAGCTGACGCAAGACGTTGGGAGTGCCCGGAGGAGCCGTGTAGTAGCCAGGAATGGTGGCGACCAACGCGCTGCCGGCGAACTGGGCGGTGAGCTTGTCGGCCACTGCCTTTTGGCCATTTTGGTTGCCGCCGCTATCACCAATCAAGATGATGTTCTTGAAACCGTGCATCTTCAGGCTGTGGGCAATGTCGGTGAGCAGCGACTGAAAAGTCTCTTCACGCAAGCTGATGGTACCCGGGCTGCGCATGTGGCCGCTCGGTGGCTCGATGCGACCCTCAGGCACGTACTCGACAATCGGCGCGCACAGCGCGTTTCCGAGCTTGCGCGCAATCGCCTCGCAATTGGTCTTGAGCACGTAGTTGTGCTTGCCGGTGACCAGCCAGGGGCCGTTCGGCTCCATGCCGCCGGTGGCGATGATCGCTGTCGTATTGCCGGCCTTCAGTGAATCGCGGACGTCCATCCATGTCATCTCTTCAATCCATACCGTGTTCGGCACGGGTAGTGGATTGGGTGCGTCGGCGCAGTTGTAGGCGTTGTCGCGGCAGTCGCCTCCGCCCATCGAACGGGGGTCGGGCGCGCGTTGCGGCGCTTGCGCCGAGATCAGGGCAGTGACGAACGCCAGCGAGGCAAGGGCCGTGAGGGCAGTCTTGATCATCATGGTTGTCTCCGAATCGCTTTCTGATCGCGTCCGTTCTGGTGCAGCACCCGCTGCGTGACGGCTCCACCGCCGGCGCCGAAAGTATACGTCGCGAGAACGCAGCTGAGCGACAGCTAGCCATCAGAAACTACGAATTAGCACGAAACTGTCGAGCTTCATTCGTCTGCCAAGTCGCTACACTCGACGTGGGGGAAGCCATGTGGCTTGGGATAGGTGTGGTGAGCGGTCTCGTGCTGGCGGCAATGTCGCTGATGCGCTTCGCGCGGCGGCGATCGCGACCGCGGCACATTGACGTGGGGGCCGTCAGCGAGAGCTGGCTGGCCGAGCATCGGGGAAAGACGTCGGATTCCTAGCAGCCGGCACTGAGGTGCCGGCCTTCCGGCATTATTTCCTGACGCCCGAATACTCGAGCATCTGCTGCGTGAGGTCCATCGGATAGGAGATGGTTACGTCAGTGATTTGCCCGTCGACGATCACGGGGGTCAGCTTCGGCATGACGAAGCCTGAGTAGGACGGCAGGTTCAACTTGTCCACGCGCGCCACAATCTGGTCGCGCAACTTCGGGTCGAAGTGCACGCCGTAGGTGGCGAACAGTTTCTTGGCGGCGGCGTAGTCACCCTCGGACTTGATGCGCTGCACCTCGGCGAGCAAGCGGCCGACGCCTTCGCGAAACACCTTGGCATCGACCATCACCAGGTAAGTTTTGCCGTCGCGCGTGCGCTCCTCGATGGCCTTGGTGTTGGCCATCAGCCACCGGACGATCATCTGCCGGTTGCGCATGTGGTCTTCTTCAATCTGGGTGCCCTCGCGCATGCGCCGCAACTGGACGATGGCGTTCCGGGTGTAGCCCTCGTACTCGGCCTGGACCACCGCGTCATGCTCGGCGGCCGGGATGATGCCCAGTTCGACCAGCTTGGGATCGGCAATGAAATACAAGCCGACCAGGTCGGCCCGGCCCTCTTCGAGCGCCGAGAACTCTTCCTTGATCAACGCCTGCGGATTGGCCTTGCCGTCGGCCTGCTTGCCCGACGCGTGCCCGATCACTTCATGCATGTCGGTCGTCAGCTCGCCGCCCGTCGTGCCGAACTTGGCCGCGCGCTCCTGCTCCTCGGGCGACCACGTGAACTCACCGCGCATGTTGCCCGGCGTGGAGCGGTCGTAGGCTTCGTTGACGTTCGAGAGTGCCACTGACTTGCTGCCGAACTTCTCGCGAATCGCCTGGTCGTTCGGGAGGTTGATGCCGACCGGCGTCACCGGTCCCGAATCGCCGGTCTCGATGACCACGTCGATCGCGTTGGCGACGATGCCCTGCACGCTGGCCTTGCGATACTTCGCATCCCACGGCATGCGGTCTTCGAACCATTGCGCGTTGCTAGCGATGGTCTTGATGCGAGCCGTCTTCTCCTGGTTGACGTAGAAGACCAGGCCTTCCCAGCTGCCCTTGATGCCGCGCGGGTCGAGATAGACCTCGATGAAACCGTTGATGGTGTCCACCGGAGACACTTTGTCCTGCACCCAGGCAATGTCGTAGGCCTCGCGATCCTTCACTTCACCGGTGCGGTAAAAGGTCACCAGGGCATCGAGCGCCTTGGCCATGGGCGGCTCGGCGAACGCCTTGGCGGCGTCGAGGTGCTTCACGATCTCGGTGATGTACTTCCCGTAGCGGCCGTCAACGCGATACACCTCTTCGACCAGCTTGCCGTCCCGCTTCACCAGGCGCGAGTTCAGGCCGTACTTCTCTTCGAAGCCTTTGAGGTCGGTCAACGCCACGCCGGAATACAGGTTGTTGGCGCTCGACTGCAGGATATCCTTGCCGGGCCCAGGCGTCTTGTTGGTGACGATGGGATCGACGGTGGGATCGAAGAACATCGGCTGCAGGCGGCTGACCGCGCTTGCATCAGCGCCGGCCAGGGTGGCCGCGGCCGCGAATGCTTCGGGCTTGCACGTCAGCACGAACTTGCGCGCCGTGAGGTTGTTGTAGGGACCGTTGTTGATCCAGAACAGCTTCGTGTAGCGTTGCACTTCGGTGAGCGTCGCGGCGTCAACACCCTGGGGGTTGGCGACGATGCGTTCGAGGATGCCGCGCATTTCGAGCGCGTCCTTGTGCTTCTGGTCGATGAAGATGTCGCGGCCCGCCAGGGCCGCCTGGTAGAGGTGCCAGATCAGCGCCTTTTGCTTCAGTGGCAGCGCGGAGAACCCGTCCGCGTACAACTGCACCACCGAGGCGTCGCCCACGCGCTCCAGCAGATACTTTCGGTCGGCGGGCGGTGCGGCCGGCGCCGAGGCCGGCTTCACGTCCGTGGCTGTGGCCGGGGCCGGGGCCGGGCTGGAGCACGCCGGGACGAACGTCAGCAGGGCCAGCGCGAGTGTGTGGCGGAGGGTCATGTCGCTAGCGTAACGCACCTATGCGGCAGGTCGCTAGCAGCCATGAGAACCGGATATAGTGTTGGTTCGGCCACGGTGGCCGCGCTCGAGCGGTCCTGCGTAACGGCCCTAAAACTTCTTCAGTGAGAGGACACACCATGCGTCTCGTTTACGGTCTTGCGATTGCAGCAGCACTCTGTACGCCCGCGGTCATTCGCGCCCAGGCCCCTGCGGCCCAGGCCCCCAAACCCATGGCTCCGGCGGCCCAGCCCGACGGCGCCGTTGCGGTGAAGGACGGCGGCATTTTCGCCAAGGGTTGGATGGGCAAGATTGACGCCCAGGAAGAAAAGGCCGGCCAGGTCTTGAACAACTCGCGGCTCGCCGAAAAGGGCGGCACGCTTGAAGTGCGGACCGGTCCCGCGGTCACCTACTGGAACCCCGCCAATAAGGCGATGGGCAACTACACGGTGAAGGCCACGTTTACCGAATCCAACTACATGGGCCTGAACGATCACCCGCATCCTTATGGCATCGTGATCGCCGGTAACGACTTGGGCGGCGCGGACCAGAGCTTCGTCTACTGCTCGGCCTACGGCAACGGCACGTTCATCGTGCGCGGCATGGGCCCGGCGCCGTTCGCGGTGAGCGCGCGCAAGCCAGAGCCGAACGCGGCCATCAACAAGGCCGCCGGCAAGGGTTCGGCTGTCAAGCAGGACATCGCCATGGCGGTCACCGCCGACAAGATCGAATGCTCCGTCAACGGCACCGTGGTGGGCAGCTACCCCAAGACCGACGTGGTCGCGGCCGGCAAGTTGAAGTCAACCGATGGCGTTTACGGCATCCGCTTCGCGCACAACACCGAGGCCACCGTCACCGGCTTCGCCATGACCAAGCAGTAGCACTTTAGCGGCCTAAGTTGGAGCGGGGATTCAACCCGCTCCACCTTTAGTCTTCCCCCCGGACGACTAGGTTTCCGATTTCCTCGATATTGCTCTTGTAACGCTAGGCACCGACTTTGCTGCTTACGGGGCATGACGCCGAGACTGCTCTTCGGAGTGTTCATCGCGCTGCAAGCCGCCGACGGGTGGCTCACCTATCAAGCCGTCGATCTGTTCGGACCTTCTGCGGAGGGCAATCCGATCCTCGCCACCTGGATGCACCTGACCGGACTGGGCCCGGCCCTGGTTGGCGCCAAGCTGCTCGCGATCGGTTGCGGGGGCGTCCTCTATGCCACCGGGGTGTATCCCATTCTCGGCGGACTGACGGCGCTCTACCTGTTTGGCGCGGTCGTCCCGTGGTTGCAGGTCTTCACGTCGATTCCGGTGTAGGGATGGGCGGCACTCAAGTGCCGCCCTCCTGGCACTAGCGTTTGATCTTGGAGACGTCAGGGACGTCTTCGCCGAGGGCGGTCGCCAGATCGACCTGGTGTTCCTGCTCCTGCCGCAAGATCTCGCGAATTTCCTCGCCGATCGCGAACTCACCCAGGGCGTCGCACTGCAGCACCCGCTCGCGGTAGTGGCGGATGGTCTGGTTCTCATTGTCGAGGTCGGCGCGCAGCATCTTCTCGGCATCTTCGGTGATCTTCACCGGCAAGGCAGTCCCGTTCGGCATGGCGCCGAGGTAGTCGATCTGCTTGGCGATGGTGATGGCGTGCGCCAGTTCCTCAGCGGCATGCACCTCGAGCTCCTTCGCAATCGCCATGTACTGGGCGCCCTTCAGGGCCTGGGAATACACCACGTAGGCCAGAATGGCCTGGTATTCTCGCGACAGGTCTTCCTGCAGCCCAGCGATCAGCTGGTCGCGGGTGACGACAGTTCGTCCTGGCTGCTGGTCGTCTTTTTTCTTGCTCTGTTTCTTGATCTTCTTCGACTCGCCCTTGGTGGCCATGCTTCCTCCAGATGGGCAAAGGACGGCCGATTGTGGGCGTGATGCTGCAACAATCGGCCGATCCCCGCCGGTTACCGAAGGGTAGAGCAAGGCCCGTGCCTCATCCGCGGACGTACTTATTGAAGTGCGCGATGGTGCGTTCCCAGGCGAGCTTGGCGGCCGCTGCGTCGTAGCGGGGCGTCGTGTCGTTATTGAACCCGTGCTGGGTGCCGGCATAGATGTAGCCCTCGTAGCGCACGTTGTTCGCCTTCAGGGCGGCTTCCCACGCCGGCCAGCCGGCGTTGATGCGCTCGTCGGTGCCCGCGTAGTTGATCAGCATGGCGGCCTTGATTTTGGCCGTGTCTTCAGTCGTCGGCTGTCCGCCATAGAAGGGCACGCCGGCTGCCAGGTCGGCGCCGAGCCGCGCCGCCAGCATGCTGACCACGCCGCCGCCATAGCAGAAACCCACGGCGCCAATCTTGCCGGTGCAATCGGGACGCGTGCGGATGTAGTTCGCGCACGCGATGAAGTCTTCGCGCACTTTGGGTTGATCCAACTTGGGGAACAACTCGCGCGCTTTCTCTTCATCTCCGGGATAGCCGCCAAGCGGCGTCAGCGCGTCTGGGGCGATCGCCATGAAGTTGTCGAGAGCCAGGCGCCGCGCGATATCTTCGATGTGCGGGTTGAGCCCCCGGTTCTCGTGGACGACCACAATCGCCGGCAGCTTGCCGGTGGCACTAGCCGGGCGGCAGACATACGCCTTGATCTTGCCGTTGCCGTTCGGCGAGGCGACCTCGACGGATTCGGTCTTCAGGCGCTTGTCGTCTTTCGGCACCTGTTGCGCCTCGGCAAACTTCGGGCTGAGGGCGTCGAGCAGCATACCGGCGGTCATGCCGCCCACAGCAAACTTCGTCGCGCGATCGAGAAAGCCGCGGCGATCGATGGCGCCGTGCACGTACTGATCGAAGATGAGAAGCAGTTCCTGATCGAAATCGTTCGCCGTCTTGCGTTCCATTCAGTCCTCCGGAAGGGAAACTACACACATTGGCAACATGGCGTAAACCTTAGCCAGCTCGGCTGGTCAAAGGAAGTTCATGCGCTACGCCGCTATTACGCTCATCGTCGGACTGTCGTTGACCGCCTCGGGGACGGCGCCGTCGCAGCGATCTTGCTGAATCCTTGAACACGCAGACCACGAAGCGGCCCGTCCTGGAAGGCCGTGGACCCGTGACGGCCCTGCAGTCTTCCTGCAACGGCAGCAACTGGCTGGCGAATTACTGCAACCGATTCGATCGCAAGACCTGCCGACCGAGGCCGAGGTGCGGTCTCGGGACTGGACGAATTACCAATGTGATCGAGGCGGGCCGCAACTACGGATGGCCTCGGGTGCCTGGCGTCCGCTTGAAGGTCGCGACGTACTTGGATTCCCACATCGTTTTGCCGGTGGCCGCGTCCAGCGCCCGCATGACTTCGTTGTCGTCCTGCCGCGAGAACGCGTAAACCCGATCGCCGACAATGATCGGCGCGGAGTAGCCGCGGCCGACTTCAACCTTCCACTTCAGGTTGAGGGCATCGGGCCACGACGCGGGCGCCGTGAAGGTGGCGGCGCCGTCGCGATTGGCGCCGCGCCACTGCGGCCACCCTTCGACGCGGGGCTGAGCGGCCTGGCCGCTTAACGCCGCGCTCAGGGCCAGGGTCGTGATTGCTGCGACCGCAAGGCGCGAATCACTTTGGCTGCGGCACAATGCGCAGGTAGGGCTTGGGCGCCTTCCATCCCTCCGGGTAGGTCTTCTTGGCCTCTTCGTCGTTCACCGACCCCAGGATGATCACGTCGTCGCCATCCTTCCAGTTCACCGGTGTGGCGACCTTGTGCTTTGCGGTGAGCTGCATCGAATCGATCACGCGCAGCACTTCATCGAAGTTGCGGCCGGTGCTCATCGGGTAGGAGATCAGCAGCTTGACCTTCTTGTCGGGGCCGATCACATAAACGTTGCGAACCGTGGCGTTGTCGGCCGCGGTGCGGCCTTCGCATGTCTCGCCGGCGCCGGCCGGTAACATGCCGTACATCTTGGCCACTTTCAGGTCGGTGTCGCCGATCATCGGGTAGTTTGGCGCCGTGCCCTGGGTTTCAGCAATGTCCTGCGCCCAGCCCGCGTGCTTCTCGACGGGATCGATGCTGAGGCCGATAATCTTGACGTTGCGCTTGTCGAATTCCGGCTTGATGCGCGCCATGTAGCCGAGTTCGGTCGTACACACCGGGGTGAAGTCCTTGGGATGCGAGAAGATCACGCCCCAGGAATTACCCAGCCACTCGTGGAAGCGGATGGGACCGTCGGTGGTTTGCGCCTCGAAGTCGG
The DNA here is from genome assembly GCA_031364805.1 of Acidobacteriota bacterium. GTDB lineage: Bacteria > Acidobacteriota > Vicinamibacteria > Vicinamibacterales > UBA2999 > 12-FULL-67-14b. Next base: position 34,179 of record JANLWW010000080.1, read on the forward strand.
GCGCATCAGAGCCAATTGGCAGCGGTCCAGTACTCATGTCGAAGATCTCCTGAAAATAGAAAGGGCCTGAAGGCTAGATGCCATCAGGCCCTGAAGGTTACTCGAAGATCGTGACGGTTAGAAGGCGCCGCCTGGCGGGCGTGGCACCGCGGTGCGCGCGCCGGAGTCGCCACTGGAGCCGCTTGAACCCGATGACCCGCTCGACGAGCCGCCAGAGTAGCCCTGAGACGAAACGCCACCTGAACTGGCGCCCGACCAGCCCGCGCTTGACCCGTTGCCACCGTTGTTACCGTTGTTACCCGTGCGGACAGGTTCGGGCTCGCTTTCGCGCGGACGCACCTGCGTGTAGCCGCGGCCGTTGACGACGCGGCCCTCACCTTGACCGGTGGCGGTGCCGACGTTGGGGTTGACGCTGACCCAGCCGCCACTCGGGTAGTAATTGCCGTAGCCGTTGTAGTCGTAGGGTCCGTAGCCGTAACTGTAGCCGTAGCCGTAACCGTAGCCGGTCGCGTATAGCGGCGAATACATCGAGCCGCAAGACGAGTAGTAGCTGCGGTAACCGTAGCTGCCGGATCCGTAGCAATCAGGGTGGGCGCTGCCGAACATCATCGCCGACATGAACGGGTCGAAGTAACCGCCGCCCATCGAGATGCCCACCGGCACCGAGGAAGACCCGTAGCTGCCACGGCGTTCGACGACGAAGCGCTGCGGGAAGGCGAGGCCAACCATCAGGTCGATCACCTGCTCGGACACGCCGGCATTCGCCATGGCGACGAGGGACTTCTTGTTGAGATCGAAACGTCCCTTGGCTTCCGCCACCGCCGCCTGCACCGCCTCGGCCGGCGCCTTGCCGCTGGCCTCGATCACGTCGTCAACGTTCCACAACGTTTCTTCGACCGTCGTGGGCCGCGCGCCGGTGACCACCTTCATGGCGCGTGTACCGTCGGCAAGGGTCTGATCCGCCGCGCGGCGATAACGCTGGACGCGCACGACGCGATCGGGACCGCCTTCAACCAGCTGCACGTTAATCCATGCCGGTCCGCTGGTGAGGAAGGCAATGCTCGACACCTTGCGCGCGGGCTCGGTGCCGCAGGTGATGTCGGTCTGGCGAAACACGCGCTGGCCGTCGCGCGACCACTCCGCCCGCTCGGTGCCCTTGCAGTCGCTGTCGGTAATTGGCCGCGTGACTCCGTCGGCCCTCAGGCCTTCGTCGCCGCCGCTGATCTGGCCGACGATGGTCTTGAGCCGCACGCCGGAGTTGTCGGGCGTGATGCACATCCGGGCGCCGGTGCCGGTCAGGTCGTCTTCAAGACGCCAGCATCCGAGCCAGTTCGCGAAGCGGGCATCGACCTGCGCGGTGGCGACCGGGGCTGACGTCACGGGTTGCTGGGCGTAGGCCACCCCGGTGGCCAGGGCGAGCGCGAGTTGAGCGCTGACGAACAGCGAACAGCGAATAGCGAACAGCGAATGGCGAACAGCGAATGGCGTTGTCATTGTTGGTCTCCGCTAAAACATGACGTGGAACCCGGCGCCGAACCGGAATCCCCCGAGGTCAATCGGGTCGAAATCAATGAAGTCGGCACCCAGCTTGGCCTTGGCCCACAGGTAGCGACCTTCGACCGACATAAACACGCGCTTGTAGACCTGGATGTCGGCGCCGCCGAACACGTGGGCGGTCGGCGTCCATCCCTGCGATCGGAAATTGTCGGTGAACACGCGGTTGTCGCTGAAATCCACGAAATCGCCGTCTTGTTTGAAGTCGTAGCTGGTCACGCCGCCGCCCGCGCCCACGTACGGAACCAACGTTGACGGAATCCAGGCAAAGCGGCTGATGGCGCGCCCGCGAGGCAGCACGGCGAACTTCAGTGACCCGAAAAAGTTCGACTGGCGCAGCGACGTCGTTTGCTGAATGGGCAGGTTACGGTTATCGACGAACGCCCGGTACTCAGACGGCGTGGACGACTTGGCAATGTCGACGCCGCCGACAACGTCGATGCGCGGCGTGAGGCTGACGCCCAGCTCAGCGCCGAAGCCCGGCGCATTGAACGACGACTTCTCGAGCGTCAGCTGTTCGGTGACGAAGTCGTAGATGTCCGAGCCGGCGCTGGCAATGAGCCATTCCCCGCGCACGCCAATGCTGGCGCGCGGGCGCCCGAGCATGAAATCGGGGCCGGCTGCAGCCTGGAAGTTACCGCTCGGTTGTGGCGCCGGGTTCTGCGCTGCCGCCGGAGCTGGCAAAAACACGAAGGAAAGAGCGGCGCCCGCAGTCAACAGTAGACCGCGCAAACGCTGGCCGTTGTGAGCCATAGCTACTACCTCAGGAAGCCGGCGCCTGCTGGCAAAGGGCCTGCTTTGGACCAAGAGTAGCAGAAGTCGGGGATCAGGGATCAGGGATCGGGGATCAGGGATCGGGGATCAGGGCAGCTGTGACCTCCGGCAGCCGGACCTTGCCCCGCTCGCCGCTGGTGCTACTTGAGCGTAAAGGTCATCTCGATGGTGACCTCGACCGCAACCGGCTTGCCGTCCTTGGTGCCGGGCTTGAACTCCCACTGCGAGAGCGCCCGGCTGGCCTCGCGATCCAGCCGTGGATGGAGGGAACGGGTGACTTCGATGTCCCCGACCTTTCCGTCCGCCAACACTACGCAGCGCATCCAGACTGAACCCTGGACCTTCTCCGGCAAGACATCGCGCGGGTAATCCGCCTTGACCTCCTTCACGACTGCGGGCAAGGTGACGCCGTCACCGGGCTTGTAGACCTGCTCGGTCTGCGCCTGCGACGAGACCATGGGGACCGACGTGGCGGCCGAGAGGGTGGCCGCCGCCACCGCGGTGGCGGAGAGCACGAGAAACGGTGCGACGCGCCTGCGTGACATGGCAACCTCCTGAGCAATGAGCGAGATGCGCTGGCTGAGTTGACGCCGGCCGATTAGCGCCGTGGCGCCAACCAGATGCGGCTGTGGGTACGCGAAGGCGAGCAGGGCTTCGGCGTAAGCCCGGCGGTCACGGGTATGACTGATTGCGGCTTCGTCCACGACGGTCTCGCGCGCCAGGCACGATCGCGAGGCAATCAATCGGACGCCGGGGTGGAACCAGAACAGCGCGCACCAGAGTTCTTCCCCGACCGTCACGAGCCAGTCGCGGCGCCGCACGTGCAACAGCTCGTGGCACAAGACGGCGCGCTGCACGGCTTGCGGCAAATCTACAATCCGGCGCGGCAGCAGGATCACCGCGCGCAGCACCCCCACAGTCGCTGGACCCTGCACCTCGTCCGACAGCAGCACCTCTGCGCGGGCACCAAGATCCTCCTGTAACTCCGTCGAGAGGCTGGCCAGCGACGCGGCCGGTTCAGCGCGGCGCGTCACCAACCGAAGGCGGAGCAGACCGATGCCGAGCCACCCGAGGCGAATGACGGCACCAATCGCCAGAATGGCCGCGACGATGATGGTCGCGTCCAACGACGGTGCATCGGCCGCAGCAGGGACCGTCGAGTTCGAGAGGAAGTGAATCGACGCCTGGACGGCGTCGCTCGGTTTGTCGGTCCAGGTTTGCAGTAGCGGCAGCGCGAAACATGCCGCCAGGACCGCTTGCCAGTAGCGGACCGACAGCCTGGGCGCGTTGATCCGGAGCAACGACGCGGCCGCAGCCGCGGTCAGGGCCAGCACGGCGAGTTGAGCGCTGTAGGCCGCGAGGTTCCAGAGTGCGAGCGTCATTCCGCCTCCTTGTCGAGCAGCTTCTGCAGTTCCTTGCGCTCTGCCGCCGTGAGCCCCTTCTCTTTGAGCAGGTGCACCAGCAGCGGGCGAGCGGAGCCGTCGAACACGCGATCGACAAACTCGCGCACCATCGATCGGACAACGATCTGCTGCGGACGGACGGGCAGGTAGGTCTGCGCTCGATCGCCCGGCTGCTTCTTGAGGTGGCCCTTGGTCTCGAGCACGTTCATCATCGTCTGCACCGAGGTGTAGGCGATGGTGCGGCGGGTCTTCAGGTCTTCGTAGACCTGGCGCACCGTGGCCTGGCCGCTGCGCCAGATGACCTTCATGATCTCCAGTTCCTGCCCGGTGAGGGTCTCTGATTTCGGACGCATACTAATTATTTAGTATTAACGAATTCATCTGTCAAGGGTTTCGGCGACCGCACCGGCTGGCGGCGATGGCGGGCGCGTTATGATGGCGCCATGGATTTCGTCGGGGTCCTGGACCGCGTTGATGCGTTCCTGACCGCACGTGGCCGCCGATTTGCCCTGGTCGGAGGCGTGGCCCTCGCCGTTTACGGCAACCCGCGGTTGACCCTGGACCTCGACATCGTGACCGAGGCCGAAGGTCAGGAGGCGTTGGGCTTCTCCAACCACCTGCACTCGAGCCGCGAGTGGGGCCGGGTAGACTTCATTTATGTGCGTGACGAGACGGCCACCAAGCTGTTCGCGGGGGTTGCCGTGGCGCCGGGCCCGGGTGGAAGGCCGGTCCCCGTACCTCGCAAGGAGCACTTGATCGCGATGAAAGTTCAAGCGATGAAGAACGATCCGACGCGGACACTGCAAGAGATGTCTGACGTTGGATATCTGCTTGGCCTTGACGGTACCAATCGGGACGAAGCGAAGGACTACTTCGTGAAAGCCGGGTTGCTGGCGCGCTGGGAGGAACTGACCCGTGGCCTCTGACCACGCGCTGAACCTCGATCGCGACCTGCCGGTCACGCCGGAAGACGTTGCGGTGTTACGACAACTGAGAGCCCAGGTGCCATCATGGCTGACGCTCACCTGGCAGGAACTGCAGGCATTGGTGCCGCCCGAGCGGGCAGGCTCGCGCCCGCTCGCTAACGATCGCTGGCAGCCGTTCTCGCTGGAGCAGGAGCCCGACCGGGCAATCGGTCGCTAATCGGTGTGAATCGGTGGCTCAGCCGGCAGGCTGAGCGCGATACCCGCGCCGACGACCAGCACGGCGGCCAGGGTCAGCAGGCCGCCTTCGAAGCTGCCAGTCGCATCGCGCACCCAGCCGATCGCGAACGGTCCGGCGAACCCGCCGATGTTGCCAATCGAATTGACGATCGCAATCCCACCGGCAGCGGCCGTACCGCGCAAGAAGGCCGTGGGCATGGCCCAGAACGGTCCAAGCGTGCCCCAAATACCGAAGGCGGCAATCGACAGCATGGCAAGCGAGGCCGCGGCCGTCTGCGGTGCCAGCACGGTCAGGACAAATCCGGCGGCGCCAATCAGACACGGCACCGCCACGTGCCAGCGTCGTTCGGCCTTTGCGTCCGAGCGTGACCCGATCACCACCAAACCAATCGTCGCCGCGACGTAGGGGATCGCCGTCAACAGGATCACTGTGGCCGAGCTCAGACCGCCGGTGGCTTGCACGATCTGCGGCAGCCAGAAGCTCACGCCGTAGAAAGCCATGACGATGCAGAAGTAGAGCGCGGACAGGGCCCACAGGCGTCCGCTGCGTGCGGCCGTGCGCAGCGTGACGTGCACGTCGTGGGTGTGCTCCTGTTCCTTCGCCATCTCGCGCGTCAGCCAGTCGCGCTCATCGGCGGTCAGCCACGTTGCATCGGCCGGCCGTTCGGTGAGCCGGCGAAGGACCACCGGCGCGAGCAGCACCGCCGGCAGGCCCTCGATGATGAACAGCCACTGCCAGCCGTGGAGCCCGCCCGCGCCGTGGAGCTGCAGAATCGCGCTCGAGATCGGCGCCCCGATAACGCCGGCCATAGCGGTGGCCGTCATGAACAGCGCCACCGCCCGCGCCCGTTCGCGCCCGGGGAACCAGTAGGTCAAGTACAGAATCAAGCCGGGAAAGAACCCGGCTTCGCAGGCGCCGAGGATGAAGCGCAGCACGTAGAACGAGAGCGGCGTGGTGACGAAGACCATCGCCATCGAGACCAGGCCCCACGTGAACATGATGCGGGCAATCCAGCGACGGGCGCCGAACCGCGCCAGCAACAGGTTGCTGGGCACTTCGAGCAAGGTGTAGCTGAGGAAGAAGATACCGGAGCCGAACCCGTAGACGGCGGCGCTGAACCCCAGCTCGCGATTCATGTCGAGCGCGGCGTAGCCGACGTTGACGCGATCGAGGTAGGCGATCACATAGAGCAGGAAAAGGAACGGAATCAGCCGCCAGCGGACTTTGGTGAGGGTGGTGGACTCGAGATCGGACACGGGTGGGGCATTCTGGATCGGTTTCCCCAAGCCCCCAAGCCTCCAAGCCCCCTGGAACTCCGGCCTTCCCGCCGCCGTAGACTCACGTAGCCATGGACCGACTCTTACAAGACCTCCGGTTTGCTGTGCGGGTGCTCTGGAAGGATCGGAGTTTTGCCATCACGACCGTGGCTACCCTGGCCCTGTGCCTGGCAGCGAACGTTGCCATCTTTGCCATTGTCGATGGCGTGCTGCTGAAGCCACTGCCGTTCGACCAGCCAGACCGGCTGGTGCGCATCTTCAACAAGTATCCCGGTGCCGGGGTGGCGATCGCCGACAACGGTGTCCCGGACTACTTCGATCGCAAGCGCGGTCTGGCCGCCGTCGATGAGCTCGCCATGTTCCGCCAAACCGGCGTGACCATCAGCGGCAGCGGCCTTGGCGATGCCGAGCGAGTGCAAGCCATGACGGTGACGCCGTCGTTCTTCCGCGTGCTCCAGGTGCAGCCCGTGCGCGGTCAGCTCTTCAGCGAAGCGCAAGGGGAGGTCGGCCAGGAAAAGGTCGTCATCCTCAGCTACGGCCTCTGGCAACGCCTCTTCGGGGGTAGGGACGATGCGATTGGGCAGGACCTGCGGATCGGCGGCGAACCCTTCCGCATTGTCGGCGTGATGGATCAGCGGTTCCGGTTTCTGAATCCTGACATTCAGCTGTATCGCCCGGCCGCGTTCACCGCGCAAGAGCAGTCAGACGATCAGCGGCATAGCAACAGCTGGCACCAGTTCGCCCGCCTGCGTGACGGCGCCAGCCGCGAACAGGCGCAGAGCCAGGTCAACGCGATCAACGCCGCCAACTTCGAGCGCTTCCCGGCGTTTCGCGAGATTCTTACCAACGCACAGTTCGGGACTGACGTCGTCGACTTCCAGGAAAACCTGATCGGCGAGACTCGCGCGACGCTGTCAATGCTGTGGGGCGGCGCGATCTTCGTCCTGCTGATTGGCTGCGTGAACGTGGCCAACCTCGCCCTGGTGCGTTCGACCGCGCGGGTGCGCGAAATGGCGACGCGGCACGCCCTGGGCGCTGGCTTCGGGCGTCTGGCTCGGCAATCACTAACCGAATCAGTGCTGCTCGCCTTAGTGGGCGGAGCGGCGGGGCTTGGCCTCGGCTGGTGGGCGCTGCAGGCAGCGCCGTTCTTCGGCTTCGATCAGCTGCCGGCCGGCACCGCGATCCATCTCGATGGCCGCGTAGTCGCCTTCACCCTGCTCCTCGTCACCATCGTCGGCATTGTGGTCGGCCTGATTCCGGTTGTGGCCATGCGGCGCGCGAACATCGCCCAAGTGGTGAGGGAAGAAGGGCGCACCGGAACGCAGGGCCGAGGCCCCCGCCTGGTGCGGCGGGTGCTGGTCACCAGCCAGGTCGCGTTTGCGCTGATGCTGCTGATTGGCGCCGGCGTGCTGCTGGCGAGCTTTGACCGCGTGCTGCGCATCGACCCGGGCTTCCGCGCAGAGCGCGTCCTGACAGGGACCATCAGCCTGCCGGCGGCGCGGTATGCCGGCAACGACGTGTTGCGCGCGACCACCGAACGCATTCTGGATCGCGTGCGTGCCATCCCGGGCGTGGAAGCCGCAGGCGCGACCACCACCATTCCGTTCGGTGGCAATTACAACGACAGCGTGATTCTGGCCGAGGGCTACCAGATGCAGAAGGGCGAGTCGCTGATCTCGCCCAGCCGGGTGTCCGCTTCGGATGGCTACTTCGAAGCGATGGGCGTCCGGCTGCTCGGCGGTCGCCTGTTCGCGCCGGGCGATGCCAACGATCGCCCCCGCGTCATGGTGATCGACGACACGCTGGCCAAGCGGTTCTGGCCGAATGGTGATGCGCTCGGCAAGCGGATGTACTTCCCGGCCAACCTCGAGAACATCATGGCGAAGCCGAAGGAGGAACAGATGATGACCATTGTCGGCATCATTGCCCCCATGCGGATTCGCGGCCTGGTTGACGCGCCAGGCCTTCGCCGTACTGGCACCTACTTCTTTCCGTTGCGGCAGGACCCGACGCCTTCGCTGGGGTTGGCGGTCCGCACCACACAGAAGCCGGAGACCGTGATCAGCGCGATCCGGCGCGAGGTGGCGGAGATCGATTCGGAGTTGCCGTTCTACGGCGTCCGGACGATGGAAGAGCGATTGTCGCAATCGGTGATCGACCGCCGCACGCCAACCGTGCTGGCGACGGGCTTTGCGGTCGTCGCGCTGTTCCTGGCGGGGATTGGCATCTACGGCGTGCTGGCGTATCAGGTCTCGCAGCGCCGCCGCGAAATCGGCATCCGCATGGCGCTCGGCGCGGCCGGTCGCAGCATCTTCACCCTCGTGTTGCGCGAGGGTGGGATGATTGTCGCGCTCGGCACCGCCTTCGGGTTGGCCGGCGCGTTTCTCCTGCGGCAAACCATCCAGGCCCAGTTGTACGAAGTCGGCGCGATGGACGCGCGCGTGGTCGCTGCCGTCGCGGCAGTGCTGACGATGGTCGCGCTGGTGGCGTGCCTGTTACCCGCGCGCAGAGCCGCGAAGACCGATCCGATGATCGCCCTGTCGGAGTGACCGTCACTCGCTGCCGAAGTCGCGATCCATTGAATCGAGCACCGTCATGCCGCGCATGACGGCGCGGAGATGGATGGTGAAAGCGATCACCTCGAAGGCGATGATCACCGCCAGCGCGATGGTGGTGAGCAGCGTCAGATATTCCTGACCGCCACTTCCGCCCGGTGTTGGGCGCGGTCGTATCAGCCGTGGCATCCGGCCATCCGGAGTGCCGGCGCCGCTGCCGATGCGGCCGCCGCCCAGGCCTTTACCCCATGCCACTGAGCCGCCGAGATCACCGTCGGTGACGGCCTTGGTATCGCCGTTGGCGGCGATTTCCCACCAGCCGCGCGCGGGTTTGCCCGGCGGCGGTCGAGGCACCACCAGAGCGGCTCCCCTGGCGACCGCGGCCAGCATCCGATCGGAGCGTGACTGGTCGCCGGCCAAGGTGACGGCCTGGTCCGCGCTGCCTTCCCGCACGCTCGCCACGCCCAATTCAGTGACCAGCGCACTGGTCGTGAGGTAGTCCGCCGCGTTGCCGCCAGCATCCGCAACATCCGCTGCCGTCAGCTCGTGTTCCAGCGCCCCTTCGAGCAGCCCGAACCAGACCTTCCGATCAACGGCCGCCTGCACGAGGGCGGCGTCGCGGGCCACGGCGCGAACCCGGTCGCGATGGAGGTCGTATTCGGCGGTGGCCGCACCCGGACCGCGGGCGTCTGGACTCAGGCTGAAGATCAGTGCGCGCGGCGAGTCGGCATAGAGGCGAACACCTGCGGCATCGTTCACCGAGGGCAGGATGACGTGGTCCGACCACACCAGGAATGAGAAGTTCGCCATTGCCATGGTCGAGAGCGTGGCTTCCGGGTCGACTTCGCCCTTGCCCGGTTCTGGCCCTTGCCCGCTCAGTTCGGCAAGGGTGTCCGCGTAGGCAGCCAGGTCGTGCCCACCGGCGGTAAACCAGAGATTGTGCAGGGCCAGGGCAGGCACTGGTCCGCTGTTCATCATGGGCACGGGCGTCAGCGACGCCTTGGTGACGGCGCCGGCGCGCACGACGTCACTCGCGCGGTTGAACAGCGCGCGGCGAGTGGTATCGATGCGGCCGCCAGTCTGGTCGAACTCGAGTTCCAGCCATTCGGCCACCAATGTTTTCGCACTCTCGCCAAAGAGAAAACTGCCGGCGCTGTTGCTGCCCGATCCGAACTCGATGGTGTCGCCCGAATGAAGGGTCCCTCCGAGCCAGAGGGCCGGCCGCCAGTGCTCCCCGGCCAGGCGCGCGAGCTTGCCGCCGGCGCCGGTGCCCGCCGGCACATGAGTCAAGAAGATCTTGCGCTCGAGCACGTCGGGCGCCCGTGCTGACCACTCGAGCCGGGGCGTCGTCGAGAGTTCGCCCTCGCTGAGCGTCTCGGCCATCACCCGGATCGTCACGTGCTGGAAGCGGCCCTCTGGCATTTCGTCGAACGTGCTCTCGGCCGGCATCAGGGGCTGTCCCGGCTGCGAGCCCGACAGCGAGGGATCCAGGTCTTGCCAACCGGCGCCCACCTCGGCTTGCACCCAGGCGTGTTCGCGCAGCTCCTCGATCACCGCGTCGCGGCTGATCCCGGCATCCGACGGCCAGGCCCCGATCATGGCGGCGCGGACGAGCGTCAGATCGCGGGTGGCCCTGGCCCTGATGCGGTCCGAGAAGGACGTGTCCCTGGTGGCGCTGGGCGATGCCGTCACTGACGGATCACCGGCGGCGGTCGCCGGCGCCACGAAGAGTCGTTCGAACAATTGATCGGCAGCTCGATCGTCTAGCCGCGCGGTGGCGAAGCGGGTCCGAATGCCCTTGGCCTTGAGGATGGCCGTCAGCAACGACGCGCGGTCCCACGAGTTGCCGGCGCGCGCCAGGAACGTGCCGCGATCGCCGCGGAGGACACCGGGGTAGCTGTCGAAGCCGATCGAATCGCGCAGGTATGCGAAGGCGGGGTCGACCCCCTCGCCAAGGGCCGCAATCCGCGCCTCGAGGTTGAACCGGGTGCGCGAGACGCGCTTCTCGAGTGACGCCGTGCGCGCGCTCACGGCCGCAGCGTCGAGATTGGACACTGGCGGCGGGTCGTTCGAGATCACCACGGCGGCCGCCGTCGTGACTTGAGCGGCGCCGCCCACGGGCGGTAGCGCGAGCGGGCTGGCCTCGGCCACGACTGCGACGGGAATCTGCGCCGGGCGAACTTGCCCGATCGTCGGCAATGCGATCAGCACCACCAGCGCGAGCACGAGTGCGCGCAGTGACCAGTGTCCCCAGTTCTTCGCCCGCAGCGCCGTCACCGTTTGCCCGAAGGCCAGCAGTGCGGCGATCGCAACCGTGACCAGCGGAAGCCAACCCGGGCCAACCGTGAACCACGCCATCACCACGGCGCAAATCGACAAGACGATGGAGACGATGCTCATGGTTGATTCACCTTGATGCCGATCTCGCGGCCTTCTTTCTTCAGTTCTACGCGGCTCTCCCGATCCGCGACCACCCGCACGCCAGGAATGGTGATCGGGCGTTCCGCTGTCTGCACGACGACAGTGTAGTGGCCTTCGGGAAGCCGCAACGCCTCCTGGCCCACCTGGCCGCTGCCGACCACGGCGCCGCTGCTGTCGCGAATCTCGAACGGCACCCGCATCGCCGCGTCGAGCGCTTCCTTCAGCGCGGCGTCATCCTTGGCGTTCACGTAACTGCCGCCGGTGAGCGCCGCCGCCTCGGCCAACTGTTGCTGCGCGGCCTTGTCGGTGAGCGCGAAACCGACAATGTTCACGCGCACGTTGTAGCCCTGGGCTTTGAGCTTGGCCACTGCTGCCTTCGGATCGCCACCGCACTCTTCGCGGCCGTCGGTGACCAGAACGACCATCTGGGGACCGTCCGCCTTGCCGAGGTCACTCGCGACCTGTTCCAACGAGTACGCGATAGGCGTCGTGCCGAGGGCGTTGATGGCCTGCACGCGTGCCAGCAGGCGCGCGCGATTGAGCCTGGCAATCGGCTGCACCTGCTGCGAGTCTTCGCACGCACCCTGCTGGCCCTCCTTGATGCGATGGCCATAGACGCGCAATCCCATTTGCACCTCGTCCGGCACCGCCTTGATCAGCGAGGCCAGCACTTCCTTGGCCGAGTCAATCATCCGCTTGTTGCCGATGCGCCGGTTCATCGAGCCTGACGCGTCGAGCACCAGCTGCACTCGCGCCGGCGCCGAGACAGCGGCCATGCGTTCGCCGGTGGCCGCGATTGAGAGTGAGCCCAGCGCGGCGCTGATCGACGGTGTGATGGTGTAGCGGGAGACGGCGCGCAGCTCGGTGGCGATACGGTCATACAGGGATTTCAGCTCGCTGGTGTCGCGCGCAAAGAAGGTGCGCCCGTTAGTGACGTACGAGGCGTGGCCCATGAAGCGTTGGCCGGTCGAGCCGACGCGGGTCGCGAGCCCCTTGAGGGCAACGCCCAGCCCGATGGTGTAGAGCCGCACCTGTTCTTCCTGTAGCAGCGTCCAGAACGCGGGCGATTCCATCTTGCTGAGGCTGTCTTCGCCGTCGCTGAGCATGATGATGGCGCGGTTGCCCGTGCGAGGCTTCAGCAACGCCACTGCCTGTTCGATGGCGTCGTAGAACCGGGTGCCGCCATCGGGATAGAACTTGTCGACGTGGGCCGCATTCTTCAGGATGTTGCGGTCGCTCGAGAAGTCCTTCAGCAGCACCTCGACCTCGTCGGAGAAACGAATCAGGTTCAGCTGCTCGGTCGGACGCACCTGGTCCAGGTAGGCGAGCACGGCCTCGCGCAAGGCGTCGGTCATGCCGTTCATGCTGCCGCTGGTGTCCCACACCAACACGATGCTGGCGGGTGGTTCAGACACACGGATGGTGCCGGCGCCTGGCTCTACCAGCCACGAGATGTTGGCGGCGGCACCGCGCGCCTGGGCGGGGTCAAAACGCTTGAGTTCGGCGCCGTCGGCACCGATCAGCGACACCGAGGTCTTGATGAAGGGCGCGCCGGAGAGGGCCACGCTCAAGACCTGCCGGCCGCCACTGGGGACGTCGAGGGCGAAGTGATCCTGCTCGCCGAGCGGCTCGATCTTGCCGCCGACCGTCTTGGCCAGGGCGATCCGGTTAGCGGTACTCACCTGATCGTTCGATTCCTGCTCCTCGGCGTCGGCCGTGGCGGTGGCCACCCTCGTGGCGGTCGCTGGCGCGCCCAGCGGAGCCGTGCGCGCCAGCACGCTCGTGTAGCCGGCGGCCGAGTCTTCGAAGATCCGAATCTCGTTGAGCGAAGTGCTGCGGGCGCCGTGATTCTCGAGCACGCGCACTCTCAGGAACCGGGCGTCCCTCTTGATTTGAAATTCGTGATCGCGGGCTTCTTTCGGCAGGTCAAACACGCCAACGTCGTCGAAGACAAAGAGGCTGTCGCTCGAGACCGACACCAGCACCTTCTTCGGCCAGCTCTCCGGCGCGCGTCCCTGGGGTCGCAGCACCACGCGATCGATCTTCGCGACCTGATCGTCTTTGAAGGCGAACACGAAGTCTTGCGGCAGGTAGTGGTCTGACGAGACCCAGGGATCGTTGAGGGTGTCGTCGATCAGCTGCTGGACGCCTGACTGCACCGCGTCCTGCGATGAGTAGCGGGCCACGACGCCGCCGAGTGCCGGCAGCGCCAGGTTGCGCGGCCACGCCTCGAGGGCGGAAACGCCTGCGGCCTCGAGCACCTTCACCTCACCCAGCCGCGTGGTGTTGCCACCCCAGTTCGAGAGAATGCGCAGTTTCACAAATCGGGCCGGCGTGGGGGCAATGCGAATGAGCTGTTCGACGGCACGCGGCACGATTCGCGCCGATCCGGCCGCGGTGAAGCCATCGGTCGGCGAGGTCGCAGACACCGAGATTTCGACGTTCCTGGGAATCAGCGGCCATTCACCACCGGTCGTCGTGTCCTCAGTGGACGGATCGATCACTACAGCGTCGATGGTTACGAGGTGATCGCCGCCAAGGGCCAGCACGATCTCGTAAGGCGCTTCGTCGTTCCCAGAGGTCCAGCCGCAGTTGGTGCAGCCCGAGCCGCCGATCTGAAACGGAAAGCCGTCGATCAGGTTCGCCACCGCCCAGTTGGGCGACTTGAAGCCCGCGTTGGACGAGGCGACGCGGCCGCCCAGCGCGGCCAGGGCGACGTTCATTCCCGGCAGGCCTTCCGCGCCGATGATCTCGCGGGCGTCGGTGTATTTGGAGGTGACGCGGAACGGCAGGACCTTGGGGTCGATGTTGTTGATTGAAATCTGCAGTTCGTAGTTCCCGGGCAGAAAGCCCTCCCGGGGTGCGCGGAGGCGATCGGATCGCCGTTGGCCCTGGGGTATCTGTACCGTCGTCACGTCGAGATCGCGCGCCGGAATCGCGCCGTTCGGCAGCCGCCGCCACACCACGCCAACGGCCGTCGGTTCCGGCAGGGTCGATTTGAGCGAGACGAAAATACCGGGCACCGACTCGTCAAACTCAACCGCGACCGGGTTGGGCTCATGCTGGTCGTTCACCTGGAGAGACAGGTGCGCCTCGATTGTGCCGGCCTCGAGGGCCAGCGTGACCGACGTCGTCGTAAGGGGAGGCGGCGGTGCGGCGACCGGCGCCAGCACCGCTTCGGGTCTGGCGGCGGGAATCGGGGCGGATGAGGGCGCCGCGGGGGAGGCGTTGGACGGCACGTCGCCGCCTCGCCAGCTCCAGATGTTGTAGCCGACGGCGGCCACTACGAGCAGGCCCAGTGCATAGACGGCGAATCGCTGAAGCACGTAGCCTCTGTTCCGTTGGGGGGCGGAGCGCTACCTTGAGTATCGCGCCCGTTCCCAAGCCGTCAAGTCTTTTCCGCGATCAGATTTCGATGACTCCCAGGCGCAGTCCTCTTTGCACCGCCTCGGTGCGCGTCGAAACGGCGAGCTTGCCGAAGATCGACGCGAGGTGAAACTTCACCGTGTGCTCGCTGATGCCGAGGGCGCCGGCGATCTCACGATTCGGCAGGCCATCGGCCACGAGCGCCAGCACGTCGTGCTCACGAACCGTGAGCGATTCCACCAGCGGTTCCCGAGGCCGCATCGGGGCCGGCAGCGACACCACCATCTCGGCGCGATCCATCCGGTCAACGAGCTCAAGGTGCGGATCGTCGGCCAGCCGGCGGCGAAGGGCGTCGAAGTCGGCGGCCGTGCGGCCGTTCAGGAACACGCGAATCGGAGGAGGCACGCTGATTCCAGCTTACCTCCGCGGCCGTTCGCCCACCGTGACAGTCACCTCGTGCACCGTCGCCCCGCGAATCACGGTGATCGGCACCGGCTTGCCGAGGCGGTTGCCGCGCAGACGGGTCAACAGGTCTTCAGGCTCCTGCACCGCGTCACCGTCGAACGCAACGATCACGTCGCCCACGAGCAACCCGCCGGTCTCGGCCGGGCTGTTGACTGCCACCTGGCTGACCAACAGTCCGCGGCCCTGCTCACGCCCGCCACGCTGACGCTCAGGGATGACCACCGCCATCGAGCTGAGACCGAGGAAACCTTGCCGCGTGCCGCCCTCCGATGTGACGCGAGTACCGGCGGCCCACGCGATTGACGCCGGGATCACGACGGTCGTGCCGCGGATCGCCGTCGAGGTCACAATGCCCAGCGCGCGGCCCGAGGCATCGATCAAGGCGCCACCTGTGAGCGCGCCGTGAGGCGCCTGCTGAATGCGAATGACGCGGTCGATCGCAGTGGCGCGGCCGGTTCGCAAGGGCCCGCCGACCACGGCGACCGGGGCGAAGGCGGCCATCACGCCGCCGCTCCAGGTGCGGCCGACCGCCATCGCAAGGTGGCCGGGCCGCGGCTCATCCGCGGGCGCGAGCGGCGAGCGGTCAAGTCCCTCCACTCGGACCACGGTCAGTCCCATGTTGGCGATGCGGCCGAGCACCACGCCTTCCATGGCCTGGCCATCGCCGCGATTGACCGCTACCCGGTCGTCATCGGTCGCCGCGGGCGTGAGAATGTGGTTGTCGGCAAACACGACACCGGCGGCGGGACGACGGTGGCCGTGTACCTGGACGATCGAGGGCGCGGCCGTGTCGACGGCGGCGGCCATCTCGTTTGAAAGCTGGGTCCATGCGTTGTTCATGCCTCAAAGGTAATCAATCGTCTTCCCAGCCGGATCAGCCGAAAGGTTAGGGATAGAATTTGAGGCTGATGAGCCTGTCCGAGACCTCTGCCCTGGTCGGTTCGCTGCAAAGGGAGCTGCGCCGCGTCATCGTTGGGCAAGATGAGGTGATTGCCGAGATCCTGATCGCGTTCCTGGCCGGTGGTCATTGCTTGTTGCGCGGCGTGCCAGGGTTGGCGAAGACCCTGTTGATCAAGACGCTGGCGCAGGCGGTGCACTTGAAGTTCAGCCGCATTCAGTTCACGCCAGACCTGATGCCATCCGACATCATTGGCACCGAAGTCATCGAAGAGGATCGCGCCACCGGTTCGCGCAACATCCGCTTTATTCCTGGTCCGATCTTCGCGAACATCATCCTTGCCGACGAGATCAACCGCACACCGCCCAAGACGCAGGCGGCGCTGCTCGAGGCCATGCAGGAATACCAGGTCACGGTCGGCGGCGTACGTCACACCCTCGAGCGGCCCTTGTTCGTGCTGGCGACGCAGAATCCGATCGAGCAGGAAGGCACCTATCCGTTGCCCGAGGCGCAGCTCGATCGTTTCATGCTGAACGTGGTGATCAACTATCCGAGCGCGAGCGACGAGCGGCAGATCCTGGCGCAGACCACCACGGGCGGCGAGCCGTCGGCGACGCCGGTGGCGACCGGCGAACAGATCGAGCGCGCGCGCCTGCTGGTGCGCGAAATTGTCGCCGCCGACAACATCGTCGCTTACGCCACGCGCATCGTGCGCGCGTCGCGGCCGTCGGGTAGCGACGCCGATCATGTGCCCGACTTCGTTAAGCAGTGGTTGCGCTGGGGCGCTGGACCACGTGCCGGTCAGGCCTTGTTGCTGGCCGGCAAGGCGCGCGCCGTGCTGAACGGTCGCCCGGCCGTATCGCTCGACGACATTCGCGCCGTCGCGCCGCCGGTCCTGCGCCATCGTCTGCTCGTCAACTTCCAGGCGGAAGCCGACGGCATTGATGCCGAGACCGTGGTGACCCGCCTGTTGGATGCGGTCCCCGCGCGCTGACGAAGTCGTCGGTGAGCCAATGAACCCCAAGCCCCCAAGCCCTCGGTGAGCCGCTAACCATGTCTCGCCCGCACGTCGTCACGTCGTCGGAACTGCAGTCGTTGCGGGACCTCGAACTGGTCACCCGGAGCACCGTCGAGGGTCTTCGGCAGGGCCTGCATCGCAGTCCCTTTCACGGCTACAACGCAGAGTTCAGCCAGTACCGCCACTATCGGCCCGGCGACGACCTGAAGCACGTGGACTGGAAAGCGTTCGCGCGAACCGACCGCCTTTACACCCGGCAGTTTCGTGAGACCACCAACCTCTCCGCGCTATTTGTGATCGATGTCAGCCGGTCGATGAACTATGCCGGAAAATTTGACCTCGCCAGGCAGGTGGTCTCGATCCTGGGCACGTTGGTCCTGGACCAGGGCGATTCCGCCGGCGTGTTAGCCGTCGACGACCGGCCGCGGTTGGTGCCGCCGCGCAGCGGACATCATCATCTGCGCGTATTTCTCTCCCAGGTGGCGCAGCTTGCGCCGATCGGTGGTGCCACCCTGGACGACGCGTTGCGGCAGGCGGCAACGGTGATGAAGCGACGCGGCCTGGTGATCGTGGTGTCAGACTTTTACGAAGAAGGCGAAGCGTTGCCCCAGCTACGCCGGTTGGCACGGATCGGCCACGACGTCGTCGTCGTGCACACCGTGGCCCGCGAAGAGTTGACGCTCGACGTCGGTGGCGCTGCCGAGCTCGTCGATCTCGAGACCGGCCGGACACTGATGATTCAGCCGTCGGCCGTTCGCGAGAGCTACCGCGAGGGCTTGCAGCAGTGGCTGGCCAACGTGCACGACACCGTGACGCGCGACGGGATGGAGTATCTCCGGCTGGTCACTGGCGCGCCGCTCGAACCGGCGCTACGGCGTTTCCTCATGCATCGTCGCGGCGGTCAGTGAGCAGCATGTCGGTTCTCTGGCTGTCACCGGCGGCATTTCTCGGGTTGGCCTTGATCGCCGTGCCGATCGTGATCCACCTGCTGGTTCGGCAACAAGGCCGGCGTGTGGACTATCCGTCGCTGCGCTTCCTGCGTTCGTCGCGGCTGGCCGCGTTCCGCCGCCGCAACATTCAGGACGCACTGCTGTTGATCTGCCGCGTCACGATCATTACTGCGGTGGTGATGGCTCTGGCCGGCCCTGTGATGCAGAGCCCGGCGCGATCGGAGGGGTATTCCGACCGGGTCGCCCGTGCGGTGATCGTTGAGCCAGGTGCGGAATCCGTTGGGGCTGAAGTCACGGCCGATGCGTTTGCTTCGCACTCGTTTACACGAGCCAACATCAGCGATGCCATCGCCGACGCATCGCGTTGGCTGGATGACCAACCGCCGGCCGCCCGAGAGGTAGTGTTCGTCGGTGCGTTCCGCCGTGGCAGCCTCACGCCGGCGCATCTGGCCGCGGTGCCGGTGTCGGCGGGACTTCGGTTCGTGCCGAGCAGTGCTGCCGAGCCTGGGCGCGAGGTCAGCTTCCCGGTCCTGCGGGCTCGGAACGGAACCCTCGCGATCGAGCGGCAGCAGGCGCACCTTGGCGACGACCAGACCCGCGTGTCCAGCGGGGTGGCGACGCCGATTGCGGAAGACACCGTGCGAATTGTCGCGGCGCCCGCGGATCAGGCGCTGGCAGAGGCCGCCTTGCGGGCCGCGCTGTCGGCAGGACTGCGCTGGTCAGACTCGGCGGCACCCACGCTGGTGGTGTGGAGTGGCGCAGACGAGGCGGTCGTGCAGCGCTTGTTGAACGGCGCAACGGCGCTTCGCATGGAGCGGCCAGCGCCGGTGTCGGCATCGGCCACCGCGGTGCGCGACGCTGTGGAACGCGTCACGGCTGCGCCGATCGGTTCACTCGAACCCATCAGGATCAGCAGCGAACAATTGCAGTCGTGGTCGCGGCCTCCAGGTGTGTCGCCGGCGGACGCCCATCCCATTGATGAAGGCGATCGGCGATGGCTGTGGGGACTGGCCCTGGTCCTGTTGGCAGTCGAGCACGGGTTGCGGCGCACCGCTGGCTCACCGGCGGTGGATGAATTGACCGCGGAGGCTCGCGTTGCCTGAGACCCGAATCACGACGGTCATCGACCGGGCCCGCGCGCGCTTGCGGATGCGCGCCGTGCTGGGCGGGCTGGCGGCGGGGGGCGTCGCTGCAACCGCCATCAACGTCACTGCGATCCTGATCGCCGTGCCTACGGCCCCGCGCCTGCTGGTGTCTGGCCTCGTGGCCATTGCTGTCGCGGCCTGGGTGACACGCGCGAGCGGGAAAGCGACGCCAGCGGCAGCCGCGAGGTGCATCGAGGATGCCGTCGCACTGGACAACCTGATCGTGACGGCCGTCGAACTGTACGAACGGCCACAGCCGGTTCGCCCGGAGATCCGAGATGAAGTTCTGCGGCAGGCTGATGCGCGGCTCGCCAGTGTGGACTTGTCGCGGGCCATCCCATTGCGCCAGCCAATCGCGGTGATGCTGGCCGTGGTTACGGGAGGCGCGGCGGTGCTGATATTCGGACCGGTTGCCGCGTTCGTCGCTCCGATTGGTCTGACCGCGGGTGTCGAAGCCCGCACCCACGGTATTGACGGCATCACCGTGCACGTGGCCCCACCGCCATACTCCGGCCGTCCCGCGGCAGCGCTGATCGGTCCCGTGCAAGTTACCGTGGTCGCCGGCAGTCGATTACGACTGGTGGTGGCCTCGGCTGCGGACGGCGTGTTAGCCGCGCTCGCGGGTCAGGCACCGTTGACCCTGGCAGGCGGGACCGAGGGGTTCTCCGGCGAATGGCTCGCGGAGCGCTCGACCGCCGTATCCATTCAGCCGGCCGGCGGGACCGGGAGAGATGCGAAGTTTCTGTCGGTCATCGTGGTGCCCGATGCGCCGCCGGTGGTGCGGATTCCGGCGCCGGGAAAAGACCTGGCGATCAACGGGACGAAGGGCCGGGTCGTCATCGAGGTGGATGCCCAGGACGATTTGGGCCTCGACGCGCTTTCCTTGCGCTTCACCAAGGCATCGGGCGGCGGCGAGTCGCTGACGTTCACCGAGGGCGAGATCCCGCTGGTGTTGAGCCGGGCCGACGGCCGCCACTGGCGTGGTCGAGCCGAGTGGGTGCTCGACGGACTCGATTTGTCGGATGGCGATGTGCTGGTCTATCGAGCCATCGCACGCGATCGCAATCCGAATGGCAGCCCCGTGCAGTCAGAGCAGTATCTCGTCGAGGTCGGCAGGCTGTCGGGAGCAGCCGGCTCAGGCTTCGCGCTGCCAGCTGAAGAGAAGAAATATGCCATCAGCCAGCAGATGGTGATCTACAAGACCGAACAGTTGATCGCTGCGCGCGCCAAGCACTCGACGGATTGGCCTGAACAGAACCAGTTGCTCGCGGTCGAGCAGCGGATGGTACGCGCCGAGGTCGTCTTCCTGGGCGGCGGCGAAGTTCAGGATGAAATGGAGGAGGCGGCCCACTCGCACGAACTGGCGGAGGGACGGCTCGAGAACACCGGCCGCGCTGAGATGTTGCGAGCCATCAACTTCATGTCGCGGGCCGAGGCGCAACTGAACGACGGCAAGGCGGTCGAGGCGCTCGTTCTCGAGCGCGAGGCACTCAAGAGCCTTGAACGCGCATTCGACCGGCGGCGCTACTTTTTGCGAACGCTGCCCGACCGCTCGCGCATCGACACCACTCGCCGGCTGACCGGCAACCTAAAGGACGCGAGATCTTGGACACGCGGCCGCAGCTGGCTCGGCGGCTCGCCGGCCTTCGAAGAGCAACGCGTGCTGATGCATGACCTCGCCGCCGCCGACCACACCGGTGCGGGCCTTGACGCCTCGCTCGCCGCCCGCATCGCGGCCCTCAACCCTTCCGAGAGTTCACTGCAGCAAGCCGCCGTAGCACTGGCGACCGCGACGAACGATCACACGCGACGCGAGGCGGTGTTGCGCGCCATGGAGGCCGTGACCGCACACGCGTTGCGGTCGTTGGGCTCTGCTGAATCGTTGCGAGTCGTCATCGATCCGCTCGCGGGCCACCTGGCGGATGAAGTGGTGCGCTCCGGGAAGGCTCGCCAGTGACGAGGGCGCGGCTGGCACGCGTGGTCCTGCGCAGCGCTGCAATCCTGGTTGCGGTGGCCGCAGCGATCGATCCGGTGTGGACCATCGCGCGCCCGACGCCGCAATCGGTCACTGTCGCGCGCCTGGCATCCTCGGACATCACCGCAACAGCAGCTGCGGTTCGCGCCTCACTGTCTGGCGCAGAGCTCGACGTGCGTGCCGCCAGCCACGGTCGATTGCCGTGCCGCCCGGGCGAGCCCTGCCTGATGGTGGCTGACGGTTCAGTGGATGTTGAGATCCCGGACGATCTGACGGCTCCGCTGTCGTTGATCGCGATTGCCGCGCCGGCCGGGGCGAATGTCGCGGTGCGGTCCGTCACGGCATCACTGACGCAGCGGGCGGCCGGCTCTGGCCTCGTCCGCGTGGCCATGGTCGGTGCCGGGATGCAGGGCGCCCGCACCCAACTGCGCGTGACCGATGACGGCGCCACGGTCGGCTCGGCCGTGCACGAGTGGAAAACCAACGGCGACGCCACGGTCGCCGTCCCCTGGTGGCCACTGGGGGACGGTCCGCGAGCGCTCACGGTCGCCGCCGTGCCGTTCGAAGGCGAGGCTTCACTTCTCGACAACCTGGTCGAGGTCGGCGTGACGGTCTCGCCTGATCGAATTTCAGTCCTCGTCTTCGATGCCCGGCCCTCGTGGGCCAGCACGTTTGTGCGGCGGGCCCTCGAAGACGACACTCGGTTTCAGGTCGAACATCGCGTCGCGCTGGGGCCATCGCTGGTGGCGGCAACGACGGGTGCCCGCCTCGACGCGCGCACACTGGATGCCGTCGCCGTCGTGATTGTGGGTAGCCCCGAAGCTTTGAGCTCACGCGACGTCGCCCTGCTCGAGCGTTTCGTACGCGTGCGCGGTGGCACCCTGGTGTTGGTGCCAGACCGTGCGCCAGCGGGCGCGTCGGCACGATTGTTCATCGGGCAGTGGTCAGAACACCTGGCAGCGTCGTCGTCTCCGGTAGGGGAGCTGCGAGCATCCGAAACATTGCGTCTCGAGAAGGCGTCACCATTCGATGTCGTGCTGGGCGCGGTGAAGGAGGCGCCGGCGATCGTCGTGTCGCCGGCGGCCAACGGCCGCATCGTGGTGTCGGGGGCCATGGATGCATGGCGCTATCGCGACAACGATGGCGGCGCGTTCGGTCGATTCTGGCGGTCGTTGGTGCTCGAGACGGCCGCCACCAGCACAGCGTTGCAGGTGGAGTTCGCCTCTCCCATCGCCGCACCGGGCGCCGAAGTGCCTGTGGTCGTGCGGCACCTCCAGATGGAACCGGATTCTGAGAGCACGGTGAGCGCGACGGCGACCTGCGGTCACGGGCCGGCCCGGACCATTCGTTTGTGGCCCGACGGCAGGGCTGGCACGTTCCTGGGGCGGTTGAATATTGAGGGCCGGGAGGCGTGCCAGTTGCGGGTAGCCGTGGAAGGTGGCCCTTCGACGGTCGGCGGGATCGCTGTGACGAGCGGCGCGATCCAAACCACTGCCGACGTGATGGCAAAGCTCGAGCGGGCAGTCGCCCGCAGTGGCGGCGTCGTCGTCCCAACCGGTGAGCACGACAAGCTTGCGGCTGCACTCGCGAAGGTCTCGTCACCACCCGCATTGCCGGTAGCGATTCATCCCATGCGTTCACCGTGGTGGATGTTTCCATTTGTAACGTTTCTCGGCGTCGAGTGGTGGCTGCGGCGCCGCGCGGGACTGAGGTAAAGTTAAGCCTCCATGCAGTCCCGTCGCGACTTTGCAAAGATTCTGGGCCTCGGTACGATTGGCCTCAGTCTTGGCCCTTCTGTCTTTGCCAGGCAAACCACTACGCCGTTTCCGGCGGTCAAGAATCCGAAGTACCGCAACTGGTCCGAGGACGCGCTGCGCGAGGCGAAGCGTCTCGGCTGCACCTATGCCGACATCCGGTTTACGCTGAACCGTTCGAACGGTGTGGCGGTGCGCAACGGCGACATCCAGAGCGGCGGCAACATCGGCTTTGGTCAGTTTGGCGATGAAGACACCTACGGCTTCGGCGTCCGCGTGATCCATTCCGGCGTGTGGGGCTTCTCGAGCAGCCCCGACGTCACGCCCGAGACCATCAAGCGCGTCGTCGGCATGGCGACCGAAGTCGCCAAGGCCAGCGCGACCGCCAAGAAATTCGACGTGCGGCTGGCGCCGGTGAAGGCGTACGACACGTTCTGGCAGACGCCGATCAAGGTCGATCCGTGGAGCATCCCTCTTGAAGACAAGGTGGCGTTGCTGGTTGACGTCACGCGGACGATGCAGAAGAACCCGGATGTCATGTTCGGGAACGCGGCCGTCAACTTCAACTACGAGTGGAAGTTCCTGGCCACGTCTGAGGGCTCGTTCATCGAGCAGGTCTTCTACTACACGGCGGCCGCGATTAGCGCCACGGTGCGGAAAGACGGCGTCGTCAAGACGCGGACCTTCGACCCCGGCACCGAAACGCGCGGCTGGGAGTTCGTGACCGACAACGACCTGAAGGGGAATGCGGAGCGCGTGGCAGCGGAAGCTGTCGAGTTCGCCATGGCCAAGCCGGTGGGCTCGGGGCTGAAAGATTTGATCCTGCTGCCAAACCATTCCGCGCTCACCATTCACGAGATCATCGCGCACCCGACCGAGCTCGATCGCATCGTCGGTTACGAGGCCAACTATGCCGGCACGAGCTTCGTGAAGCTGAGCGACGTCGGCAAGCTGAAGTACGGCTCGAAGCTGCTGAACATCACGGCCGATCGCACGCACCCGGGCGGCGCGTCGACCGTGGGGTACGACGATGACGGCGTCGAGGCGCAGAAGTGGCCGATCATCCGCGACGGCATTCTGGTCGGGCTGCAGACCAATCGCGAGACCGCACACTACATGGGCGAGACCACCTCGCGCGGCTGCACCTTCGCCAACCACTGGCGGAACTATCCGTTTTTGCGGATGCCGAACATTCAGATGGAGCCCGGGCCGAAGGGGTCACCGACGATGGCCCAGATGATCGCCGATGTGCAGGACGGCGTGCTGGTCGACGGTCAAGGCAGCTTCAGCATCGACCAGCAGCGCTACAACGGCCAGTTTGGCGGCGATTGCTTCTGGGAGATCAAGAACGGCAAGAAGACGCGGATGGTGACCGACTTCACCTACAACGCGATCTCGACGGACTTCTGGGCCAGCCTCGACGCGGTGGGCCCGCCCGAGGAGTGGCAGCACATCGGCATGGGCGGTGACGCGAAGGGACAGCCGGTGCAGTCGAACCGGCCATCGCACGGCGCCTCACCAATCCTGCTGCGAAAAATCATGGTCGGCACCGCCTTCAAGTAGAGGCGGGTCTTCAGACCCGCCGGCAAGACGAGGACAATCTGAAATGGCGTATTCACGAGACGAGATCAAGCAGATCACCGACAAGGTGCTCAACATGTGCAAGGCGGACGCGGCGGAGGTTCGCTTCTCGGGCGGCGAGCGGTCGGCGACCCGGTTTGCCAACTCCAGCATCACGGCCAACCTGATCGAACATGACCAGGAAGTCCAGATTACGGTCCGCTACGGGCAGAAGTCGGCGAGTGCCACGACCCACCAGTTCGATGACGACTCGCTGAAGCGAACGATTGATGCCGTGCAGGCACTGGCCCGGCGAAAGCCCGACAACCCGGAGCTGATGCCGCTCGTGAAGCCGCCCCAGAACTACCTCGAGTTCGACGCCGCGCTGCCGTCGGCCGTGAACTTCGGACCGGCTGAGCGGGCGAAGATGGTCAAGGCGAGCACCGACATCTGCGAGAAGAAGGGTGTGCTGGGCGCCGGCTATATTCCCAAGTTCGATTGGGTGGACGGCAGTGCCAACTCGGAAGGCCTGTTCACCTACTTTCATTACGCCGATGCCAGCTTCATCCTGACCTGCCGCACCCCCGACCAGACTGGTTCGGGCTGGGCCGGCACGACCGGCGTCAAGGACATCAAGAACATCGACGCCGAGATGATCACCAACGTGGCGGCCGACAAGGCGATCAAGTCGCGCAAGCCGCGCGCGATCGAGCCGGGCAACTACACCGTGATCCTCGAACCGCGTCCGGCGGCGCGCTACCTGTCTCTGATGACCAACTCGCTGAACGCCCGCAACGCCGAGGAGGGCCGCAGCTTCATGAGCGGCAAGCAGCGCGGCGAGACCCGGCTGGGCGAGAAGGTGTTCGGCGATAACTTCACCCTGCGCAGCGAGATCGGCAACCCCATCCTGCGGCAGTCGCCGATTGGCCAGGACGGCCTCGCGGCCAAGAGCATCACCTGGGTGGAGAAGGGCGTCGTCAAGAACTTGTTCTACGATCGCTTCTGGGCCAACCGGCAGAAGAAGCAACCGACCGGCACCACGCCCAACATGAGCCTGGTGATGGAGGGCGGCACGACCAGCATCGAGGAGATGATCAAGAGCACCAAGCGCGGCTTGCTGGTCAGCTTCTTCTGGTACATCCGTCCCGTCGACAACATGACGCTGCTCAACACCGGCATGACGCGTGACGGCCTGTTCCTGATCGAGAACGGCGAGATCGTGGCGCCGGTGCAGAACTTCCGCTGGAACGAATCGCCAGCGGTGAGCTTCAACAACATCTCCGCGCTCGGCCCGCAGGTGCCCATGCACACGGGCGAGGCCTACGACAATCCGGGCACGGCGCTGGTGCCGTCGATGAAGCTCGAAGATTTCACCATGACGTCCATTTCGCCAGCGGTGTAGAGATCGCGACCCGCGCGGGCGGCACTAAAGTGCCGCCCTCCAGGAGGGCGGGGCTTTAGCCCCGCCGGCACCGATTCGCCGGAGACAGATATGAAGAGACGTGATTTCGTCAAAACGCTCGGCGCCACCGGCGTCGCCCTCTATGCCAGCGATCTCGTCGGCGACCTGATCGCCCAGTCGCCCAAGGCCCGCGTCATGGAGTCGCGGTTCAAGGGACTCTCGGACCTCGCGCTCGGCGAGGCCAAGCGCCTCGGCTGCACTTACGCCGACATCCGCTTTACCCGCAACGTCAACGACAGCGTGGCCGTCCGCGACCGCATTGTCACCGACTCGTTCGGCTTCGGCGCCGGCGGCATGGAGACCAGCGCCGGCTTCGGCGTACGCGTGATCCACAGCGGCGTGTGGGGCTTTGCGAGCAGCCCGTTCGTCACCGAGGGCGATATCAAGAAGATCACCGCTCAGGCCACCGAGGTGGCCAAGGCGAGCGCGATCAGCAAGCGCTTCGAGGTCAAGCTGGCGCCGGTCGAGGCCTACCAGGATTACTGGGCAGCCAAGGTCGTGCAGAAGCCCGAGGACGTCTCGCTCGACGACAAGATCGCATTCCTGATGAAGATTAACGAGGCCGCGCTCAAGGTCCCCGGCGTGATCCGCGTGCAGTCGAACATGGCGTTCGATTACGAGTGGAAGTATCTGGCCACCTCGGAAGGCTCCTACCTCGAGCAGGAGATCTGGCGCACCTCGCCGGGCTTCACGGTGACGGCGCTCAAGGACGGCAAGTCCAAGTCGCGCACCTTTTCGGTGGCGCCGAAGTCGGCCGGCTACGAAGTAGTGCTGAATGCGAAGATGCTCGAGAACGTCGAACGGATCGCGGCGGAAGCGGTTGAGCACTGCACCGCGCCGCCCGCCGGCGTCGGCCTCAAGGACCTGGTGATGACGCCGGCGCACGCCATGCTCACCATCCACGAGATTGTCGCCCACCCGACCGAACTGGATCGGGTGGTCGGCTACGAGGCAAACTACGCCGGCACGAGCTTCGTGAAGGCGTCGGACGTCGGCAAGCTGATGATGGGTTCGAAGCTGTTCAACGTGTCGTGTGACCGCACGCTCGAGGGCGGCATGTGCACCGTCGGCTATGACGATGACGGCGTGAAGTCGCAGGCGTGGCCGCTGATTCGCGAAGGCAAGCTGGTTGACCTGCAGACCAACCGCGAGACGGCACACTACATTGGCCAGAACTCGTCGAAGGGCTGCACTTTCGCCACCTCGTGGCGCAACTATCCCTTCCTGCGCATGCCCAACGTGCACGTCGAGCCGGGCCCGCCGGGCTCGCCGACGCCCGAAGAAATCATTGCCGACACCAAGGACGGCATTCTCATCGACGGCCGCGGCAGCTATTCGATCGATCAGCAGCGCTACAACGGCCAGTTCGGCGGCGACGCGTACTGGGAGATCAAGAACGGCAAGAAGACGCGCATGCTGAGCGACGTCACCTACAACGCCATCACCACCGACTTCTGGCAGAACCTCGACGCGACGTCTGGGAAGGAATCGTGGGAAATGTTTGGCACGACCGGCGACGCGAAGGGGCAGCCGGTGCAAATCAACCACCCGTCGCACGGCTCGCCGTGGTGCCGCATCAAGCGCATCATGGTGGGCGCGGCGTTTTCCTGATGAGCTGCGGAGCGAGCCACCTGACCTGACCGGCGTCTCACGCGATCGCCGGGACCTCCGGTTCAGGCTGATCGGGCAAAACCGGCAGGCGAACGACGAACTCAGAACCCTGCCCAAGTCCGGCGCTCATGGCTTCAACCGCACCGCCGTGCATCTCCGTGAGCGTCTTGACAAGCGTCAGGCCGATGCCGAGGCCGCCCA
Organism: Acidobacteriota bacterium; assembly: GCA_031364805.1. Classification (GTDB taxonomy): domain Bacteria; phylum Acidobacteriota; class Vicinamibacteria; order Vicinamibacterales; family UBA2999; genus 12-FULL-67-14b. The sequence continues at coordinate 61,732 of JANLWW010000080.1, forward strand.
CCGAGCGCGAGCGCGACGAGTCGACTTGCTGGAACATGCCGAAGATCCGTGGCAGGTCGTCCGCGGCGATCCCGATGCCCCAGTCCCGCACTCGGATGATTACCTGCCGCGGGTCGCTACCCTGCTCAAGGGTGACCTCGACGCGTCCGCCGTCGCCAGTGAACTTGCAGGCGTTATGAAGCAGGTTGCCGACAATCTGGGTCAGTCGGGTGGGATCGGCGTTGAGATACATCGATTCGAGCGGCCGCGTCAGGTGCAGCGTGATCAACTTGCAGTCCATCGCGGGCAGTACTGCGTCAATGGCTTCGCGCACGATCTGTGACAGGTCGACCCGCTCGATCCGCAGGGTGACCTTGCCGCGACTGATCCGGCTGACGTCCAGCAGGTCGTCCACCAGCCGCGCCATGTGGCCGACCTGCCGTTCCATCATCGTGACGGCCGTGTCCAGTGAAGCGCTGAAGCTGGACGGATCTCGCGCGCTGGCGATGCGGCGGACGATCTCGATCGAGTTACGAAGCGGCGCCAGCGGGTTGCGAAGCTCGTGCGCCAGCATGGCGAGGAAGATGTTTTTCTGCTGATCGGCCTCACTGAGCGCATCGCTGCGTGAGCGGCGGGCGCTAATGTCGGTGTTGCTGCCTATCCACTCGCGGAGCGACCCGTCGGTATTGAGCACCGGCACGGCGCGGGCCTCGGTCCACCGCCATTCGCCGCTGGCGTGCTGGAGGCGGTACTCCAGGCTAAGGGCGGTGCGCGACTCCACCGCGCGCAGCCACAGGCCATGAATGTGTCGGCGCTCGTCGGCGTGCAGCGCGTCAAGCCAGCCCCAGCCGATCCACTGGCCGTAGGTTTGGCCGGTGAACTCGCGCCACGATGGTGAATCCTCCGTCATGGCCCCCGTTGCGTCTGCCGTCCAGATGATCTGGGCCGAGGCCTCAACCAGCGCGCGGTAGCGGGCCTCGACGTTGCGCGCCGCGGTCTGGAACTGCAGCACTTCGGTGATGTCGTTGATGCCGAGCAGGATTCTCCCGGCGGCGCCATCGCCCTCAACCACCCGGCGCGCGTTCACCAGCATGGTTCGCTCGGCCGACCCGTCGACGTCGTAGGCCATTTCGAGATCGTTGAAGTAGCTGTTGCGGGGCAGAACCTCCTCCAGCAGCCGGCGGAAGCGCTGGGTATTCCAGCGACCATCGCCGATGTCGTAGATCGAGCGCCCCTCGGTCTCGTTCACCGTGGCGTTGAACACCCGATAGAACGCCTCGTTGGCGGACTCGATGCGCAGCTCGGCGTTCAAGACCAGGAACGGGTCGCGCATGGTGCGCAGAATCGCTTCGGCATGGTTGCGCGCCGCCACCGCCTCCTGCTTGGCCTGGGTCAACTGGGCGTTGACCCGCCCGAGTTCGGCGTTACGGTCGGCGATCTCCTCGTTGAAGGTGCTGAGCTCCTCGTTGGACGACTCCAGTTCCTCCTTGGAAGTTTCCAGCTCTTCGTTCAGGCTTTGGAGTTCCTCGTTGGCCGATTGCACCTCCTCGTTGGCGGACTGCAGTTCCTCGTTGGCGGCTTCGTGCGCTTCCTGGAGGGCTTGCAGGTAGTCGCGGGTCTCGGCGAGCGCCGATTCGAGTTCCCCAACCCGGCGCGCGGCGGTGCCCCGTGGCAAAGCGGGCGCCGGCACCGGCACCACATCGGCAGCGCGGCGGCCGGCGGTGGGCGAGTCCTCGAACAGGACCAGGTAGCAGCGCTCCGGCAGGTTGAGCAGTGGAATCACCTCGACGTTGACTGCTCGCGTCACGCCGTCCTGTTCGATCGTCACGTTTTCGCGGCGAGCCGTCTTCTTCTCTTTCCTCGCCTTGTTGATGGCCGCCCGCAACGGCAGCATCAATCCGCTGCGGGCCATCTTCAGGACGTCGAAACTGGCCTTGCCCTTCGGCGGCTCGAGAAACGCGCCGGTCGACCCGCGAAACTGCATCACCTGCAACTCGGCGTTGATCAGCACACCGGGCGGCGCAAACTGATTGAGGGTCACGCGGTCAGCCTCGCGCTGGGCGTTGGACTCGCCCTGAAACGCCGTCGGCGCCTGATCTGGGCGATCCACGCCTGGTTCTCGCCCGCCGGCCTGACTGCCGGCGTCAGCCTTATTGCCGGTCATCTTGAGCGGCAACTGAAGCGCGCGCGCTGGTGCCGTCTTCCTGACGTAGATCTTGTGTTTCTTGTCGATCGGTTCGAAGAGGTCGGTGAAGCCCGCGATCGATTCCGAGCCGCCGAGGTATAGGAATCCACCGGCCTTGAGCGCGTAGTGGAAAACCGGGAACACTTTTTTCTGCAGATCGGCGTCGAGGTAGATCAGCAGGTTGCGGCAACTCACCAGGTCCATTCGGGAAAAAGGGGGATCGCCAATCAGGTTCTGGCGGGCGAACACGACCATCTCTCGCAGCTGCTTGCTGACGCGGTAACCACCGTCCTCTTCGGTAAAGAACCGCTGCAAGCGTTCTGGTGACAGGTCGTCCACCAGGTGCCTCGCGTAGACACCGCGCCGGGCCTTGTCGAGCACGGCTTCGTTCAGGTCGGTGGCGAACACCTGGAGCTTGCGCGCGCGGGGAAAGTTCCCCGCGGCTTCGACAAACGACATCGCGATCGAATAGGCCTCCTGGCCGGTCGAACAGCCGAGCACCCAGGCGCGAACCGGGTTGGTGCCACGCTGCCGCAGAAGCGTCGGCCAGACCTGGCGCTGCAAGACGTCGAAGGCGTCGGAGTTGCGGAAGAAATTGGTGACGTTGATCAACGAATCGTTGTAGAGGGCGTCCAGTTCCTTGGCGTTATTGCGCAGGAAACCTGCGTACTGTTCGAGGGTCTCGCGCCCGCTGAGCACCATGCGCCGGGTGATGCGACGCTCGATGGTGCTCGATTTGTAAAGTGAGAAATCGACCCCGCTATGGTCACGCAGCAGTCGCAAGACCTTCTTGAATCCCGCCTCTGGCGCGACTTCGGGCTGGGTGGGTGCGGTCCGTGCCGCCGTCGCGCCGACCTTCGGGTGCTTCGCAATGCGCGAGAGTTCGCGCGCAATTTGGTCGGGCGCCAGGACAAAATCGACGGAGCCGGCCGCCACGGCACTGCGCGGCATCGAGTCGTGGCGCGCGGAGTCGTCTTGCGCGAACGTGATCCCACCCTCGGCCTTGATGGCTTCGAGCCCGATCGTGCCGTCGTACGCCGTGCCGGAGAGCACGACGCCGATCGAGCGCTCGTGCTGGTCGGCGGCCAGCGCCTCAAAAAAGGCATCGATCGACCGCGCGGGTGTCTGCGCCTTTGGGCGGGGGAACACCGTAAGCAATCCCTTGACGATGCCAAGATGGGTGTTGGGCGGAATCACGTAGACGTGATTGGGTTTCACGCGCAGGCGGTTGGTGACTGCTCGAATCGGCAGCGAGGTCTTGTGCTGAAGCAGTTCGACCAGCGCGCTTTCGTGGTTGGGATCGAGATGCTGCACGAGCACAAACCCCATGCCGGTATCAACGGCCAGGTGCTCGAGAAACGTAGAGAAGGCCTCCAGGCCGCCCGCCGAGGCGCCAATACCGACGATGTGAAACGAGCGGGCCGCCGCGCCAGGTGGTGGCCGTTTCCTGCTGACCGCCACCTTCTTTTTGGCCATTGGCCAAGGAGTTTAGCGCCAAGAGATGTCGTTTGAATAAAAAAGGACCGAAGGAGCATTGCGATGCACGCCCCTCCGGCCCTACCCCAGAAACCTTCTCCGGTGCGGCGGCACTAAAGTGCCGCCTTCCAGGAGGCAGGGCTTTAGCCCTGCCGATTCTTACGGGTTTGGCACCACCGTCAACTGGTTGTCCACGCGATAACCGGGCGCCTCGGCTGCCGCGATCCGGGCGGCCTCGTCGCGCTGCGTTGCGGTCTTGACAGAGCCCTTGAGCACCACGGTCTTGGTCTCGTGGAACGTGTCAACATTGATGTGGCTCGCGTCAACGGTGCGGTCGGCCATCAGGGCCGACTTCACGTCAACGGTCTCGATGGCGGCGGCAACGGCCCCACCCGTGCTGGCGGTGGCTTCTCTCGTCGTGGCCGAGGCGTCCCGCGTAGCTTCCTTGGTGTCAGCCTTGGCTTCGGCAGCGGCGGCTGCGGCCTTATCCGCATTGCGCTCCGCGTCCTTCTCGACGCCGGCGGCAGTGTTTGAGCAAGCCGCGAGGGAGACACCGCTTATTAATGCGATTGCGAGATATCCGTTCTTAAAGTTCATCGGTCCTCCTGGCGGGCTTACGTGCCCGACAGGAATCGATACTTCAAGTTCGATGCCAGCTATAATCCGCCCGATCGGAGTCAGGTCAACCACTTATTGGAACCGATGTGGGCAACCAAGGTCGTAGCCCTACCAATGACCACGCTAGCCCTGCCGTTACCCATTTATTGGGCGGCAGGCCCAATCGCTACACAATCTATGTAGTCGAGGTGGCAAGAAGCAGCTTTTTGGCAGGAATGGCGTTTGCTTAGACGGACGAGTTTCCACAAAAGGACTGATGCATGCACGTGGCTCGGAAGACAGTGACAAGCAAGATCCGCGCGTCCGGCGCAGGCACCGACTCCCTCGACCCGAAGCGCTTGTTGAGTGTTTTGTCAGATTACCAGCGGGGTGACTTCGGCGTTCGCATGCCGGAGGATCGCACCGGGCTGGCAGGTAAAATCTGCGATGCGCTCAATGCCACCATCGAGCGCAACGAACGCCTCGTGAAGGAACTGGAGCGCCTCAGCACGGTGGTCGGCAAGGCCGGCAACGTCAAGCAGCGCGCGCAGATGCCCTATGCCGAGGGCGGGTGGAGCACCGCGATCGAGTCGGTCAACGCCCTGGTGTCCGACCTGGTGCAACCCACCACGGAAGTGGCGCGCGTCATCGGCGCGGTCGCCAAGGGCGACCTCACCCAGTCGATGTCGCTCGAGATCGACGACCGGCCGCTGACCGGCGAGTTCCTGCGCACCGCTAAGGTGGTGAACACGATGGTCGCCCAGTTGGGCACCTTCTCGTCGGAAGTCACGCGCGTCGCGCGCGAAGTGGGTAGCGAAGGCAAGCTCGGCGGTCAGGCCGTCGTGAAGGGCGTGGCCGGCACCTGGAAAGACCTCACCGATAACGTCAACCTGATGGCCGCGAACCTGACCAGCCAGGTGCGCAACATCGCCGAAGTGACCACCGCCGTGGCGAAGGGCGACCTGTCGAAAAAGGTCACCGTTGACGTGAAGGGTGAAATTCTCGAACTGAAGAACACCGTCAACACGATGGTGGACCAGCTGAGCTCGTTCGCGTCGGAAGTGACGCGCGTCGCCAAGGAAGTTGGCACGGAAGGGCAGTTGGGCGGCCAGGCCGACGTGCGCGGCGTCGCCGGCACCTGGAAAGACCTGACCGACAACGTGAACGCCATGGCCGGCAACCTCACGGTGCAGCTGCGCGACATGTCCAAGGTGTCGAGCGCCATCGCCAGCGGCGACTTGTCCCGCAAGATCACGGTCGACGCCCGCGGTGAAATTCTGCAGATCAAAGACGTCATCAACACGATGGTGGACCAGCTGAGCTCGTTCGCCTCGGAAGTGACGCGCGTCGCCAAGGAAGTCGGCACCGAAGGTAAGTTGGGCGGCCAGGCCGACGTGCGCGGCGTCGCCGGCACGTGGAAAGACCTGACCGACAACGTCAAC
>JANLWW010000081.1:0-14513 GCA_031364805.1 Acidobacteriota bacterium
ACCCAGAACTTGCGGTGCGCCGCCAAATCCGAGACGTTGACGTGGTGATGCCCGTAGGCGATCGGGCCGTCCTTGGCGGCGACGAGCTGCGCTTTGGCCGGCAGGACAGCGACGACCACGAGCAGGAGGACGAGAAGGAAGCTGGGCATGGCCGATACGATACCGCTCATCGCCGCAGTTCGCAAAGACGTCGCGCGCCCGTCACCGAGCGGTCACCGTGGAAACGTCCGCCGTGCCGGGTCTGAGAACGCGCGTTCTGGTCTGACAACGGGCGTTCCGTTGATTAGGAAGGCCGCTAATACGGCCGATCATCTTTTTCACGCTCGCCATCCATGTGACGGATGTCGGGGTCACCTCAGGCGATGTGCGCGCCGGTCGTGTTCACATACAGCGCGTACAGCGACTGGCTCGCCGTCATGAACAGGCGATTTCGCTTCGCGCCGCCGAAGCACACGTTGGCACAGGTTTCCGGCAGGCGAATCATGCCGATGCGCTCGCCCGCGGGCGTGATCACCTGGACGCCCGGTCGCGCGCCCGCCCAGATGTTGCCGTCGGCATCGCTGCGGATCCCGTCCGCCGCCGTCGGTGTGCCCGCGCCAGGTATGTCGAGTTGCACGAACCGCTTCCCGTTGTGGAGGACCTTGCCGTCGACCTCGAAGACCTTGATCTCTCGCGGGGCACCGGTGTCCGCGATATACAGCTTCTTGTAGTCGGGAGAAAAGCAGAGCCCGTTCGGTCCGCCGAATTCATCACCGACCTTCTCGATCTGCGCCGTCTTCGGATCGACACGATACGCGGCAACGGCGGTTTCCGAGTCGGCCTTGAACCCCTCATAGTTCCCGTTGATGCCGTACAGGGGATCGGTGAACCAGATGCCGCCGTCGGGGTGAACGACGATGTCGTTCGGCGAGTTGAGGCGCTTGCCGAGGAATGTGTCGGCGATGACGGTGACCGTTCCATTCGGCTCGTACCGAACCACGCGCCGGCCGCCATGCTCGCATGACAGCTGGCGCCCTTCGTAGTCAAAGGTGTTGCCGTTGCTGTTGCCCGAGGGACTTCGGAACGTCGACACCTGGCCATTCTCATCGAGCCAGCGCATCTGCACGTTGTTGGGCGCGTCGCTCCAGACCAGGTAGCGGCCGACGCCGTTCCACGCGGGCCCTTCAGCCCACAGGGTCCCGACGTGAAGCCGCTTGATCGGCGTGTTGCGAATGACCAGCCGATTGAACCGCGGGTCGAGCGAGACGACGTCAGGGTCGGGGTACTGCAGCGGATCCTGGCGAGACCAATCGCGCGCGGTCGGTGCTGACGACACCGGCGGTTGCTGCCCTGCGATCCGGACGGCGGCTGCCACACCAAGCGTGGTGGTGAGAAAAGTGCGACGGTCGATCATCGCTATCGTCCCCCTTTCCCTGCGGCCGCATACGCGAACTCCACGATCGCGCCGGGATTGGCCAACCGGCTCGTCGACGCGCCCGTGTCATCCATCGTTGTGCCGAAGGTATCGGTACTTAGGAAGATCCGCGACCCATCGGGGCTGATGGCGAGGTCGCGATAACGGTCCGACGACTTGAAATACTCGACCGGAGGACCGGCCACGGACCGTCCGTCGCTCGCCAACTTCATGCGATACACCGCGCCGGTTCGCATGCCGGTCATCAGGATCGACGTGGCCCAATCGGGGATCGTTGCGGCTGCGTAGATGTCGATGCCCGACGGCGCCACGGTGGCGTTCCTGTAGGTGGCGAAGTCGTAACCGGCCGGCACGGTGAAGAACGTAGCCAGGGGCTTGACGAATTCGCCCGGCCACACCGACTCCCTGGCCTTCGGCACCGAGGCGGGGGGATTCAGGTTGTCAAACTTCAACGTGTGGCAAGGCGTTGGCGAGGACGCAGACCAGTTGGCGTAGACATAGCCGCGATCGTCTCTGAACCCGGCGACGAACGGCCACCCGTAGTTCCTGCCCGCCGTGATCAGATTCAGTTCGTCGTCGGTGCTCGGCCCATGCTCGGAAGCGTAGAGCGCGCCGGCTGCTGAGAACGCCATGCCCTGGTTGTTGCGATGGCCGTAGGTGAAAATGTGGCTGCGCACGCCGTTGATTGTGGGGTTGTCATCGGGAATCGATCCGTCCAGGTTGATCCGGAGAATCTTTCCCTGGTAGGTGCTCCAGTCGCGCGCACGAACATCGGCGCTGGTCGGGAGGTCCTGCGCCTGATTCGCGTTGCAGTAGTTCGCGAGGAAATTACTCCCGTGATCGCCGCGAGACAGATAGAGCTTCGCATCGGGGCCGAAGACGAGACGTCCGCCGCCGTGATCGTTGTGGGCTGGCAGGTTGTCGAGGATGTCCAGCGGTGCCGTCAGTGTCTGGCTGGCCGCGTCGTAGGTATAGCGACGTACTCGGAGTCGTCTCGACACGCCCGAACCGGGCGCGACGTTGTAGGTGTAGGCCACGTAGACGTAGTCCCGGCCACGGCCGCGGAGCAGGTCTGGATGGAGCGCCATGCCGAGCAATCCGTCCTGCACCACGGCGGTATAGGCGTCATCCAGCACGAGGGCGACATGGGTCGCGCCGCTTGCCGGTTCAATTCGCGTCACGCGAAACGCGGTTCGTTCGGTGACCCACAAGTCGCCGTCGGGCCCCCACGTGACCTCCCACGGGTTGCCGAGGCCGGAGGCCACCACACGGCGGGTGAATGTCTCGGGCCCCACGTGGTGGTCGTTGCGTGGATTTTGCGCCACCACGGAGGTTGCGGCGACGAGCGCCAGACCACTGCAGGCAGCGGCCATGACACGGAAGGGGCGGTCAACTGCGGGCATGGCGCAATCATCCACGACGACTGAGCCCTGTCAAGTGGAGCTGAAGTAGAGGAGATAGAATTCTCTGACCCAGTGCCCATGAACCAGCCACAGGGCACATCAACGCAGGGTCCATTACGACGTGCGATGCCCTGGCGTCATGAACCGGTCGTTATCTCTTGCTGGTCCCGGCGTGGGCGCCGCGCTCGACGAGATACTGGACGACGCGCTCAAACTTCAACGAACGTGCGGCATCGAGAGCGGTGCGGCCGTCGGTGTTTACGGCATTGATGTCGGCACCCTGATCGAGCGCGAGCGTGACGGTTTCGAGCATCAGCGCTTCGCGGACCGGCCGATCGGGTTGCACCCAGGCCGTTCCCCCGCCCATGCCCACCGCCGCCATCACGGCGTTGGTGACGTGCGAACGTGGTGCGACAGGCTCCTCAGCATGGTAGTGGCCGTGATGCACGACCCGCGCATCGGCGCCGTGCGTCAGTAACAGCCGCATGAGGTCGGGCTGATTGAAGCGGGCCGCCAGCCAGTACGGCGACGCGCCCACCAGTTCGGGGGCGAAGTTGTCGTCCTTCGATGAACGGCGAGTGGGGGTCCAGGTCTTGAGCGGCGCGTTCGCGTCGGCGCCGCGCGCCAGCAACGCGCGCGCGCTCGCGATGTCCCGGCGCATGATGGCCGCATGCAGCGCCGAGAATCCGGCCGCGGCCGCGTTCGGATCGGCGCCGCGCTCGAGCAGGAACTCCACCACCTCGCCAAACCCGGCATGCGCGGCCAACACGGTGGCACTGACTCCCCACGCGTCCGCGTCGTTGACATTCGCCCCGGCCGCGACCAGGAGTTTCGCCGACGCCAGGTCCCCGGCGCGCGCCGCAAACAGCAGCGCGGTGTCGCCCCCGTGGGGAATCGGCTTGTTATACAGGGGCTCGCCGTGCGGCGGCACGGCCATGACCAGGCTCCACACCTCCGAGCGGCCGTGCACGTCGGCGCCGTTCGCGAGCAGCACTTTCACGACCTCCGCGTGTCGCTCGGCCACGGCCCACATCAACGCCGTCTGGCCACGCGCGGCCCGCGCGTTGACGTTGGCCCCCTTGAGCAGCAATTGCCCGGCGACATCGGCACTGCCGGAGCGTGACGCCACCATCAGCGGGGTTTCGCCCAGCAGCAGCGCACGGTTGGGACTCGCCCCGGCTTGCAACAAGGACCTGACGATCGACGCACTGCCGTTCTGGCTGGCGATCCAGAGCGGCGTCGCGCCGAGATCGTTCGCCGAGTTGACGTTGGCTCCAGCGCGAATCAGCAGGCCGACGCTCTCGGAATCATCCCGATAGCTGGCCCAATGCAGGGCGGTCGTGCCATCGGCATCGGCCGTGTTGACGTCCACCTTCTTCTGGATCAGGGCGCGCAGGGCCTCCCGATGGCCGGTCCTCGCCGCTTCAACCAGCGGCGGACGGCCGGCACCGGCAACCGCGCCCACGCTGAGGACGACCAGCACAAGACAGAGAGTGGCCTTCTGCATGTTGGCTTCTGATCCCTGATCCCTGATCCCTAAATCGACACCGTCTCCAGGGGCAGCTTGCCCGTACTGCCGCCGATCCGCTCGACCGGCACCTCCATCTTGTCCATCAGTGTAACCAGCAGGTTGGCCATCGAGGGCTTGCCGGTGTAGGCGATATGACGGCCGCCCGGGAGCGTCCCGGCGCCACCGCCGAGCAGGAGGATCGGCAGGTTGTCGCCGGAATGACGATTGCTGTTCGAGATGCCCGACCCGTACAGGATGGTCGTGTGGTCCAGGAGCGAGCCATCGCCGTCGGGCGTCGCACGCAGTTTCGCCAGGTAGTTCGCGAACAGCTCCGTGTGATAGCGGTTGATCTTCGACATGCGGGCGACCAGGTCGGGCACGTCGCCGTGATGCGACAGTGGATGGTGCGCCTCGGGAATGCCGATCTGCGGATAGGGACGGGCGCTCTGTTCCTTGCTAATCATGAACGAGATCACACGCGTCAGGTCCGACTGGAACGCCAGCACCTGCAGGTCGAGCATCAGCGCCAGGTGATCCTCGAACACCGGCGGCACGCCTTGCGGCATGTCCATGGCCGGCAGGTCGAGGTCGCGCTGTTCCTCGGCCCGTTGGATGCGGCGCTCGACATCGCGCACCGACTCGGCGTACTCGTTGACCTTGACCTGGTCGTGCGCACCGAGCGACTGCCGGAGGCTGGTCAGCTTGTCGTTGACTGAATCCAGAATGCTCTTGTGCTGGCGTAACCGGGCTTCGCGCGCCGCGCGATCGGTACTGCCGCTGTCGCCGAACAGCTTCTCGAACACGGCGCGCGGGTTGAACTCCATCGGCAGCGGCTGGGTGGGACTGCGCCACGACAGCGTGTGGGTATAGACGCAGCTCAGATTGCCGGTGCAGGCGCCCGCATTGTTGGGCGGATCCATCGCCAACTCGAGCGACGCCACCTGGGTCTGGCTGGCGAAGTGGCGCGCCAGCAACTGGTCCATCGAGACGTCGGCGATGATCTCGACTTCGTTGCGCCCGCCGCGGGCGGTGCCGGTGAGAAACGATCCAGAGGCGCCGGCGTGGATGTAGTTCCAGTTGGCCTTGAGGCCAGACAACACCAGCATCTGATCCCGATACGGCGCCAGCGGCTCCAGAATCGGCGTCAGCTCGAAGGCGGCACCCTCGGCCTTCGGCAACCAGTACTCCATCGCCATCCCGTTCGGGACGTAGAAGGTCTGGAAGCGGTGAACGGGTTTCGCCGCGGCACTGGCTAAGGCCGGGGTCATGGCATCCAGCAACGGCAGCGCCAGCGTCGCGCCCAATCCGCGCAGCACGGTTCGCCGCGCCAGGGGCTTGCTGGTCAGGAAGGTCATGAGGATCCCCGCATCAAGAATGTCGGACTGTTGACGATTCCAAGAATCAGCGACGACCAGCGGAAGTCGCTGGCGGCCGCGGCGTGCACGATCTGGCGAACGGCCGGACGATCGTAGTAGTCGAGCCGGCGGCCCAGGGCGTAGGCCAGGAGTTTTTCGGTCACAGTGGTCGGAAACTGATCGGGCCGCTGCAGCAGGATCGCGCGCAGGCCCGCCAGCCCATCGACTGGCGCACCGCTGACGGTCGTGCCGGTAGCATCCACGGGCCGACCCGACTCGTCGGTGTTGCGCCATCCGCCGATCGCGTCGAAGTGCTCGAGCGCAAAGCCGGGTGGATCGATCACCGAGTGGCAACTGGCGCAGACCGGATTGGTGCGATGTTGCGCCAGCCGCTCGCGAATGGTGGGCGGTAGCGTGCCGGGCTTGATCTCCGGAAGCGTGGTGTCGACGTTGGCGGGGGGCGGCGGCACGTAAACGCCGAAGATGTTGTCGAGCAGCCACTTGCCGCGCAGCACGGGCGAGGTGCGGTCCGGATATGACGTGGTCGCCAGCAGCGCGCCGTGCGCCAGCAGGCCGCCGCGCTGATCGGGGTTGGGCAGCGTCACGCGACGGAAACGGGTGCCGTAAATGCCGGGAATGCCGTAGTGGCGCGCCAGCCGCTCGTTGACGAACGTGTAGTCGGCGCGCAGCAGGTCGGAGACGCTGCGATCGTCGCGCAGCGTGCTGGCGATGAAGAGCTCGGTTTCCTGCTTGAACGCGTCGAGCAGGTTGTCGTCGAAATCCGGATAGAAGTCAGGGTGAACTACGACCTCGGCGACCCGCCGCAGGTTGAGCCACTGGGCAGCAAAGTCGTCCACCAGGGCCGAGATAGCGCGCGGGTCGGCCAGCATGCGCCGCACCTGTTGTTCGAGAACCGCCGGCCTGGACAGCTCGCCGCGTTCGGCCAGATCCAGCAGGCGCTCGTCGGGGATGCTGCTCCAGAGGAAGAACGACAATCGTGACGCCAGCTCGAGGTCGCTCAGGCGATGCGCCGCCGGGCGTCTACCGGACGCTCCGGCCGGCGGATCTTTCTGAACCCGCAACAGGAAGTCCGGGTCGACCAGCATCCGCTCGAGCGCAAACTGGATCCCGGCCTCGAAACTTCCGCCTTCTCTGCGGCCGCTCGCGAAGAACCCGAGCAGTGTCGTCAGATCGCCTGTGGTCACCGGCCGCCGGTAGGCCAGTCGCGCCAGTCGTGACAGGATCTTCGGCGCGCATGTTTCGTCCGGTTGTCGGGACGTACCTTGAGGTGCATCCGCGTTGCAGACAAAGATTGCGCGCCGGCTCGGCGTGTTGGTGGCCGAGTTGGTGACGCCGAAGGGTCCGCCGATCTGCACGGCACCGACGGCGGCGTATCCCATGTAGATTTCGTCGTTGGTCAGCACCCGGCCGCGCTGAAGCGGCTGCGGCAGGCCTTCCGGCTCCCACAGCTCCCGCACGAACGATACGCCCACGACGCGCGGACCAGCCGACACGGGCGCCCGCACTTCGAGGCCGGCGTCGCCGGTCAGCTGCATGTAGGTTTCCCATTCCGGCGCGCCCGCGAAACCCGGCTCACCGTCACCGGCGTAGCTGGACGCGGCCGGCGTGCCGGGAGCCTTGCCACCCACGGTGAACCGTTTCAGCAACTTGCCGTCGAGCCGGACATCGAGTTGTTGCGGCCAGCCCATGCCCATCAGGTAGTCCTGATACTGCCGGCGCAGCCGCACCTTGATCAGGTATTCGCCATCGACCGGGAACTCGTAGTGAATCGCGATGCCGCCCCGCGAGCCGAACGGCAGATCCTCGTCCTGGCGATCCTCCTGCACCACGTGCAAGGGAATCTCGAACTCGTCGAGCGCTGGCCGCGTGCGGGGCAACCCGGTCGCCAGCCGCGTGATCTGGCGCGCCGCCGACAGATAGCGCTCAAGGTGCGTCGTCGAGATCGTGAGCACCTCGGCGAAGTTGTCAAAGCTTCCGTCCGCCGTCTCGTCGCCCGGCAACAGTGACTTGACCTCGAAGGCGCGCGGGTCGAGGGCCAACAGATCGCGCACGGCGTTGCTGTACTGCGTGCGATTGAGACGATGCACGGCGTTGACGCGGCCTGGAGTGGGACTGGCGATCCAGGCGCGATCGATTGCCGTTTCCAGTGCGTTGGCCACCGCTTGATACGTCGCCGCATCGGGCCGCGGTCGCCCCACCGGCGGCATTGATCCCGCTCGCAGCCTGGTGATGACCTTCTCCCAGATCTCGGGATTGGTGTGCGGTGTCGTCGCGTCAACGGCATCGAGCGCAAGCCCGGCGGTCTTGAGCCGCTGGTTGTGGCACGTGATGCAGTAGCTGTCCAGCATCGCGCGCGTGGCCGAAATGTCTGGAGGGTGGAATTTCAGTTCCGCCGTTGGTGACGTCGTGGGACGGAACGACGTCTCCACCCTCGACCGGGCCGCCGCGACCAATCCGCACACCACGACCGCGACCAGGGCAGTGCGGGCGAGGCGCGAGTCAGTAGCCATCTTTCAGGTGCGACCGAGGGCAAGTATATGGCTCACGGGTCCTTCACCGACGGAGTTTCACAACCCGGCTGGTCCCCGGAGTATAGTGCACGACTCGAATGCGCTGACGGTCACGTCCCGGCCTTCTGTTAGCATCGACACTCCGACCAACTTCACGAGGGGCCCATGGCAAAGACGACCAAGAAGGCGAAGACACGAGCAGCGGGCAAGGCGCCTCGGAAGCCGGCCACGAAGAAGGCGCCGCGCAAGGCGACGGTCAACCCGCTGTTCGCCCCGGTGAAGGGCGCTACGCGCCGGGATGTCGGCCACGTGCAGCTCGAGGTTGGCCGCGCCGGCGCCGCGCGCGTCAAGCGGATGATTTACCCGCCCGGGTTTCACTGGGCGAAGGATATGCAGCCGGTCGTCGGCACCAAGCTGTGCATGCACGCCCATGTCGGCTTTCTCGCCCACGGCGAAATCCACATCGAATACGCCGACGGTTGCATTGTCGAGTACAAGGCGCCGCAAATCATCGCGATTGACCCGGGTCACGACGGTTGGGTCGTCGGCAAGGAACCGGTGGTGCTGATCGAATTCGACTTCGAAGGCGACACGGTCAGCAAACTTGGCATGCCACTGACACACGGACACTGAACATGAAGAAGATCATCCTCGTTCTCGCCCTCTTGCTGGTGCCGGCACTTCCTGCGCATGCCACCTTCTCGATCGTCGGCATTGATCCGGTCACGGGCGATCTCGGCATCGCGGTGGCCTCGCGCTACTTCGCCGTCGGCGCGGTGGTGCCATGGGCCGATGCTGGTGTTGGCGCCGTCGCGACGCAGGCCGGCGTGAACGTGGGCTACGGGCCACGCGCGCTGGAGTTGCTGCGCCAGGGACTCACCGCTCAGCAGGTCATGGACAAGCTGTTCGCCGAGGACACGTTCCCCGGCAAGGACGGCCGCCAGCTCGCGATCGTCGATGCCAAGGGCAACATCGCGGTGTTCACCGGCGACGCCGCGAATGCGTGGCGTGGCCATGTCAAGGGCAAGACCTGGTCGGCACAGGGCAACATTCTGGTCGGTCAGCATGTCGTCGAGGCCATGGGGCGCGCGTTCGATCAGACCAATGACGAGCTCGCAGAAAAGCTTTACGCCGCATTGAAGGCCGGCGACGACGCCGGTGGCGACAGCCGCGGCCGGCAGTCGGCGTCGATTCTCGTGGTGCGAAAGGCCGGCGGCCGTAACACCAACAACGATCGGTATGTGTTCGTGAACGTGGACGATCACCAGGATCCGATGGGCGAACTGCGCCGTCTGATGAACCTGCAAATGACCATCAACCACGGCGGCGCCGTGAATCGCGCCCTCAGCGTAAGCGATTTCTCGAAGGCGCTCACGTCGGCACAAAAACTGGCCGGCTATCAGCCGCTCGATGCGGCGACCCACGTGCGGGCGGGCTTTATCGCCTATCTTGCCGGCCAGCGCGAGCCAGCCATGGCCGCATTCACGCGCGCGAAGCAACTCACGCTGCCGGCGCAGTTCAAGACCCTGTGGGATGGCCAGTCATCGCGGACGCCTGCGTTTGCGAAAGTCCTCGAAGACAAGGCGTTCGTCACATCGGTGCTGGGCTCGCCGTAGCCCCGACGCGAGCGGAACTGTCTACAATGCGGCTATGCGCATCCTTGGCGGACTGACCGTCGCCGCGATCGTGGCAGTGGCCGCGATCGAGCCGGTCTCAACGCGACAGTTCCGCGCCGGCACGGCGTTGGTCCTGGTCGACGTGGTGGCCACGCGGGCCGACGGCAACCTGAATCACGACCTGAAACGCGACGACTTCCTGGTGTTCGAAGACGGCAAGCCGCAGGAGATCAAGCAGTTCCAGATCGTGGACCTCGAGACCGTGGTCGCCGACGCGGTCGATCCGCCGGGCGTATTCAGCAATCGCGCCGAACCTGGTGCCGTGTTCGCGCTCGTGCTCGACGACATGAACATCGACGCGAAGCACTCCGCACTGGTGCAGAGTGCCGCGCGCAAGTTCGTCGACGAGCAAGTGCGCTCGGGCGACTACATCGGCGTGATGCGCACCGGCGCAAACTCACCGTTGCTGCTCACTACCGACCGCGAGCTGGTACGACCGCGGATCGCGGAAGCGATGGGGCGTCGCGACATCAACGACGTGAGCAGCCTGACCGGCGGCACCGGCGACGCGCTGCCGGTTCCTGGCGCCAACGCCGGGCAGATGCCGGACTTCAGCGCCCTGGGCCTGTTCGACAGTTCGCCGGCCGCTCGGATTCAGGCCGAGCACAGCCTGGTCATGCTGCAGCGCGTGGTCGAGTACCTGGCGCCGATTCCCGCGCGCCGCAAGGCGGTGCTGCTGTTCAGCCAGGGCATCGCGTTCGACCTGGAAGCATTCGCAGCCGACAGCAACTCGCGCAGCTTCGAGACCATGCGCAGGCTGCTCGCCGCGGCGCGCGAGGGCAACGTGGCGGTCTACACCGTCGACCCGCGCGGGCTGCAGGGCTCCAGCGATCCGTCGATCGGCGAGAAGCCCGTGCCGGTGACCGGCGACGCCGGTGTTGACACGCTGCGCGACCTGGCCACCGCAACCGGCGGCCGCGCCGTCATCAGCAGCAACGAGATGCCGGGTGCGTTCAGTCGCCTTTCGCGCGAGAACCGTTTCTATTACTTGATCGGCTACGAGCCATCCGATGCCGGCTCGAAGACCCGCGCCAGGCAGATCGAGGTCAAGACCCGCGCCCCAGGAACGCTGCTGCTCCATCGGCGCGCCTACTCGCCATCAGCGGCCACGACGGTGGCGGCGGTTACCAACCGGACGCCAATTGCGTCGCCCTTGCCGGTGTCGGAGTTCGCCATCACGATGGCTCCGGTGGTGTTTCCCGACCCCGCGGGTGGCGCCTCGCTGGCCGTGCCGTTCGAAGTGGGCGGCAACCTGCCGGGCCACCCCACGGTGAAATACACGATCGTGGCGATCGACGGACGCGGCGTGCAATCGGGCCGCATGACCGGTACCGTGCGCGTGTCGGACGGTGCCGCGAAGGGCATGGTTCGTCAGAAACTGGCCCCGGGACGTTATCAGCTGCGGCTCGAGGCCGCCATCGACGGCCGTGGCACTGCCGTCGCACTCGCCAACGTGTTGATGCTCGAGCCCAACTCCGCAGCGCCGGCCTGCGGCGGCTTCATGTTGTTGCAGCCGGAGGGCGGCACCCAACGACCGAACGTGACCCGACAGTTCCGAGCCAACCTGCCGGTGATGGCGGCGATCGTGCTGTCGGCACGCGACCTGGCGAACACCACCCTCGCACTCGTGGCCCGACGGCCCGGCGCGCCAGAAGCAGAATTGCCACTGGGACGTCCGCAGAAAGTCGCCACTGGCCTCTGGCGCCTGGAGTCCGGCATACCGCCATCAACCTTCAACGGTGATGTCGAACTGATTCTTCTCGCCAACGAGCAACCCGTCCCAGGTTGCCGGACCGAGCTGAGCTTCGAGTAATGGGCGCGCCTATGGTCATGACCCGCTTCACGTGCGTTGTCGTCCTCTTGGCCGGCCTGGCGGCCACCGGCCACCCCGACGCACAGGCGCAGGCGGCCGGCGATCCAGGTAGCCAGGCCCCGTTCTATGCTGGCGTGACCGACGCGGATGCGCTGACGCGCATCGTGAATGGCCACCTTGCCGCCGCACGCGGTACCCTCGCGCAATTGACCTCGGCGAGAGGACGCCGGACCGCCGAACAGACGCTGCGGACCTACGACAACATCCAGGTGCACCTCACCGCTGCCAACGACCTGCTATTGGTCGTGCGTCAGCTGCACCCTGATGCGGCCATGCGCACCGTTGCAGAGACACTCGCGCAGGCGGTCGATGGTGTCGAAACCGAGCTGGCCTTGAATCCACAAGCTTATGCCGTGCTCGCGGGCATACCTGCCAAGGGCGCTGGCGCGGATCTCGCCCGCTACCTGACGCTGACACTTGACGACTATCGCCGGGAGGGCGTCGATAAAGATGCCGCCACCCGCGCCAAGATCAACCAGCTGCGCGACCTGCTGGGACGGCTCAGGCAAGAGTTCGATCGCAACGTTCGTGATGGCGCGCGCACGCTGACGGTCGCGAACGCGTCAGAACTCGCGGGCCTGCCCCCCGACTTCATTGCCGCTCACCAGCCGCGATCCGATGGCACCATCGCACTCACGACCAGCGCGTCCGACTTGCAGCCGGTGATGCTCTACGCCAGGAGTGACGAACTGCGCCGCCGCATGCTGCTGGAATCGCAGAACGTTGCCCACCCGGCGAACCTCGGCGTGCTGACGCAGATGGTCGAGACGAGGTCGGAACTCGCGCGCACCCTGGGCTTCAAGGACTGGGCGGCCTTCGACCTGTCGGGACGCATGGCCGCGACGCCGCAAAACGCCTCGGCATTCATCGACCGCGTGGTGGCGGCATCGGCGGCGAAGGCCGACGCCGACTACCAGTTGATCCTCGGCCGCAAACGTCAGGATCAGCCTGGCGCAACCACTGTCAACGCCTGGGAGCGCCGCTACTACACCGAGCTGGTGCGCCAATCGAGCTTCAACTTCGATTCGCAGTCCATGCGCCCTTACTTTGCCTACGATCGTGTGCGCGCAGGCGTCTTTGCGGTCAGCAGCCGGCTGTTCGGCCTCGAGTTCCGTCCGGCGCCAGGCCTGCCGGTGTGGCACGCGTCGGTCGAACCGTATGAGGTCTTTGAAAGCGGCAAGCTGATTGGCCGCATCTACCTTGACATGCATCCCCGCACCGGCAAGGGCGGCGGCGGCGCCGCGGCCGCCACGGCACGAGCCGGCATTCGCGATCGCCAGATTCCGGAAGTGGCGTTGATCTGCCGTTTTCCCGGTGGCCAGCCAGGCGATCCCGGCCTGATGACCTACGACCAGGTGACGACGTTCTTCCACGAGTTTGGGCACCTGGTGCATGCGCTGTCATCGGGACGGCAGCAGCGCTTTATTGGACTTACGGAGGTGGCCGAGCGCGACTTCGTCGAAGCGCCATCACAGATGTTGGAAGAGTGGGTTTCGGATCCAGCGACCCTGGCGACATTTGCCACGCACTATCAGACCAACGCACCGATCCCGGCCGCGCTGGTGCATCAAATGCGGCGTGCCAACGAACTTGGCCGCGGCTACGACATCCGACAGCAGATGGTGTTTGCGAAGTTGTCGTTGTCGCTGCACGATCGCGACCCGAAAAGCGCGGACGCCATGGCCATCTACAAGGACCTGATGACCCAGTACCTGCCCACGGCATATCCGGAGGGCACGCACTTTCCTGGGACGTTCACGCAGCTTTCAAATCCCCAGTACACCGCCTCGTATTACACCTACATGTGGTCGCTGGTAATTGCGAAGGACCTATTCAGCGGCTTCGACGCGCGCAACCTGCTGGCGCCCGGCCCGGCACGGCGCTTTCGAGACTCCATCCTCGCGCAAGGCGGCGCCAAGCCCGCGGCCGACCTGGTCCGCGACTTCCTCGGCCGGCCGTTCAGCGTTGCCGCGTGGGAGGCCTGGCTCAATCAGGCGACGCCTGCGCCTGCGACGCCTTGAAACCAGGCGCCTCGGTGCGCTCGGCGTGGGGCTCGGCGCTACGCGCCTTCGTAGGGCTCGCGGCTTCCACCTCCGCCAAGGCTACGGCGGACAAGCCGCCGCTCGTGGGGGTCGCTCGCTCTGCTCGCTAGGGACACGAATTCACGGCACCAATGTCATCGGTTCGATCCCGGTCTGGTCCACCACCTCCCTCACATTCGTTCGGTCGTTGGCGCCCATCCCGGGCCTCGGGCTCATACAGCGGACGCTTCGCGTCCGCTAGTTAGTGCGATCCCGGTCTGGTCCACTCTTCCCCACAGCTCTGAGTCGGCGAGGGGTTTCACTCGGGCGCCCAAAGTTATTACTACGGAGTAAATACCTGGATCATCAGGGTGCGTATCCCGGCCTCGGCTGTGCCGCCCGGTGATCGCATATCGAACTCGACGGTCACCGAATGGGAGCCAGGGCTGAGACCGGTCTTGAGGTGTGCAGCCGTGGTCAGAGTTGCGACGGGTCGGTTGATACCCCCGTCGACATCGAACCCCGTTAACGGGAACGGAATGCCGTCGGACTTGACATGGATCCTCACGATGTTTCCCGATGTGACGTCAAAGAACTGGCTCGAGACCTCCACTCGCACAGAGCAGGTCCGCTTTCCGCATTGAATGGTCGTTGGAGCAAATGCGGAAACGGGTGTGGTCGAGAGCGTCACACGTGTTGCCTCTTGGCGCATGTGAGTTTTCTGAAGGGT
>JANLWW010000091.1:0-3115 GCA_031364805.1 Acidobacteriota bacterium
GCCGCTGACGCACTCCCCGCGCGCCCGTTAGCGCTACCGGTTGCCGACGGCGCATTCTCCCCGGCGTTTGCCACGAATGGGCGGGAGTTGTTCTTCCACGCGGGTCACGCCGACGCCGGACGCTTGCACGTGGCGAGCCTCGACGAAAGCGGGCAGGTGTCTCACGTCACCGCGCTGCTCGCCGAGCGCGCGCGGAACTATCACCCGCAGGTGTCGCCCGATGGCCGGCTGCTCGCGTTCGATTCGGATCGTGATGGCGTGCGGGGCGTCTACGTGTCGGGCCGCGATGGTTCCAACCCGCAGCGCGTGAGCGGTAGCGGCTACGCCGCCGTACCAAGTTGGTCGCCGAACCGGAGGTGGCTCGCTTTCGTTCGCGGCGAGACCGCGCGGCCCCAGGTCTGGAACTTGTGGCTGCGAGATCTGTCAACGGGCGCCGTACAGCGGCACACGTCGTTCCGTACGGGTCAAGTGTGGGGAGCGTCGTGGTTCCCCGACGGTGGATCGCTCTGCTACAGTCACGACTATCAACTCGTCATCAGCCACCTGGATGGGCGCGCCGACATCGTGATCGACACGCCGCGGCGCGGTCGCCTTGTCCGGACGCCGGCGGTCTCTCCCGATGGGCGTCGCGTGGTCTTCCAGGTCTTCAAGGACGGTGTCTGGATCCTCGACGTGCAGACGCGGCGGATGCGACGCATCCTTGATGACCCGGCGGCCGAAGAGTTCTCCTGGGCACCCGATGGCCGCCGCATCGCGTACCACAGCAACCGGGATGGCGCGTGGCGCATCTGGACGATGAACGTCCAGGCGTAGGTGAGAGCGCTGCGGACCAACCCGCCTGATTGCAGCGGTTCGGCGCATTCAGTATGCTGGCTTGGCTTTCATGCCAGACATCGACCAGACCACCCTCTACGCGTTGTCTGTGGTGGCCGCGGTGATCGTGCTGCTCGCCGGGTGGAAGGCAAGCGTGCATCGGCTCGGCACTCACGAACGTCAGCTGGCGAAAATGGTGGCCGACACGACTGAAGAACTGAGGAAAGCCAACCAAGAGTTGCAGCACCTCGCCAACTCCGATCCCCTCACCGCAATCGGCAACCGTCGCCAGTTCAACGAGTTTCTCGCCGGCGAGTGGCGGCGGGCGATTCGCTTCAAAACGGAAGTGTCCCTGATCCTGATCGACATCGATCACTTCAGGCTGTTCAACGACACCTACGGACATCATGCCGGCGACGAATGCCTCACGGCCATTGCCGATGTCCTGGGCACCACGATTCGCCGGCCGACCGACCTGCTGACGCGCTTCGGCGACGACGAGTTCGCAATTGTCCTGGTGGGTACCGACGAGGCTGGCACGCTGAACATTGCACAGCAGGCGATGACCGTGGTCAACGTGCTGGCGATTCCGCACCGCACATCTCCGACCAATCCCCTGGTCACCATTAGCATCGGCGTGGCGACAATGTTCGTCTCGCTGGGGATGGCGGAAACCGAACTGATCAAGGCGGCCGACCAAGCCCGGTACCGGGCCAAGGCTGACGGCCGCAATCGCATCGCGTCCTGACGCGAACCGTCGGCTTTTCCTGCTGACCGCAAGGCCCTCAAAGTTCAGCAAACGGGCGGGCCAGTTACTTCAACACGAACTCGGTCCGGCAGCTCTCGTGTATCAAAAACCCATCGTCCATGACGCGAACTTCGAGGTGGCCGCCGGGCAGCGGCGGTTTCAGGCTGAGCGCCACCCGCCACAGGCCGTTCGCGAGAGGCCGGCCCAACTGTACGGGCCAGGTTCGTTCAACCGGTCCACCCGCTGCGGCAATGCCAAAAATGATGGCGCGTTCGTTGAGTTTCTCGGCCGAGATCATGGTCGAAATGGTCATGGGCGCACCGCGGGTGAACTGGCGCAGTCCCGGACGCTCTCCCGGCTGCTCGAACACGAACCCCGAGCACTCGGCGACCTTCGACTTCCCCGCCGGGACGTTGACGGTGGCGAACGCCAGGCCCTCACGCGCCGCCTCGTCTTTCACGGTGGCCGCGACGCGCACCTGGTAGGTCTGTGCATCAACGGCGAGCCGTGCCTCGC
This sequence comes from Acidobacteriota bacterium, assembly GCA_031364805.1. GTDB lineage: Bacteria > Acidobacteriota > Vicinamibacteria > Vicinamibacterales > UBA2999 > 12-FULL-67-14b. Next base: position 2,078 of record JANLWW010000091.1, read on the forward strand.
CAATCGCGCGACCACCCTTCGCCTGCACGACGCCGGTCGCCCGCGCGGCAATCTTGCCGGCCGGATCGAGGGCAACGACGGTGTAATTGACCGTCGTGCCATCTTTCAGCTCGGCGCCAATTTCGAAGGGCACGATTAGACCGCGGCGATTCCCCTCACCCGCAACCGCAGCAGGTGCGAGAGCAATAGGCACACCGGTCACGGGCAGGGCCGACTCGACCAGGCTGAGCGCGGCAACCTGGGTTCCGGTCGAAGGCAAATACACACGCCGGTGCAGAAGCGACACTCCCGGCTTGCGTGTTCGCACCGACAACTTGCGGGCGCGGGTCTTGTCGGTCGAGGGCGACGGTGCATACCCAATCAGATAGTAGGCGCGGTTCTCTGCCGCCACCCGGGCCAGCGCGCCAGTCGAGTCGTTGCCAAGCAGCGCGCGGCCCCCCGTGGCCGCCGCGAGGTCGCGCAGCACACCGGTTTCAAACGGCTCGGCGTCGCGGCTGACTTCAGCAGCTGCAGTCTGGAGCCCCCGCGGATCGACGGTATAGATGGCGACGTTCGCGGCCCGCGCCGCATCAATCAACTGCGAGAACACCTGGTCGTCACGCCCGGTGAGACGTCCCATTTCCACCGCGTCGAAGAAACCTGGCGGCAAACCACCGCCGCGGCTGAACCACAACACCGCTTTGCGCCTGGCCGGGATGCGGCGCAGTTGTTCCACCACATTCAACAGCACCCGATAACTTTCGCGACCGTTCTCGCCGACGCCGAACGTTTCGATCGCCGAATCGAGTTCCGCCAGGCTGGCCGCCGGCGTTGGCGTGCCGGTGGCCGCCGCCCCCGGCTGTTCGAGACCCAGGTTGCGTTCCCGGCGGCCCGTGGCCTGTGGGATCAGGTTGAGCGCGAGCGTGCGGTCGCTAGTGAGGAAGAAGCCCGAGGTCGAGCCCGACCGGATGATCGCAACGTAATCATTGGGCAGCAGCGTTTCTCTGAAGAACTTCTCGCTCACGCGTCGTGCCTGCGACACGTCGTCCACCTGCAGGC
>JANLWW010000109.1:0-2048 GCA_031364805.1 Acidobacteriota bacterium
AGCGACGAACGCCGGCTGCACGTCGCCCGCAAGGCGCCCACCTTCGCGCTCCGCGCTTCGGCGGACAGGTCGTGATTACGGTCCTGTTCGCCTGCGTCCACAATGCGGGTCGCTCCCAGATTGCTGCCGTCTTGTTCAACCTGCACGCCAATCCCACCAAAGCTCGCGCGATCTCGGCCGGTACGAAGCCCGCGGATCGCGTGCATCCCGAAGTGGTTACACTGATGCGTGAGCGGCGAGCCGACCTGTCGGATCAACGTCCGCAGCGGTTGACCGCCGCCCTGGCGGAGCAGGCGCAGTGGCTGATCACCATGGGCTGTGGTGACGAGTGTCCCGTGGTGCCAGGCGCCGAGCGAGAAGACTGGCCGCTGGCGGATCCCGAGGGGCAATCAGAAGCGCGGGTCCGGGAGATTGCCGCTGAAATCGAGGCGCGAGTGTTCCGGCTGCTTGATTCCCAGGACTGGCGGTAGCAAGGGATCACTGAGGTAACGACGCCGTTACGGTGCGGTCACACCCGCTGGCTACTATCCGCTTCAAGGTGAACTTCTAACTCATGGCCACCAACGACACGATTCGCTTCTACGATCGCGCGCTCAGCCGGCTCTCCCGTCGCGAGTTGCTGAACATCGCGTGGAAACTCGGCGTCGCGGCGATCGCGCAGCCGATCGTGGCGCGGGTGGCGTGGGCACAGCCGGCGTTCCGGACCTATCCGTTCTCGCTCGGAGTGGCGTCTGGCGACCCGTGGGCCGACAGCGTTGCGCTGTGGACGCGGCTTGCGCCGGAGCCTCTCACCGGCGGCGGCATGCCGACCGCCAACGTCGAAGTCAGCTGGGAGGTCGCCACGGATCAATCGTTCCGGTCGATCGTGCGCAACGGCACCGTGATCGCGCGACCGGAGCTCGGCCACAGCGTGCACGTGGAAGCCGGCGGCCTGTCCCCGGCGCGTGAGTACTGGTATCGATTCCGGTGCGGCGGTGAAGTCAGCCAGACTGGCCGCACCAAGACCGCTCCTGCGCCGGGTGCCGTCGTGGACCGCCTGCGCTTCGGCGTCTGCGGCTGCGGTCAATACGAAACCGGTTTCTTCACTGCCTACCGGCGCGTCGCCGACGAAGCCTTCGACTTCATCTTCCACACTGGCGACTACATTTACGAGGGCCGCGGCGACACCGGACGCAACCCGAACAACGTGCGCCGGCATCTCGGCCAGGAAATCTATACGGTCGTCGATTATCGCAATCGCTACGCGCAGTACAAGTCGGATCCCGACCTGATGGCGGCGCATCACTCGGCGCCGATGATCGTCACCTGGGACGATCACGAAGTGGATAACGACTACGCCGGCAACCGCGACGAGCGCGACACGCCGCCGGAGGTCTTCCTGCTCCGCCGCGCGGCGGCCTACCAGGCGTACTTCGAATCGATGCCACTGCGCGCCTCGGCGATGCCGACCGGTCCAAACCTGCCGCTCTACCGGCGGTTACGTTTCGGCAACCTGCTCGACCTGAACGTGCTCGACACCCGCCAGTACCGCTCAAAGCAGGCATGCGCCGCGACCACGCAGGGCGATTGCCTTAAGACGGCCAACGACCCGGCCCGCACGATTCTCGGCGGCGTGCAGGAAGAGTGGCTATTCAAGAATCTCGCCTCGTCCACTGGCACCTGGACCGTCCTTGGCCAGCAGGTTCCGACGTTTGCCCGCAACAACTCAGGAACCAATCCCGACGCGCCATTCTCGATGGATAAGTGGGATGGCTACACGGCCGCCCGGCAGCGGCTGTACCAGCGGTTGGCCGACGCGAAGACGCCGAACCCGATCGCCCTGTCGGGCGATGTGCACACGCATTGGTGCGCCGACCTGAAGATGGATTACGCCAGTGCCAAGTCGGCCACCGTCGGCGTCGAGTTCACCAACAGTTCCGTGACCTCTGGCGGCGACGGCTCAGAGGTTCAGGCAAATTGGGAGCGGCTGCACGCCGACAATCCGCACCTGACCTATCACAGCAACAAGCGCGGCTACATTGCGTGCACCGCCACACCCAAGACGATGC
>JANLWW010000117.1:0-4341 GCA_031364805.1 Acidobacteriota bacterium
TGTAAACGAAATGTCACTGCGGCCGAGGTAAATTCAGGGCCGCCACGCTATTGGCGCGCGGCCTGCGGACGATACTCTCGACGTGAGTTTTCAGCGCCTGCCCGCGCCCCGCACCCATGCTGAGTGACAACGCCGGCCAGGGCGGCCCACCGACCCGCGCCGGCGACCTCGCACCCCATGTCAGCCCCCTCCCGGCCGATGCCTCGTGCGAGCGTGCGCGGGATGCGTTCGAGGGCAATGCCAGCCTGTTTGCGGTGGCGATCGTTGACGAACAAGCGCGGCCGATCGGGCTGATCAACCGCTTCAAGTTTCTCGAACGGCTCGCCAGCCGATTCGGACGCGAACTGATCCTGAAAAAGCCGGTCAGCCTGCTGATGGAGGCCGATCCGCTGGTTCTCGACGAGGCGACGAATATCGACGAGTTGGGCAGCCGGCTACTCGCGGAACAGAGCCGCTACGTGTTCGACGGCTTCATCGTCACCCGCAACAGCGTCTATGCGGGCCTCGGCACCGGCCTCGACCTGATTCGCGCCCTGACCGAACGGCGGCACGCCGAACTGCAGCAGATGGCGCTGCACGACATGCTCACCGGCCTACCTAACCGCGCCCTGTTCGAACAGCGGCTGGCGGCCGCGTTGTCGGCGGCTGGACCGGGGCAATCGGTCGCGGTCCTGTTCATCGATCTCGATCGATTCAAGGAGATCAACGACACGCACGGACATCGGTTTGGCGATCTCGTGCTGTGCGGTATCAGCCAGCGTATGCGCGGCGCTGTGCGCAAGTCTGATCTGGTTGCCCGCCTGAGCGGCGACGAGTTCGCCGTCGTCATTCCCGATGTCCAGCACACAGATGACGCCGACGCCGTCGCCCGGGTGCTGCTTGGCAGTTGCGGCGCGCCACTGTCGATTGACGGCCGCGAAGTCGTCGTTTCGTGCAGCATCGGCGTGGCGATCTATCCGCAACACGGCCAGACCAAGGACGCGCTGCTGCGGGCAGCCGACACCGCGCAGTATCACGCCAAGGAAGTGCGCAACTGCTGGCAGCGCTACCACGCCGACATGCAGGAGTGGCGCTCGGCGACCCCCGGGCTTGGGGCGCTGCGCCAGGCCCTCGAGTCGGGACGGCTCGAGGTGCATTACCAGCCGGTCGTGCACATCGCGACCGGCCGGGTCGGCAGCGTCGAAGCGCTGGTGCGGTGGACTCACGAAGGCCACGCGGTGCCGGCCGCCGACATCGTCGACCTCGCGGAAGAATCGGGCTTGATCGTGCCGCTGACCGAATTTGTCCTGCGCCGCGCGCTGCAGCAGATGCGCGAATGGGACGCGACGATTGGCCGCACCGATCTTCGGCTTGCCGTCAACATCTCGGCCGTCCAGGTCGTGGAGGGCGGGCTCGTCGCGATGGCCGATCGGCTGCTCGACGAATGCCAGTTCGATCCACGGCGACTCGACTTTGAGTTGACCGAACGGGCAGCGATGCGGGCCTCGCCGACCGCGGTGTCGTCGCTCGACGCGCTGCGTTCGCGCGGCATCACGCTGACGCTCGATGATTTCGGCACTGGGTATTCGGCGCTGAGCCGCCTGGAACGGCTGCCGATTGACGCGATGAAGATTGACAAGAGCTTTCTCGAGCAAGCGGGCGGCGATGAGCACGGCGTCATCGCCAGGGCCATCATTGCGATGGGACACGCCCTCGGCATGACGATCGTCGGCGAGGGTGTCGAGACCGAAACGCAGTGGGAATTCTTGAAGCGCGAAGGCTGCGACTTCGCGCAAGGCTATTTGCTCGGCAGGCCCGAGGCGGCAACCTCGGTCGACGGCCTGCTCGCAGCCCGCCCTCGCTGACGCGTGCGCGTCGCCCAGCCCGCATCCGCGGAACCATCCAACTGACCTCGTAACCCTCGCTGCTGCTTCACTTACACCGAATGTTTCGCGGGCGTTTCCGAATCGCCCCGACTGCAGTTTTCATGGAATTAACGTACGCGTCACACCAGCGAGGGAGCCTCCCCGGTACGTTCAGGGTTGTGAGTTTTCCCCGTTTGAGGAGGTTGTCCATGCAGTCGTTATTCCGCGCGTGCACGTTCATCGCGCTGGCCCTATTTACCGCGGGTGCGCCGTCGCTCGCCCTTGCGCAGCAGACCGAATCGCGCATCAGCGGCAAGATTATCGACCAGAGCAAGGGGGCCTTGCCTGGCGTGACGGTGACCGTCACGGCCAAGGCTACCGGCGCCGTGCGCACGGCCATTACCGATGCCGACGGCAGCTACACCGTCACCAATCTCGCACCGGGCGGCTACGTGGTGACCACCGAACTGGCCGGCTTCGCCATCCGCACCCGCGAAGTCGTGCTGGGTGTTGGCCAGATTGAACGGGTCGAGCTGGAACTGGGCGTTGCCTCGGTCGCGGAGAACGTGACCGTCACGGCCAACGCGCCGGTGCTGGACCTGTCGTCGGCCAAGATTGGCGTCAACGTCTCGCCTGAAGAAGTCGAGAACCTGCCCGTCAACGGCCGCAACTTTGCGAACCTGATGACGCTCGCGACCGGCGCGACCAGCGATGGTAACGGCGGATGGGCGTCGGTTCGCTTCAACGGCAAGTCCAACCAGCAGAACTACCTGAACTACGATGGCGTGGACGGCACCTATGTGTGGGACGCCAGCCCCGGCTACCTCAACGCTACCGGCTCGCAGTTCCGCCTGCAGACGTCGATGGAATCGGTCGCCGAGTTCCGCGTCAACTCGGGCCTGGCGCCGGCCGAGAGCGGCCTCGGCTCAGGCGGCAACATCACCGTCGTCAGCAAGTCGGGCAGCAACGCCTTCCGCGGGTCAATCTTCGAGTACAAGCGCAACGACGCACTGGACGCCGCCAACAAGTACGACAACGTCAAGCAGCCCTTGGACCTGGATCAGTTCGGCGGTTCGTTTGGCGGCCCGCTCAATGCCAACAAGACGTTCTTTTTCGCCAGCTACGAAGGGCTGCGACAGAACATCGGCCTCTCGTTCACCGAGGCCGTGCCGAGCGACGAGGCGCGCCGCCGCGTCCTGGCTGGCGAGCCCATTGGCAGCGGCGCGGGCCAGAGCCCCGAGCGCACCCGCTTGGTGGCGCCGCTCCTGAACGGCTTCCCGCGCGGCACGGTGCCCACGGCGAACCCGCTACTCGCGCTCGCGAACAACACGACCACGGCCGACCAGAAGGAGCACGCCGCGTCGTTCCGCATCGATCACCGGTTCTCCAACTCCCAATCGGCCTACGTGCGGTATCTCTACAGCAACGGCGACGTCAACACGCCGGATCGCACCGCCACCGAGCGGCGGGTGCGCGCCAAGCAGGACCCGCAGAACGCGGTCGTCAGCTTCCAGTCGGTCTTCGGGTCGAGCGTGGTGAACGAGTTCAAGGTCGGCTACAACGCGCCGCACACGAGCGCTCTCGCCTTCGGCGCCAACACCGGCTACGACCCCACGGGCGTGTCGCTCTCGGGCACCGTGACCTCCTCCTCGATCGACGCCCGCGGCACCACCGGCATCGCCCGCAGCGGCCTGCTGATCCGCGCCTCGAGCGCGGCCTCGACGACCGGGTCGGTGTTTACGCCCAACTCGCTCTCGTTCAACAACGCGTTGACGATGACTCGCGGCGGACACACCTTCAAGGCCGGCGGCGAGTACCGCCAGATTGCCGGCGACTTCCAGTTCCTGGGCAGCACGGAAATCACCTACAATAGCGTCAACGACTTCATCGACAACCGCCCGGCCGCAGTGCAGGTGGCGCTGGACTCGCCGGTGTTCTCGCCCCAGCAGTACTACCTGATCGGGTTCGCGCAGGATTCGTGGCGCACCACCGACAAGCTGACCCTCGAACTCGGTCTGCGCTACGACTTCTACTCAGTGGTGAAGGAAAAGAATGGCTTGGCCAAGCCCTTCTTCGTGGAAGACAACGCGTTCGCCACCGACGTCGACAACTTCTACAACCCCGACAAGAACAACTTCTCGCCCCGCCTGTCGGCGGCTTACCAGATCGATGGCAAGACGGTGGTGCGCGGCGGCTTCGGCCTGTTCTACGGCCCCGGCCAGTTCGAAGACCGCATCCAGCCGATCGAGAACTACATCGAACGGCGTCGTGCGCAGACCGCCGATGTGCCGAACAACGGATTGCAGTACCCCTTCACCGGCATCGGTCTCGGGAACCTCCTGTCGATCCGCGGCTACACCCACGAGCGGCCCGACGAATACAACATGCAGTACGGCGTGAGCATCTCGCGTGAACTGCCCGGCGAGATCAACCTGACCGTCGGCTACACCGGCAGCAAGGGCAAGGACATGTTCCTGCGCGGCGTTGGCAACACGCT
>JANLWW010000127.1:0-14276 GCA_031364805.1 Acidobacteriota bacterium
GCCCTGGTCGGCGCCCGGGCCGTAGTGATACGTCACGACGTCCTTCGACGGATCGTTTACGTTGCCGCGCTTGCCGTTGTAGCCCCAGCGCGTGTCATACGTGCGCAGGGTATCGACCACCAGGTCCATGAACTGCCACGAGCCGCCGTTGTCCTGGCAGGAATTCTGGAGTGCTCCGGGGTTCGCACGAGCGACGGCCTGAACCACGCTCGCCATGTTTGGAAGAGGCAACCGGCCGGATGACGGGTCGGGCGTGCGGCCTCCATTTCCGAGCGGAACACCGTTGCTCGGTCCCGGCGTCGGTGCGGGTGGCGCGGGTGGTGGCGGCGGCGCCGGCGTGCGGAACGAGAGCGTGGCCGAGTAATTCGACTGCTTCGTGCCGTCGGTGGCGAACGCCCGCCAGTAGTAGGTGGTGTTGTACGGCAGCTCGCCCAGCGTCATCGTGGTCGAGCCGTTGCCGGGCGCGGCCGTGACGAGAGCGGTGGTGCTGGAGAAATTCGCGGCCGTGGACACCTCAAACCGATAGACGACCCCGCTGGTTCCAGAGACCGCGCCGTTGGTGACGCGGAAGTCAGGCTTGTTGGTGGTCAACGTCCCGCTTGGCGCGGTCGGCGTCGGCGCATCGATCACCACCGCAGGCACCACCGTAAAGCTCGACACCGATGAGTACGGGCCTGTGTTGGCGCCATCCTGAGCGCGCGAGCGCCAGTAGTAGGTGTAGCCGGCGCCGAGGGGTTCGGGCAGCCGGTAGGTTGTGCGGCCGCCGTCGCCCGGCGTGAGCCGATCTGCCGAGTGCACGACCTGCTGAAACCCGGCGTCGGTGCCGACTTCGAGTTGCAGCCATAAGGCACGGACGCCACTCGAGCCCGCATTCTCGATCAGCAGGGTCGGCGGCTCTGAACCGAACGTCAGCGTGGAGCCGGCGCCTGGCTCTAGAGGTTTGGGCGCGGTAATCGATACGCCCGGAATAGGGCCGGCCACGGACGGCGCGGTGGGGTTTGCGCTTTTGGCGGCTTCGCAGGCGCCAAGGCAAACTGTTGCAACAAGGGCGATTAGCCCTCTATAGGGGTAGAGTCTTGGCATTACGGGCTTCCCTCAACTTGAGATATCGGACACAACTTCCCGCGGCGTTACACCCCGGCATTTCCTCTCATGATCCGGTTGCGGTTCCCGCCACGCCCGATCGCCGCCTCAGGAACATGAATCCACCGACCAACGACAGGCCCATGACCAGGCCCGTGGACACGAGGGAGAGTGCCACGGCAGCATCAATTGGGAGCCCGAACCGACGAAAGAAGAACGCGAACACGGCTTCGCGGACGCCGAATCCATTAATCGAGAGTGGAGCCATCTGGACCGCCAGACTGACCGGAATGAGCACGGCGCCCAAAAGGATCGGGAGCGGAACCGACAGACCTTGAGCAGTCAGCAAATAAAAGGCCACAATCGTGATCTGAACGACAAGCGCCCCAGCGAAGGCGCCGATCAAGGCAGAAGGTGCTTCTCTAAAGCGAAAAATGGCATCTTCGAGGCGCTGGACACGTTCGTCAACCCATGGCCGCTTCAACATCCGCAGTGGCAGCAGCAAGTACGCTGTCAATTTCGGCACCAGAATTACAGGAATCGCCAACACCACTCCGGCCGCTACGACCATCCATAGCCAGCGCGCCCCCGGCACATGAATGCCGACCAGCGAGGCGGCAAACGCGCCGGCCGCGGCGACGATAATCAACGCGCTCAGGCCGAGCACGCGATCGACAAGCACGACGGTGGTGGCAAGCGTTTTCGACCCCGCCGCGGTGGCGGTGTCGGCGATGCGGATAACGTCGCCCCCGATGTTGCTCGGCAGGAAGTTATTGAAGAACAAGCTCACCCAAATGGATTCCGTCAGCGTGCGCGAAGGCACGTCAATGTGTTGCGCGCGCAGCAAGCGATGCCAGCGCCACACCGACACGGACTGCATGAAGGTGAACGACATGAGCGCCAGCAGAATCCAGACCAGGTTCATCCCCTGGACGCGCTGCCAGAGCGCGGCGAGATCGATCGAACGCAGCACGAAATACAACAAGGCTGCGCTCACGGCGAGACGGAGGAGAATCTTCAGCAAGGGGAAGCCGGCATTCTACCCTAACTGCATTAGGCTCAGTTAGATATAATGACTCGTGCGCATCCTGATGCTCGCGCCCGAGCCGTTTTTCGAGCCGCGCGGGACTCCTTTCAGCGAATACCATCGCATCAAGACGCTCGGTGAGCTCGGCCATCACATCGACCTGGTGACCTACCCGATTGGCCGCAACGTCGAGCTCCCCAATCTCCGCATCTTCCGCTCACTACGCCCGCCTTTTGTGGAGAAGGTTCGCATCGGTCCGTCGCCGACCAAGCTGGTGCTCGATGGGTTGATGCTGTTCACGGTGCTCCGGCGAGTGATCGCCGACCAATACGACGCCATTCATTCACACGAAGAGATGGGACTGGTCGGGGTGTGGCTTGCCAGGTGGTTGGGCATTCCGCATCTGTACGACATGCACTCGAGCCTTCCGCAGCAGCTCAGTAACTTCAAGTACAGCCAGTCGGGCGCGCTTCATCGGCTGTTCACCTGGGCCGAAGGTCAGATGGTGCACAAGTCGAAGGTCGTGATCACGATTTGCCAGGAGTTGCAGGACACGGTGACCGAGATGGGGGTGGGGGAGCGCGCGCTGCTGATCGAGAACGTCATGGGTGGTGACGTGGACGACCCGCCGAGCCGTACACCGGCTGAGGTGCGAGAAGACTGGGGTATTGACGCGGCGGCGCCCCTCGCGCTTTATACCGGCACGTTCGAAGCCTATCAGGGCTTGGACTTGTTGATCGACGCGGCAGTGCTGATTGCGGCGCAACGTCCCGATGCTCGCGTGTTGGTCGTTGGTGGCGAGCCGGCCCAGGTGGCGGCGGCGAAGTTGAAGGCAGAAGAGCGCGGTGCGTCGGCCGTGATGATCTTCACCGGACAGCAGCCGGCGAAGGAGATTCCAGGATTCGTGCAGGCCTCCGACCTGCTGGTCTCGCCGCGCATTCGTGGCACTAACACGCCGCTCAAGATCTATTCGTACCTGCGTTCGGGCAAGCCGATTGTCGCGACTGATTTGCTGACGCACACTCAGGTGCTGACCCCTGATATTGCGAAGCTGGTGCCCCCCGAGGCCGACACGTTCGCTCGTGCCGTGCTCGAGCTGATCGAACAGCCCGATCAACGCGAACGCCTGTCGGCGGCCGCCCGCATCGTCGCGCAGGACAAATACAGCCGCGAGTCGTACGTTCGTCGCACCGCGCAAGCCTACGAGCGCCTCGGTGGCGACAAGCGGTTGGGTGTCTCGGCAGGGGAGTTGGCGCGCCAGTGAAGGTGCTGGTCACCGGGGCCACCGGATTCACTGGTGGCTGCCTGGCGATGTTGCTGGCAGCACAGGGCGATGAAGTCCGCGTGCTGGTGCGGCCCAAGAGCCGCGCGCGCTTCGATCGCTCGCCGCAGGCGGCGGCCGGCGTGCACGCGGCGGAAGGCGACCTGACCAACGCCGCGTCCATGCGGCGCGCGTCGGAAGGCATCGAGGTGGTCTACCACATTGCCGCGACCTATCGAGAAGCCGGGCAGCCCGATGCGGCATATCGCGCCGTCAACGTCGATGGCACGCGTAACGTCCTCGCAGCCGCCAGGGCGGCCGGCGCGCGCCGCGTCGTGCACTGCAGCACCGGGGGCGTACACGGACACATCGCGAACCCGCCGGCAAACGAAGAAGCCCCGTTCAATCCTGGTGATGTCTATCAGGCAACCAAGCTCGAAGCCGAGACGCTGGTGCGCGACTACGGTCGCACGACGGGTCTTGAGGTCGTAATCGCGCGACCGATTGGCATCTATGGTCCCGGCGACCTGCGCTTCTTGAAGATGTTTCGCGGCCTGGCACGCGGAAACTTTCCGATGATCGGCGACGGCCAGGTGTTCTATCACCTCACCTTTGTCGCCGACCTGGTCGAGGGTTTTCGCCTGTGTGGCACCGTGCCGGGCGCCGCCGGCCGCACCTACATTCTTGCCGGTCCGCGCTACACCACGCTCGAAGCGCTGGTCGGCCTGGTTGCGAAGGACCTGCATGTTACGCCGCCGAGGATGCACTGGCCGGTCTGGCCGGTCTGGACCGCCGGGCTGTTGTGCGAGATGGTGTGTGTGCCGCTACGAATCGAGCCACCGATTTTTCGACGGCGCGTGGATTTCTACACCAAGAGCCGCGCGTTCGACACCACTCGCGCGAGAACGGAGTTAGGTTTCGCGCCGAAAGTGGATCTCGAAGAAGGGATCCATCGGACGGCCGCGTGGTATCGAAGTGAGGGACTGCTGTGACGCCCGGATCCCCGCTCCCCGCTGCCCGCTCCCTGAACATCGTCCACATCTGCGACCACCTTGGGTGGGAGGGCTCGCGCATGCACGGCGTGAAGCGGCTCTTTGCGTGGATGATCCCGCGCTTCGACGCCACCCGCTTCAACGTGTCTCTGATCAGCCTGCGCAAAAAGGACCTGTCGGCCGACACGCTCGAGGAGTTCGGCATTGACGTGACCTACCTGGCGCGGCACAAGTTCGACCCCGCAACCTTCACCGCCTTGCTGAAAGTACTGCGCGACAAGAAGGCCGACCTGGTGCACCTGCACGGTTACGGCGCGACCACGTTCGGACGCCTGTGCGCATGGCGGATGGGTATTCCCGCCGTCTTGCACGAGCACGCCAACCACACCGATACGCCGTGGTTTCAAAAGGTGGCCGACCACGTCCTCGCGCCGCACACCGACCTGGCCATCGCGGTGTCGCGTTCGACCGGCGAGTTCACCACGCGCGCGCGGCTCGTGCCGGCCGAGCGGACCAAGGTGGTCTACCTGGGCGCTCCACTCGACGAGTTCGCGCGCGCCCGTAGCCGCGATGAAATCGCCGCAGCCCGACAGGCCCTGGGGATCGCGCCGGGCACCGTCGCGGTTGGCACCATTACGCGATTAATGCCGTCAAAGGGCAACCAACACCTGATCGAGGCTGCGCCCAAGGTCCTGGCCAGGCATCCGAACGTGAGGTTTTTCATCGTCGGCGAAGGGGAACTGCAACCGGAGCTCGAAGCGCAGGCACGCGCGCTCGGCCTGGGCGACAAGTTGGTGTTCGCCGGGTTCACGCGGGATGTCGGCGCGGCGCTCTCGGCACTTGACCTGATGGTGTTTCCGTCGCTGTGGGAAGGCACACCCCTCACGGTGTTTGAAGCCCTGGCGATGGGGAAGGCAATTGTCGCGACCGACGCTGACGGCCTGCTGGACGTGCTCACAGATCGCAAGGACGCCCTGATTGTACCCAAGGCGAACGCCGGCTTGCTGGCCGACGCCATTTGCGAACTTCTGGAGCACCCGGACGTGGTCGCCCGCCTCAGCGCGTCATCGCGCCAGACCGGCGCCCGTTATGACATAGCCGCCTTCGTTCGAAAAATGGAACGGCTGTACCTCATCCTGCACGAAACCTCGCGCGCCACCGGCCGGGCGGGTATCCTGCAGGCAGACTTGGGATTTCTCACCACCAAACCATGACACTCGACCACGGCGTCGCCGCGCGTTTGCAGGGACGGAGCCTGGCCTGGCGGTTGGGCGCCAGTACCACGGCCGCCGTCGGGGTCGTACTGCTGACGTGGGCGCTCTCAGTGGACTTCGTGAAGGCGTCGAACGGCGGCTTCTTCGCCGACGCCTCGACCTACTACACCCTTGGCCACAGCCTGGCAGCCGATCTCGACTTCGAGTATCGGCGCGACGATCTCGCCCGCGTCTGGAAAGAATACCCATCCGGGCCCGAAGGGCTGTTTCTCAAGCAGGGCCGTGATGGACGGTTGTTCTACGCCAAGGCGTACATCTATCCCCTGGTCGCGGCTCCCTTGATCTGGATCTTCGGCACTAATGGGTTCCTGGTGCTGCACGCGATCCTGATGACGTTGTGCTTCTTGTGCGCCTATTCGTTCCTCTGCGCGCGCAGCCATCCGGTGAGCGCGCTGGTGTTTGCGTCGGCGTTCTTGTTCGTCTCGTTGGTGCCCATCTACATGGTGCAGCTGGCGCCCGACTTCTTCATTTTCGCCATCGTCCTGCTGGGCTATTACTTTTGGTGCTACAAGGAAGTGGCCGGTCCCGTCCCTGCAACTGCGCTGGCCTCGTGGCGAACACGCTGGCTGCTCGGACCGCGGTCGGACGTCGTTGCGGCGGTGCTGCTCGGTGTCGGCGCGTTTGCCAAACCGACCAACGTGCTGCTGATCGCGCCGTTGCTGATGTCAGCCCTGCTGCGCAGCCAGTGGGCGCGCGCGATGAGAATCGGCGTCGCCTTTGGCGTGGTGGTGGTCGTGTTGTTCGCCGTCAACACCGCCGTGACCGGCGAGTGGAACTACCAGGGCGGGGAGCGGAAGACGTTTTACAGTGGCGGCGGCGCGAATTTCAAGGGGGGCTTCCCTTACCAGGATGACGCGAAGAGCTTCACTTCGGTGGGTCTTAGCCGCGTTGGCGGCGGCTCGTTCGAGGTGCTCTTTACGCGCGACGCACTGCTCGAAGTCTTTCGTCGCAACCTCGCCTATTTCGTGATCGGCCGTCACACCGGTTTCGCGATCTACTTCTTCCCCGGGATGATGGCGATCATCCTGTTCCTCGCCGCGACGAGAGATCGCGCCATGTGGCAGTGGCTGACCCTTGGCGCCGGTGTCGGCACCGCAATCGCGTTGCTGCTGTACATGCCGTTCACCTGGTCTGGGGGCGGCGGCCCGGTCGGCAATCGCTACTTCCTCGGCACCTACGGCGTCTTCCTGTTCCTGGTGCCACCCTTGCAGACGGCGGTTGGCGGCCTGTTGACGCTGGCAATCAGCGGGCTGTTCGTCACCCGGATCGTTTCGAATCCGTTTTACGCGTCGACCCATCCGGCCGATCACAGCAAGTCGGGCCTGTTCCGTTGGCTGCCGATCGAGTTGACGATGGTCAATGACCTGCCGATCAACCTGCAGCCGGATCGGACGCGGCAACCGCTGGGCGGGACGCCGCCGATCTTCGCGTATTTCATCGATGACAATATTTATAACCGCGAGGGTGAGGCGTTCTGGGTGAAGGGTGAGTCGAGCGCCGATCTCCTGCTGCGCGCGCCAATCGCTCCCGAGACCGCGGCCGCCGGCGTCGTTGAAGCGCGGTCGCTGCGGATCGAGCGGCTCACGGTCATTCTCGAGACCGGCCCACAGCCCAACCGCATCACTATCGATGCCGGCACCGGGCAGCGCGTGGTGAACATGGCCGCGAGTTCGCAGCAAATCTTCGAGGTGGAAATGCCTCGCGGCGTGCCGTACAAATATCACCCTGATTACCCGACCAACTACGTCTATAGCCTGTCGATCTCATCTGGATCCGGCTTCGTGCCGATGTTCGAATCGGGCTCGGGCGACAGCCGTTTTCTTGGTGTCATGGTGCGACTGATTCCGACCTATGGAGATCCGCACTAGTGGCGACCATCGCCGTCGTCACCTCGAGCCCGCCACTTGCCGAAGGCGGCCACCTGGTGATGGCGCGCGAGCTGGTGCGTGCGCTGAACGAGGAAGGCCACCACGCCGGGTTAATGGTGACGCCGCAGAACCGGTTCGGTCAGCAGGCCAGCGCCTACCTGGCCGCGTGGTGCACCGACGTGCAGCTCGCGCACGAGGAACGCAAGATCGATCAGGTGATCAGCCTGCGGTTTCCCGGCTATGCGGTCCAGCATCCCAATCACGTGCTGTGGCTGAATCACCGAATGCGCGAGTACTACGACTTGTGGGAACAGTTCAGTTCTCACTTGTCGTGGAAGGGCAAGATCAAGGAGCGAGCACGCCGCGCGATCATCCACCAGGTCGACAACCACCTGCTCAACAAGATGCAGCGGCGGTTCGTGATTTCCGGCACTGTGCAAACGCGCTTGCAGCGGTTCGGCGGCATTTCGTCCGAGGTGTTGTATCCGCCGCCCCCCAAGCGTGACTACCGCCACGACAGTTATGGCGACTACCTGTTTGGCGTGTCCCGGCTCTCGCCGCTCAAGCGGTTCGACTTGGTACTGCGCGCGTTGGCCGAGCCCATGGCCGCCGGCATCAAGTGCGTCATCGCCGGCGAGGGGGCGGAGATCGATTCGTTGATGACGCTGCGCAGTCACCTCGACCTCAAGCAACGGGTGCAGTTCGTCGGGCGCCTGGACGAAGCGGGCCTCGTGCATCACCTGGCTCGCTGCCGTGGCGTGATTTTCCCGCCGTTCAACGAGGACTACGGCTTCGTCACTGTGGAGGCCTACATGTGCGGCAAGCCGGTGATCACGTGCACCGACAGCGGCGGCCCGGCGGAACTCGTGCGCGACGGCGAAAGCGGCTTCGTGACGGCGCCGACGCCGGAGGCGCTCGCGGTGGCGATGCGCCGTCTGATCGACGATCGCAACCTGGCGATCCGGATGGGCGAAGCGGGGCGCGTGTGTGCGACCGGGATGACCTGGTCCGGCGCGATCCAGAAACTGTTGCTCTAAACGAAGAACGCGTAAGTCATCAGCAGATCCTGCAGCCACACCATCCAGCGCAGCGACCACTTCCCGGCGGCGGCGCCGCCGGCCGATTCCAGCACCTTGCTGTTGTTCGTGTAGTTGGTGTCGAGCAGCAGTACCCGCTCGGGATCGACCTGTACCGACGTCGCCCTCACCGGCCGGTCGAACGTGAAGACCTGCCAACGCGCCAGTCCGTCCCAGGTTTCGCGTGCCTGCTCGCCGTTGGTGAAAGTGACCAGCACGTCGACTGGGAACTGCCCGGCCTCTAGGCGGCGCGCGACCACGGTCGTGCGGTATTGGCCGTCCGTGGAGTCATCGCGAAAGGTGGGTCCATTGGCACCATCCACCAGGCCGCGCATGCTGACCGGCTCGCTCACCAACCGTTCGACCGCGTAGTCGAAGCGGTTGGAACTGCGATAGACCTGGTCGAAGAACCAGGTCAGGTCCTGTCCCGACACTTCGGTCATCACGTCGATGAAGTCGTCCGGCCACGGGTGCCGGAACCGCCAGCGATCGAAATAGGTCGCGACGGCGCGACGCATGATCTCCCAGCCGAGCCGGCGCTCGAGCGTGTGAAGCATCAGGGCGGCCTTGTTGGCCGACAGAATGTGGTGACTGCCCGGCCACATCAGTCGGGTTGGCGTCGCCAGCGCGTCGCGGTCGCCGTCTCGTCGATAGGCGTCCATCCCGTTGAGGTCGGTCGCGCGCTTGAGCGGAATCTCACTGAACCGCCACGGCAGAAAGCCGCCGAAGAGCCGCTCCACCAGGTAAGGAGGCTCAACCGCGACCGATAAGGTGCGCGACTGCGCATACTGATTCAGTCCGTCGGCCAGCCAGGCATGGTCGACTCCGTTGTTGGCGACCAGGCCGTTCCAGAATTGATAACCGGCACCGCGGATCGCGGCCGCCTCAGGTTCGATGCCGCCGGCTGGTGCGAACGCGCGGGTGCCGGCCGTGAACAGCGTGGGATAGGCGCGGCCGGCCGAGGTGCTTTGAAACGGCGGGTCGACGATCGTGATGTGTCCGTAGGGGTAGCGGCCGAACCACTCACCGTAATGGCGAAGTGCGGTGGCAGTGGCGTCGAAGTAACGGTGTGCCTGAGTTGCGTGTTCCGGCTGTAGCAGCAGGCGCATCTCCACGGCAGGGATACCCGGGTGCTCGAAGCGCTGGAGACGCTCGACGAACCTCGCGCTGGTCGTCCACGCAAAGTCGTGCACGTCCTCTTGTTGGTAGTGGTGGGTGGTGTTGGCACCCACGTTGGTTCGTGAGACTTCTGTTCCGGTGGCGCCGACCGTCCAGCCGGAGGGAACCGTGATCCGCACGTCATAACGGCCGAAGTCCGCGTACGGCCCGCCGTTCGCAAACGCCTGGTGAGAAGTCCAGCCGCCGGGCTCGAACACGCCAAGTTTTGGAAACCACTGGGCCGCGAAGAAGTAGTCGGCGATGCTGCCGGTCCGGTCGAAGTTATCCGGGAATCGCGCTCGCCAGCTCGCGCGCAGGCGCAGCGTCTCCCCCGGCTGAATCGCGGTTGTCAAGGGGGCGACCGCCAACGAGCGGTCGCTGGTATTGCGGTCGCTCGGTGAGATATAGCGAAAAGCCGCAGTCAAGTCCTCGGTTGCTGCCCCTTCCGGGCCCAGTACCTCAAGCCTCGAAATCTCGATCGACCCGAAACCGCTCTCAGGGAGGGAGCCGAACGGGTGGTCGCCCGCCAGCGCCCGCTGCTTCAACCACGTCGACTCGGTGTTACCGAACGCATTCCAGTACATGTGGAGACGGATGGAATAGGCAGCGATCGCTCCGCTGTTGCGCCAGACGATCGTCTCGCTTCCGGACAGCGTGCGCGCACCTGGATCGAGTGTGACGTCGATGTCGTAGTTGATGTTCCTCGCCGACTGCAGGGCCGTGACGCCGTCGCCCTGCCGGCGGTCGAGTGGGACTTCAGGTTGGGCCTCGAGTGACCCGCCGGGACTGATCAACGCCAGGATCGCGATGGCGACTGCGAGTAGAGGCGAGCCAGGTCGCTGTTTGTCGCTCACGTCGGCATTCTAACCCGCCGTCTGCTAGGCTGTGAGAGTCCATGGCATACCGCTCTCCGCTCGAAACGCGCCTCGCGAAGAAGACCACCAAGGCGATCACCGACTTCAACCTGGTCGAGGACGGTGACCGTGTCATGGTCGGGCTGTCGGGAGGCAAGGACAGCTGGGCGTTGATCCAGATCCTGTCGGAGTTGCAGAAGCGCGCGCCGATCAAGTTCTCGATCGTCGCCGTCAACGTCGACTCCGGCTACGAGGGTTACCAGCACAAGCAGGTGGGCGAGGCCTGCCGCGAGCGTGGGTGGGAGTTCCACAGCGAGCACACCAACATCGGCGCGGTGATCGACGATAAGCTCGATAGTGACGACACCCCGTGTTCCCTCTGTGCGCGGCTACGCCGTGGCGTGTTGTATCGGATGGCGAAGCAGACCGGCGCGACCAAGATCGCGCTCGGCCATCACCTCGACGACTTCATCGAAACGGCCCTGCTGAACCTGTTCTTCGCAGGCGCGCTGAAGGCGATGCCGGCACGGCTGACCTCGGACAACGGCCTCCATGTCGTCATTCGCCCGCTCGTCTACGTCACCGAAGCCGAGGCGCGTGCGTACTGCAAGGAGCGGGAGTTGCCGATCATTGGCTGCTGCTGCCCGGCGTGTGGCGACCTCAGCCTGCAACGGCAACGAGTGAAGCGGCTGATCGCGGAGCTCGAGCGCGAGCACCCGGCCGTGAAGAATTCGATGATTAAGGCGCTCTCGAACGTCATGCCGCGTCACCTGCTCGATCGCCGGCTCAACCCCGTCGGTGAGGTGACCAAGGCGCTCGCCACCCGCCTCGAGGAGTTCGACGATGTCCCGGCGGAGGTGCCGCTGATTCCCCTCATGCTGTCTCGACCCACCTTCGCCACGGCTACGGTGGGTCAGCCGCAATCCGCAAGCCCCAAGCCGTCCGAACCGTGAGGGCCGTCGTCCAGCGTGTGACGTCGGCGCGAGTCACCGTCGCCGATCGCGTCACCGGCGAGATTGGTGCGGGCCTGCTGGTCTTGTTGGGCGTGGAGCAGGGCGATGGTCCAGCGGATTTGCAATACATCGCGTCGAAGATTCGTGACCTGCGCATTTTCCCGGACGTGGACGGCAAGATGAACCGCTCGGTATCCGATCAACAGGGCGGTGTGCTGGTGGTGTCGCAGTTCACTTTGGCAGGCGATGCCCGCAGTGGCCGCCGGCCGTCGTTTGCGTCAGCGGCGCCGCCGCAGATTGCCCGCGCGCTCTATGAAGATGTCGTGCGAGAATTGAAAGCTGGTGGGCTGCACGTGGAGACCGGTGAGTTTCAGGCCATGATGCAGGTGTCGCTGGTCAACGACGGCCCCGTCACCATTCTTCTCGATAGCAGAAAAACGTTTTAAGCCAATGAATCGTACCCTGACTACCATGTTCGCGCTCGCCGTTCTTGTCGCGGCGGCGCCGTCCTCATTCGCGCAACAGCGGCCGCTGCAGACCGAGGACCCCGAAGTCATTGGCGCCGGTCGCATCCTGTTCGAAACCGGCATTGCCTACGAGCGCGACGTCTACCTGCCGTTGTCCGGACTGCGCGGGAACCTGTTTACCGTGCCATCGATAGGCTTCAGCGTCGGGGTCAGTTCAATTGCCGAAATTCAGATTGATGCGGGTCTGTACCAGCGGCTCGACATCACCGAACGCATTCCGGGCGCCCCGTTGGCGTCGCTGCTCGACGTGAATGGCGAGAGTACGTCCGACGTCGAGGATATCAAGATTGGCGCCAAGGTCCGCTTTCTGAGCGAGGGCGCGAGCCGGCCGTCGATGGCCGTCCGCTTTTCGACGCGGCTGCCCAACGCCGGCAACGAGTCGGGCCTCGGCAAGGACATGCAGGACTTCAGCGCCGGACTGATCGCCGGCAAGACCGTGCAGTCCATTCGCGTGGTTGCCAACCTGGGCCTGCTAATCATGGGAAATCCCACGCGGCAGGCAGCGCAGGACGACCTGCTGGCTTACAGCCTGTCGGTGGCGCGCGCGATCAGCCAGAACGCGGAACTGGTCGGGGAGTTTGCTGGCCGGGCCAACTTCGCCGACATCGTCACACCCGGGGCCGAAGACCGCGGCCTGTTACGGTTCGGCGCCCGTTACACGAAGAGCGGCGTTCGGCTCGACGCCGGCCTGATGCTGGGCCTGACTTCGCGCGACCCCGGAGTTGGCTTTACTGGCGGGTTGACCTGGGTCTTCAACGCGTTCCGCGTGCCCTGATGCTGTCGATTGCGAAAGCGCACGCCTACGGCAACGATTTCCTGTTCGTGCCGGCTGAGCAGGTTGAGGGCCTGCGACTCGATGAGCTGTCGCGTCGTCTCTGCGAGCGTCACGCCGGCCTGGGTGGTGACGGCGTCATCTACTACACCATCGCTCCCGACGGCACCGCGCAGATGCAGTTGATCAACACCGACGGCAGCCCGTCGGAGCTGTCGGGCAACGGCTTGCGCTGCCTGGCCGCGCTGGTCATGCATCACCGCGAGGCCGCGCGGCTCGCGCCCCTGACCGAGGTGAGGGTCGATACTGCTGCCGGCCGGAAGACGCTGTCGCTGGTCGGCCGTGCCGGCGGCCGCTACACCTTTCGTGCAGCGCTCGGTCAACCCGAACGAGTGAGGGAAGAGATGCTCGACGCCGCGGGCGAAACCCTGAAAGTCTCGACACTGGCGATTGGCAACCCACAGTGCGTCGCGTTGATGAAAGAGCTGCCCGACCTGCCGCGGTTTAACCGGCTGGGTCCCGCACTCGCGACGCATCCTCGCTTCGCTGAGGGCAGCAACGTGGAGTTCGCGGTAATCGAAGCGCCTGACCGCGTTCGCATCCTGATTTGGGAGCGCGGCGTGGGTCCGACCCACGCCTCGGGTACCGGCGCTTGTGCCTCGGCCATTGCCGCCATCGCGCATGGCGGCGCAGGCCGCGACATTCAGGTGACTGCGCCTGGCGGCACGCAGCGTGTTGAGTGGACCGCCGATGGAATCTTTCTCACCGGCTGGGCGGAAGTGGTGGTGGAAGGGCACTGGGTGCCGGCGTACGGGGAGCTTGTGTAGGAAGCCCGCTGTCGATTCGATCGATCAGAAACCGCGCCCATCGCTGCGTCGCATGATCGCGAAAATCGCGATCTCCGGGCAGGCGACCTAGCGTTTGCGCCGGCTGGGCGCCGCCGGTGGCGGCGAGTCGATCTGTGTCAAAGCGGCCTGAAGTCCCGCCGCCACGCCCTCTAGCGCAGGTCCCACCGCCAGGTAGTCTTCCTGTTTCAATGCCGCGCGTGCTTTTTGCAGCGCCACTTCCGCGGACCCAATGGTCTGCTGCGGCGCCCTCAGGTTGCGAGCCGTGCGCGGCGACGCCTTCAATTGAGTTTCGGCAGTGGCCAGAAGCGTGGCGACCTGTGCGACGGTGCGCTCGGCCTCGCCGCGGGCGTTGGCGCGGCCCTCGACCGCCAGCTTGGCGGCATTCTGCGCGCGTTCGAAGCTGTCGAGCGCGTGGTTCAGGGATTGGCGATAGTCGTTGCCGGCCGCGGCCTCGTGCGACTTTTTGAGGGCGTCGATGGCGGCGGTGAATTCCGTCGCGGCGAACCGGTCGGCGCCGGCGGCGCGGGCCGCTTCGATGGCGCCTTGCGCCAGGTTCATTTCCTTGTTGGGAGGTTCGGCGCAA
>JANLWW010000144.1:0-77701 GCA_031364805.1 Acidobacteriota bacterium
TCTGGGCGCCCATGTTCTCGAGCGGGTCCTTCAGGTCGATTTCCTTGGCCACCGTCACGCCGTCCTTGGTGATGGTGGGGGAGCCGAACTTCTTGTCGAGGACCACGTTCCGGCCCTTTGGGCCGAGGGTGACCTTGACCGCGTCGGCCAGCTGGTTCACGCCGCGGAGGATCGCCTGGCGGGACTGTTCGCCGTAAATAATCTGCTTAGCCATGTGAATGAATCTCCGTCCTTACTTCTTTTTCCCGCCCTCGATCACGGCCAGGACTTCGTCCTCGCGCATGATGAGGTAATCCTCGCCGTCGACACGCACTTCCTGGCCTGAGTACTTCCCGAACAGGATGGTGTCGCCTTCCTTGACGTCGAGCGCAATGCGCTTGCCGTCCTTGTCAGCCTTGCCAGCGCCGACAGCCGTCACCTTGCCCTGCTGCGGCTTTTCTTTAGCCGAGTCCGGGATGATGATGCCGCCAACCTTCTGTTCTTCTTCCTCAGTGCGCTGCACGAGGATGCGGTCGTGGAGCGGTCTTAAAGCCATAGGTGTTGCTCTCCGTCTGTTGGTTGTTTGCCGGCCGCCTCACTACGTGATGCGGCCGGCGCGGCACTTGCGCGCCGCATTGTTAGTTGCTGCTTGAATGTTGGCAGTCGACCACCTAGTCAGCTAGCAGTCGATGCGAACGACTGCCAATCATACCGAGCGGCCAAAGACGTGTCAACTTGCCTGCGAGAACTAAGGACGAGGTGGGGTCAGGACGCGGCGGACCGTGCCTTGATTTTCAGATCTTTCACCTTCCGCGTCAGCGTGTTCCGGTGCACGCCAAGGACGTCGGCAGCCTTGCACAAATTGCCGTCGCTCTTGTCGATGACACAACTGATGAACCGCTTCTCGAACTCACGCTGGGCGTCGGTGTAGTGCAAGCCGCGCGTGACCATTTCGATGACCAGCTGGTCGAGCAGCTTATTCACGCCCCTGGTTCCTCGGTCGTGGTGGCGGAGGGGGAGACTTCCAGTGCCTGTCCGGTCAAGCGGCGGTAAGCGTCAAGGTATTTGCTGCGCGTGCCGTCGACGACAGCGGAGGGCAGCGAGGGCACGGGCGGCTGCTTGTCCCACTTGATCGACTCGAGGTAGTCGCGCACGTACTGCTTGTCAAAGCTCGGTTGGGGGCCACCAGGGGCGTACTGATCTTTGGGCCAATACCGCGACGAGTCGGGCGTCATCAGCTCGTCGATCAGCAGCAGCTCCCCGCGGTCGGTGAGGCCGAACTCGAACTTGGTGTCGGCGAGAATAATGCCCTTCGACTCTGCGTGCGCGACGCCGTGGGCATAGAGCTCGAGGGTCAGCTTCTTCAGGCGCACCAGCAGGTCGGCGCCGACTACCCTGGCGGCGGCCTCTTCGCTGATGTTCTCGTCATGGCCGGAGTCGGCCTTGGTGGCCGGGGTGAACAACGGTTCTGGCAGGCGATCGGATTCCCGCATCCCCTTGGGCAGCGCAATACCGCACACCTCGCCGGTGGCCTGGTAGTCTTTCCACCCCGAGCCCGAGAGGTAACCGCGCGCCACGCACTCCACCGGCAGCGGGTTGGTGCGTCGCGACAGCATGGAGCGGCCCTCGAGTTGGCCGGCATGAACGCGCGCCGGCGCCGGATAGGCCGACACATCGATCGACAGCATGTGGTTCGGCACAATGTGGCCGGTGCGCGCGAACCAGAACGCCGACAACTGGTTGAGCACGCGGCCCTTGTCTGGAATGCCGGATCCAAGCACGTAGTCGAAGGCCGAGATGCGATCGGTCGCGACCAGGATCAGCGCATCGTCGATCGCGTAGACGTCGCGTACCTTGCCGCGGCGGACCAGGGACAAGCCATCAAGCTGGGTATCTAAGAGAGGTTGTGAAGGCACGGGCGCTCGTGTGAAAGGAAGGCAACATGGTAACGGCCTGTCGACTTGGGCGCAAGACGCCAACGTGCTGGGGTGCGCCGCAACGGTGATACCTCATGTAGTATGGACGGTGGTTTGCGCATCGTTCTTCGAACCCTGGTTATCCTCGCACTGGCGGTTGGGCTTCTGTTCCTCTTCCTGCGAAATGCGGACCTGGACAAGGTAGTGACCTCCGTCAGGGCCGCGCGTGTGGATTACCTGCTGGCGTCGCTCGCGTTGACGGCCGTGACCTACCTGATTCGGGCGGAGCGCTGGCAGTATCTGCTGGCGCCGCTCGGGCCGACGCGCTTCATGACGGTGCTGCGGACCACCGTGATTGGGTTTGCGGCGTCGGCGGTGCTGCCGGCCCGCGCCGGCGAAGTGATTCGTCCGTTCCTGCTGGCGCGCCGCGAGGGCCTGAGCGCCACTGCGGCGTTCGCGACGGTGATCGTCGAGCGGATTCTCGACCTCGTGGCGGTGTTGCTGCTGCTCGCGGTGTTCCTGTTGTGGTTCGATCCCGGTGTGGAGGCCCGCGATTCGCGCTTGTTCAGTGCCATTCGCTACGGCGGGTTGCTGATGACACCGGTGGCGATCGGGACGCTGGCCGTGATGTTCTTCATGGCCGGACACCCCGAGCGCCTGCACGCGTGGATTCTGAAAGCCGAACGCGTGTTGCCGTCGCGGCTGGCGGCGATGCTGGCGAAGCTGGCGCAAACGTTCGCGGAGGGCTTTGCGGTGGTCCGGAGCCCGTTGCGCGTGCTGGCGGCGCTCGGCTGGTCGTTAGTGTTGTGGATCTCGATCGCCGCGGGCATCTGGGCCGTGGCAGTCGCCTTCGGCATCGACATGCCGTTCACGGGCGGGTTGTTGATGCTGGCGCCGCTGGTGGTGGGCGTCGCGGTGCCGACGCCGGGCGGGGTCGGTGGCTTTCACGAGGCTTTCCGGCTTGGCGCGACGTCGTTCTTCGGGGCCGACAACGACACGGCAGTGGGTGCCGCGATTGTCCTGCACGCCATCTCGGTGGTGCCGGTCGTCATCGTGGGGCTGATCTTCATTATCCAGGACGGGCTCAAGCTCGGTGGCTTGGCGAGAGGAGACCTCGGGTGAAATGTCCGTTCTGTGGGGAGCTGGGCGACAAGGTAGTCGATTCGCGCGAGAGCCGCGAGGGCGACGTCATTCGCCGTCGCCGCCAGTGCCTGAACGATACCTGCCGCAAGCGCTTCACCAGTTATGAGCGAATCGACGAGATTCCCTACATGGTGGTGAAGAAGGACGGTACGCGCGAGCGCTTCGAGCGCCAGAAGCTGATTGGCGGGCTGCTTAAGGCGTGTGAAAAACGCCCCGTGAAGGCCGCCGACATCGAGGAGATTGCCGACATGGCCGAGCAACTCCTGATTGAAAAGCCCGAGCGCGAAATTCCCGGCAAGGATCTGGGCGCGCTGGTCATGCAGGAACTGAAGCGCCTCGACCAGGTCGCCTACGTGCGCTTTGCCTCGGTCTATCGTGACTTCCGCGACGTTGACGACTTCGTCCAGGAAGCGCGCGCCTTACGAGGCAGCAAGGAATAGGCCGCGCGTGGCGTCCGCCAAGCCCCTGAGTTCCGCGTCGAGGCCGGCTGCCAAAGTGCCCGCGCCGGGACAGCCGCGCCGTCCTTTTCGCGATAACCCGCCGCTGATCCTGGCGGGCATCGTCATGTTGCTCGCCGCGCTGGGCGCGATCGTCTGGCTGGCCGATCGCACTTCAACGCTGTCGCCCGACTTCCTGACCGAGGTTGTGCTCTACGCCCTCTACGCCACCAACATCACCATGCTGGTGGCGCTCGGTTTCGTGCTCGCGCGCAACGTCATCAAGTCAATCTTCGACGGCCGCAGCGGCTTGCCCCTGGGCCGTTTCCGCGCCAAGCTCGTGCTCGCGTTCCTGGGACTCACCGTCATTCCCGCGGTGCTGGTGTTGATCGTCGGCAGCCGCGTCGTGCTGACGGCCGTGGACCGCTGGTTCAACACGCCGATCGAAGAGATTCTCGCCGGCGCCAACAGCATTGCCGCGGACTACTACCAGGAACGAGAGCGGCTGGTCACCGAGCAGGCGTCACGCCTGGCGCGCGAACTGGGCCGCGTGGATTTGACCACGACCGACATCACACGCGTGCAGAACATCGTCGTGCCCGAAGTGACCGGTCCGCGGGTCGCCGTGGTGCAGGTCTACCGGGCAGATCGCCGGGCCGGCCAGCAGCTCGAGGTGGTGTCGCTCGTCGACGTGGCGTCACCGTCGATGCCGCAGGGATGGCCACGGGGATCAGCAGACCGGCTCGCCAGCCGCACCGCCGCCGGCACCGAGGTCACGCCGAGCGTCCTCGAACAGCTGGCGGGCGGCGGCGACCTCTTGCACGTCGGCGAGGCGATCAGCAACGCCACCGGCCAGGTCACCGGTGTCGTGGTGGTGAGCGAATACCTGTCAGGCGAGCGCGCCGAACGTTCTCGGCGCATGACCAAGGCCTACGAGGACTACACGCAACTGCGCGTCCTCAAGCAGCCCCTGGCCGGGGTCTACGTGTCGTTCTTTGTCATGGTGACGCTGCTGATTCTGGTTGGCTCGACCTGGATGGGGCTGTATCTCGCCAAGCGCATCACGCGGCCTGTGCAGATGTTGTCGGAGGCCGCCAAGGAGATTGGCGCCGGCCACTACGACCATCGCATTGAACACGAGGGCTCCGACGAGTTCGGGTCGATGGTTGAGGCGTTCAACGCCATGGCGGCGGAAGTCGCGTCGAGCCGCCGGCGCCTCGAACGTGCCGGCATCGATTTGGAGCGCAAGCACCAGGAAGGCGAAGGTCGCCGACGCTACATCGAGGCCATTCTCGAGCGCATTGCCACCGGCGTCGTCTCAATCGATCGCTCCGGGCGCATTGGTACCATCAACCCGTCGGCAATCAGGCTGCTCGAAGTGGACGCGAGCGTCGTCGGCAGTCCTGCGGTCGACGTGTTTGCGAGGCCAGACCTGGCGGTGATCAACGACGTGCTCGATCAGGCTGCCCGTGCCCGCATGGATTCGTTCGCGCAAGAGGTGGCCCTGGTGCGGGATGGCCGCGAGCGCCACGTGATCGCCGCCGCGACCCGCGTGCCGGGCACCGACGGGAGTTTCGACGGCACCGTACTGGTGGTGGACGACGTGACGCCGCTGATTCGCGCCCAGAAGGTGGCCGCGTGGCGCGAGGTGGCGCGCCGCCTCGCGCATGAGATCAAGAATCCGTTGACCCCGATCCAGTTGTCGGCCGAGCGGCTGCGCCGCAAGTTAAGCGACCTGGCCCCTCCGCTCCACGAGTTGGTGCAGGAATGTACTTCGACGATCATCGGCGAGGTGGAATCGCTGAAAGGGCTGGTCGACGAGTTCTCGCAGTTCGCACGCATGCCGGCGCCGCGCGCCGTGCCGACCGAACTGCACGACCTGCTCAACACCACGCTCGCGCTGTACGATGGGCTGTTCGCGTCGGTCACGTTCGAGAAACGCTACGATTCGAGCGTCGCGCAGGTGCGCGTCGACCCCGACCAGATGAAACGCGTGATTATCAACCTGGTGGACAATGCCATCGAGGCGATGGGGCGCAGTGGCGCCATCGTGGTGGAAACCGCGCGTGATGTCCCGAACAGTCTCGTGCGGGTGGTGGTGGCCGACACCGGCCCCGGCATTCCACCTGCCGAGCGCGACAAGCTGTTTCTGCCGTACTACTCAACCAAGGGTCGCGGCAGCGGGCTCGGGCTCGCCATTGTCCGCCGCATTGTCGCCGAGCATGGCGGCAGCATCGACGTGTTCGATAACGTGCCGACCGGCACCCGGTTTATCATCGAGTTACCAGCCTGATGGCCTCCATTCTTGTTGTTGACGATGAACCGGGCGTCCGCTCGTCGGTGAGCGGCGTCCTCAAGGACGAAGGCTTCGAGGTGGATGCGGTCGGCACGGGCGAAGAGTGCCTGGAGCGCGCAAACAGCGACGCCTACGACGTGATCGTGCTCGACATCTGGTTGCCCGGCCTCGATGGATTGACGACCCTGCAGCGCCTGCGCGAGCGGCAGATCGATTCGCAAGTCGTGATCATTTCCGGTCACGGCAACATCGAGTCGGCGGTACGCGCAATCAAGATGGGCGCCTTCGATTTCATCGAGAAACCACTTTCACTCGAAAAGACGGTGCTGGTCGTGCGCAATGCCCTGCGGCAGCGCGACCTCGAGGCCGAAAACCGGGTGCTGCGCGCCAGGGTCGATCGCCAGCAGAATTACACGATGGTGGGCGAGAGCCCCGCCATGGCGCACTTGCGAAATCAAGTGGCGCTAGCCGCGCCCACCAATGGCCGGGTCCTCGTGCTCGGCGACAACGGCACCGGCAAGGAGCTGGTGGCGCGGTTGATTCACCAGAGCAGCCGGCGAAAAAGCGCACCGTTCATCGAGGTCAACTGCGCGGCCATCCCCGAGGAGTTGATCGAGTCGGAGCTGTTTGGCCACGTGCGCGGCGCGTTTACGGGAGCGATCGCCGACAAGCCGGGGCGCTTCGAACAAGCCAACACCGGCACGATTTTCCTGGACGAAATCGCCGACATGAGCTTGAAGACGCAAGCCAAGGTGTTGCGCGTGCTGCAGGAACAGGTCATGGAGCGCGTCGGCGGTACGCAGCGGATCAAGGTGGACGTCCGTGTGGTCGCCGCCACCAACAAGGACCTGGTCAGCGAGATCGCTGCCGGCCGGTTTCGCGAAGACCTGTATTTCCGGCTGAACGTGATTCCGATTTTCGTGCCTGCCCTGCGCTCCCGCCAGGACGACATCCCTCAACTCGCCGATCACTTCATGGCGTTGCTCGCCACGGAGTATGGCCGGCGGCCGAAGCGAATGGCGCCCGAGGCGGCCGCGCGCCTGCGGCAGTATGCCTGGCCCGGCAACGTGCGCGAACTGCGTAACGTGATCGAACGCCTGATCATCATGGTGTCGGGCGACACCATTACCGCGCAGGACCTCGGCTTCCTTGGCCGCGACGGCGTGCCCGAGGCGCCGGCCTCCCAGGGACCGGCGCGGCCGCTGTCGGAAGCCCGCGACGAGTTCGAGAAGGACTACATCCTGCAAACGCTGGCCGCACAGCAGGGAAACATGTCGCGGACGGCCGAAATGCTCGGCGTCGAGCGTTCAAACCTCTACAAGAAACTGCGCGCGTTTGGCGTCACGCCGCGCAGCGAAAAGTAGCTACTCCTCGAGTTTCTTCTCGAGGATCTGCGCCGCAGAAAAGCCTTCCAGCTGCAGAAAATACTCGGCCGTCTGCATGAGTGCGGCCGACGGGATCAGCCCGACGATTTCACTCTCCAGCACCTGGACACCGTAGCGCGCAGCCTCGCGCTTGACGAGCTCGAACACGCGGTAGATCGGGGTCTTCTCGTAATTGGTGAGGTTGATCGAGACTTGGACGATGCCGCGGTCAGCGAGGGGAATGCCCATGGCCTTGACGTACCGCAGGCCGCCACTGCTCATGCGAATGGCCGCCGCGATGTGTTTGGCGACCTCCAGCCGGTTAGTGGCCAGGTTGATGTTGTACGCGATCAGCGGCATGCGAGCGCCGATCACCGAAGCGCCGGCGCTGGCATGCGGCGCGGCCGGGCCAAAGTCGGGCGCCCACGCCGGTTGCGCCATCTTCGCGGCCAGGCCCTCGAACTCCCCGCGGCGGATGTCTTCGAGGTTCTTGCGGGCCGGGTTGGCGGAAGCGTCCTCGTAGAGGTAAATCGGCAGTGCGAATCGTTGCGCGAGGTCGGCCGCCACGGACTTGGCCAGCTTCACGCAGTCGGCCATCGTCACGCCCTCGATCGGAATGAAGGGCACTACGTCGACCGCGCCCATGCGCGGGTGCTCGCCAGTGTGCGTCCGTAAATCGATGGCGGCAATCGCGGCGTCGAACAGCTTGGGAAGGCCTGCCGCCAACCCTTCCGCGGTGCCAGCCAGGGTGAAGACGGACCGGTTGTGCGTGGCATCGGACTGCACGTCGAGGACACGCAAGCCGGGAATCGCGCGGAGGCTGTCGGCAATGGCGTTGATCACGTCGGTGCGACGGCCTTCACTGATGTTCGGGACACATTCAATAGTCGGCATGACCACCCATTGTAGGGCAGGGTAAGTGCTATAATCACCGTCACTTACCATGGCCGACCCGCACACGTCAGGCCCGCACCGGTCTGAAGCGCCGCCCGCTGAAGACGAAGGGCGTATCGAGCAACTGCTCGTCACGGGTCTCGATCACTATTTCGCCGGTCGGTTCGACGCCGCCATCAATCTGTGGACACGCGTCCTCTTCCTCGATCGCAATCACGACCGGGCGCGCGCCTACATCGATCGGGCGCGTAGCGCCCAGGCCGAACAACAACGGATTTCCGAAGCACTCGTCCATCAGGGTCTCGAGGCATTCGATCGTGGCGAAGTAGTGCGGGCACGAGCATTGTTGAGCGATGCACTCGATCAGGGGGCTTCGCATGACGTCGCCCTCGGCGTGATCGGTCGCATCGATCGGCTCGATGCCGGCCAGCGCTCGGCGCTGCCCGCGGCCCCGCCCATCCGCGAGCGCGTGCGCGTGAAGGCGGCAGTTGCTGATCGCCCCAACGCCGACCAGCGCGGCGGCAACCTTGCCATGTGGTGGGCGACCGCGGCGTGCGTCGTGATCGTCGGCGCCATTTCGTTCGTGGTTGTCACGCCGAACGGACTCGCGGATTGGTTCCCGGCTCAGGCAACGACCGGCACGCCGACCGCCGCGACCGTCACGCCTGCGCCACTGCCAGTGCCCGCCCCGACCGAGAGTTACCTGGCCCAGGGCCGCGCGCTGTTCGCGGGGGGAAAGTTGCGCGATGCGATGCGGTCACTCGAGCGCGTGCCCCTCGGTGACTCGTTGAGGCCCGACGCCGACCGCCTGCGCGGTGAGATTCAGCGTGAGCTGCTGGCGGTGGCCAGTGCCGAGGCAACTTCGCCCGCCGCCGTTCTTCCAATCTCGCCTCCCCGCGAATGAAGTGTCCGAAGTGCGGCTACCTCGGGTTTGAGACCACCGACCGATGCCGGAATTGTCAGTACGATTTTTCACTCTCGCCTCTCACTTCTGAACCCGACCTGACCTTGCGACGGGATCACGGCAGCGAGTCGAACGACGATTTCGAATTGCCGACAATCGCGCGTCAAACCGACAGCGTGAACACCGCTGCACTCGACTTGGATCGCCTGTTTGGCGACCCCGCGCCCGAGAAGCACGATCCCGTCAGGCCGGTCGCAGCCGCGGCGGCTGCACTGGGGGCTGATCCGGAGCCAGCCCCAGGGCCAGTCATGGTGCTGGCCGGCGAGGCCCAGGAACGGGCGTCCGATCCAAGCGCGCTGCCATTTGACGATGCGCCGCTGACGCCCCCGCGCGCCGCTCGCGCCCCCCTGGCAGTGCGCCGCGCCACGGCGGAGATCCCTCGCAACCGGCCGCGGACGACGCGCCCGGTTCGCATGGAAACGCCGCTGGCATTCGAGCCCGCGGCGGCGCTGAAAAGTGGGGAAGCCAGCCTCTTGGCGACTGAAACAGTCGCGCTGCTGATGCAGGCCCCCCCCCTGGGCTCGCGTGTCGGCGCCGGCGTGATCGACCTGGCCTTGCTCGCGGTGATCGATGCGATTGTGCTCGTTCTCACGCTGCGCATCGCCGGTCTGCAGACCACGGTGGACGATCTGCGCGCGATCCCGCCGGTCCCGTTCACGGGATTCCTCGCTCTGCTCGCATTCGGTTACGTCGCGGCGTTCACGGTTGCGGGTGGCCAGACCATTGGCAAAATGTTGTTCAAGCTGCGCGTGATTGGCGACGATGGCCGTCCGCTTGATGCTGCCGGCGGCATGCTGCGGGCAGTCGGGTGCATGCTGGTGCCGGCGACCCTTGGCTTGTCGTATGTGCCCGCCCTGTTCAGCAGCGACCATCGGGCCTTGCATGATCGCCTGGCGGGAACGCGGGTGGTCAGCGAATGAACCAGTTCGC
Source organism: Acidobacteriota bacterium (assembly GCA_031364805.1). GTDB lineage: Bacteria > Acidobacteriota > Vicinamibacteria > Vicinamibacterales > UBA2999 > 12-FULL-67-14b. Next base: position 9,924 of record JANLWW010000144.1, read on the forward strand.
GCTGTTCGTCGCGACCGTTGGTTACGTCGGCTTCTTTCCGATCGCACCGGGCACCGCCGGATCGCTCGCGGCACTGGCGCTCTTCGCGTTTGTGCGTTGGGTCGGCATGCCCGCATTTGAGTTGGGGACCATCGTCGCAGTTCTGGCGATCGGGATCTGGTCTTCCTTCGGTGCCGAGCGCGTGCTCGGACGAAAAGATCCCGGCCCCGTCGTCATTGACGAAGTCCTGGGCATGCTGATCACGCTGGCGCTGTTGCCGGTGTCAATCACCGGTGTCGCCGTGGCCTTCTTGCTGTTTCGTCTGTTTGATGTAGCGAAGCCATACCCCGCCGGCCGCATGGAACACCTGCCTGGCGGCTACGGGATTATGCTCGATGACGCGATGGCCGGAGTGTATGCGCACCTCGTGCTTCGTCTCTGCATGTGGTGGATGCCGTCGTGGCTGATCGCGTAGAGTCCCGCCCCTTCGACGCGGCAATTATCGCCGTCGGCAGTGAGTTGCTGACGCCGGAGAAAATCGACACCAACTCACTGTTCATCACCCAGGTCCTGAACGATCTCGGTCTCGCCGTGGCGTTCAAGGCCATTGTTGGTGACCACCGCACGGAACTCACGTCACACGTCGCGCACGCCTTGCAACGACACCGCGTGTTGATCCTGACGGGAGGGCTGGGCCCGACAGACGATGACCTGACACGTGAGGTCGTGGCCGCCCACCTGGGGCTGTCGATGCATGAGGATGCGGGGATCGTCGAGGCGATCGAGCAGCGATTCGCCTCGCGCGGCTGGAAGATGCCCGCGGTAAACCGGCGCCAGGCCCTGGTGCCGCAAGGGGCGGTGGTGTTGGCGAACCCGAACGGGACGGCGCCTGGTCTCTGGCTGGAACACGATGGCGCGGTCATCGCCCTGTTGCCGGGGCCACCCCGCGAGATGAAGCCAATGATGGAGGGCGAGGTGCGCCCACGCCTTGCCGCCCGCGCCGGCGAGACCCGGTTGTTCCGCCGCTTGGTGCGCGTCTCAGGCAAGGGCGAGTCGGCGGTCGAGGAAATTGCCCAGCCGATCTATTCGCGATGGCTCACGCAGCAAGCGCCGATCGAGACCACCATTCTCGCCGGCCTCGGCCAGGTGGAATTGCACCTCGTGCTGCAATCGACCGATGCGCCGGCGGCGGCAACCGCACTGGCATCGGCGGTGTCCGAGTTGGCCGAGGCGCTCGGTCAGGACGTGGTCAGTACCGACGGCACGGTGCTCGAGGCCGCGGTCGGTGAGCTGTTGCGCGCGCGTGGCTGGCGCGTCGCGCTCGCGGAATCGTGCACAGGCGGCCTGGCGACGTCGCGCCTCACTGATGTGGCGGGCAGTTCCGATTACGTCGAGCGCAGCATCGTGGCGTACAGCAATCAAGCCAAGATCGACCTGCTCGGAGTGCCCGCGTCGTTGATCGCCGCGCACGGTGCGGTCAGCGAGCCGGTGGCGGTGGCCATGGCCGAGGGCATTCGCGAGCGAGCCGGCGTGAATGTCGGCGTCGGGATCACGGGCATTGCCGGTCCCGGCGGGGGCAGTCCCGAAAAGCCGGTCGGCACTGTTTGCATCGCCGTCGCCGGCACCGTTACGCGCGTCCGGACCTTCCGCTTTCCAGGCGGCCGTGAAATGGTGAAGGCGATGTCCGCAAACTGGGCCATCGATTTGTTGCGCCGTCACCTGCTCGAATGAGGCTGTTCGTCGGCGTTGATGTTGGTGATGCGGTGCGGGCTGAGGCCACGCGTGTGATTCAGGTGATCAGCGAGAAGATCGAGGCGGTGAAGACGCCGCCCAGGATCACTTGGGTGAAGCCGGCCGCCCTGCACGTGACGCTCCGCTTCATCGGTGAGATCGACGACGCCGGCGTCCCGGCGTTGTGCGAACAGATGGCCCCGCCGATCTTCGTGGCGCCGTTCGCAGTGGAGTGGCGCGGAATCGGCGCGTTTCCTTCGGTCCGTCATCCCCGCGCGCTGTGGTTAGGCGTGATCGACGGCGGTGCCCAACTGGGTGAGCTCGAGGCGGAGGTCACGAGGCGATTGGTGGGCAGCCTCGATCCGGTCGCCCGGCCGTTGCTGCCACACCTGACCCTGGGCCGAGTCAAGATGGCTGGTGCCGCGGTGGACTGGCCCAAGATCCTTCGTGCCGTCGAGGTGCGGGGCGCGCGCTCTGCCGTGAGCTGCGTCACGCTCTACCGCAGCCAGTTGTCGCAAAAGGGGCCGCACTATACTGGACTGGTCAGTGCTCCGCTCAGGTAATGGAACTGCTTCCCGCTATCTTGCCCGGTTACGCCGTCGGCTCGCTGCCGATTGGGTATCTCGTGACGCCAACCGCGAACGCGGAGGCGATTACCACCGCGCTGCTGCTACCGGCGATGGAGTGGTCGATGCTGGGACCGCGATCGGTCGATAGCGGTGTCAAGCTAATGGCCGCCGTGATTCTGCTTCGCCACCGCGGCAATGTCGCCCGCCTGGGGTCGCGAATGGAGCGCGCGGTAGGGACGTGACACCAACCATCGCAGTGCTGGGATCTGGAAGCTGGGGCACCGCGCTCGGCGTGCACCTGGCACGCACCGGCCACCACGTCCGCTTATGGGCGCGCGATGCCGCGCTCGTGCAGCAGATGGCGGCGACGCGCACCAATCCGACTTACCTTCCGGGCATTGAACTGCCGCAGGCACTGCAGCCCACCAGCGTTCTCGGTGATGCGATTTCTGGCGCCGAGTTAGTGGTCATGGCGGTGCCGTCGCATGGCATGCGGGCGGTGGCGCGCGCGGCGAGCTCTTTCGTCGATGCCAATTGCACGTTGGTCAGTGCCACCAAGGGCCTCGAGGAGGGCTCGATGCTGCGGATGTCTCAAGTGATGCGCGCGGAGTTTCCGGGCGGCGGTGAAATCGTGGTCTTGTCCGGGCCAAGCTTTGCCATTGAACTGGCCCGTGAACTGCCGACCGCGGTGGTCGCGGCCGGGGAGTCAGCCGCAGCAGTTGAAATGATCCAGGCCCACTTCCGGTCGCAAGCGCTGCGGCTTTATGGGAGTAGCGATGTCGTTGGCGCCGAGATTGGCGGCGCGCTCAAGAACATCATCGCGATCGCCGCAGGGGTCGTCGAGGGGCTGGGCCTGGGACACAACGCCCTGGCTGCGCTGATCACGCGCGGTCTTGCGGAACTGTCGCGCCTGGCGGTGGGTCTTGGGGCGCAGCGCGAGACCCTGGCGGGCCTGGCGGGTCTGGGCGATCTCGTCCTGACCTGCACCGGAGATCTCAGCCGCAATCGGCAACTCGGCATCTCGCTCGCCCGCGGCGAGTCGCTGGCGCAGATTCTCGCCCGCACCAAGACGGTGGCCGAAGGCGTGCGCACCACCGAGGCCGCCCTCGCGCTCGCCGCGTGTCACGGACTGGAACTCCCCATCGCCCAGGAGATGTCGGATGTGCTGGCCGGCCGCACCGAGCCGCAAGCCGCGATCCGTAACCTCATGGGCCGCAGGCAGAAGTTAGAACACGCGTAGATGAGTTGGTGAGCGGGTGAGGCGGCGCCACCAGATTAGAGATTCCGAATGGGTTTGTTTGACAGGTTAAAGCGAGGGCTGCAGCGCACGACGCAGCAGCTGGTCGACAGGTTCGAAGACATTGTCCGGATCGCGGATGCCCCTGACGCGCGCACGCGCGACGTGAATGTCGAGACCGCCGAAGCCCTGGAAGAAGTGTTGCTGATGGCCGACGTCGGTGTCGCTGCCACCGCTGAGATCGTCGGCGCCGTCAGCCGGCGGCAACGACGCGGCGAGAGCCTGCGCGACCTCGTGAAGCAAGAGATGCTGCGGGTGCTCGAGGCGACCACCCCGATGGCCGCGCCCACGGCCAAGCCGCACGTCATGCTGATCGTCGGCGTGAATGGCGTCGGCAAGACCACCACCATCGGCAAGCTCGCCAACCAGTTGAAGCGAGAGGGGCGCATCCCGCTGATCTGCGCCGCCGACACCTTCCGGGCCGCCGCGGTCGATCAACTGCAGATCTGGGCCGACCGGGCCGGTGTCGATATCGTGCGCGCGCGCGAGGGTGCAGACCCCGCCGCCGTCGTGTTCGACGCGATCACGGCAGGCAAGGCCCGCCAGCGAGACGTGGTGCTGGTTGATACCGCCGGGCGCCTGCACACGCGGACCAACTTGATGAACGAGCTCGACAAGATACGGCGCATCGCGAGCCGCGAAGTGCCGGGCGCACCACATGAAGTACTACTGGTGCTTGACGCCACCGTTGGCCAGAACGGCCTTGCCCAGGCCCGGGAGTTCACCAATGTCGCCGGTGTGACTGGTGTCGTGCTCACCAAGCTGGATGGCACCGCCAAGGGCGGCATCGCCGTGGCGATTGCTCACGAGCTGAAGTTGCCGATTCGCTACATCGGCGTGGGCGAAGGCGTCGACGACCTCTTGCCGTTCTCGCCACGCGAGTATGTCGACGCGATCTTTCAAGAGAAATGGTGAGCGACGCCGATTACATGCGGCGCGCCTTGTTTCATGCGCGCCGTGCCGAGGGCGTGACGACACCCAATCCGCTGGTGGGAGCGATCGTCGTGACGCCGGATGGCATAGTCGTGGGGCAGGGACGGCACCCTCGTGCCGGTGCGCCCCATGCCGAAGTGTTCGCGTTGCAGGACGCCGGCGAACGCGCGCGCGGCGCCACGCTTTACGTCACCCTTGAGCCGTGCTGTCACCAGGGTCGCACCGGCCCGTGTACGCGACGCATTATCGACGCCGGAGTCGCACGCGTGGTCGCCGCGATGACCGACCCGAATCCGCTGGTCAGCGGCCTGGGTTTCGCTCAACTGCGGGCGCACGGAGTTCAGGTCGAGGTTGGCTTGCTCGGCGACGAAGCGGCGCGGCTTAACCGCGCCTTTGCGATCGTGCAGACGCAAGGGCGGCCCATGGTGATCGTCAAGGCCGCAACCAGCCTGGATGCCAGGATCGCCGCCGAGCCGGGTGTCCGCACGCCGCTGACGTCGGCCGGTGCCAATCGACGCACGCAGCGGTTACGTGGTGCCGTAGACGCGATTGCCGTGGGTTCGGGCACCGTACTCGCCGACGATCCGGCGCTGACCGTGCGGGATTGCCACCGCCTGCGCCCGCTGGCGCGGGTGGTGTTTGACCGTCGCCTTCGGACACCCGCCACGGCTCGCCTGTTCTCGACGCTTGACGCCGGGCCGGTCATAATCATCACGACGGCCGAGGTGGTCGGGCGTCACCCCGAGCGCGCGAGCCGGCTGACGGCGTCCGGCGCCACCCTGGTCGAAGGCAAGGGGCACTTGAAGGCGGACATTCAGGCGTTGCTGGCGTGGGACATCTCGACGGTGCTGCTCGAAGGCGGCGGGGTGATGCACGCAGCGGCCTGGCAAGCGGGCATCGTCGACCGCGTGATCGTGATTGTGGCGCCCACCGTACTGGGTGAGCAGGGCGCCAAGTTTTTCGACGGACTGCCGATCCCTGTGTCGCAACTGATTCCAGTGCGCGTTGAGACACTCGGGCCGGATGCTTGGATGGAAGCTGATGTTCACGGGCATCGTTGAAACGGTTGGCACGCTGGCGGAGGTGAAGGCCACTGGCGGTGGCTACCGCGTGCGCATCCACACGCCGCTAGCCTCGCAGTTGAAGCTGGGTGACAGTCTCGCCGTGAATGGAGTGTGTCTTACCATCATCCTGATCGACGGCGAGGATGTGATGGCCGACGTCGGCCCGGAAACGGCGCGCGTCACCACCCTCGGTGCGCTGCAGCGTGGTCAGTCGGTGAACCTTGAACGGCCGCTGCGGTTCGAAGGCCGCGTCGATGGCCACCTTGTGCTCGGACACGTCGATGGCGTCGGCACCATCGAGGACGTCCGGCCCGAGGCCGAGTCGCACTGGTTGACGATCGCATTCCCGGCCGCGCTGGCTGCCTATTTCATTCGCAAGGGCTCGGTCGCGGTCGACGGCATCAGCCTGACGGTTGCCGGCCTTGGCGAGCGGCAGTTCGATGTGCAGGTGGTCCCGTTCACCTGGACGAACACGACGCTGCAGCTGTTGCGCGCCGGCGACAAGGTCAACCTCGAGTGCGACATGATCGGCAAGTACCTCGTACGGGGGATGGAACTACGGAAATCATGACCAAGATCAAGATTGCCAGGGGCGCGCGCTCGAAGTCGCCGTTTGCCACCATCGACGCCGCGGTCGCTGCCTATCGCCGCGGCGAGATGCTGATTGTCGTCGACGATGAGGACCGCGAGAACGAAGGCGACCTGACGATCGCCGCCGAGCACATCACCCCCGCGGCCATCAACTTCATGATGACGCACGGGCGTGGCCTGATCTGCATGCCGATGACCGCCGCGCGGCTCGACGAGTTGAACATTCCGCTGCAGGTCCCGCAGCAGCTGAACTCCACGCAATTCGAGACCGCCTTCTGCATTGGCATCGAGGCCAAGCGCGGCACTTCGACCGGCATCTCGGCGCAGGACCGGGCGCAGACCGTGCTGACGGCGATCGACAAGAACACCAAGCCCGCCGACCTGGCTCGACCCGGCCACATTTTCCCGCTGCGGGCGCGCGATGGTGGTGTGCTGGTGCGGGCCGGCCAGACCGAGGCGGCCGTTGACCTCTCGCGCATGGCAGGCCTTCAGCCTGCGGGCGTGATCTGCGAGATTGCCAAGAAGGACGGCACCATGGCGCGGGTGCCCGAACTGGTGAAGTTCGCGCGCAAGCACAAGCTGCTGATGATCACGGTCGCCGATCTCATCCGCCACCGGATGCAGCACGAAGGCCTGGTCCAGAAAGCTGCCGAAGCGGACCTGCCCACCGAGCTCGGCCCGTTTCGTATTCACGCCTACAACAGCCTGCTCGACAGCATGACGCACATTGCGCTGGTGGCCGGCGACATCAGCTCGGGCAAGGACGTCCTGGTCCGCGTGCACTCGAAATGCCTGACCGGGGATGTCTTCCAATCGGCGCGCTGCGACTGCGGCGACCAACTCGACGCCGCCATGCGGCGGATCTCGGCCGAAGGCCGGGGAGTGCTGTTGTATCTCAACCAGGAAGGCCGGGGCATTGGCCTCGCCAACAAGATTCGGGCGTACGCACTGCAGGACCAGGGGTTCGATACGGTCGAAGCCAACGAAAAGCTGGGCTTCAAGCCTGACCAGCGCGACTACGGCATTGGCGCCCAGATCTTGCGCGATCTCGGCATCCGGACCATGCGCCTGCTGACCAATAATCCCCGTAAGTTCGTGGGTTTGCAGGGCTACGGCCTCTCGGTCTCGTCGACCCTCCCGCTCGAAATCGCGGCCTCCGACACCACCCGCAAGTACTTAAAAGTCAAGAAGGACAAGCTTGGCCACCGCCTCAAGTCGGTTTGACCAATCTCTTGAAGTTCAAGTAGCATAAGGGTTTGCGCGGCGGAGGTAGGCCTCCGCTGTGGTGACCGACAGGCGGGTCTGAGACCCGCCTTTACTAAAATGTTCGACGCGTTAAGTAATCGCCTGCAGGACGTCTTCCAGTCAATCAAGGGAGAAACACGTCTCACGGAAGCGACGGTTGAGAACGTTCTCCGGGAAATCCGGATGGCGTTGCTTGAGGCCGACGTCAACTTCAAGGTCGTCAAGGCCTTCGTCGATCGCGTGCGCGACCGGGCGATGGACCAGGCGGTCCTCAAGAGCCTGACGCCGAGTCAGCAGGTCATCAAGATCGTTCGTGATGAACTGCTCGCGCTGTTCGGTGATGCGAAGGGCGGACTGAAGGACACCTCGGTCAGGCCGCGCGTGATTGTGATGCTCGGGCTGCAGGGCTCGGGCAAGACCACGACGACCGGCAAGCTGGCCAAGTGGCTGGTGAAGCAGGGACGCCACCCGATCGTGGTCTCCACCGACGTCAGGCGACCGGCGGCCATTCAGCAGTTGGCCATCGTCGCGCAGCAAGCCGGCGTGCGCGTGCACGATCCGGTGGGCAACATGGACCCGGTGTCGCGCACGAAGAGCGCGCTTGCCGAGGCCAAGGCGGTCGGCAACGACGTCGTCATCGTCGACACGGCGGGCCGGCTGCATATCGACGACGAGCTCATGAAAGAGCTCGTCGCGATTCGGGATATTGCGGCACCGACCGACTTGCTCTATGTCGCCGATGCGATGACGGGGCAGGACGCCATCAAGAGCGCGGGCGAGTTCAACGCGCAGATGGGCGTCACCGGCGTCGTCCTGACGAAGATCGACGGCGATGCGCGCGGTGGCGCGGCGCTCTCGGTGGTGTCGGTGGTTGGCGTGCCGATTGCGTTTGTCGGCAGCGGCGAGAAGCTGGACGACCTCGAACCGTTCCACGCGGACCGGTTCGTGTCGCGCATGCTCGGCATGGGCGACGTGTTGTCGCTGATCGAGAAGGCCGAAGAGGTCATCGACCGGGGCGACGCCGAGAAGCTGGAAGCGAAGATCCGCAAGGGCGGGTTCACGCTCGAAGACTTCCGCGATCAGCTGCGCATGCTGAAGCGGATGGGCCCGCTCGAGAAGATCATGGGCATGCTGCCCGGTATGGGCGGCATGAAGGAACTGGCCGGCCAGAAGCCGGACGAGAAGCAGCTCGGGCGGATCGAAGCGATCATCAACTCGATGACGCCGGCCGAGCGGAAGCAGGCGGACATCCTCGATGGGAGCCGCCGCAAGCGCATCGCGAAGGGCAGCGGCACGACGGTTGAGGACGTGAATCGTCTACTGAAGCAGTTCGTCGAGATGCAGCGGATGCTGAAGATGGTGGGCCAGATGACGGGCGAGCCCATTGCTGCGGCAGCGAAGAAGAAAAAGAAGAAGAGCCCGTTTAGCTTGATGCGTTAAGAGCAGCCGTCGGGCGCACTCCGTGCGCCTTTGTTAACCCGAAGCGCGGCCACGATGTGCCGCAGGTAGTGAGTTCCAGATGTTGTCGATTCGCATGCGCCGCACCGGTTCGAAGAAGCGTCCGTTTTTTCGCGTGGTCGTCTCCGAGGCCCGCTCGAAGAAGGAAGGCCAGTTCATCGAAGTGCTCGGCTTCTACAATCCGCGCACCAAGCCTGCTGTGTTCGAGATCAACAAGGATCGGGTCGCCCACTGGGTCAAGGTCGGCGCGCGGCCGTCGGATTCAGTTCGCACGCTGATGGCGAAGCACATGACTCGCGACCGTGGCGTCGTGGTTGAGCCGGTGACGGCGCAGCCTGCGGCCCCGACCGCTTAAGGACGGCCGTGGCGGATCTCAAGGGACTCATCGAAGCCGTCGCTCGCGCCCTGGCCGACCAGCCAGAGGCGGTCAGCGTGCGTGAATCGGAGCGCCGCGGCGCCACGGTCTACGAACTGCAAGTCGCCTCAGGCGACCTTGGCCGCGTGATCGGCCGGCAGGGCCGCACCGCGGCGGCGCTGCGCACGCTGCTGTCGAGCGCCGCCGAGGCCGACGACAAGCGCGTGAGCCTCGATATCCGCGACCAGAGCGGCCGCAGCTAGGTCCCGTGAACTGGGACGACGGGATCCTCGTGGGCGTCGTCGCCCGCACGCATGGCAATCGCGGCGAGGTGATCGTGAATCCGGAAACCGATTTTCCGGAGCAGCGGTTCCGCAAGGGCGCCCGGTTGTGGACGAGGCGGCGCGACGGTGCGCCATCGACACTCGAGGTGATCACCATGCGGATGCATCAAGGCCGCCCGGTGATCATGTTTTCGGGCATCGGCTCGATGAACGACGCGGAGCTGCTGGCGGGCCAGGAGTTGCGCACTGACGAAGTCGACACGGAACTGTTGCCTGAGGGGGAGTTCTTCCACCGCGACCTGATTGGGTGCGAGGTGGTCACCGAGGCCGGGGAAGTGGTTGGCCGCGTCATCAACGTGCTGGACGACAGCGCCCAGGCGCGGCTGGTGGTGGCGGGGAAGCGGAGCGAACTGCTGATTCCCCTCGCCGACCAGATTTGCACGGTTGATGTCGCCGCTAAGCGGATCACGGTGCGGCCGCCCGAGGGACTGCTGGAACTGAACGGAGACTGGCGGTGAAGGTCGACATCATCACGATTTTTCCGCGCATGGTGGAAGCCGGCCTCGCGGAAGGCGTGGTGGGGCGGGCTCGCACCAGTGGATGGATCGACATCGCGGTTCACAACCTCCGCGATTTCACGACCGACAAGCATCACGTCGTGGACGATGTGCCGTTTGGCGGCGGCCCGGGCATGGTGATGAAGCCCGAACCGTTCTTTGCCGCGCTCGCCGCGATTCGCGCGCGGCGCGGGACGCCGGATGCGGTGGTGATGTTGACGCCGGCGGGCGTGCCGTTTACGCAGGCCGGCGCGCGGCGACTGGTCGGGCTGGGCCACTTCGTGCTGCTCTGTGGGCGGTACGAAGGCATCGATGAACGGGTGCGCGAGGCGTTGGCCACTGAAGAGTTGTCGATCGGCGATTACGTGCTGTCGGGAGGCGAGATTCCGGCGCTGGCGGTGGTTGACGCGGTGGCGCGGCTGGTGCCCGGGGTCGTGGGCGATGAGCAGTCGGTCGACGGGGATTCGTTTACGCGCGGGTTGCTCGATTACCCGCACTATACGAGACCCGCGGAGTGTGAAGGACGAGCGGTGCCCCCGGTGTTGGTGTCGGGGCATCACGGAGAAATTCGCCGGTGGCGGCGCAACGCGGCGTTGGCACGGACGGCCGAACGGCGGCCGGACCTGCTGACGGACGCGGCGCTCGACGCCGATGAACACGAGTGGTTGAGTAAAAGGAGCAAGTCATGACTACGATGGAGATGGTTGAGAAGGCGCAACTGATCGAACGGCCCCGCATGAAGGCCGGCGATACGGTGCGCGTGCACGTGCGAGTGAAGGAAGGCGACAAGGAACGCATCCAGGTGTTCGAGGGCATTGTCATCGGCCTGCGCAAGGGCGGTAACCGCGCGACGTTCACGGTGCGCAAGGTGTCGTTCAGCCAGGGCGTGGAGCGTATCTTCCCGCTGCACTCGCCGACGATCTCCAAGGTCGAAGTGCTGCGTTCCGCCAAGGTCCGCCGCGCCAAGCTCTACTTCCTGCGCGACCTCAAGGGCAAGGCCGCACGCATGAAGGAAGTCAAAAAGACCTCGTAGTGCGAACGTTGCGCACGGGTGCCTGAGGTGCCAAGGGTTTCCGCGCGCCGAACCATTGAGAACGCGCTCCGGCGATACGGCTTTGTCTGTGTCGCCGGAGTCGATGAAGTGGGACGGGGATGTCTGGCGGGACCGGTGATGGCCGGCGCGGTCATCCTCGACCCCGGGCGGCGCATTGACGGTCTGGCCGACTCAAAGGCCCTCACCGCGGCCCAGCGCGAGCGTCTGCACGAAGAAATTATTGGCAAGTCCATCGCCTGGGCTGTCGTGTCCGTCACCCCCGGCGAGATCGACCGCATCAACATCCATCAGGCCACGCTGCAGGCCATGCGGAGGGCCGTCCTCGCGCTGGCCCCCCTGCCAGATGCAGTTTTGGTAGATGCGTTTCGAATTCCGTCATTGCCGATGGCCCAGCGGGGCGTCATCGGGGGCGACCGCCGCTCGTCCGCCATAGCCGCCGCGTCGATTGTCGCGAAAGTGACGAGGGATCGCATGATGCATGAGCTTCATACCACTGACCCTCGGTATGGCTTCGACCGACATAAGGGGTATGCGACGGCCGACCATCTGGCGGCCGTTGCACGGTTTGGCTATTCTCCGCAGCACCGGCGATCGTTCCGACCGGCAAGCCTGTTTGATACCATTGCCTGAGGGCCGTACAAAGTGCCGCCGTTCGATCGTGAAGCCGCGCTCAAGACCGCGGAAAAAGCACTACGACAAGGACGCATCGATGCGGCCATCGCGGAGTACGTCAAGGTCGTCGAGGCCCAACCCCGTGACTGGAACAGCGCCAACGCCCTTGGAGACCTCTACGTACGCGCCAACCAGCTAGACAAGGGCCTGCAGCAGTTCACCCGCATTGCCGACCATCTCGCCGTCGAGGGGTTCTATCCAAAGGCGGCGGCCCTCTTCAAGAAAATCCTCAAGCTCAAGCCGGACGACGAGTACGCGTTGCTGCAGTCGGGCGACCTGGCCGCGCGACAGGGCACGCTGGCCGATGCCAAGCAGTACTTCCAGACCGTTGCCGACCGGCGCAAGGCGCGCGGCGATAAGAAGGGCGCGGCTGAAATTGCCGTTCGCCTGGGAACACTGGATCCGGACGACCTCGAGGCACGCATCCGCGCCGGCCACCTGGCCGCCGAGACCGGCGACGTCGTCACCGCGCTCCGTGAGTTCCGTGATGTTGCCGCCCGCTACGAAAAGCAGGACCGCGGCAGCGAGGCCCTTGCGGCGTTGCAGGCCGCTTTCGATCTCGATCGTTCGGACGACTCCACGCGCACCCGGTTGTTCGGCGCCTATCTCGCGGGCAGCACGCCGGAACTGGCGCGCAAGGTTGCGAGTGGTGCCAGCGAACTGAAGCAGGTGGCCGCGGCGTTCGAGAGCGCGAGTCAGGCCGATCTGGCACTCGAGGTGCTTGCCGAAGTGGCAGCCGCGGACCCATCCGACATCCAGGTGCGAGCCAGCCTCGCACTGGCGTATGTCGCTCGCGGCGAACTCGACAAGGCGCGCACGTACCTGTCGGCCGAAACCGCCGGCAGCGATCCCGCGTTGTGGCTCACGCTTGGCGAAGTGGAATTGACGGCGGGCCGCCCGGTCGAGGGCCGCGCCGCCATTTCCCAGGCGCTGACACTCGACCGTAACCAGGCGCAGGCGGCCGTAGTGGTCGGCTGTCGGCTGGCCGACACCAATATCGAGGCCGGGTACCAGTGCATTGACGCGGTGGCCGACGCGGCGCTGGCGGAGGGCGACTACGCCGCCGCAGCTGTCTCTCTACACGAGTTCACTATTCGCGTCCCCACCCACCTGGTTGCGCTGATGCGGCTGGTCGAGATCTGCGTTGACGGCGGTCTCGAGTCGACGATGTACGAGGCGCAGGCCCAACTGGCTGACGCCTACCTTAATGTCGGCCGTGGCCTCGAGGCGCGAATCATCAGCGAAGACCTGGTGGCGCGCGAGCCGTGGAACCGCGCCAACCTCGACCGCTTCCGTCGCGCGCTCGTGATGCTGGGCGAAGCGGACCCCGACGCGATCATTGCCGATCGGCTGAGCGGTGACAGCCCGTTCCTGGCCACCGAGAAGTTGGACCTGAACGAAGGTGTCTCGTTCGACACGCCGGCGCCGGTGCCGCCGCCACCGCCGGAACCAAAGGCCCCCAAGCCGGCTGGCAAGGCCGCCGCTAAGTCAGCTGCGAAGACCGCCACTGCTGCGCCTGCTGCAGAGTCAATCATCGACTCTGGCGCGGTCGAGGTCGACCTCAGCGGCGCTGAAAAAGAGGCGCCGTTGCCGCTGACGCCACCGCCGCCGCGCTCGCTGGACCAGGTCTTCCGCGGCCTGCGCGACGAGTCGAATCGCCAGTCGTCCGAGGAGGCGGCAGCGGAGCAATACCGGTTGGCCTTGACGTACCACGAGATGGGCATGACCGAGGACGCGGTCAAGGCACTGGAGGGCGCGGCCAAGTCGCCGCGGCAGCGCTTCGATGCGGCGTCGATGCTCGGGCGGCTGTCCCTCGAGCGCAAAGACCTGCCCCACGCGATTGAGTGGCTCGAGCGGGCCGCCGAGGCTCCGGCCCCAACCCCCGAGGCCGGCCGATCGCTGTTATACGACCTGGCCATGACGCTCGAGACAGTCGGGGAGGGTTCGCGAGCCCTCGCTGTGTATGTCGAACTGGAATCCGAGTCTGGCGGCTACCGCGACGTGTCGGAGCACATCGAGCGACTGTCGAAAGTTCAGGCCCGGGGCTGAGTCCTGTTCAGGCGCCTTCTCTTCGTCGCCCTCCTGCTCGAAACAGGCCTGCTGCTGGTGCTGATTCCCTGGTCAACTTTCTGGGAGCGCAACTATTTTGTGGACTGGTCTCCGGTCCTCGAAACGGTCCTCACCAGCAATTACGTCCGCGGTGCGATCAGCGGGCTCGGCATCGTCAATCTCGGCGCGGCGTTAGTTGAACTCGCCGACTTCTTGACGGCAAGAGCCCCCGTACCTTCAAACGACGACCCGGCATGATGCTCTGCCTGGTGACCGACCGGCGTCGGCTTGGCGCCGCACTCGGCTTGGGCCCGGCGGAGTGGCTCGACGCGCTCCGAGCCCAAGTGTTTGCGGCCGCAGCGGCCGGCATCGATTTGGTGCAGGTCCGGGAGCCGGACCTCGAGGCTGCTGATCTGACCCGTCTGATGAGGTCACTGCTGGCGGACAACCGGCACACGGCCACGCGGCTGCTGGTGAATGACCGGCTGGATGTCGCGTTGGCTACAGGAGCCGCGGGCGTTCACCTTAAGGATCGGTCCTTTGCTACGGCGGCTGCTCGAGCCGTTGCTCCCGTCGGATTTCTGGTCGGGAGGTCGGTTCACGACGCCTCGACGGCAGTTTCCGCCGGAATTGCGGATTACCTCGTTGCCGGTACCGTGCTGCCGACGGTCTCCAAACCCTTGGGGGTGTGCCTGGGGTGGAACGGGTTGGCAGATGTAGTGAAGGCCGCCGGCAACCGGCCGGTGCTCGCGATTGGGGGCATCGACCTGCCATCGATTCCCTTAGTTGCCGCTAGTTGCGCAGCCGGACTGGCCGCGATCGGGGCTTTCGTTCCGACGGCGGGTCAGGGTCTATCAGAGTTTGTGCAGAAACAGGTGAAGGACATGCGTTTGGCGTTTGACTCGGCTCACTCGGTTCCCTAAGATGTCGTTCTGCCCCCTTGAAAGATAGGCAGTTCTGGCAATTAACCAACGTGTGTCCACCGCTGCATTAGCGATGCAACGCCCACTCGGTCCCGCCATGCGTCTCAGGCAGGCCCGTGAGGCGAAAGGTCTGTCCTGCCGGCAGTTGGCAGAGACGACGAAGTTGTCCGTACGCACGATCGAGGCGCTGGAAAACGATTGCGTGTCGGCGTTGCCAGAAGGCATCTATCGCCGGTCTATCGTGCGCGCGATTGCCAGCGAAGTGGGACTGAACCCCGATCAATTACTGCGCGAGTTTTCTGCTGAGCATCCTGACGACCTGCCGCCTCCCGAATCGGCTGTGATGGCCCAGGCGCAGGCACCCGCCTCGCGTTCATTTCAAAAAGTGATCGCGCTGGCTGGCGCGGTGCTGCCGCTGCTTGCCGGCATTGCCTACTTCGGCTGGCCGACAGCCCGCGTCACCGACACCGCGTCCCTGGTCGACGCCGCGCCTTCGCGGCCGGCGCTGCGGGCAGAAGTGCTGCCGGCCGGAGGCTTCACGGAAGCATCGGTGGCGGTGGCACGTCCGGTCGTGGTCACACTCACGATTTCGTCGCGCTGCCAGTTGCGCATTGTCGCGGACGGTCGTGAGGTGCTGGGCCGCACGGTGGAGCAGGGCGAGAGCCATCCCATCGAGCTCGGCGACGAACTCTGGCTGTTTGGCGACAACGCGTCGGCGGTGCAGTTCAGCATCAACGGACAGGCCGGCCGGCTGCTCGGCGTGCCCGGCGAGGTGCTGTCGGTCCGCATTGGCCGGGACGACTACGAAGACTATCTGGTCCGATATTGATGGATGCTGGCCTCCGCACTCCGCTGCTGGAGTTCTTCCGGCGCGGTGATGTGGCGCGCGATGTGCGGCTGATGGCCGCACAAGGCGCCGTGGCGCCGCGACCCCTCGAACAGCTCGGCCTCCTGATGATTCTCACGAGCGACGCCGACTCGGAAATCCGCGAGACCGCCAACGCCACCTTGCGACAGCTGCCAGACCAATTGGTCGCCAGCTTCATTGCCCGCTCGGACGTCCCCACCGAACTGCGCGAGTTTTTCATCACCAGGGGCATCACGCCCGCCGACACACCGGCACCGGATTTTGACGAGCCTCTGCTCGATTCCGATGAATCGGGGATCAACTTCGCACAGGAAGAGGGAGAGTCGGCGCAAACGTTCACGCAGCGCCTGGCCTCGATGTCGGTGCCGGAGAAGGTCAAGTGCGCCATGAAGGGGACGCGTGAAATGCGGTCGGTGCTGATTCGCGATCCCAACCGCATGGTCGCCTCGGCGGTGCTCAGCTGTCCCAAGGTAAACGACGCCGAGATTGAGTCGTTTGCGAAGATGGGGAACGTGTCGGAGGACATCTTGCGAACCATCGCGAGCAGCCGCGCGTGGACCAAGAACTACAGCGTGACACTGAGCCTGGTGAAGAACTCGAAGACGCCGGTCGCGATGTCGATGAACCTGATGCAGCGCCTTAGCGAGAGCGACGTGCGGAAGCTTTCAACGGACCGGAACGTGGCCGAGGCCCTGCGCCTCGCGGCGCGCAAGCGCCTGTCGTCGGCCCGGAAGTAGCCACACCGCCGCGCCGCGCCTGCGCCCACTCCGACCGCATCTGCGACAGTCCATCCATATAGACCGCCACCCGCTCGCGTTCGTCCTCGTTCGGCATCGTCTTGAGCAGGTCGATCGCGCGTTCTACGTCGCGCTGAATGGTGGCCTTGGTGGCGCCGTAATAGAGCTTCTTGATTTCCGCGACCGGATCCATGGGGGGGAAGTATAAGGCGTCCGACCCCGTGGAGGTTGGTCTATTGAGTGGCGGCCGATCTCACGCGGGGTCAGGCCCCGGTCCACAGGCCGGCAGTTAGCGGTTACGCCGGAGCGTCTGGCGGAACTTGGCCAACGGCAGCGTGTTGATCACGTCGTCTTTACCCAGCCAGGCGCGGCGCGCGGTCAGGACCCCCCAGCGCGTAAAGCCGAGCGCGTCGATCTCGTGAGCATCTGAATTGATGGCGATTTTCACGCCGCGGTCCCTCGCGAGCCGCGCGTGGCTGTCGGAAAGGTCCAGCCGATAGGGTTGCGAATTGATTTCGAGCGCCACCCCGTTGGCCGCGGCCGCGTCGATCACCTTCTCGATGTTGACGCGGGCCGGCTCGCGGCGCAGTAGCATGCGTCCCGTCAAGTGGCCGATGATGTCGACCGATGGATGCTCGATCGCCTTGATCACACGCGCCGTCATCTCCACTTCGTCCTGCTGCATGGCCGAGTGCACGGAGGCGACGACGATATCGAGGGCGGCGAGGCAGTCGTCCTCCAGATCGAGCCGGCCGTCAGCGAGAATGTCGCACTCGATCCCGGCGAGCACGGTGAACCCTGTGATCGTCGCCGAGTGGGCGCGAATCCGCTCGGCCGCCGCGAACGCGCGGGCTTCGTCGAGCCCGTTGGTCATGGCGAGCGATTGGGTGTGATCCGTGATGGCGATGTACTGCAGACCGCGAGCCTGAGCGGCAGCGACCATGGTCGCCAGGCTCTCCCGGCCATCTGATTCGGTGGTGTGCATATGCACGTCGCCGCGCAGATCGCCCTGGCTGATCAGGTTGGGCAAGGTGCCGGCGAAGGCGGCGTCGATCTCGCCGCGGTTCTCGCGAAGTTCAGGAGCGATCCACGCAAGCCCCAACGCCGCGTAGATGCCTTCTTCAGTCGCGCCGGCAATCGCCTGTTCGCTGGCATCGAACAACCCATACTCGTTGAGCTTCCAGCCGCGCTCGAGTGCGCGGTCACGGAGCGCAATGTTGTGGGCCTTCGATCCGGTGAAGTACTGAAGGGCGGCACCGCGTTGATCGGCAAGCACGATCCGAAGGTCGGCCTGGTAGCCTCCGCGCAGAAGCACGCTCGCCTTGGTTGGCCCGTGCCCGATCACTCGTTCCACAGTGGGATACGTGACGAACGCGTCTGCCAACGCCGCGTCGGCGCCGGTGGCCAGCAGATCCAGATCGCCGCTGGTCTCAGCTCCCCGGCGAACACTGCCGACGGTGACGATGGTGGCCGCCGGCGCGTGCGCAGACAGGTAGGCGACGAGCGCGTCGGCAACCTCGGTCGCCTTGGCGAGCAGATGGCGGCCGGCGTGACGCTGCCGTTCGTCGAGCGCCTTGAGGATCAGCTCCTCCTTCTTCGCGCCCATTCCCTTGATGCCGCGAATGCGTCCGGCCTTGGCGGCCTGGCCGAGGTCCTCGAGGCTCTTGATGTGGAGTTCCTTGTACAGCAGCGCGACGGTCTTGGGGCCAACGCCCTGCAGCCGCAAGACCTCGAGCAGCGTCTCCGGAAATTCCTTCAGCAGCTCGGCGCGAATTTCGCAGGTGCCCGTTAGCGCGATCTCGCGAATCCGCGTCGCGAGATCTCTTCCAATGCCCGACCAGGCCCGCAGCCCAGCCTCATCCAGTCCCGACACCGCCTCGGCGGCGTGGGCGACTACGTCCGCGCCGTTGCGGTAAGCGCGGATCTTGAACGGGTTCTCGCCCTTCAGTTCGAGCAGGTCGGCGATCTCAAGCAGGACGCGGGCCACCGCGCGATTATCCAGCGGCGCCGGCACGGCGGCGCTCATTCCTCGACGACACTCAAACCGGTGGTTTCGATCTGGAAGTCGAGCACGCTGGCACCGCCGCCGGCGAAAGCCTCGCGCACGGCGGCCACCTGGTCGGGCGGGGCGATGCAGAACAGGCATCCACCGCCGCCTGCACCACACACCTTGGCGCCTTGTGCGCCGGCGGCCATGGCACGCGCGACCAGCGCGTCAATCGCCGGCGTCGTCACGCCCGGCGCCAGGCGCTTGCGGTTCTCCCATTCGGTCGCCAGGCAACGCGCGGTGGTCTCCCAGTCGCCCTGGACGAGCGCTGCGCGCATGGCCGCGGCGGTGTCACGAATGCGCTCGAAGCAGTCGAAGACATGGCGGTCGCCGTCGATGTGACGCTTGGTGATGTCCCAGTTGTTGGTGCCCGAGTTGCGCGGTTCGCCGGTGTAGCACAGGACGAGGCGCTGTTGCAGCTCCAGGGGGTCGACGTCCAGCGGGACCCGGACCGGGCGCCCAGCCTCCAGTTCGAGAGCGGCAATCCCGCCGTACATCGCAGGACGATAGTCCTGAAGACCCGTGGGCACATGAATGACCTGCGCTTCCACGTCCTTGGCCACGTCCATCAGGAAGTCGGGGTCGAGGTCTTCGCCCCTGAAGCGCGCGAGCGCGCCACAGATCGCGATGTTCAGCGCCGACGAGCCGGCGAGGCCGGCCCCGGCCGGCGACTCGCCGCGCGTGGTGAGGCGTAACCCGCGCCCGCCGAAACGGTGGACCAGCCGTCCCAGCAGCGGGAGCGTGTCATCAGCGCTGAGCTGATCGGCTGGCAGGTTCACCATGCGGTCGGTGTCTTCGGAGACGAGCTCGATGCGATCGTCGGGCCGCCGTTCAATCCACGCGTGGGCGCGCAGGCTGATGGCGACATGCAGCGTCTGGGCGCCGGGGTGAAAAAGGTAGAGCGGCCAGATGTCGATGGTGCCGCCTGCCAGATCAATTCGTGTCGGAGCCGACGCTGAGATTCGCACGACGCAATTATAATTCCCAGAACGCCATGCCCTTAGCCTCGAGACGCGACATCGGCCAGTTCCTGATCGGCAGCATTCCAGATCGCACCATGCCAGTGGAGATGCGGTCGCTGGCCAGGGAGTTTGACCTCGGCGGCGTGATTCTGTTCGGCCGCAACATCGAAGCGCCCGAGCAGGTGGCCGAGTTGGCGGCGGAAAGTGAAGCGCTTGGCCGCGTGATGCCCGCCTGGGTGAGCGTGGACCAGGAAGGTGGACGCGTCGCCCGGTTGAAGGAGCCATTCACCAAGTGGCCGCCCATGGCGACCCTGGGCAGGGCCGGCAGCGAGGGCGACAGCCTCGCCGAACGGTTCGCGACGGCGCTGGCGGGCGAGTTGAGGGCGGTTGGCATCACGCTGGACTATGCGCCAGTCCTGGACATTCACACCAACCCGAAGAATCCGGTGATTGGCGACCGCGCGTTGGCCGAACGCGGCGAGGATGTGGCGCGCCTGGGCCGCGTGATCATCAGGGCGCTCCAGGCGTCTGGCGTCGCTGCTTGCGGTAAGCATTTCCCCGGCCACGGCGACACCAGCACCGATTCCCACTTTGAGTTGCCACTGGTCGAGCTCCCTCCCGACCGGCTGCGGGCGATCGAATTCGAACCGTTTCGCGCGGCCATCGCCGAGAAAGTCGCGTTCATCATGACCGCCCACGTGTTGGTGCCGGCCTTCGATGAAGAGCGCCCGTCCACCCTCTCGGGCAAGGTGGTGCAGGCGCTGCTGCGCGACGAGCTGGGGTTTGAAGGCGTGATTCTCAGCGACGATCTCGAGATGAAGGCCGTCAGTGCCCGATATCCGGTTCCGGAATCGGCCGTCGAGGCCATTCGAGCAGGATGCGACGGCGTTCTCATTTGCAGCGGCGATCTCGATCTGCAGGCTCGCACGCTGGAAGCGCTCGTCCGGGCCGTCGAGTCCGGGGTAATCAGCGCCGCTCGGTTTGACGATGCGTTCCTGAGGCTGCGGCGGGCAAAGGATCGATTCCTGATAGGCGAGCGGCCGGGGGCATCGCGCCGTATTCGCGACCTGCGCCAGGTGCTGGGACGCGAAGAGCACCAGGTGGTCGCCGCTCAGATGGCGGCGTTCTTGTGATTCGGTTGCGCCGATTGAAGCCGGGTGATCGTGTGGCGCTCGTGGCGCCCGCCAGCTCGTTTCCTCCCGAAGAGGTGCCCGCCGGCGTGGCGGAGCTGATGCGGCTCGGCCTCGAGGCCGTCTGGGTCGATGGGATCTTCGACAAGTCGACCTTCGAAGCCGGGTCAGTCGCGACCCGCGTCGACGGGATTCTCAGCGCCTGGCGGGACCCCGACATCGCCGCGCTGATCGCGATTCGAGGCGGATATGGCAGCGCGCAACTGCTGCCGTTTCTTGATCCCAAGGAACTGCTCGCGTCGAGAAAAGCCCTGATCGGCTACAGCGACATCACCTCGCTCCTCAATCTCTATGTGCGGCACGGTCTGCCCGCGATCCACGGACCCATGGTCGATCGGCGGCTGTCGAGGGGGCCCTCCGCGTACGACGTCGACTCATTCCGGCGCGTGCTGATGCAGGCCGAACCGGCTGGCGCCTTCCTCCCGCCGCAGCTCGAGACCCTGCAGGCGGGCACGGGAACAGGCGTGATGGTCGGAGGCACACTGACGCAGCTGATGGCGTCGATGGGCACCCCGTGGCAGTTCGACCCGCCAAATGGAGCCGTCCTCTTTCTCGAAGACATTGGCGAGCGGCCGTATCGCATTCACCGTTTGCTGACGCAGGCAGCACAGGCCGGCCTCTTTGCCAACGCGACGGCGATCGTGTTTGGCGAGTTTCCCGGCTGCGATGAGGCTGGCGGTGAGCCGGCGATTCGCGACGTCCTGCGCGACTTCACCGCGGAGTTTCGTGGGCCCGTGTTGTTCAATTTTCCATCGGGCCACACCAGCGGGCCGACGTGGACGCTGCCGTTCGGCGTGCGCGCCGAGGTCGTGGGCGGGCCGTCTCCGGTTGTCCGGGTGCTTGAAGCGGCGGTTGAATAATGGCGCGTATTCACCTGATCGGCGTCTGTGGCACGGCGATGGCCACACTGGCTGCGCTTCTGAAGCACGGGGGTAACGACGTCAGCGGGTCTGACGAGCACGTTTATCCCCCGATGAGCGACTTTCTGGCCGCCGAGGGCATTACTGTCCTGGCAGGGTATCGGGCTGAGCACGTCGCCGGTGCCATCGATCTGGTCGTCATCGGCAACGCGATCTCGCGCGGCAACCCTGAACTTGAGGCCGTGCTCGATCGCAACCTGCGATACACCTCGCTGCCTGAGGCCATTCGAGATCAGTGGCTCTGGAATGCGCAATCGATCGTGATTGCGGGTACCCACGGCAAGACCACGACGACCTCGTTGACCGGCTGGCTGCTGACGGCGGCCGGTGCCGACCCCACGGTGCTGGTTGGCGGCATCGCTCGCAACTTCGGCCGCGACGGCGCCAGCTATCGTGTCGGCAAGGGCAAGGCGTTCGTGATCGAAGGCGATGAGTACGACAGCGCTTATTTCGACAAGACTGCCAAGTTCCTGAAGTACCTGCCCGACATCGCCGTCGTCAACAACATCGAGTTCGACCATGCGGATATCTACGCCAACCTGGACGAAGTGCGTCTGGCTTTCAAGCGGCTGGTGAACCTGGTGCCGCGCAGCGGCTTGACGCTGCTCGGAATCGATAGTCCAGACGCTGCGGCCCTCGCCCCTCTCGTCCGCAGCAGGGTGCAGACGTTTGGCCTGGCAGAGTCGGCCGGCTGGCGCGCTGTGGACGTGACCAGCGGCGCCGACACCGCGTTCACCATCGTGCAGGGCACACGGGACCATGGCCGGTTCCGCATGGGGATGCTGGGCGAACACAACGTCCGAAACGCCCTGGCCGCGATCGCGGTCGGGGCAGAACTGGGTCTCCCGATCGATGCACTCAGGGAGGGCCTGGCGGCCTTCGCCGGCGTCAAGCGGCGGCTCGAGGTCGTTGGCGAGGTCCGCGGGATCACGGTTTACGACGATTTTGCCCACCATCCCACGGCTGTCGAGGAAACGCTCAAGGCGTTGCGGCGTTCGGTGGGCGCGCGGCGCATTTGGGCGATCTTCGAGCCACGCTCGGCTTCGTCGTGCCGCCGCGTATTTCAGGCCGACTTCGCCCGCGCATTCTCGGGCGCGGACGAGGTCGTGCTCGCGTCAATCTTTCGCTCGAGTCTGCCGGCCGAGGAGCGGTTGTCAGAGGCGACCCTGGTGGACGATCTGCGATCGCGGCACGTCGCGGCCCGTCACCTGTCCACTGTGGACGCGATCGTGGGGGCCGTCGCGGCGGAAGCACGCGATGGTGACGTCATCGTGGTGATGTCGAATGGCGGCTTTGGTGGTATTCACGGCAAGCTGCTGGGCGCGTTGCAATGAGGATCCGAGAGTGCGGCGATTCCATGTTGCTGGTCGAGTTCGAGCCAGCGATCGATCCGGCGGTGAACGAGCGTGCGATCGCCTTGGCGTCCCGGCTTCGTGATCGTCGCTTTCCGGGCGTGCGCGATGTCGCGCCCGGCTATTGCACGGTCGGCGTGCATTTCGATCCCTTGCAGACCGACCTTCGGGGACTCGAGGCGGCGATCGCGTCTTACACGATGGGCTTCGACGGCATCGAGGCACTGCCCGCGCGCCCGCCGCTCGAGATCGGCGTGCACTACGGTGGGGAAGACGGCCCCGACCTTGATGCCGTAGCCGCACTCGCCGGTTGTTCGCCCGCGAAGGTGATCGACCTTCACGCCTCGCAGACGTATCGTGTTTACATGCTCGGCTTCGTCCCCGGCTTCGCTTACATGGGTCGGGTCGCCCCCCAGATTGCGGCGCCTCGGCACCGGATGCCGCGCGAGCGAGTGCCTGCAGGCTCGGTCGGGATTGCGGGCCAGCAAACCGGCGTCTACCCGGTGGCAAGTCCGGGGGGCTGGCAGTTGATTGGCCGAACCTCTTGCGTGATGTTCGACGCTGGCCGCGCGAAGCCCAGCCTGTTGGCGCCTGGCGACCTTGTGCGATTCGTGCCGCTGCCGGCCCGGGTGTCATGAGTCTGGGCGCACTCCAAATCGTGAGGCCCGGCCTGCTGACTTCAGTCCAGGATCTCGGGCGCTATGGCCATCAGGATGTGGGTGTGCCGGTCGCGGGTCCCATGGACGCCTTCTCGCATCGTTTGGCGAACCAGTTGGTCGGCAACGACGCCGATGCCGCGACGCTCGAGGTCACCCTGATCGGCCCGGAGATTCTGATCGACGCCGAGACCACCGTCGCGATCGTGGGAGCGGTATTTGAGGTGACATGCGAGGGGCGCCCGGTGCCGCTGGGGGTATCGTTCGCGGTGCAACGCGGCCAGCGCTTGAAGTTTGGCCGCCTCATTCAGGGCGCGCGTGCGTATCTCGGCGTCGCTGGCGGAGTCCTCACCGCCAGCGTGCTGGGCAGTCGCGCGACGCATCTTGTCAGCGCCATGGGCGGCCTGGACGGCCGTGCGTTGCGGTCGGGCGATCGCCTGCCCGTGTTAGCGTGTCCGGTTCCACGGTCGTCGCGCAAGGCGGTCGGGCTGACGCTGCCGACCGGCCGCCGGGCCCGGCTGCGGATCGTGCCCGGGCCCCAGGACGACTGGTTCCGTGCGGAGGCGCTCACGACCGTCGCGGGTGTCAGCTTTAGAATCTCACCGCGCTCCAATCGCATGGGCTATCGGCTGGAAGGTCCGCCGCTCGAACGCGTGCGCGACGGGGAGCTGATCTCCGAACCAGTCGGCATGGGGGCCATCCAGGTTCCAGGTGCCGGGGAACCGATCCTGCTGATGGCCGACCGACAGACTGCCGGAGGATATCCGAAGATTGGTCACGTGATTTCAGCCGACCTGCCGATCGCCGGGCAACTGGCGCCTGGTGACTTCATTGAGTTCATCCTCTGCTCGCGCCAAGAAGCCGTTGCGGCGCTGATTGCGCGCGAACGGCAACTGCTGCGCTTCGCCGACCTGAAGGACGCATCGTGAGCCAGCTGGTTGCCGCTCTGTCGGAAGCGTTTGGTGCCGACCGCATCAAGATCGATGCGCCGCTGGCGCCGCTGACGACGTTCAAGGTGGGCGGGCCGGCCGATGTGCTGTTCGAGCCGGTGAATGTGGAAGAAATCCTGAAGGCCCTGACGGTTGCCAGGGCCTCGGGAGAGCCTGCCACGATGCTGGGCGGTGGCTCGAACGTTCTCGTCTCTGATGCCGGTATTCGCGGGCTCGTGATTCGGCCGAGAGGGGGCTCAGTGAATGCCGTTGGCGATCGCCTGGTCCGGGCCGATGCCGCCATGACCATCAACGGGCTGGTGCGCTGGACGATCAATCGTGGCTACGCAGGACTCGAGGCCTGGGCCGGCACGCCGGGGACAGTGGGCGGCGCGGTCTTCGGCAACGCGCATTGGAAGAAGACCAATTTCGGCGACCTCATTGACAGCGTGCGACTCGTGAAGCCGGACGGCACGTTGCTACAGGTGCCGGCCGATCGCATGGAATTTGACTACGACTACAGCCGGTTGAAACGGACCGGGGAGATTGCGTTGTGGGCGGCCCTTCGAGTGACCGCCGGTGGCAATCCCGCCGCGTTGCGCCTGGTCGCGCGAGCGTCGCTCGGGTTCCGCAAGAAGACGCAGCCGCTGGAATCGCCGAGCGCCGGCTGTATTTTCATGAATCCCGACCCATCACGGGACCAGGTGCCGGAAGGCATTCCGCCGTCGGCCGGCGCACTGGTCGATCGGGCAGGGTTGAAGGGGGCCGCGTTCGGCGGCGCTCGAGTATCGCCCACGCACGCGAATTTCGTGATTAACGACGGCACGGCGACCGCTGCCGACATCAAGACGCTGATTGAGCAGTGCCGCTCGGCGGTGAAAGAACGCTTCGGCGTCTCCCTGCAAGATGAGATCATCCGCCTAGGAAAATTCTGAACCCATGTCTACATTGGTAATTGAAGGCGGCCATCGGATCGAGGGCCGGATCGACGTCGAGGGCAACAAGAACGCCGCGCTGCCGCTGATGGCGGCGTGCCTGTTGACGAGTGAATGGTGCACGCTGCGCAACATGCCTCGCATTGCCGATGTCGAGGTCATGGCCAGGTTGCTGCTCGATGTGGGCGCCGAGGTCGAAGGCATTGGCAGCACGACGCTGCGCATTCGCTGCACTGAGGTGACCAAGGACGAGCCCGACAGCGGCCTGGTCGGCCGGTTGCGCGGGTCGGTGCTGCTGCTCGGGCCGCTGCTAGCCCGGCGCGGCCGCGCGATTGTCGCGCCACCCGGTGGCGACTTTCCCGCGCGCCGCACCATCAAGACCCACCTCGAGGCGCTGATTGCCATGGGCGCCCACATCGTCCCAGGTGCGGGCCATCGCTTGGAGAGCCCGAACGGCCTGAAACCCGCGTCGATCTACCTTGACGAAGCGTCGGTCACCGGCACCGAAACCGCATTGCTCGCGGCCGCGGCCGCGATCGGCGTTTCTGAACTGCGCCACGCCGCCTGCGAGCCGCATGTGGTCGAACTCTGCGAGTTCCTGCGTGCGATGGGCGTAGGCGTGAGCGGGGAGGGTTCGCACACCATTCGTATCGAAGGCATCGGCAAGCGCGCTGGTGCGGAGAAGACGCTCTACGGCGACTACATCGAAGCCGGTAGCTGGGCGGTGACCGGGGCGATCACCGGTGGCCACGTCGAAGTCGGTGGCACGCGACCGGTCGACATGGAAGTGGTGGCCGCCGTACTGGCCAAGATGAACGTGCAGTGCGTGCAGGATAACGACGTCTTTCGAGTCGAATCAGCGAAGCTGACGGGCGCGGGCCGCATCACGACCGGCTTGTGGCCGAGTTTCCCGAGCGATCTGGTGAGCCTGGTCACGGTGTTGGCGACGCAAGCGGAAGGCGCCACCCTGGTGCACGATTGGCTCTACGAACTGCGGTTGTTTGCCTTGGAGCAGATGAGCGGCATGGGCGCGGATCTGTTCCTGTGCGATCCGCACCGAATCATCGTGACCGGTCCGCGCAAATTGCGCGGCAAGAGCCTCGACAGCCGTGACATTCGCTCGGGCATGGCGTTGATCGCCGCCGCCCTTGCCGCTGACGGGCAGAGCAGGGTCGAGCCACTCGAAACGGTAGAGCGGGGCTACAGCCGATTGGTGGAGCGCTTGCAGAAGCTGGGCGCGTCGGTCGCGCGAGTCTAACTAGCCCTTCGGAGGCTTGACGGGTGCGGGCGGCGGCGTCCGCACTGGCAACGCCGGGCTATTCGTCAGCGGCGTGGCGGGGGAGAGTCCTGGCACGCCGCCGGCTTCATCGCCGCCGGGGGGGCGCTGGGGTTGCGGCAGCGGAATTGGCAGTGGCGCAATGTCGGTAACCGGCGCACCGCCGTCGCGGCCCATGCGGAACGGCTGCAGGTCCTCTGCCGTCAGGTTCAGCACCCGCACGATGCGCGGCGTCAGCGTCAGGATGATGTCGGTTTCCTGCGTCTCCCTTCGGTTGTAGCCGAACAGTCGGCCGATCACCGGAATGTCGCCCAGGCCGGGAATGCTCGCCAGCGAGGTGCGTTCCTCGTCGCGAATCAGGCCGGCCAGCATGTTCGTTTCGCCATCCTTCAGGCGAATCACCGTGTTGATCGAGCGGCTGCCGAAGGTAGGAAGGCCGCCGAATCCCGATCCCGAGATGCTGCTCAACTCCACCTTTAGCGCCAGTGTGACGGCGTTGTCGTGATGCATGCGCGGGGTGATGTCGATGTTCACGCCAATGGGTTCGTAGTTGAACGAGGTGATGGGCTGCGTCTGTACGCCGCCGGCCGCGATCGGCGCGAAGGTAGTCACCGGCACCGGCACGCGCTCGCCGAAGCGCGCCTGCGCGGGAATGCCTTCCGAAGTGCGCAGTTGCGGATTGGCGAGAATGCGCGTCGCGCTGTCGTTCTTCAGCAGCCGGTAATACAGCGACGGCAAGTTGGTGAGCAGCACGTCGGCCGAGGTCAGGCTGGTGAGGGTTCGCAAAGACAAGCCCTCCTTGCTGATCGTGGCCTGGCCATTAAGCCCGGTCGGTCCGGTCGCCGACGAGGTCGGCGATGCCAGCTGCAGGCCGTACTCGTGCAGGTGGGTGCGATTCACCTCGAGCAGTTCCACATTGATGATGACTTCCGGCCGCGCCTTGTCAATGGCGGTGATGATCTTGCCGGCGGCGGTGATCCGCTCGGGAGTGTCCTTGATCGTGATGGCGTTGGTCGCGGTGATCGCCGACAGCCTGCGGGCATCGACGACGATGCGGAGCATGTCGATGGTTTCCTTGAGATCGGCGTTGCTCAGGTAAAACGTGCGGACGATTTCTTCTTCGTACTCGCGACGCTTGGCGGCCGTGTCGGGGACGATGGTGATGGAATTGGGGGAAGTCGCGCGCCAGAAGTTCCGCGTCGCCGTCGACAGCGAGGCCAGCGCTTCTGCGAGTGAAAGGCCGCGGAGGTCAACCGATACGGGCTGATCGCGAAACGTCGGGTCAAACAGGACGCTCAGGTCGGTGAATTTGCCGATCGCGGCATATACGTCTCTGGAACCGGCGTCGCGAAACACGAGTGTGTCCGGCAGCTTGACGCCGGTCGGCAGGGTGGCCCCAGGCAGCGGAGTATCCAGGCTCTGAGCAATCAACGACTCAAGGCGGGTCTTGCCGTCTTCGCGAACTGCCACCTTGGCGCGCAACTGCGTGCGGGTTTCCTGCAGCTCGTGCTCGACATCGCTGTTGCCAGGATTGAGCTCGGACGCAAGCTGGTACTCGACCAATGCCTCTTCGAGATTGCCGGTGGCGGAGAGGCGGCGGGCCTTGCTGAAATGATCCTGCGCGGCGCGAAGCTTGGCGCGCTCGAGCCCCTGG
The DNA here is from genome assembly GCA_031364805.1 of Acidobacteriota bacterium. GTDB lineage: Bacteria > Acidobacteriota > Vicinamibacteria > Vicinamibacterales > UBA2999 > 12-FULL-67-14b. Next base: position 38,211 of record JANLWW010000144.1, read on the forward strand.
ATCGCCTCGCGATTATTGGGATTGTCGCGCAGCAGCTTCGTGTACTCGGCGACGGCGATGTCGTAGTTCTGGGTTCCCTCGGCGCTTCGAGCCGTGCGAATGGAACCCGTGCTCGCACAAGAGCTCAGTGTCAGCGTCACTCCTATGAGGAGGCCGACACCAGCCAAACGGAAAAACGGGTTACTGGGAACGTGCGCCATTGGTCACCACATCCACGCCGCGTGGAATGCGAAATTCAAAATCTTTATCGGTCAAACGTCGGTTCTCCTTCAGGTTGCTGAAGGAAAATGACGAGCGGCCGCCTTGCTTATCGAGGGCCGTCAAAAACTGGATTTGCAGGGATTTCGGGTCGATTCCAATGCCCAAGGAGTCGTAGTCGGCGTGCGGCTTGCGCGGCACCAGCTGCAGGGTGATCAGGCCGGTGGCAGCCCCGGGCAATGCCGTGAAGGTCGCGACGTAGTCGCGCGCGAGGTCCGATTGGCCAGCCAGGAACAGGGCGGGAATGCTGCCGTCGGCGGGATCGGGCGCTGGACTCACGATCACTTGCTTATCTGCCACAAGGTGGGTGTAGAGGCGCGTCCCGTCAGAGACGAACTCCTTGCGCTCCGGCTTCGTGTAGGTGAATCGCATTCTGCCCGGCCGCTTGATGGCCACGGTGCCGCGTTCAGTGGTCTTCGTCCTGAGCACGCCGCCCTCGTAGGTCTGGACAAAATCACCCTGGAAATCTTTGATGGCGTTATACCGCTGTTGCACCTTTGCCGCCAGGGCCGCGGGATCCTGTGGCGCCTGGGCGCCCAGCGCGGCAGCGCTGGCCACCAGTGCGAGAGATGCGAGAAGAAACCTCACGCTACCCATACTATTAGGACTCGCGAGGAAGTGGAGAAGTTGCTTTGGGATTTGAGTGGTGGACGGCGCGAGGATCGAACTCGCGACCTCAGCGTTGCGAACGCTGCGCTCTCCCAGCTGAGCTAGCCGCCCTTTAGGTCAATAACTGAACGATAATAGCAAAAAATGCAGCAAAAGAAGGACTACTAAGTTGCCTCAGGTCAAGAAAATCGGCGTTCTCACCGGCGGCGGCGACGCCCCGGGCCTTAACGCCGTCATTCGGGCGGTGGTGAAAGCTGCGCACAACGCAGGTATCGAAGTGATTGGCCTCGAAGACAGCTTCGACGGCCTGCTCGACCCGTCGCGCACACGCGTCCTCACGCCGAAGGACGTCACCGGCATTCTGCGGCTGGGCGGTACCATCCTTGGTACGACCAATCACGGCAATCCGTTTGAGTACCCGGTCGATACGCCGGAAGGCAAGGTTGACTACTCAGACAAGGTGATCGACACGTTTCACAAGATGGGTCTGCACGCGCTGGTCGTGATTGGCGGCGACGGCTCGCTCAGCATTGCCCACCAGTTTCACTTGAAGGGCATTCCGATCGTCGGCGTGCCCAAGACCATTGATAACGACATTGTCGGTACGACCAGTTGCTTCGGCTTCGACACCGCGGTTGACTTCGCCGCCGAGTCCATCGATCGCCTGCATACCACCGCGGAAGCACACAAACGCATCATCGTCGTCGAGGTAATGGGGCGCTACGCGGGCTGGATCGCACTGCACAGCGGCGTGGCCGGTGGTGCAGACGTCATCTTGATCCCAGAGATTCCGTACGATGCCGAGAGGGTGGCGGCCGCCATCCGCAAGCGTGAGTCGTTCGGCGCGAAGTTCAGCATTGTCGTCGTCGCCGAGGGCGCCAAGCCGATTGGCGGCAGCTTCACGGTGCGCGAGGCCGCTCGGGCCGGCTATGTTGAGCGGCTCGGCGGGGTCGGCATTACGGTCGCGGCGCAACTCGAAGAGATGACCGGCAAGGAATCGCGTTGCGTTGTGCTTGGCCACTTGCAGCGTGGCGGCGGGCCGACCGCATTTGACCGCGTGCTGGCCACTCGCTTCGGCGGCGCCGCCGTGGAGCTCTTGCAGCGGGGCGTATTTGGCAAGATGGTCGCGAACAATCCGCCGGACATCGTCCCGGTTCCACTAGGCGACATCGTCGGTCGCACCAAGACCGTCCCGCTGGACTACGATCTGTTGAAGACGGCCCGGGCGCTGGGAGTTTCGCTCGGCGACTAGCTCGGTGACGAGATAGTGCGATGGTGGTGAGAGCGCCGGGTCGTCAGGCCTGGTGCACCATGTCCAGGTACTTCAGCGCGCCGCCGGTGTTGAACAGGACGACCGTTTCGTGCGATTTGATGCGGCCGTCCGCGACCAAGTGTCGAATCGCGCTCAGCGCGGCGCCGCCCTCGGGCGCCGCCGAGACGCCCTCGTCGCGGCCGATGGTCAACATGTCACGCACCATCGAGGCGTCCGACACTGCCAGCGCGGTACCGCCGCTTTCGCGAATGGCCCTGAGAATCAGGAAATCGCCGATCGCCCGCGGCACGCGCAGGCCGTCAGCGGCGGTGTGTGCGTGTTCCCAAGGCTCCGCCTTCTCCAGACCCTGCTCGAAAGCGCGAACGATCGGGGCGCAGCCTTCGGCTTGCACTGACACCATCTTTGGCCGCTGACCCGAACTGAGCCAGCCGATGGCCTCCATTTCCGCGAAGGCTTTCCACATGCCGACCAGGCCCGTGCCGCCGCCGGTGGGATAGATGATCCAGTCGGGAAGCGTCCAACCGAGCTGCTCGGCCAGTTCGTAGCCCATCGTCTTCTTGCCTTCGATGCGGTACGGCTCCTTCATGGTGGATACGTCGTACCAGCCGAGCGGCTTGCCGGTCGAGGCCGCCAACTTGCCGGCGTCGGTGATCAGGCCGTCAACCAAGGTGACATTGGCGCCGTAGAGACGGCACTCGTCGATAAACGGCTGCTTGGCGTCTCTCGGGATAAACACTTCGCACTTCAGGCCCGCCGCGGAAGAGTACGCAGCGGCCGCGTTGCCGGCGTTGCCGGCGGTGGGCAGGCTGATGGTGGTGGCGCCCAGCGCCTTCGCGCGCGTGATCGCGGCCGACTGCCCGCGTGCCTTGAACGACTGCGTGGGGTTCAGCGATTCGTCCTTGATCAGCAGGCGATCGAGCCCGAGCGTGCCGCCCAGGCGTCGCGCATGCAGCAAGGGCGTGAAGCCCTCGCCCAGCGTGACGGGCGACTCGCCGGGCAACAACGGCATCATCTCGCGGTACCGCCACATGTTCGGCTCGCGGCCGGCGAGCGATTCTCTCGGCCACGCGCGTGCTGCCTGCACGTCGTAGCGGGCCAGCAGCGGCAGCCCACATGAAGGACACAGGAAATGGCGTTCGCGCGGGTCGAACGGTCCCGCGCCGCAAGCACTCCCGCACTCCAGGTGCGTGAAGTAGCTACTTGCCAAGCAGCTCTTGGTCTTTCTTGGCCTGCAGTTCGTCGATCGCCTTGACGTGCAGGTCGGTGAGCTTCTGTACTTCGTCCAGGGCACGCTTCTCGTCGTCTTCTGAGATCTCGTGATCCTTCAGCATCTTTTTGAGCTTGTCGTTGGCGTCGCGCCGCACGACGCGCACGTGATTGCGGCCCTCTTCGGCCATCTTGTGCACGTGCCGCGACAGTTCCTTGCGGCGCTCGTCGGTGAGCGACGGAATGGGAATCCGCAGCACCTTGCCGTCGGATGCCGGATTGAGGCCGAGGTCCGACAGGCGAATGGCCCGCTCGAGCGCCTGCATGATCGACGGGTCGAACGGCTGCGCGACGATCATCGCCGGCTCCGGAATCGAGAGGGTGGCGACCTGGTTGAGTGGCATTCTCGAGCCGTAGGCTTCAACCTGCACGCCCTCGAGCATCGAAGTCGAGGCGCGGCCGGTGCGGACCCCCGCCAGTTCCTTCCGGGCGAACTCCACATGCGCATCCATGCGCTTCTTCACTTCGGCGAATAGACCCTTGAGGTCGCTTACATCCATGATGTCGGTACCTTGTTGACTAGGCCGTGACGAGGGTGCCGATTGTCTCGCCCATCACGACCCGGCGGATGTTACCCGGCGTCTTGAGGTTGAAGACCAGGATCGGCAGCTTGTTGTCCATGCACAGGGAAATCGCGGTTGCATCCATGACCTGGAGGCGTGCCTGCAGCACCTGCAGGTAGGAGATCGTGTCGTAGCGGGTGGCGTCGGGATCCTTGTTCGGATCAGCAGTGTAAATCCCGTCGACCTTGGTGCCCTTGAGAATCACCTCGGCCTTCATTTCCATGGCGCGCAGAGCCGCGGCCGTGTCGGTCGTGAAATACGGGTTGCCGGTGCCAGCGGCAAACACCACGACGCGTCCCTTCTCCAGGTGACGCACGGCGCGCCGCCGGATGAACGGCTCGGCGACCGACCGCATTTCAATGGCGGTGAGCACGCGCGTTGCGACGCCGTTGTGCTCGAGGGCGTCCTGCAGGGCGAGGGCGTTGATGACGGTCGCGAGCATGCCCATGTAGTCACCGGTCGAGCGGTCCATGCCTCGCGCGCTGGCCGCGAGGCCGCGAAAAATGTTGCCGCCGCCGATCACGACCGCGGTCTGGACACCCAACGCCTGGATCTCGGCAATATCCTGCGCGATGCGAGTGGCCACCGCCGGATCGATGCCGTAGTTCTGCTCACCCATCAGGGCTTCGCCTGACAGCTTCAGAAGGATTCGTTTGTAGTGAGGTGGGGGAGAGGACGAGTCGGAGGGCACGAAGGGATTATACAAGTGGCTAATGTGCCTGGGGTGCCTAATGTGCCTATAGGGCCAAAGGTGCCTAGGGTGCTGCGCGCACTCCAGGACCGTAGGCACCCTAGGCCCTTTGAGGCACCTTATTCCGTCGCGAGCTCGCCAAGCTTGAAGCGGGCGAAGCGCGTGATCGTGACGTTCTCGCCGGTCTTCGCAGTCGCCGCCGCCACCATCTGCTTGATCGTCACGTTCGGGTCACGAACCGACGGCTGGTCCATCAGACAGACCTGCGAGTAGTAGCTGTCGAGCTTACCTTCGATGATCTTCTCGATCACGTTGGCCGGTTTGCCCGAGTCAGCGAACTGGGCACGGTAGATCTCGCGCTCCTTGTCGAGCACCTCAGGGCCAAGCTCTTCGCGCCGCACCACCAGCGGGCTGGCCGCGGCAATGTGCATGGCGATTTCTTTCGCCAGCGTCTGGAACTCGGGAGTGCGCGCGACGAAGTCCGTCTCGCAGTTCACTTCCACCAGCACGCCGACCTTGCCACCCATGTGGATGTAGTGACCGATCATGCCGTCCTTGGCCAGACGGCCGGCCCGCTTGGCGGCCTGGGCCAGACCCTTCTTGCGGAGGATGTCAACGGCTTTCTCGACATCGCCGCCTGACTCGTCGAGCGCGGCCTTGCAATCCATCATGCCGGCGCCGGTCTTGTCGCGCAGTTCCTTGACCTGTAATGCTGTCGCTGCCATTTCACGTGCTCCTTTGGGTCTTGAGGTCTTGAGGTCTTGAGGACCTGGGGTCTTGGGGGCGTAGGGTCTGGCTTGGAGAATCGTCGTACTTCCAAGACCGCAAGACCGTAAGACCGCAGGACCTCTTAGGTCACTGTCTGTACGTAAAACGCGCCGGCCCGTGTTATCGCAGCCGGCGCGGAAGGGAAGCCCGGGCGGGTTAGGCCGTGGGGGCGGGCGTCTCTGCGGGACGCTGGGGCTTGCGAATGTCCGCCGGACGCACCGTGCGGCTGGCCTCGTGCGCGGCGGCCGCTTCGGCTTCGCTCGCAACCTGTTCGGCCATCGCCGACTCGCGCTGGCCGCGGCCGTCGATGACCGCATCGGCCACGCGCGAGACGAACAGCTTCACCGAGCGAAGCGCATCGTCGTTCCCGGGGATGACGTAGTCGATCTGGTCGGGATCGCAGTTGGTGTCGACGATGCCGATTACCGGAATCTTCAGTTTGCGCGCCTCGTCGACAGCAATCTGTTCCTTGCGGGTGTCGACGACGAACAGCGCGTCGGGCAGGCGGCCCATGTGGCGAATGCCTTCGAGGTTTTTGAGCAGCTTGCGCTTCTCTTTTTCGGCCTTCGCGATTTCCTTCTTGGGCATCGTCTCGTAGCGGCCGTCGGTGGACATCGCCTCGAGATCACGCAAGCGGTTGAGGCTGCGCTGAATCGTGGTGAAGTTGGTCAGCAGACCCCCGAGCCAACGCTCGTTGACGTAATACATGCCGCAGCGCGTCGCTTCTTCCGCGACCACGTCCTGCGCCTGGCGCTTGGTGCCCACGAAGAGGATTGACTTGCCTTCGGCCGCCAGCTGGCGCACAAAGTCCTCGGCCTCTCGGTAGTGCTTGACGGTCTTGCCGAGGTCGAGAATGTAGATGCCACTGCGCTCCCCGAAGATGAATGGCTTCATCTTGGGATTCCAACGCTTGGTCTGGTGTCCGAAGTGCACGCCTGCTTCAAGCAGGTCCTTCATCGCGAGCGGGGTCAAGCTGCCTCCAACCATGATGTATTAACGCTTGCTGAACTGGAATCGCTTACGGGCGCCGGCCATCCCGTATTTCTTGCGCTCTTTCGCGCGCGCGTCGCGCGTGAGCAGGCCGTCTTTCTTGAGCTTCGGTCGCAGTTCGAGATTGAACTCGCACAGTGCGCGGGAGATGCCGAGGCGAATGGCGCCGGCCTGTCCGGTCATGCCGCCACCCGAGACGGTGGCCAGGATGTCGAACTGTTCAGCGGTCTCCGTGAGGATGAGCGGGGACTTCACCAGGATGCGGAGCGTTTCTCGCGGGAAGAACTCGACGAACTCACGCTTGTTGACCTTGATGGCGCCGGTGCCGGGACGAAGGAACACGCGAGCGGTAGATTCCTTGCGACGGCCGGTTGCGTAGTATTCAGTGGCTGCCAAGTTATGCGACCTCGAAAGCGGTGGGTTTCTGGGCGGCGTGCGGGTGCTTGTCACCGGCATACACATTCAACTTGCGATACATGGCATCGCCGAGTTTCGACTTCGGCAACATGCCGCGCACGGCTTCTTCCACCATGCGCATCGGATTCTCGGCGCGAACGACCTTGGCGCGATCGGTGCGCAGCCCGCCGGGGTAGCCGCTGTGGCGCTGGTAGACCTTCTGCTCGTCCTTGCGGCCGGTCAGCTTGACCTTGTCAACGTTGACGATCACGACGTGATCGCCGGTGTCAAGGTACGGCGTGTAAATGGCTTTGTGCTTGCCCTGGAGCAACTTGGCGGCGTCGGTGGCGATCCGGCCGAGGACCTTGCCATTGGCATCAATCACATGCCACTTGATGGGCATGGTCTTCACTGATGGTACGTAAGTCTGCATCGATATCTTCCTGGTGCGGCTTGCGAATCAAGCATTCTCTCCGGCCCCAAGTGGGTGACGGCAAACCGAGATAATACAGGTATTTGGGCCCGAAGACAAGGCGCTGCGCACTTTTGAGTGCCCTCGGCCCTGTCGTCTCACTGACCAGGTTCCGATATGTTCGGGTGGCACTGACGGATTTGGCACTCTCAAACACATACAAAAACCGTAAGTCGATTGCAATATCGTATGTTGGCCTGATCCCCTAACGACGACTTGAATGTCTATTTTCGCAGTTCTAGGCCGATTTTGTTGAATTAGTAGCGCTTGAGCCAGATGGTATTCAGTTTGCCACTTGGCTGTATCTGGAGACACCGTAACGTGCTATTCCGTCGACCAAAAAGTCTGGTAGGCCTCGACATCGGGTCGAGCTCTGTCAAGGCCATCGAACTGAAAGCGTCAGGCAAGGGCTACCGGGTCTCGGCCATCGGGGTCGAGTCGGTTCCTCCCGACAGTATTGTTGACGGCGCCATCATCGACGGTGGCGCGGTCGCCGATGCCGTGCGCCGCCTGTTTGCCAACAAGCGATTCAAGGCCAAGGACATCGTCGCGTCACTGTCAGGCAACTCGGTGATCGTCAAGAAGATCACCCTGCCGGCAATGACCGAGTCCGAATTGTCGGAGTCGATCTACTGGGAAGCCGAGCAGTACATCCCCTTCGACATCCAGGACGTGAACCTCGACTACGAGATTCTCGACCCCGGGACTGGCCAAGACAGCCAGGGCAGCATGGAAGTGCTGCTGGTGGCCGCCAAGAAGGACAAGATCACCGACTACACCAGCGTCATCACCCAGGCTGGCAGGACACCGGTCATTGTCGATGTCGACGTGTTCGCGCTGCAGAACGCGTTCGAGGCCAACTACGGCTTCGAGCCCACCGCGGTGGTCGCCATCCTGAACGCCGGTGCCAGTGCCATCAACATCAACATCCTGACCGGATCGCAGTCGGTGTTCACCCGTGACGTCTCGATCGGCGGCAACGCGTTCACCGAAGCAGTGCAGAAGGAACTGAACCTGCCCTACGAGGCGGCGGAAATGCTGAAGAAGGGGCAGGACGTCGATGGCGCCACCTTCGACGACGCCCGCGCGGTGCTGCGCGCGATGACCGACAACGTGTTGCTCGAGGTCGAGAAGACGTTCGACTTCTTCAAGGCGACAGCGGCCAGCGATCGCATCGATCGCATCATGCTGTGCGGCGGCGCGTCGCGGGTCGACGGCTTCGCGGAGTCGCTGCGTGAGCGCTTCAACACCGAAGTCGAGCGTTTCGATCCGTTCCGCCAGGTGGCCTGCGATCCCAAGAAACTCGGAATTGAGAGCGCCGAGGAGCTCGCGCCGGTCGCCGCCGTGGCTATGGGCCTCGCGCTCCGAAAGGTTGCTGACCGATGATTCGGATCAACCTCCTCAGCGAACGCCGCAGCGTCAAGGCCGTCAGCAAGGGATTCCAGGCAGGACAAAAGATCACCGTGATCGGCAGCTTGCTGCTGATACTGACACTGGTCGGCGTCGGCTGGCGTTACTGGGCGGTTGGCCAGCAAGAAGCCCAGGTCGCGCGCGAGATTGTCGCGGCCCAGCGCGAAGAGCTGCGACTCGCAGAGATCCTGAAGCAAGTGGCGGAGTTTGAAGCGCGCAAGCAGAAACTGGAACAGCGCGTGGCCCTGATCGATGAACTGCGCAAGGGCCAGAACGCTCCCGTTCACATGATCGACCAGATCAGCCGTGCGCTGCCAGACATGACGTGGCTCACTGACGTCAAGCAGGATGGCTACACGCTGACAGTCCAGGGTCGCTGCCTGACCTTGACGTCGTTGTCGGATTTCGTCGGCAACCTCGAGGCGTCCCGCTACTTCATGCGGCCGGTCGAGATCGTAGACAGCGTCGTGGTCAGTGGCGATGGCAAGACGCCCGACCTCATTCAGTTCACGATTCGTGGCACGTTCCAGATGGCAGGCATGGCTCCGCCCGCGCCTGTGACCACCAAGAAGGGAGGGCGGCGTGGCTAGTTTCTCCCTTGGCAAGTTGCAGTGGCAGGCGCAGCTCGGCATGTTCCTGGCGCTGTCGCTGGCTGGCGCCGGCGCGTTCTATTACTTCTATGAAATGCCGCGGCAGGTGGTGATCGAGAGCAAGGCGCGCGAGCTGAGCACGATTCGTGGCCGCATCAGCAAGGGTCAGGCAACCGCTCGTCAGTTGCCGGAATTCCGCGCGCAGGTAACCGAACTCGAGGCCCGCCTCGAGAGTCTCAAGCCGATCCTGCCAGACGAGCGCGACGCCGGCGACTTGCTGCGCCGCGTCCAGACGCTGGCCGTGCAGTCGAATCTGGTGATCCGGGGCTTCCGGCCCCAGGCAATCAGCATGAAGGAAATGCACGCCGAGTGGCCGATCAGCCTGCAGCTCGAAGGCAATTACCACAACCTGGGCCTGTTCCTCGATCGCGTCAGCAAGTTCCCGCGCATCATCAACATCGGCGCGTTGACGCTCGCACAGAAAGACACGCCCACGGCCGCCGCCACCATGACCATCACTTGCACGGCGACCACGTTCGTGCTGGTGGAGCAGACGGCGGCCGAGGTCGATACCAAGAAGGGCAAGAAGGCCGCCGCCAAGAAAGCGCCGGCCAAGTCGTGATGCGCATCATTCAACGCGTGATCGTCATTCTGCTGGCAGGCGCCGGGGCCGCGGTCCACGCCCAGGCCCCTGCGGCACCCGCGACGCCGCCGGCCACACCGGCCGCCGCGCCGAAGCCGGCCTTGCCGTCGCCGCCCCCGAACTTTCAGTACAGCCCCGAGGGACGGCGCGATCCGTTTCTGGACCTGGTGAATCGCGGCACCGATGCGGTGCGCGGCACCAGTGCCTCGGCCAAGCGTCCCGAGGGTGTGCCCGGCCTCGAGACCAACGGCCTGGTGGTGCGGGGCATCGTGCAGAGCCGTGGGGCGTGGCTGGCGATGGTCTCGGGCCCCGACGGCAAGGTCTTCACGGTTCGATCTGGCGACAAGTTGTTCGACGGCGTCATTCGTACGATTACGGCGCAAGCAGTAGTGATTTTTCAGGAAGTTAATGATCCGCTGTCGCTCGAAAAACAGCGCGAAGTGCGCAAGTTTCTGCGCGGTGGAGAAGAGGTCAAGTGATGCACGGTCGCATTCCTCGACTGGTATTGGCTGCGCCATTGGTCGCAGCCCTGGCCGTCACGTTGACGGCCAGCGGACCGGTTTCGCGTAGCGAAACCGGCGCCGACACCCCAGCCCTACGTTCCATTTCGTCTCGGCTCAACGGCACGGTCAGCACGGTGCTGATTGAGGCCAGCGAGCCGGTGGCATATCTCACCAGCCAGCCCGATCCGCTGACGGTCCTCGTCGATTTGAGGAACGTCAACGCCGGTGGCTTGGACGGCAAACCGGTGACCGCCATGCCGGCCCCGGTGGCCGGGGTGGCGATTGAAGGTGCCCATGCGCCCGATGGCTCGCCGGTAGCGCGAGTCCGCGTTCGCCTCGATCGCGCCGCCAAGCACCGTGTGCGCAGCTCGCGGAACACGATCCTGGTGGAGGTCGAGCGGCCAGCGGACGCACCCGGTGCAGCCAGGGCCGTAATCGTGCCCTTGCTCGCGCCGCAAGCGCCCACCTTTGGCGCGGTGACGATGGCTGCGCCGGCCGCCGAAGCGCGCGAGACCGCGACCCGCGTCGTCGCCACCGAATTGCGGTCTGTCACGACCGGTGAGATGCCGAGTGGCTTTGCCGTCACGCTGACAGGTAACGGCACGCTAGTCGCCTCGTCCGTTGAAGACGCGCGTGACCTGCCGGCGCGAGTCCTGCTGGACTTCCAGGGGGTCGCCGCCGGGCGCGTGGCTGCCGTCACCACCGTCAATGCCGCCGGCATCGAACGGGTCCGCGTCGCCACCAACAGCCGCGAGCCACTGATCACCCGCGTGGTGATCGACCTGGTGCGCAAGCTGCCCTACACGATTGAGACAGTTGGAGAGGAAATTCGCGTTCTGTTCAATCGCGCGGTCGAGTCTTCCGTGGCAACGGCTGCGGTGCCTGCGCCCGCCGTCGCCGCACGTCCGCCAGCACCGGTCATCACTCGCGAAGTGGCCGACGTGATTCAGCCTGCCGTGTCGCGAAGCCAACCGCCCCTGACGGTGCTCGCGGCAACCGCGCCGCCGGCGGCTGCCGCTCAGGCCGCGACCGCGATCAACGTCCTGCAGCAGGGCACCTCGCAAGCGCCGCGCGCGTTCACCGGCGACCCCATTACCCTGGACTTCCAGGGCGCCGATCTGCGCGCTGTGTTGCGCACGTTCGCCGACATCAGCGGGCTCAACATCGTGATCGACCCGGCCATCCAGGGCACGGTCGACGTCGCGTTGCGCGACGTGCCGTGGGACCAGGCACTCGACATCATCCTTCGCGCCAACAAACTCGGCTACAGCGTGGACGGCACCATCGTTCGCATCGTGCCGATGAATGTGCTGGCCCAGGAAAGTGAAGACCGCAAGAAGCTGTCGGATGCCAACGCCCTGGCCGGCGAACTGCGCATCATCACGCGGCCACTGAGCTACGCCAAGGCGGCCGACCTGGTGCCGATCATTACCAAGAGCTCGTTGTCCCCGCGCGGCGATGTGCAGATTGACGTCCGCACCAACACGCTGATCATCCGCGACCTGGCCGACCGGCTGCAGGCCGCCAGCGATTTAGTGGTCGCACTCGACCGGCCCCAGCCGCAGGTGGAAATCGAGGCCCGCATCATCACGATCAATCGCAACTTTGCGAAGCAGCTCGGGATTCAGTGGGGCTTCAATGGCCGCGTCGATCCGTCGGTGGGCACCAGCACTGGACTGGCCTTTCCGAGCAGCGGCGTCGTGACTGGCGGCACCGGCAGCGTCAATCTCGCGGCGCCGTCCGCTCTCGGCCTCGCGCTGGGCTCGATCAACGGCGCGCTCAACCTTGACGTCGCCCTGCGCGCGCTCGAAACCTCGGGCAAGGTTCGCATTGTCTCGAGCCCGCGGGTGTCGACGCAAAACAACGTCGAGGCCGAAATCACTCAGGGCTCTCAGATCCCGATTCAGACCGTGTCGAACAACACGGTGACGGTGACGTTCAAGGACGCCGCGCTCACTCTGAAAGTCACACCGCAGATCACGGCCTCAAACACCGTGATCATGCGAATCTTCGTGGAGAAGGCCCAGGCCAATTACGAACAGACGTCGGCGGCTCAGCCGATTCCCGCAATCGACACTCAGCGGGCGGTGACATCTGTTTTAGTGCCTGACGGAGACACCACTGTGATCGCAGGTATTTACAACAGTTCTGAATTCTCAACCACCGAACGCACGCCCCTGTTGCACCGCGTCCCGCTGCTCGGCTGGTTGTTCAAGAACGACACGAACAACGAGAGCCAGGACGAGCTCCTGATCTTCATCACCCCCAAGATCCTGAAGTAGGGCATATGAGCACACCGAACCTTAGTCGTTCCGCTAAAGGCTTGCTGGCCGCCGCCGTGTGCGGGCTGTCAATGACATCCTGCGCCGACCTGGCACGCACGGGCTCCGGGCCTGCCTACTTGATCATGGAAAGCGTCACGGCCTCCAAGGGAGGCGGCAGCGCGGGGGCGTTCACGTCCAGCCTGTTGTCGGACGTGCAGACGATCGTCGATGTCACGGTTGGCACCACGACGGTGCCAACGGCCATGGTCTTCAACGACAACGGCCGAGCCGTCATTCGCGCGGAAATGAAGAACTCGTTGAGCTCGACAGCGCCGACGGCCATCAGCTCCATCACACTCAACCGGTATCGGGTTCGCTTTCGCCGGACCGACGGCCGGAACACCGAAGGCGTCGACGTGCCGTATGGATTCGATGGCGGCACGACCGTCACAATTCCGGCAGGGTCGAGCGCACAGGTGAACTTTGATTTGGTGCGCCACCAAGCCAAGCTCGAGCGTCCCCTGATCACCATGGCAGGCGGCCGTGGCCTCATCTTCCTCACCACGATCGCGGAAGTCACGTTTTACGGTCGTGACCAGGCGGGGAACGAAGTGTCGATCACCGGCAGCATCGACGTACAGTTCGGCGATTATGGCGACGAATAACGCAAGGTCACAACCCATGAACACGCAACTAACACTCATCGCCAGCTTCGTCGGCTTGACCCTCGTTGTAGGTTGTACTAAAGAGGTCGAGATTCCCCAGTTGGCGGGACCCTCGACACTTGCTTATTCCATCGTGCTCACCGCGAGCCCGGACACCATCTTCCAGGACGGCGTGAGCTCGACGACGATCACCATCGATGCGCGCGACGGATCGGGCCAGGCGCTGAACGGCCGGCCGCTGCGAGCCGAGATTCTCGTCGGTGGCGTGGTTCAGGACTTCGGCGTCCTGAGCACGAAGGCGCCGCTCACGGGGTCGACATTTCGCTACACGGCCCCCCCGGCTTCGCCGTTGGCCGCGGGTCAGGTGCCGCAGACTGTTACGATCGCGGTAACCCCGACGGACTCTGGCGACTTCCGCAGTGAGTTGAGCCGACGGGTCGACATTCGATTGGTCCCCCAAGGCGTCATCTTGCCGAGCAACCCCGGCCTGGTGCCTGCCTTCACGGTGACGCCCGCGTCGCCGCAGGCATTCTCGAGTGCCAGCTTCGACGCTTCGACCTCCACCAATGGCGGGACGGCGTGCTTGAATGCTTGCAGCTATTCATGGAATTTTGGTGACGGAACTAGTGGCTCCGGCATCACGACGACCCACGACTATCGCACCCCCGGCAGCTTTGTCGCCGTCTTGACCGTGACCGACAGCCGCGGCGCGCAGGCGACGACCGCCAAGACGGTCACGGTGTCTGCGAGCACGCCGCCGACGGCCAGCTTTACGACCTCGCCGACCAACCCCGGCACGAATCAGCCAATTTTCTTTAATGCCAGCGCTTCGCGGGCTGCGACGGGACGCACTATCGTTTCCTACAACTGGGATTTCGGCAAAGGAACGACGGGTTCTGGCGTGACGACCACCAAGTCGTACGAAACCGCTGGTACCTACATCATCACGCTCAAGGTGACCGACGATGCCGGTGCGTTCGCGACCGCTACACAGACCATCACGGTCGGTGCCGCCAGTTCGAACCCGACAGCCGTGTTGACTTTCTCGCCGACCGCTCCGGCACGTAACACCAGCGTCTTCTTCGACGGCTCTGGGTCGAGGCCGGCGACAACAGCGATTACCGAGTACCGCTTCATCTGGGGTGATGGCACAGAGACCGTCGGAACCAGCGCCAACGCAACTCACGTCTATTCGGTCGCAGGCACCTACGTGGTGCGCCTGACAGTGACCGACAGCGAAGGGCGGCAAGGCACCATCTCTCTCAATGTGCCGATTTCGTAGTCAGCATATGATCGCGGGGTGAGTGCCAACAGCCCACGAATCCTCGAACTGCGACGCCGGGTCCAGGCAGACCCGGCGTCGATCGCCTTCGCTCAGCTGGCAGAGGAGTATCGCCGAGCAGGTGAACCCGATGAAGCCATCGGCATTTGCCGCGCCGGCCTCGCGCGTCATCCCGGTTACCTGTCGGCACGCGTCACCCTCGGTCGCGCCCTGATGGAAGTGGGGCGGCTGGATGAGGCGGCGGCCGAGCTCGCCACCGTGGTGCAACAGGCGCCCACCAACCTGTCGGCCCTCCGTGGCCTGGCCGAAATCAACCAGCAACGGGGCGACATGGCGCAAGCGCTGGCGCACTATCAGCGCGCGCTGCAACTCGCGCAGTTCGACCCCGACCTCGAAGATTCCGTCGAGCGCCTTTCTCAGGTCGTCGCGCCCGCTCCGCCCGCGGCGGCACCTTCGGCGGTCAATATCGAAGCACTCTTTGACTTCGACTCCCTGCTGAAACAGCTTGGCGAAACGGCGCCTCTTCCCGAGCCGGCCCGACCCCAGGAGGCGCCGGTCGTCGCCGCGAGCGCAATCGACATCGTCGACCTCAATCTCCATCCACAGGATTCGTTTGCAGATGTCGAGCGCGACCTGCGCCAGCGGGCGGAGCAGCGTGCGGCCGATGACAAGGCCGCTCGAATCCAGCATGCTTCGCGGCGGCAGATGGCGATGGTGGCGGACCTGGAAGACTGGCTGAAGGCGATCGTGACCGACCGCCAAACCCCCGACCACAACTGATGCAGGTGGCTTCCGGCGACCATCACCTCGCGCGTCAGGCGGGGTTGCGCCGCACACTGCGTTCGGCGTCGCTTGATGCGCTGATCGTCACGTCCCTCCCCAACATCGCGTACCTGACCGGGCTCTTCGCCTCCACCGCTGCGCTCCTCGTCGGGGAGGTTGAGGCGCAACTGTTTGTTGACGGTCGTTACCTCGCCGTGGCCGAGGCACGGCGAGCCGAGTTGCCGGGGCTCAGCCTGACGCTCGTGTCTTCGTTCGGAAGTTTCGAGGAGTCGATTGCGGAGGCCGCGAGACGTTACTGGCCCGGCCGGGTTGGGATCGAAGCCAGCCACATGACGGTTCGGCAACATCAGCAGCTCGAGGTGCGCATGTCTCGCCAGGGTGGTGCCGTGACTCTTGAAGGTACCGATGGACTTGTCGAAAACCTGCGCGCCGTGAAGGATTCGTGGGAGCTTAGTCGTCTCAGGGATGGGGCGGTGAGACTTTCAGATGCCGCTAAGTGTATAATCCCAAAAGCCTTAGCGGGAATGCGCGAGCGAGAAGTCGCCGGGGCCATCGAGGCGGAACTGCGGCGGGTCGGGTTCGATAAGCCCGCCTTTGATACCATCGTCGCGTCCGGGCCGAACTCAGCCATTCCTCATTACCGGAGTGGCGGCCGTCGGCTCGCGGATGGTGACCTTGTGGTGTTGGACTTCGGTGGCATGCTCGATGGCTATGCCGTGGACCTTTCGAGGACCATCGTGATCGGACCACCATCGGCGAGGGCGCAACAGCTGTTGACCGAGGTGGCGGCGGCGCAGCTCGCGGGCTTTGAGGCCGTCAGCATTGGCCGGCCCGCCACTGAGGTCGACGCGGCTGCCAGGCAGGTGTTGGAACGGGCGGGCCTCGGCGAAGCGTTCAGCCATGGGACCGGTCACGGCCTTGGCCTTGAAGTGCACGAACTGCCGCGGGTGACCCGGTTTCGGCCGGGGCTGGCGGCGGAACCGCTGCAAGCGGGTATGGTGTTTACGCTGGAACCCGGAGCCTATCTTCCTGGCTGGGGTGGCGTGCGGATAGAAGATGACGTTGTGGTGACGGCGGATGGCCCGGAATGGCTGACCGACGTTCCGCGGCTGATGTGAGCGACCTGACAATGACACTGGACGAGATCAAGCAGCTCATCGAATTCATCAAGTCACATGAGCTGAGCGAGTTCGAACTCGAGCACGACGGGGTGAAGATCCGTATCAAGAGCGGATTGAGCCACCAACTGGTGGCCGTGCCACAAATGGCTGCGGCTGCCCCGAGCATCGCCTCCGTGGCGGCGCCCGCGGCGACCTCAGCGGCGCTGGCTGCCGCGCCGGCAGAGAATGAGGGCGGCGAGCTGGCGATTGTGAAATCGCCGATCGTCGGCACGTTCTACCGTGCGGCGGAACCCGACGCCAAGGCGTTTGCCTCGGTCGGCGACGCGGTGCGCAAGGGCCAGGTGCTTTGCATCATTGAAGCCATGAAGCTGATGAACGAGATCGACTCCGAGTATGACGGTGAGATCACCAGCGTCTACGTGGAGAACGGGCAGGCCGTGCAGTACGGCGAGCGCCTGTTTGCGATTCGGCCGACTTCCTAAACCATGTTCAAAAAAATCCTTGTCGCCAATCGTGGAGAGATCGCGCTGCGCGTGATTTTCGCGTGTCGCGAGCTGGGCATCAAGACCGTCGCCGTCTATTCCGAGGCCGACGAGAACTCCCTGCACGTGCGGTTTGCGGATGAAGATATCTGCATCGGGCCGGCGCGGAGCAGTGACAGCTACCTGAACGTGCCGGCGATTATCAGCGCCGCTGAGATCACCGGCGCCGACGCGCTCCATCCGGGGTACGGATTCCTGTCGGAGAGTGCCTACCTGGCGGAAGTGTGCGAGGCCTGCCACATTCGCTTCATTGGTCCGGACCCGAGCGTGATTCGCCTGCTGGGCGACAAGTCGAAGGCCCGCCGGGCGATGAAGAAGGCCGGCGTGCCCATGCTGCCCGGCAGCGATGGCCCGGTCGAGAGTGAAGAGAAGGCCATCAAGATCGCCTTGCAGATCGGCTACCCGGTCATCATCAAGGCGGTCGCCGGCGGCGGTGGCCGCGGCATGCGCATCGTCAAGAACCCCTCGGAGTTGCCGCATGCGTTCAAGACGGCACAGCGCGAGGCCGAGTCGGCCTTCGGCGTGGGTGACGTCTACATCGAAAAGTACCTCGAGGCACCGCGCCACATCGAGTTTCAGATCCTGGGCGACCATCACGGCAACGTGGTGCACCTGGGCGAGCGCGAGTGCTCGATCCAGCGCCGTCATCAGAAGCTGTTGGAGGAGTCGCCCTCGGTGGTGGTTTCCGAAAAGGTGCGCCGCAAGATGGGCGCTGTGGTGGTCGACGCGGCGCGCGCCGTGCAGTACACCAACGCCGGCACGTTCGAGTTCCTCCTGGACGAGAAGGGCAACTTCTTCTTCATGGAAGTGAACACCCGTGTGCAGGTCGAGCACCCGGTCACCGAAATGGTGACGGGCATCGACATCGTCAAGGAACAGATTCGCATTGCGGCCGGCGCCAGGCTTGGCTTCAAGCAGAGCGACGTGACCTTCACTGGTCACGCTATGGAATGCCGCATCAACGCTGAAGACCCCGAGACCTTCGTGCCGTCGCCTGGCATGATTCACGCGTTCAGCGTGCCCGGTGGCCCGGGCGTGCGCGTTGACACCGCGGCGCACTCGGAGTGCCTGATCTCGCCGTATTACGACTCGATGGTGGCCAAGGTGATCGTGCACGGGCGCGATCGGCAGGAGGCCATTGCGCGCATGAAGCGGACGCTGGAGATGTCGGTCGTCGAGGGCATTCGCACGACTATTCCGCTGCACCTGAAGATTCTCAGCGACCCCGATTTCATCGCCGGCCGGCTCAGCACGCATTTCATGGAGCGCTTTGCCGCCAAGCCCAAGGCCACCCGGCTCGCCGAGTCGGCTTAACCTTCCGACGCTGTACGCCATCGTCGATGTGGACGTCTGCGCCCGCGTGGGACGAGCACCGCTCGACGTCGTGCGGGCCTTCCTGTCGGCCGGCGTCCGGCTGATCCAACTCCGCGCCAAGACTTGGGAGAGTGGCGCCTTCCTCGACCTGGCGCACGCCACAGTGGAGGAGGCAAGGCCCGAGGGTGTCGTGGTCGTGGTGAACGACCGCGCCGACATTGCCATGCTGTCAGGCGCGCAGGGCCTGCATGTTGGCCAGGATGACCTCACTCCCACAGACGCGCGACGAGTCATCGGCCGGGCCTCGTGGGTCGGCCTGTCGACCCATACGGAGGCGCAGTGGACTGCCGCGTTTGACGAGCCGGTCACCTACGTGGCCATCGGACCGGTGTTTGGCACGGAAACCAAGGCAACCGGCTATTGCGCCGTAGGACTAGAGACGGTCGGCCGCGTAGCGGCGGTCGCGCGAGCGATGCCGGTGGTGGCCATTGGTGGAATCACCCTCGACAACGCCGCTGCGGTCATCGCCGCCGGCGCCTCGTCCGTGGCGGTGATCAGCGACCTGCTGGCGGGTTCGGTCGAGGCGCGGGCGCGCGCCTTCATCGCCGCCCTGGCGTAGTCGGCACCGCGACAAGGCCCTTCGCGGGTGACCAGATACATTGCTCAGCGCAAAGCTGAGCGATTCCCCATATAATCCGTGTGTTTGCCAGCCACCCGCGCTCGAATGGGGGCGGGACCGACCACTTAGTTGGAGGCGGAATGGATTCGAATCTGTTCAAGACGAAGTCGCTCGAGCAGCTCGTCGGCGACGTCGAACATGGAGGCAAGGCGCTCAAGCGTAGCCTCTCAGCATGGGATCTGACGCTGCTTGGCATCGGCGCGATCATCGGCACGGGCATCTTCGTGCTGACCGGAACCGCCGCCGCGAACCAGGCGGGACCGGCCATCACCATGTCGTACCTCGCAGCCGGCCTGGCCTGCGCCTTTGCGGCACTCTGCTATGCCGAGTTTGCCTCGATGATTCCGATCGCAGGCAGCGCCTACACGTATGCCTACGCGACACTGGGCGAGCTGGTGGCGTGGATGATCGGCTGGGACTTGATCCTCGAGTACGCCGTGGGCTCGATGACCGTGGCGATCGGGTGGAGCGGCTACATGCAGCGGCTGCTGGCCGGCTTCGGCGTCGAGTTGCCGATGTGGATGGCGGCGGCGCCACCCGTGGGCATCATCAACCTGCCGGCCGTGCTGATCGTGCTCTTCATCATGGTGCTGCTGGTGATTGGCATCCGCGAATCGGCACGCTTCAATGCGGTGATGGTCGCCATCAAGCTGGCCGCGGTGCTGTTTTTCCTCGCGGCTGGCGTGTCGTATGTCGAGCCGACCAACTGGCAGCCCTACGCGCCATATGGCTGGCCCGGCATCATGGCCGCGGCGGCCGTGGTGTTCTTCGCCTACATCGGCTTCGATGCGGTCTCGACGACCGCGGAGGAGGCGAAGAATCCGACCCGCGACCTGCCGATTGGCATCATCGCGTCGCTGGTCGTCTGCACCATCCTGTACCTCGCGGTCGGCGCGGTGCTGACCGGCATCGTCCCGGTCGTGCACTATCGCGCGCTTGCCGAAGCGCTGCCGGGCATCCCGATGGTCGCGCAGGCCGAATCGGTGCTGTTCCTCAATGCGCCGGTTGCTTACGCCTTGAACGTGATTGGGCAGGACTGGGCGGCGGGCCTGGTCTCGGCCGGCGCGGTCGCCGGCATCACCTCGGTCATGCTGGTCATGCTGATGAGCCAGCCGCGCATCTTCTTCGCGATGAGCCGTGACCGCCTGCTGCCCCCGGGCGTCAGCAAGGTCCACCCCAAGTTCGGCACGCCTTACATCACGACCATCATCACCTGCGTCATCGTCGCGCTCGTCGCCGGCGTCACGCAGATCCAGGTGGTCGGCGAAATGACCAGCATCGGCACGCTGTTCGCGTTCGTGGTGGTGTGCGCGGCGGTGCTGGTGTTGCGTGTCAAGCGTCCCGACGCCAAGCGCTCCTTCAAGGTCCCGTTTGGTCCGGTGTTTCCGATCCTGGGCATCCTGTCGTGTTCGTACCTGATGTTGAGCCTGCCGATCCTCACGTGGGTTCGATTCCTGGTATGGCTCGATATCGGCATGGTCATTTACTGGTTCTATGGCCGCACCCATAGTCCGCTGGTCAATGCCGCCGAAGCGTCGGCGCGCACGCCGATGCAGTCATTCGGCAACTTCATTAATACGCTGGGCCTGCTGCTGATCTTCAATGCGGCCTGCATGGTCATTCTCGGCTACATGACCGAGTTCGGCATCACCAACGAGACCACCGCAAAGTGGGGCGAGATTGGCGTCACCGCCGACCAGGCCGATACCTTCGGCCTGCAGTTCCTCGCCGTATCAGTGGCCGTGTGGGTCGTCGGCTTCGGCTTGACCAAGGCTTCAGGAGAGAAGGGCTAGCTCTGACGGCACGACGATTAGACGGCGCCGCGTGCGCCGGGCGCATTCGCGAAGAAGTTGCCCCGCGTGTCGCCGCGTTTGTGCAACGCCACGGCCGGCCCCCCGGGTTGGGCGTGGTGCTGGCTGGCGAGAATCCTGCGTCAGAACTCTATGTTCGGAACAAGCTCAAGACCGTCGCGGCGGCCGGTTGCCGGGCCGAACTCTTCCGCCTCGACGCTTCGGCCGCACTCGCCGATGCGCTGGCGCTGGTCCGGCAGTTGAACGACGATGAAAGCATTGACGGCATCCTGGTGCAGTCGCCATTGCCCGCGGCAATGGGGCCGGAAGCCGAGCAGCGGGTCTTCGATACGATCGATCCGCTGAAGGACGTGGACGGGTTCCATCCCATCAACGTTGGCATGCTGGTGCAGAAGCGCCAGTCGTTGGTGGCGTGCACGCCGCTTGGTTGTGTCGAGTTGCTCGAGCGCGAGGGTATTTCGCTGCGGGGGAAGCACGCTGTGGTAATTGGGCGAAGCGATATCGTGGGCAAGCCCATGGCGTTGTTGTTGCTGCACCGCGATGCGACGGTTACCGTGTGCCATTCGCGCACGGTCGACCTGCCAGCGGTGGCCAGCACGGCTGATATCCTGGTAGCCGCGATTGGGCGGCCGGCATTCGTCACGCGCGACTACGTCAAGCCGGGCGCCACCGTCATCGACGTGGGAATCAACACCCTGACCGATCGCGCCGAGGTGGAGCGTTATTTTGCCGAGGGCAGCCGCAAGCGGGCCCAGTTTGCCGGGAAGGGCAGCGTGCTGGTCGGCGATGTGCATCCCGAGGTGGAAGAAATGGCCGGGGCCTTGACGCCCGTGCCTGGCGGCGTGGGACCGCTGACAATCGCAATGGTTCTGCGGAACACGGTAACTGCAGCGGAGCTGCGGAAGGATAGGGGGCGGCCGCTTTAGCCGCCACATTTGCTATGCCGATCCGAAAGATTGCGCTCACGGGTGGCATTGCCACCGGCAAGACTTACGTCGCCGACCGGCTGCGGGCGGCGGCCGTGCCGATTGTCGACGCCGACGTCCTCGCCCGCGAGGTGGTGGCGCTCGGTACACCGGCACTGGCGGCTGTCAGGCAGCGTTTTGGTCCTGACGTGATCCGGCGCGACGGCACGATGGACCGCATCAGGGTCGGGCAGATTATTTTCAAGGACAAGCGCGCCCGGCAGGATCTTGAAGCCATTATTCACCCGGCCGTCCAGAAGGCCGTCGACAAGTACTTCACCACGCTCCCCAAGAAGACGCCATTTGCGGTCGCCGACATCCCCCTGTTGTTCGAGACCGGTCGCGAAGGGCAGTTCGCCGACGTGATCGTGGTGGCCTGCCCGCGGCCGATGCAGTTGCAGCGGGTGATGGAGCGCAACAAGTTGAGCAAGGAAGACGCGGAGCGCCGGCTGGCGGCGCAGTGGCCGATCGAGAAGAAGATCGAGAAGGCGACGCACGTGATTCGCACTGACGGCAGCTTCGACGAAACCAACGCGCAAATCGACAAGCTGATTGGGTTGTTCACCGACGCCAAGGCCCGCTGATCTCCGCGCCCTGATTACATCTCGACGGTCGCCTCGTGGGCGGGGGCGATCCGTTCCTCGACAAACGAATTCCACTCGTGGCAGTGCGGACATTGCCACAGCAGCTCGGTGCTGCGGTAGTGGCACTTCACGCAGACATGCGGGTCGAGGAAGAACACTGACGACCGCGCCGACTCGATGTAACGCTGCACGAGCGCCGGGCCGAGGTCGAGCTTCTGCAGCACACCCCAGACGGCCTGGTGTACGGTCAGCCCATGCGGGTTGTGCGCGAGCGCGGCGAGCAGGTACTCGAACGCCTCACTGTCGCGGCCGCGCTTGGCCAGGTGCCCGCCGAGTGCCAGGCGGGCGCGCCAGTCCTGCGGATTGGCCGTCACCAGTCGCTTGCAGCGTTCCTCGAACTGATGGGGCTGCCCAAGCTGCTCGTAGAGCTTCTCGAGACGCCCAAACGCGAGGTAGGCGCGCTCTGGCGAACTGGTCATCAGCCGGTCCCACGCGCTCTCGGCGCCGGCCACGTCGCCCTGCATCAGGCGCACGTCACCGAGGTTGAGAAAGGCCGGCACGGTGCCGGCATCGAGCTCGACGGCTTCCTCGAAATGGCGCGCCGCGCGGCCCCGGTCGCCAACGCTGAGCGCTTCGCGGCCGAGGGCATTCTCCAGAAAGCCGAGAATGGCCTGGTTACGCGGCTGGGTATCGGGGCCGGACAGGGCCACGAGCTGCTTGCGAATGCGATGCGCGTCGGCCCACTGGTGCTGCTCCTCGTGAAGCTTCTGCAGGTAGAGCAGCGCGTACTGGTTGTTCGGATCCATCCGCACAACTTCGTTGAATGCCTCCAGCGCGCGATCGACGAAGCCGCCGCGCTTGAAGTCAAGGCCCAGGCACAGCAGGATGTACGCGAGCTCGACCTTGGTCAGCTTGGCCCGCTGCAATAGCGCCTGGTGAATCTGGATCGCCCGCGCCACCTGGCCGCGCTCGCGGTGAACGTTGCCCAGGATCAGGTGAATCTCGAGGGCATCGCCGTCGACGCGCGTGGCCTGGCTCAACTCTTCGATGGCGAGGTCGATCTGGTTCGAGACCAGGAAGTTCAAGCCGAGGACATAGTGATGCGAATCGCGGGCGCGCCGGCGGTCGATCCAGCGGCCGTCGCGCAGCTTGTAGCGTTCCCACGCCTTGCCGACGGCTAGTCCGACCAGCAGCGCGACCAGGGCGCCAAGAAAGGGAAGCGAGTCGGACACCGTTAAACCATTTCCGTGCGCCAGAGGTCATGCAGGTGCACGACCCCTTCGACCCGGCGGGACGCGTCAACCACCACGATCGACGTGATCTTGCGGCTCTCGAGTACCGCGAGGGCTTCAACCGCGAGGGTGTCGTGCCGGATCGTCACCGGCGTGATGCTCATGACATCGCGGGCGGTGAGCGCCATGACGTCTGCCGTCGACATCTTCCGTCGCAAGTCGCCGTCGGTGATAATCCCAGCGAGCGTGCCATCTTTCTCGAGTACCGAGGTCATCCCCAGTCCCTTGCGAGACATTTCGTAAATCACGTCGCGCATCGCGGTGTGCAGCTGCACCACGGGGAGCGCATCGCCGCTGTGCATCAACTGCTCGACGCGCATCAGCTTCTTGCCGAGCTTGCCGCCGGGATGCAGGTTGGCGAAGTCTTCGGGCTTGAAGCCCTTTTCAACCAGCACCGCCATGGCGAGCGCGTCGCCCATGGCGAGCGCCGCGGTGGTGCTCGCCGTCGGCACCAGGTTCATTGGGCACGCTTCTTCCGAGACGCGGCAATCGAGGGCGACGTCGGCCGCCTGGGCGAGCGTCGACTTGAGGTCGCCGGTCAGCGCGATCAGCGTCGCGCCAATCCGTTTCAGGGTCTCGAGCACGCGCGTGAGTTCTTCGGTCTCCCCGCTGTACGACATGGCGATCACCACATCGCCGGCCTGGATCACGCCGAGGTCGCCGTGCACGGCCTCGGCAGGATGGAGGAAGAACGCGGGCGTGCCGGTACTGGCCAGGGTTGCGGCAATCTTCCGGCAAATGATGCCCGACTTGCCCATGCCGGTGACGATCACGCGGCCCCGGCAGTCGCGGACCAACTCCACGGCGCGGGCGAAGCGTTCGTCGAGGCGTTCGACCAGCGCCAGGACCGCCGCCGCTTCAGTCTCGAGGACTTTGCGCGCGAGTGTCAGGTCAGGCATGTCGGACGATCTTATCAAGGGCGACCAGGCGGCGCATGAGCGGTTCGAGCAGGTCGAGCCGCAGGGCATTGGCCGCGTCGCTCTTGGCGCGGCTCGGCTCCTCGTGCACTTCCATGAACACGCCGTCGACGCCCGCGGCGACCCCTGCTTGCGCCAGCGGCTCGATGTACTGCGCGAGGCCCGCGCTCACGCCGTCGCCGGCGCCAGGCAGTTGCAAGCTGTGAGTCACGTCGAAAATCACGGGGTAGCCCAACTCTCGCAGCATGGGGAAGGCACGAGGATCAACGACCAGGTTGTTGTAGCCGAACGACACGCCGCGCTCGGTGACCAGCACCTTGGCATTGCCGGAATCGGCGAGCTTGGCGACGACGTGGCGCATGTCGCGCGGCGCCAGGAACTGGCCTTTCTTGACGTTGACGACGCGTCCGGTTTTCGCGGCCGCAACCAGCAGGTCCGTCTGCCTCGACAGGAACGCAGGGATCTGAAGAATGTCGACGAACTCGGCGGCCGGCGCGACCTGGTTGACCTCGTGAACGTCAGTGAGGACCGGCAAACCCGTTCTCGCCTTGACCTTCGCGAGCACCTTCAATCCCTCGCTGAGCCCAGGGCCGCGGTACGAGGAGATGGATGTGCGATTGGCCTTGTCGAATGAGGCCTTGAAGACGACCGGCGTGCCAAGCCGCTTGGCGACCTCCGCGACGAACAGTCCGATATCAATCGCGTGCGCTTCGCTCTCGATCACGCACGGCCCAAGAATGAAGGCCAGCGGATGTCCGGTTCCGAACGTAACCGGGCCGGCGCTGACCGGGGCGACAGCGTGCACTTAGGCCTCGCTCTGGGCGGCGCGCACCGGCTCGCCGTCAGTCTGTTTCCGACGCCTGGCTGCCTCGACAAAGCTGGCGAACAGCGGGTGCGGCTTGAGCGGGCGCGACTGGAACTCGGGATGGAACTGCACCGCGACGTACCAAGGGTGGCTGGGCAGTTCGGCAATCTCCACGAACTTGCCGTCCGGTGACCGTCCGGAGATCTGCATGCCGTTCTCGGCCAGCGCCGGTTCGTACAGGCAGTTGAACTCGAAGCGATGGCGGTGCCGCTCGTGGATGAGATCGGTGCCGTAGATCTTGCGCGCCAGCGAGCCCGGGGTCAACTCGCAGGCGTAGCGGCCCAGGCGCATGGTGCCGCCCAACTCGTCGACACCGAGGAGATCGCGCAGTTTGTAGATCACCTTGTGGGGCGCCGCTTCGTCCACTTCGGTCGAGTCGGCGCCATCGAGGCCACACACGTTGCGGGCGTACTCGACGGTCGCCCACTGGAACCCGTAACAGATGCCGAAAAACGGGATGCCGTGGGTGCGCGCGTACTCGGACGCCTTCATCATGCCGCGGGTGCCGCGCGAGCCAAACCCGCCGGGCACCAGGATGGCCGTGGCGCCCTCGAGCAGCCGCGAGCCGCCATCCTGCTCCAGCGCCTCGGACTCGACCCACTGGATGTTGATGCGAACGCGGTTCGCGAAGCCGCCGTGATACAGCGCCTCGTTGAGCGACTTGTAGGAATCCTCGTAACCGGTGTACTTGCCGACCACGTGAATGGTGAGATCGTCTTCCGGGTTCCTGATGCGGTCGACCAGCTCTTCCCACGCCTGCATGCGCGACTCGCTCGGCGGCAGGTGAAGATACTTCAGGACGACCGAGTCCAGGCCCTCGTCGCGAAGTGAGAGCGGCACTTCGTAAATCGTCGGCACGTCTTTGGCCGTGATCACTGCCTCTTCGTTGACGTCGCAAAACAGGGCGATCTTCTGCTTGATGTCGCGGGCAAGACTGCGGTCGGTGCGACAGAGCAGGATGTCGGGCTGGATGCCGATCGACCGCAGGTCGCGCACGCTGTGCTGCGTCGGCTTGGTCTTGAGCTCGCCGGCGGCGCCAATGTAGGGCACCAGCGTGAGATGCACGTAGATGGTGTTCTCGCGACCGACATCCTGCCGGAACTGGCGGATCGCTTCGAGGAACGGCAAGCTCTCAATGTCGCCGACCGTGCCGCCAATCTCGACCAGCACGACGTCGACATCGCGCCCGGCCTGCCGGATGCAGTCCTTGATCTCGTTGGTGATGTGCGGAATCACCTGGACCGTGCGTCCCAGGTAGTCGCCGCGGCGTTCCTTCTGGATGACCGACATATAGATCTTGCCGGTGGTCCAATTGCTGTTGCGCGTCGCGGTCATGTTGGTGAACCGCTCGTAGTGGCCCAGATCGAGGTCCGTCTCCGCGCCATCATCGGTCACGTAGACTTCGCCGTGCTGGTACGGGCTCATCGTTCCCGGATCGACGTTGATATACGGGTCGAACTTCTGGAGCGTAATCTTGTAGCCGTGGCCTTCGAGCAGCGCACCGATTGAGGCGGCGGCCAGGCCCTTGCCGAGTGACGACACAACGCCGCCGGTGACGAAGATGTATTTGGTTTTCCGTCCGGTATTTTCCATCGCGGGTCTCATGTCCTGGAGGACGCCAGGTGGGACGCCCCCTTGTGGGGCGCCGTCATCAGCTGTCGAACGCGTTCGAGGTCTTCGGGGGTATCGACGCCGGCCGAGGCGTGGCTGGTGTTGACCACGCGGATGCCGATGCCGTGCGAGAGTGCCCGCAATTGCTCAAGGGACTCGAGGGTCTCGAGCGGGGCAGGGGGCAGGCCGGCTAACTTCAGCAGGACATCGCGCCGATATACGTAAAGACCGATATGAGCGGCACTGCCGGGCATTGGCGAACGGGAGAAGTACAAGGCCCCGCCCTGGAGGTCCGTGACGACCTTGACGACACTCTTCGTGTGCAATTCGAGGTCGCCCAGCAATGGGCGGCAGAGCGTGCTCATCTCGAGGGTGACGTCGCTCAGCATCGGGGCAATCGCCGCATCGATGGTGCTCGGATCAATCAGTGGCTCGTCGCCCTGCACGTTGACGACCAGCCGGCAGCGCAGTTGAGCGACAACCTCGGCGATCCGGTCCGTCCCGCTGACGTGGTCGGGGCGGGTCATAATCGCGGCGCCGCCGAATCCTTCAACAGCCCGCGCAATCCGCTCGTCGTCGGTCGCCACCAGCGCCGCGTGTACGAGCGTGGCGGCCACGGTCCGTCGATAGACGTGCTCGATCATCGTCTGGCCAGCGATGTCGGCGAGAATTTTTCCTGGGAGACGGGTGGAGTGAAACCGAGCCGGGATGATAGCGAGGACCGACGATTCAGTCAGCGTATTTCGAAGACGCTCGACCGAATTGGGGTGCACGTCGAATCATACCACAGCGAATTGTGGAGCTTAGCGACCGGGCGCTGCACCAAAGCCCGCAAAAGTTGGTCTAATAGGGAAGCGAGTGGCGCCTCCTGATGATGCTGAAGAATATGACCCCTGCGACCGTGCTGCTGATCGGCGCGATCAGTCTGACCGCCGGTTGGTGGGCCGGGACCTCGACGTCCCCCAGTCAGAGCCCGAAGGATGCCCCCGCCGGCCGTAAGCGCGCCGGCGCGCGGCCCGCAGGGGCGGCCGACGATGTGGCGCCGTTCACGGGGCAGTTGCGGAAGCGGCTGGAGACGCAGGCGCCGCGCACACCGTCGGCTGGCCGCAATCCCTTTGTGTTCGGCACGCGCCAGTCGTCTGGAGTTGCGCGGCGTGGTCAGGAACTGCCGCCCGCCGCGCTCGTGCCGTTGTCGTTGCCAATGCCCGAACGGTTCGCGCCGCCGCCGCCCCAGATCAAGTTGTCGGGGGTGGCCGCAAGTCAGAGCGACGGCGCAACCGTGTTGACTGCAATCGTCAACGACAACGGTGCAATGGTATTCCTCAAGACCGGCGACAAGCTTTCAAATGGCGCGACGGTGATCCGCGTCGATGAAACGGCAATCGTCATTATGGACGTCGCCGGCATTACCCAGACTATCCGGTTGCCCTAGACCCGCACCAACCAGGCTGCCTTCACCGGCTTCACGGCGCGGATCGCCTTCAGCACGTCCTCGCCAATCTGTTCGCCTGGCTCATCGACATTCACGGCGCCGACCGCGCCCGTGCCGTTGCGGCCCAGGGCGAAGTTGGCGATGTTGATGCCGTGCTTGCCGAGAATGGTCCCGACCTCGCCGATCACGCCCGGCTGGTCGTGATTCGCCAGCAAGAGGAGGGTGCCGGTCAGCGGCGCCTCAATCGGCACGCCGTTCAGCAGGACCAGGCGCGAGCTGTTGCCGGCAACGGTGCCTTCAACCCAGCGTTCGCCGTCGCTGGTCATCAACTTTACCGACAGCAGGCTGCGATACTCGCGCGACCGCGTGCTGGATGACTCCACCAGGTCGATGCCCCTTGCGGTAGCTACCGCGCGGGCATTCACCTCGGTGACGGTATCGGAGAGGATGGCCTGGAACAAGCCCACGAGCACGGCGTTCACGATTAGCGGATGCTGGCCCGACGCGAGATCTCCGTAATAGCGGACGCCGAGGCTTTCGATGCGAGCTTCGCCCATTTGCCCTAGCAGGCATCCGACCTGTTTGCCCAGCTTGATGAACGGCTGCAGGCGCTGGAATTCCTCTGGCGCGACCGAGGGGAAGTTCACGGCGTTACGAATCACACCGGTCTTCAGGAAATCGCGCAAGGCCGAAGCGGTCTCGACGCCGACCAGTTCCTGGCCCTCGCGCGTTGAGGCGGCAATGTGCGGGCTCGCGACCACCTGCGGCAGCTGCTGCAAGGTGTGGTCGGTGGTCGGTTCGGCGGTGAACACGTCGAGGGCGGCGCCACCGATCTGGCCGCTGGTGATGGCCTCCACGAGCGCCGGCTCGTCAATCAGTTCGCCACGGGCGGTGTTGATGATTTTCAAGCCCTTCTTGCAGTTGGCAAAGCGGGTGGCGTTGAAAATGTGCTTGGTTTGCGGCGTCGCTGGCATGTGCAACGACAAGAAGTCGGCGCGCGCGCACAAGTCGTCGAACGACACCAGCTCCACGCCGAGGTCCGTCGAAACCTGGGCCGAAATAAACGGATCGTGCGCGATCACGGTCATCTCGAAGGCCTGCGCGCGGCGGGCGACTTCCTGGCCAATGCGGCCAAGGCCAGCCAGGCCGAGCACCTTGCCACGCACCTCTTCGCCGAGAAACGACTTCTTGTCCCACTTGCCCTGCTTCATCGAGGCGTCGGCAGCGGGGAGCTTACGGGCGAGCGACAATAGCTGCGCCATGGCCAGTTCGGCCACGCTGATGCTGTTGGCGCCCGGCGCGTTCATCACCACGATGCCGCGGCCGCTCGCCGCCTCGACGTTGACGTTGTCAACCCCGGTGCCCGCGCGCGCGATGGCGCGCAGCTTCGGGGCTGCCGCGATGATGTCGGCCGTCACTTTGGTCGCGCTGCGCACCACAATGGCGTCAGCGTCGGTGAGGTCCCCCTTCAGCTGATCGGGGGTTCGGCCTGAACGCGCATCGACCGTCCATCCTTCGGAGCGCAGTAATGCAAGGGCGGTCTTGGGCAGATCGTCAGCGACAACAATCAACATGCGGCAGCGGGCCTTTGGAAACTAAATTTGAACGGTGAACGGCTAATCAGGGGAACTGAAATAGCGTGAGTCGATATAATACTGCACTTGTGTTGACGTGAACGCGATGCGGGACAGCGAAGGTACGCACCACGGATGGTGCAATTCGCTGATTTGTTCCGAAACGCGAGCGTTACACGGTGTTCACGCGCAGTTTTCCACAAGGTTTTCCACAGAAGCTGTGGAGCATGCGCGAACGAATAAAGGGAATCTGACCTAACGGAGTGCATTCATGAATCGGAAAGTTACGGTCGTCGGTGGAGCGGGTAATGTCGGCGCAACCGTTGCGCGTTCGATCGCGCAGAGGGAACTGGCGGATGTCGTCGTGGTGGACATCGCCGAGACGAAGGCCGCGGGCGTCGCCCTTGACATTTACGAATCGTGCCCGATTGAAGGCTCGGCCTCGCGCGTGGTCGGCGTCGGCACCAAGGATTTTTCAGAGAGCGCCAACTCCGACGTCGTCGTCATCACCTCGGGCATGCCACGCAAGCCCGGCATGAGCCGTGACGACCTGCTGAACGTCAACTACAAGATCATGCAGGACGTGACGGCCGAGATCGTCAAGCACTCGCCCAACTGCATCATCATTCCGGTGGCCAACCCGCTCGACGCCATGTCGCAGGCGGTGTTCAAGCTAAGCAAGTTCCCGCGCGAGCGCGTGATCGGCATGGCCGGCGTGCTCGACTCGGCTCGCATGAGCACGTTCATCGCGATGGAGCTGGGTGTGTCGATCGAGAACGTGTCATCGTTCGTCCTTGGCGGCCACGGCGACACCATGGTGCCACTGCCGCGCTACACGACGGTCGCGGGCATTCCGATTACGGAATTGCTGTCGGCTGACAGAATTGCCGCGATCTGTGAGCGCACCGCCAACGGCGGCGCCGAAATCACCAAGCTGGTGGGCACCAGCGCTTGGTACGCGCCCGGCGCCTCGGCCGCCCTGATGGTCGAAGCCATCTTGAAGGACCAGAAGAAGATCATGCCGTGCTCGGTCTACCTGCAGGGGGAATACGGCATCAAGGACCTGTTCGTCGGCGTGCCGGTCAAGCTGGGAGCCAAGGGCGTTGAGAAAATCATCGAGATTACGCTCACGGCCGACGAGCAGGCAGCCTTTGACAAGTCGGCTGGCGCGGTGAAAGAACTCGTCGACGTAATCGGCGTCTAGCGGCCGGCGTTATCGAACAAGCGCCTTCAGGAAGTCCCGGTTCATCCGCGCAATATTGGAAATCGGGATTTCCTTCGGGCACACCGCTTCGCATTCCCCTTCGTTCGAGCAACTTCCAAATCCTTCGCTATCCATCTGATCGACCATGCGAACGACGCGGCGGTCGCGTTCGGCTTCGCCCTGAGGCAACAGGCCTAGGTGGGTGATCTTGGCGGAGGTGAACAGGTGGGCCGCGGCGTTCTTGCAGGCCGCGACGCAGGCGCCACAACCGATGCACTGCGCGGAGTCCATGGCGTGATCGGCCACGTCCTTGGCCACTGGCAGGCTGTTGGCATCGGGCGCGCCGCCCACGTTCATGGAGACGTAGCCGCCGGCGGCGATGATCCGGTCAAACGCCGTGCGGTCGACGACCAGATCCTTGATTACCGGGAAGGCCTTGGCGCGGAATGGCTCGATCGTGATGGTCTCGCCGCTTTTAAAGCGCCGCATGTGCACCTGGCAGGTGGTCGCACCCTTGTCTGGCCCGTGCGGAATGCCGTCGATTACCAGCCCGCAGCTACCGCAGATGCCCTCACGGCAGTCAGAGTCGAACGCAATCGGGTCCTGGTCCTTGCGAATCAGGTCCTCGTTCACGACGTCGAGCATTTCGAGGAACGACATGCCGGCGTGGACGTTGTTGGCCACGTAGTCCACCAGCCTGCCCGGCTGGCCGGGTCCGGCCTGCCGCCACACTTTCAGCTTCATCGTCATCGGCATTACTTGTAACTCCGCTGCGTCGGATGCACTTCCTCGAACACGAGGTCTTCTTTATGCAACTGAGGCTGTGCGCCGACGCCCTTGAATTCCCAGGCCGCGACGTATGAATACTCGTCGTCTTTGCGCAGGGCTTCGCCGTCGGGGGTCTGGAACTCCTCGCGGAAGTGTCCACCGCACGATTCGCGCCGCTCGAGGGCGTCGAGCGCGAGCACCTCGGCAAACTCCATGTAATCGGCCACCCGGCCGGCGTAGTCCAGGCCCGGGTTCAGGTTGTTGACGTCGCCTGGCACGGTGACGTCCTGCCAGAATGCCTCGCGCAGCTGGCGAATCTGGCTGATGGCATCGGTCAGGCTGGCTTCGTTGCGCGCCATGCCGACGTGGTCCCAGCAAATGGTGCCGATCGCACGGTGAAACTCGCGCACGGTGCGCTTGCCCTTGACCTGCAGCACTTTGTCGATGCGCGCCTGCGCGGCGGCCTTGGCCGCCCCGAACGCATCATGAGACGCTTTGACCGGTGGCAGCGAGGTGCCGCCGAGGTAGTTCGCCACTGTGTAGGGCGCGACGAAATAGCCATCGGCCAGGCCCTGCATCAGCGCACTGGCACCGAGGCGGTTGGCCCCGTGGTCCGAGAAGTTCGCTTCGCCCAGCACGAACAGGCCGGGCACCGTGGACATCAGGTTGTAGTCCACCCACAAGCCGCCCATCGTGTAGTGGACGGCGGGGTAGATGCGCATGGGCACCTGATATGGGTTCTCGTCCGTGATTCGCCTGTACATGTCGAACAAGTTGCCGTAGCGCGCCTTGATGGTATCGACGCCACTGCGTTTGATGGCGTCAGCAAAGTCCAGATAGACGCTGAGGCCCGAATCCCCCGCACCTCGGCCCTCGTCGCACACCGACTTGGCCGCACGCGACGCCACGTCGCGCGGGACGAGATTGCCAAAGGCCGGGTAGCGTCGCTCGAGGTAGTAGTCCCGATCGGCGTCTGGAATTTGCGCGGGCGGTCGCTTGTCACCCTGCTGTTTCGGCACCCACACGCGGCCGTCGTTGCGCAGGCTTTCCGACATCAACGTCAGTTTTGACTGATGGTCGCCGCTCACCGGAATGCAGGTCGGGTGAATTTGCGTGAAGCACGGGTTGGCGAAGAACGCGCCACGTTTATGTGCGCGCCACGCCGCGGTCACGTTCGAGTTCACCGCGTTGGTCGACAGGTAAAACACCGTGCCGTAGCCACCAGTGCACAGCAGCACGGCATCGGCTTCATGCGATTCCAGCTCGCCGGTCACCAGGTTGCGGCAGACAATGCCCCGCGCCTGGTTGTTGACGACCACCAGGTCGAGCATTTCTCGACGCTGATAGAGCGACACCGTGCCGGCATCGACCTGCCGCATCATCGACTGGTAGGCGCCAAGCAGCAGTTGCTGGCCGGTCTGGCCGCGTGCGTAAAAGGTGCGCGATACCTGGGCACCGCCAAACGAGCGGTTGTCGAGCAGGCCGCCGTATTCACGGGCGAACGGCACGCCTTGCGCCACGCACTGGTCGATGATGTTCACCGACGCCTGCGCCAGCCGATAGACGTTCGCCTCGCGGGCGCGGTAGTCGCCGCCCTTGATGGTGTCGTAGAACAGCCGGTACACGCTGTCGCCGTCGTTCCGGTAATTCTTGGCGGCGTTGATTCCGCCCTGCGCCGCAATGCTGTGTGCGCGCCGGGGGCTCTCGTGGATGCCAAACACCTTGACGGGGTAGCCGAGTTCGCCAAGCGACGCAGCCGCCGAAGCGCCGGCCAGCCCGGTGCCGACCACGATCACCTGGAACTTGCGCCGGTTCGCTGGACTGACCAGCTTGTTTTCAAATTTTCGGCGATCCCATTTGTCGGCGATCGGCCCGCTGGGGGTTCGTGAATCGAGACTCATGTCAGTTCCGCCCCACAACGAAGGTGAAGATTGGCAGCAGGGCAAAGCCGACGGTGATCACGGCCGTCAGGATGCGACCGGTCCAGATGATCCGCGGCGTCCACTGCGGACTATCCAGGCCGAACGATTGCGCCGCGCTCGAGATGCCGTGCCACAGGTGAAAGCCGATCACAGTCATGGCCACCAGGTAGAACGCCACGTACCCGGGATTGCTGAACACAGCGATCTGCAGGCGATAGAGGTCACGGATCCCCTCGGCCGTCTCGTAATAGGGCCCGTACTTAAACGTCACCAAATGGGTCACGACGAAGAGCAGCGTGATCGTCCCGGTCACGATCATCGTGGTTGACGACAGCGTCTTGCGACTGCGGGGGTTCTTGGTCTTGGCCCACTTCCGCGACGCATAACGTTCAGGCCGGGCGCCTCGATTGGCGACGACTATCCAAACCGTCTTGACGA
Source organism: Acidobacteriota bacterium (assembly GCA_031364805.1). GTDB lineage: Bacteria > Acidobacteriota > Vicinamibacteria > Vicinamibacterales > UBA2999 > 12-FULL-67-14b. The sequence goes on from JANLWW010000144.1 coordinate 72,676, forward strand.
TGTGGAGGAGGAAGATGGCGACCAAGCCAACTTCGGCGACTAGGATCAACGGGTTGCTGATCAACGCGTGCGAGTAGTGGTTGAACGCGTCAGGACCGAGGAGAAACAGCAGGTTGCCCGCCAAGTGGGAAACCAGAAAGAGGAACAAGAGAACCCCAGTTAACGCGATCAGGAATTTAGAGCCGATGGATGAGGAAAACGCCTTCTGAGGTGTCATTAACGTGCTGCCCAAGTCCTGATATTAACACCCCGGCTGCAACCACCAAGACGCGAAGGACGCGAAGCCTTGGGTTTGGTTGACTTCGTGCTCTTCGTGGTTGCCTTGTAATAAACTACTGGCTCCACGATGAAAATCCATGAGTACCAAGCCAAAGCTGTCCTCTCTAAATACGGCGTGCCGGTCCCCCGCGGGGAAGTAGCGTTCACGCCCGAAGAAGTCCACGACATCGCCAAGCGCCTCGGCGGCCCCGTCTCGGTGGTGAAGGCGCAGATTCACGCCGGCGGCCGCGGCAAGGCCGGGGGCGTCAAGCTCACCAAGTCGTCCGAAGAAGCGGAAGCCGTGGCGCGCGAGCTACTGGGTAAGACGCTCGTGACCTACCAGACCGGTCCCGACGGCCAAAAAATTTCCCGCCTGCTGGTGGAAGAGGGCCTGGCGATTGACCGCGAGCTCTACCTCGGTCTGGTGGTCGACCGCTCGACCCAGCGCATTGTGCTGATGGTGAGCAAGGAGGGCGGCGTCGAGATTGAGAAGATCGCCGAGGAATCGCCGGAGAAAATCCATAAAGTCTTCATCCATCCAGGCGTGGGCCTCCAGCCGTTCCAGGCGCAGCAGCTCGGCTTCGCGCTCGGCCTGAGCGGCGACTCGTTGAAGAAGGGCGTCAAGATGATGATGGCGCTCTACACGGCGTTCATCGCCACCGACGCATCGATCCTCGAAATCAACCCGCTGATCGTCACCAAGAGCGGCGACCTGCTGGCGCTCGACGCCAAGATGAACTTCGACGACAACGCGATGTACCGGCACGCCGACATTCGCGAGCTGCGCGATGTCAGCGAAGAGGATCCGCTTGAAGTCGAGGCGTCGAAATTCTCGCTGAACTACATCCGCCTTGATGGCACCATCGGTTGCATGGTCAACGGCGCCGGCCTGGCCATGGCGACCATGGACATCATCAAGCTGGCGGGCGGCGCGCCGGCCAATTTTCTCGATGTCGGCGGTGGCGCCAACGCGGAACAGATTCGCAATGCGTTCAAGATCCTGATGTCGGACACGAACGTGAAGGCCGTGCTGATCAACATTTTCGGCGGCATCCTGCGCTGCGACGTGCTCGCGGCCGGCGTGATTGCCGCCGTCAAGGAACTGGGCGTGCCAGTGCCGATTGTGATTCGCATGAAGGGAACCAACGTCGAGGAAGGAAAGAAGATGCTTGCCGAGAGCGGGCTGAACTTTGCCACCGCAGACACGATGGGCGAGGCGGCCGACAGGGTCGTGGCGCTGGCAAGCCCCACCGCGCCAACGACGCGCGGCGGGGACCCCAAAGAATCGGGAGGTCTCTAATGGCCGTGCTACTCGACACCAACACGCGGTTAATCGTCCAGGGCATCACGGGTCGCGAAGGCACGTTCCATGCGAAGGCCGCGGCGGCGTATCACACCAAGGTCGTCGGTGGCGTCACGCCCGGCAAGGGCGGTACCACTCACGAGGGGTGGCCGGTGTTCAACACCGTGGCCGACGCCGCGAAGGAAACCGGCGCCAACGCGTCGGTGATCTTCGTGCCGCCACCGTTTGCCGCAGACGCGATCATGGAAGCGGCCGAAGCCGGCATTGGCCTCGTGGTTTGCATTACTGAAGGCATTCCGGTCGTCGACATGCTGAAGGCAATGACGTTCATGAAGGACTATCCGGGCACCCGCCTGATCGGTCCGAATTGCCCTGGCATCATCTCGCCCGGGAAGGGCAAGGCCGGCATCATTCCCGCCAACATCTGCAAGGAAGGCCGCATCGGCATCGTCTCGAAGAGCGGCACCCTGACCTACGAAGCGATTGATCAGCTGACGCGCCAGGGACTCGGCCAGAGTACCTGCATCGGCATTGGCGGCGACCCGATGATCGGGACGACGCATATCGATGCGCTGGGGCTGTTTCAGAACGATCCGGACACCGACGCGGTGATCATGATTGGCGAGATTGGCGGGTCGGCCGAAGAAGAGGCTGCCGCCTGGATCAAGGTCAACTTCAAGAAGCCAATCGTTGCGTTCATCGCCGGCCAGACCGCGCCTGAAGGCCGCCGCATGGGCCACGCCGGCGCGATCATCGCCGGTGGCAAGGGTACCGCGGCCGAGAAGATGGCGGCACTCTCCGCCGCCGGTGTGCGCGTCGTCAAGAGCCCGGCCGACATGGGCCAGGCTCTTGTCGAGGTCATGACGAAGTAGTTACATCGTAGCGGGGCAAGAGCTCGAGATCATCTTGAGCTCTTCCACCTTCAGCTTCAGCAGCGTGATCGGGATGTCGTCGGTCTGGCCGGCGGCAAGAGTTACGTTGGCGTTGGCGGGCGGGGTGACCACATCACGGCCGGGGCCTTCGATCCGCACGACCTGACCCATGCCGGTCTCGGCGGCCTTCACTTCCATCTCGGACTTCTCGACGTCGGTGATCTTGCCAGTGAGCTGGATTGTGTGGCCGAGGTGGGCCTTCATGTCGTCGCCCTTCTTGTCGATCCAGTACATGCGCTGGCCGTGCTTCCCCATGTCGGAATTGCCGACCGGCCACTCCTGCACACGGCCGAGCACGTAGGTGTCTTTCTTCTCGCCGGCAATGACGCAGCCCTGCAGCGTGACCGTGGCGCCCTTGTCATACTTCTTGCCGTCCACGTTCCCTTGTGCGGCACCGAGTGACACGGCCGTGCTTAAACCGGCGGCAATCGCCAGCCCGGCCGCAATCTGAAAGGTCTTCATATCGCCCTCATTCATCGGCAAACGGCCCGAACATCGGGCCCAGCGTTGACTGAGATTGCATAACCTTTGCCAGCGTGACGCGGCTATACTGCGCGCTGTGACCTATCTGTGGCGGAACTTTACGCTCTTTACCACCGGCGGCTTTACGGCCGCCTTGCGGAGGGTGTAGGTCCGGGCAAGTAGCCAACGAGCAGTTCACAAGGACCTGAAGCCGCCGCCCCAGTTAGCTGGTGCGGCGGTTTTTCATTTAGCGGCATTCACGTTGGGAACGGGGGATGAGATGACGAGTCAGGATCTGGCATCGCTTCGTAAGAGCCTGGATGACATCGATGCCGTGCTGGTGTCGGCGCTCGGCGAGCGGGCGCGTCTGGCGCGCGATATTGCGCGGGTCAAGGCCGACGGTGATGGCCCGGTGCGCGATGCCGACCGCGAAACCGTATTGTTGCAGCACCGGTCAGCCGTGGGCGAACGGCTCGGGCTCGACCCGGCGTTTGTGCGTCGCATCTTCCGGGAGATTCTCGATGACTCGCTGCGGCGCCAGCACGACGAGCTGCAGTCGCCAACGGCAGCGGACCAGCAGGAACTGCGGGTCGCGTTTCAGGGCACCGAAGGCGCCTATGGCCACCAGGCTGCGCTGCAGCACTTTGGTGTTACCAGCCGAGCCGTGGCGCTCAAGGCGTATCCCACGTTCAGGCAGATGCTCGAAGCAGTAGTCGAGGGGCACGTCGATCGCGGCGTGCTGCCGATCGAGAACACCACCGCTGGGTCTGTCCACGAAGCCTACGACCTGTTGTTCCGTTACAACCTGTCGCTGGTGGGGGAGGAGATTGTCGACGTGCGCCATTGCCTGCTCGCGGTCGCCGACGTCCCGGTCGCGTCCCTCCGGCGAATTCATTCCCATCCGCAGGCGCTGGCGCAGTGTAGCGAATTCCTGGCAGGACTCCCCGGCTGCGAAGGGGTGGCAGCGGCCAACACCGCCCTCGCGGCGCGGCACGTCCGCGACCTGCGTGACACCGGTGAAGCGGCGATCGCGAGCGAAGAGGCGGGGGTCCATTTCGGTCTCCACGTGCTTCAGCGCGACATTGCCAACCAGCCGCTCAACTACACGCGGTTCGTGGTGGTGTCGGCGACCCCGGTGGACTGCGACCCGAGGATTGCGGCGAAAGTCTCGATGGTGTTCTCGACGCGCCACGAGCACGGCGCGCTGGTGCGCTGCCTGAACATCATTGCCGAGGAAGGGCTGAACCTGACCAAGCTCGAGTCGCGGCCGCGGCCCGGCATGCCGTGGGAGTACGTCTTCTACATCGACGTGGAGGGGCACGTGGGCGAACCGCGGGTGCAGGCGGCGCTGGCCGGCCTGGCGACCAGGACGGTGTTTCTCAAGGTGCTGGGCTGCTATCCAGGTCGCGACTTGCCACGGTAGCAGGCCCTGCCCACCGTAGCTCGCCAGTTACACAAGAGCGAAGGTGGGTATAATCGATCGGATATGGAAAGAACGTTTGCCATCATTAAACCCGACGCCGTCAAGAACGGCGTGGCCGGACAGATTCTCGCTCGCATCGAAGGCGCCGGATTCCGCGTTTGCGGCATGCGGATGATTCACATGAGCAAGGTCGAAGCCGAGGGCTTTTACTACGTGCACAAGGCGCGGCCCTTCTTTGGCGGCCTGACCGACTTCATGTCGTCGGGACCGTGCGTGGTGTTGTGCCTTGAGGCCGCCGACGCGATCAAGAAGTGGCGCGACCTGATGGGCGCGACCGACCCGGCCAAGGCCGAGTCTGGCACCATGCGCAAGGACTTCGGCGCGTCGATCGACAACAACGCGACCCACGGTTCGGATGCTCCAGAAACAGCGGCGTTCGAGCTGGGCTACTTCTTCAGAGGCATGGAGCTCTAGACCGTGGCGATCAAGGCGGACCGCTGGATCCGTAAGATGGCCCTCGAGCACGGCATGATCGAGCCGTTCGAGGATCGACAGGTGCGCGCCGGTGTCGTGTCCTACGGCGTGTCGTCGTACGGATACGACTGCCGTGTTGGCAATGAGTTCAAGGTGTTCACCAATGTCTACAAC
>JANLWW010000150.1:0-2340 GCA_031364805.1 Acidobacteriota bacterium
AAGCAGCAGCGCGACCGGCAGCGCCAACCCAATCGCGACCGCGAACGCGGCGATGCCGGCGATGGTCAGGGCCATGGCGGCACCGGCGAGCAGCATCGCGACGTACCAGCGTCGATCGGGCCACGGCAAGCGCAGCTTCAAGCCCGCCGTGAACAACGAGATGATCACCGCGATCTCCGTCAGCCATTCGAGCATCTTCGCATCGTCGAATGGGTCGACTCGCAGCAAGCCCACGCCCCAGGGGCCGAGGCACGCGCCGGCGGCGAGATAAAACATGGCGGGCGTGACCGGCAGGCGCTTGAGCACCGTCCCGGCCAGCGCGAAGCCGACCAGCAGCGTGCCGGTGATCAGAAACCACGCTGTTGCCATCAACGAGCCGGTTTTCCGACCTTGGGGAATCTGAACACAAACGCTATGTTATGCAGCCGTTGTGCCAGCTTGGCGCTGCGCCAGCTGGTCCGGACCCTCAGCACCAGAAAGGCCTTAGGCTGCCGCGAGGGTCAGCGAGAACTGCGCCTCGGCATCGATCCATTGTTCGTGCGGTAGGAAACCCGCTTCCAGGAGACGAGTGGAGACAGTGTCTGGCAGGAACTTGTATGAGCTCTCGGTCCAGATGTGCTCGCCTTCGCGAAAGGCGATGTCGAGTTCGCACTGCGTCACGTGGACCCGCTGCGCGCGAGTACTGACCAGGTGCATTTCGATGCGTGACGCGCACGTGTTCCACACCGCTCTGTGCCTGAAAGCGTGAAGGTCGAAGTCGCCGCCCAGTTCACGGTTGATGCGCACCAGCAGGTTACGGTTAAAGGCGCCGGTCACCCCCAGGGGGTCGTCATACGCGGTCAGCAGGTCGGCCTCCGGCTTGACCAGGTCGGCGCCGAGCAACAGTGCGTCGCCCGGTCGAAGCGCTTTGCGCGCCTGGCGCAGGAACGCGGCGGCGCCATCCGGGTCGTAATTGCCGATGTTGGAACCAAGGAACAGCATCAGCGTGCGGCCCGCGGCTGCGGGCTCGATGGCCAACCGGCGCAGCCCCGCTTCGTAGCTCGACTCGTGCGCGAACACGCGGACTTGATCGAACGCGGACAGTGCACGCGACGCGGTTGCCAGCGCCGCCGGAGAGATGTCGATCAAATCCAGTGTGAGCGGACTGGTCCGTCGCGCGGCCGACGACAGCATCGCGGCCAGCTTGTCGCCGTTGCCGGCGCCGAGTTCGACGATGCGGGCGAGTGGGTGGAGGTGGGAGAGTATGGCGCCGCCGTGCTTGGTCAGCAGGCGCGTTTCCCCGGCGGTGACACGATACCAGGGCAACTGGCAGATCGCGTCAAACAGCGCCGAGCCGAGCGGATCGTAGAGAAAACGTGATGGCAGCTGACGTGGCTGCTGCGCCAGGAAATGCCGCACGGCTGAGGCGAAATCTGCGGTGGGGGCCATAACCTCGGCCGAGTCGGCGTTCACGAGTGCGTAGGCAGGTCGCATGTCAGGCCTCACGCGCGCAGCGGAATGACGCGTAGACATATGGGTAGCGCGGCCGGAACCAGTTCCTGAACGACGGCCGGATCAAGGCCGCGGCCGTCGCGGGCGACGCCCCTTTCATGACGTAGTGCTCATCGTCGAAGAAATCGGCGGAGTATTCCGGATATGACGCCAGCGCGTTGAAGCCGGGAAACGGCGCAAACAAGGTGCTGGTCCATTCCCAGCCGTTGCCGACGAGATCGTGAACGCCCCAGGCACTGGCGCCGGCCGGATGGCTGCCGGCGGGCTGCGGATCCCAGCTGCGGAAATCAAAGACGCCGTGTTCGGCTGATGGTGTCGATTCGCCCCACGGGTAGGTGCGCTCACTGCCGGTGGGATCGCCATACGCCGCTCGTTGATATTCCGCCTCGGTCATCAGGCGTGCGTCCTGCCAGGCAGCGTAAGCCGTCGCTTCGGCGTGGCTGACATAGACCGGCCATGCCGCGGGCAGCGAAATCCGATCGAACATGCCGCGCCACCACCAGGTGTCATCCTGATCGCGTTCCCAGAACGCCGGGTGTTCGATCTGCTCGCTGCGAATCCACTGCCAGTCTTCAGGCCGCCACCAGCGTTCATCGCGGTAGCCGCCGGCGTTGATGAATGCCAGGAAGTCGTTGTTGGTGACGTTGTGCTGCTGCACCTGAAAAGCGGGGACCTGCTGATGGTGCGACGGCCGCTCGTTGTCCCAGGCAAACGGTCGCTGATCGGGCGCCACTCCCAGCGTGGCGGTGCCCGCGGGCACGGTGATCCACGACTGCGCCGGCGGGACCCCTTCAGTGATCGGCCTGTAGCCCGATGGCCGACGTTTGTCGGCGAACGGCAGGCGATGCC
>JANLWW010000029.1:0-54166 GCA_031364805.1 Acidobacteriota bacterium
CCTTTGAGATGGCGCCGCGCGATCACCAGCTCGACCCACAGCCTGGCCACGTCGACGACCGTCCTGGCCAGGCGCGGAAAGTTGAAGAACTGCGACTTGCCGTATGCGCGGTGATAGTGGTGCACGGGCACTTCCGTGACGCGGAAGCCGAAGTCGTGAAACTTCTTCATCATCTCGAGGCAGATGACGCCGCTGGTCTTCTCGAGGCGCACCGTATCGAAGACCGCACGCCGGATCAGGCGGAAGTCGCAATCCACGTCGCGCACGGCAAGGCCGAACAGCAGTCTCACGGTGTGGTGGTAGATGCGGCCGATCACAATGCGGTGAACCGGGTCGGAGCGGCTGATCTTCCAGCCGTTGACCCAGTCGACATCATCGGCCATCTTCGACCACAGCGCCGCCACTTCCGACGGATCGTACTGGCCGTCGCCGTCCGTGTAGAACACGAAGTCCTTGGTCGCGGCCGCAAATCCGCTGCGCAACGCGCCGCCGTAGCCGCGGTTCTGCTCGTGGTGCACGATCCGGACGTGCTCCGGATAGATCCGGGCGAGCTCGTCCAGGATGCGCGGCGTGTCGTCCTGGCTGCCGTCGTTGATCACGATCACTTCGTAGTCAGGCGTGATCGTGCTCGCAACCTGCACCGCGCTGATTACGAGGCTGGCAATCGTGCCGGCGTCGTTGTACGCGGGGAAAAACACGCTCAGGCTGGGCATTGCGGCCACTACTGAGAACCTGCGGGACGTCGCGACCGGAGGCGGCCGTGCCGCAACACGAGTTTCCAGGGCGTGATCAGCGACTCCAGCAGCACACCGCTTGACAGTTTCGACGCGCCCTGGCGGCGTTCGACAAAGATGATCGGCGACTCCACGATCTGCAGGCCGGCATCGGCCGCCATGAACGTGACATCGAGCAGGAATGCGTAACCCTCGGAGACGATCTTGTCGAGCGGCAGCCTGGCGAGCGAGGTGCGACGCCAGCAGCGATAGCCCGTCGTGATGTCGCGCAAGCCGAGGCCGGTGACGGTGCGAATGTAGAAGTTCGCGAACGAGCTGAGAATGATTCGGCGCAGCGGCCAGTTCACGACGCTGATGCCATTCAGGTAGCGCGACCCGATCACGAGGTCGGCGCCTGCGGCCGCGAGCTCGATCATCGCCGGCAAGTATTTCGGGTCGTGCGACAGGTCGGCGTCCATCTGGCAGACCAGGTCGGCATCCCCGGCAATGGCGTGCCGGAATCCCTCGAGGTACGAGACGCCCAGGCCACGCTGGCCAGTGCGGTGAAGCACGCGCACGCGTCCGGGATGGGCTTGGGCCAGCGCGTCGGCGACGGCACCGGTGCCGTCGGGCGACTGATCGTCGAGCACCATGACTTCGGTGCCGGACACCCTCAGGATGTCCGCAACCAGAATGGGCAGGTTGTCCCTCTCGTTGTAGGTGGGGACCAGGATCAGCGTCTTCATGCGCTACCGCCGCCCCTCGAAGCGCAGCGAGGCGACCTGCTCCGAGACCAGGCCGACGAGCAGGACAATCACCGAAAACATGAGCAACAGCACCGCGCCGTTGGGAATGCGATCGTGATACGCAAAGTTCCACATGCCGTACCCGGCGCCGAGCGTGAACGCGGCGGCGCTCAGAGGGGCGAAAATTCGGAGCGGGCTGAAAATAGTGATGACCTTCAACAGGATCAGCAGGAACTTGGCGCCGTCACTGACCAGCCGGATTTTCGACGTGCCGATCCGCGGCAACGCGCCGACTGGCTCGAACGCCACATTGTATCCGGCCTTGATGAAGGCCAGGGTCGTCGTGGTCGGCGTGGAAAAGCCGTTCGGCAACAGGTGAATGAACTCAAGCAGGCACGAGCGCCGCGCCGCGCGGAACCCGGACGTAAGGTCGGGAATCGGCCGCTCCGTGAGATAGCTGGCCAGCCAGTTGAGGACTGCGTTGCCGATCCGCCGCCCTGCGGTCGCCTGACTGTCGGCCGATCGCGCGCCGATCACGAGGTCATATTCGCCAAGCCGTGCCACCAGCCGACCGACGTCGTTGGCGCGATGCTGGCCATCGCCATCGACAATCGTCAGCCACTCGCTCGACGCGGCGCGAATCGCCGACTTCACCGCGGCGCCGTTGCCCTTGTTATACGGGTGCGTCACCACTCGCGCGCCCGCCGCCTCCGCCGCGGCCCCCGTGCCATCAGTCGAACCATCGTCGATCACCAGCACCTCGTGCCAGGGCGCAGCCGCCCGCAGGCTCGCTACTACCCCCGCGATGCTTTCGCACTCGTTGAATGCGGGAACGACGATCGTGACGGTGTTCGGCGAGGCCATCAGGCTGGAGAAAAAATCTTCGGCTGGGAGCAGTAATCGTAGCACGCGCCTCGAACCCGACCTGGCCCTCTTCTGGTGGTAGTCAAATAAATGACACACCTTCGTGTTGGTGGCGAAGCAAAGGCGTAAAAGATAGACAGCTAATCATTTGACGCACTTGCGCGTTGACAAGCTCACCAGCCCCGTCTACTATCCGAGTGGATTTTTGTGGAGCGAAGTGGAGAGATAGCAGTGCTCCGGGGCAACTCGCCGGCGAAAATTGATGACAAGGGCCGGCTCAAGGTCCCGAACGGCTTTCGCGCCGTGATTCAGAAGGATCACGGCCCAGAACTGTTCGTGACGAGCCTGACGGGTCAATCTGTACGCATCTACCCAATGCCGGTGTGGCTCGACGTCGAGCGCCGCATTGCTCAGATGCCTTCCACTCACCCGGCTCGGCAGAAATACCTCGACCGCGTGAACTTCTACGGTCAGGTCGCGGAACTCGACCCTCAGGGACGCGTCCTGATTCAACCCCGGCTTCGCGACTGCGCCCTCATGACGGGTGAAGTGGACGTGCTGGGTCAACAGAATTTTCTCGAGGTTTGGAACCACGAACGCTTCGTCGCCCGGCTGCTTACCGAGCCGTTCACCGACGACGACGCGCGTGCCTTGTCTGACTTCGGGATCTAGTGGAACGCGCAACCCACGTTCCGGTTCTGCTCGACGAGGTGCGATCGCTGCTCCAGCCTGAGCGCGGCGGCACCTTCATCGACTGCACACTCGGTCTCGGCGGCCACTCGCGCATGTTGCTCGAAGCCGGAGCGGCGCGGGTCATCGGGATCGATCGCGACACCGACGCGCTCGCGATCGCGAAGGCAACACTGGCGGCCTTCGGTGACCGCGTCACCTTCGTGCACGCCGACTATCGGGAGGTCGCCGAGGTGATGGCTGCGCAGGGTGTTGCGGAAGTCGCGGGTCTGCTCGCGGATTTTGGCGTCTCGTCGATGCAGTTGGACGCCGACGGCCGCGGCTTCAGCTTCAAGCGCGACGAGCCGCTCGACATGCGCATGGACCGCAGCCGCGGAGCCACCGCCGCCGACCTGATCGATCGGGTCGACGAAACCGAACTGGCCGACGTGATCTATCGCTTCGGCGAGGAGCGCCGGTCTCGACAAGTCGCCCGCGCGATCGTCATGGCGAGGCAGCAGTCGCCCATCACGACGACCGGGCGGCTGGCGGAGATCGTGCGGCGAGGAGTCGCGGCACGCGGATGGCAGCGGATCGACCCGGCAACGCGTACCTTCCAGGCGCTGCGCATCTGGGTCAACCGCGAGCTGGATGAGCTCGATTCGTTTATCGGCCGGGCTGCCTCTCGGCTGCAGGTCGAGGGGCGGCTCGCGCTGATCTCGTTTCACTCGCTCGAAGACCGCGTGGTGAAACACACGTTGCGCGATCTGGCGCGCGGCGACGACGCCGCCATCAAGGTGCTGACCAAGCACCCGGTGGTGGCGAGCGACTCCGAAGCGGCCGTCAACCCACGGGCGCGAAGCGCAAAGCTTCGTGCCGCGGTGCGAGTCAAGTAAGGGGGAGGGGCGATGGACAAGGCAGGAACCTTCGAATACGAAATTCGCAAGGACTTCCGCAACAACCAGATCGTGCGCGAGGTCGATGAACGCCGGCTGCGCGATCTATGGATGTCGCTCGGCATCGGCGTGGTGCTGGTCGTGGTGCTGCTGTTCTCGGCATGGCAGCACTTCGAGCTGCTACGCCACGGCTACAAGCTCGAGCAGATGCAGCGCGACCGCGCGGCTGAGCACGACATCAACCGTCACCTCCGGCTCGAAATGGAAACGCTGCGGGCTCCTCAGCGCATCGAGAAGCTGGCCACCGAGCGTCTCGGCATGGTCAGTCCCGGTGCGGACGAGGCCCTGGTCCTGGAGCGTGTGACGCCTCAGGCTGCGCCCGCGAAGTCAGTCGTCGCCAGCAGGTAGAAGGAAGCGATCGTGGCCGTCCAGCCTGACCTCAATTGGCGTCCCGTGCTCAGGCGCCGCCTCATGGTGGCCGCGGCAGTGCTCGCCTGCTGGGTGCTCGCCATCGAGGCGCGCCTCGTCGTGTTGCAGGTGATGCAATTCGACGAGCTGTCCGCGCGGGCCGAACGGCAGCAATCGGAAACCCAGAAGACGCCGGGCAAGCGCGGAGAGATCTACGATCGCCACGGACGGCTACTCGCCTACAGCGTCGACGCCGACACCATTTACGCGGTCCCCACGGACATTTCGGATCCTGCCAAGACGGCGGCGCTGCTGTGCGGCGTCTTCGATGAGTGCAGCAAGAAGGACAGCGACCAGTTGTTGGAACGCCTGACGCGCAAGCGCCCGCGCGGCGGCCCGACGGCGTTCCAGTACGTCAAGCGGCGGGCGACGCCGATTGAGGCGAAACGGATCGCCGCGCTCGGGATCAAGGGCATCGGTTTCATGAAGGAGAGCAAGCGGTTCTACCCGAATCGCGAGCTGGCCGCCCACCTGCTTGGCTATGTCGGTACCGACAACGCCGGTCTCCACGGCCTCGAGGCAACCTACGACAAGTCGGTCCGCGGCCGCGAGGGCACCATGCTGGTGCAGACCGACGCGCGCGGACACGCCTTCAGCCGGCTCGATCGCCCGCCCACCACCGGCGGCTCGCTCGAACTCACCATCGATCAGCAGCTCCAGTTCATCGTTGAACGTGAGTTGAAGGCCGGTGTCGAAGCCGCCCGCGCCGAGGGCGGCACCGCGGTCGCGATGGATCCGCAGACCGGCGAAATCCTCGCGATGGCGAGTTGGCCCACGTTCAACCCGAACCAGTACAGCGGTACCAGTGACAGCGCGCTCCGCAACCGCGCGGTGCAGGACTTGTACGAGCCCGGCTCGACTTTCAAGATCGTCACGGCCTCAGCGGCGCTCCAGGAAGGCGTGATCCATCCCGACGACCTGGTCGACACGCAGGGTGGCGTGATCAAGTTTCCCGGCCGCAAACCGATCACCGACATGGGCCACGACTACGGTGTCCTGACGTTTGCGAACGTGATCGTGAAGTCGAGCAACGTTGGTGCGATCAAGGTGGGCCTCATGGTAGGTCCCGAGCGCATGGGCCTCTACATTCGCCGCTTCGGCTTCGGCAAGCCTTCGTCACCCGATTTCCCGGGTGAGAGCCCGGGCATTGTCTGGAATCCGTCGAAGCTGAACGACAGCGCGCTAGCGTCGGTGTCGATGGGCTACCAGGTTGGCGTGACGCCGCTGCAGATGGCGGCGGCCGCCAGCGTGATTGCCAACGGCGGCACGTTGTACGAACCCCATGTCGTGCGGGCAACAGTCAAGGGCGGCGTGCGCACACCCGTTCCGCCCAAAGCCGTGCGGCGCGCCATTCTTCCCGCGACCGCGGCAACGCTCACCAGCATCATGGAGTCGGTGGTCACCGACGGCACCGCCAAGCGTGCACGGCTGGCCAGCTTCACCGTGGCCGGCAAGACCGGCACCGCCGACAAGCTGGTGAACGGACGCTACTCAGCGTCGCAGCAGAATGTCTCGTTCGTCGGCTTCGTGCCGTCGCGCAATCCGGTGATGACGGTGATCGTGATGGTCGATTCGCCGCGCCTCGGTGGCGATACCGGCGGCGCCATTGCCGCGCCCATCTTCAAGCAGATCGCCGATGCGAGCCTGCGGATGATGGGCATCACGCCGACCATCAACCAGCCGCCGCCGGTGCTGGTGGCGCGCCGCAACGATGGCCCGGTGACCACCACGGCCGCGACGCTCGAGCCGTCGATTGTCACCATGACGGCGAGGATGACCGATGGCGGAGGGTTGCCGGACCTGCGCGGCCTGAGCGCGCGCGACGCCCTTCGGGAGCTCGCGCGCCTGGGCCTCAGCGCCAGGATGCAGGGCGCTGGCGTGGTCATCGAGCAGACGCCCGCCGCTGGTTCATTGATCGAACCTGGCGGCGCCTGCACGCTCGTGCTCAATCGTCGTCCGCCACCGCGTCCGACCGGGGCCCTTGGAGACCAGCGGTGATCCTGGCCAACGCGCTGGAGGCCCTGCGGGAGTTGGTAGTTGAGCCACTGCCTGCGGGGATCGACGGTGATCGGCCGATTGCGGCCGTGGCATACGACTCTCGCCGGGTCGTGCCGTCGGCGATTTTCGTCGCACTCAAGGGCCTCAAGGCCGACGGCGTGGCATTCGCCGAGCAGGCGCTTGCTCGCGGCGCGCAGGCGGTGATAGCCGAAACGCCCGTGCCGAACGGTGTCACCGTGCCGTGGATAGTGGTCCGCGATGCGCGGTTGGCCCTTGCCCTGCTGGCAGGGCACTTCTTCAATCACCCGAGCCGGCGCATGCCGGTGATTGGTGTCACCGGCACCAATGGCAAGACCACTACCGCCTACCTGTTGACGGCGATGCTGGACCAAGCCGGCCTTCACGCCGGCATGCTCGGCACGGTCGCTTACCGCATTGGCGGCGAAGACCGCGAGGCGTCGCGGACGACGCCGGAAGCACCAGACCTGCAGCAGCTGCTGAGCGAGATGCTGGGCCAGGGCAACAAGTCAGCGGTCATGGAAGTGTCGTCGCACGCGCTGTCGCTGAAGCGTGTCGACGGCATGCACTTCGCGGCCGCCGTGTTCAGTAACCTCACGCGCGATCACCTCGACTTTCATGAAGACATGGAGGCGTACTTTGCCGCCAAGCGCCGGCTGTTCGAGATGCTGCCGCGAGATGCGCCCGGCGTCATCAACATGGACGATCCCAGAGGCGCCGCGCTCGTCGAGATCTGCGGCCGACCGGTCACCTACGCGATCACTGCCCCCGCCGATGTGCGGCCGGGCCAGGTCGAGATGACGCTGGCCGGCTTGCGCTTCGACGTCACCACGCCACGAGGCGTGGTTCACGTCCAGTCGAAGCTGGTTGGCCGACCGAACGTCTACAACATTCTTGCGGCAGCGGCGACCGCCGTGTCCCTCGAGGTACCGATCGAGGCGATCGAACGCGGTGTCGCCGGCCTGGCCGGCGTGCCCGGCCGTTTCGAAGTCGTGTCCACCGCGGACGATGACGTCACGGCGGTGGTCGACTATGCCCACACCGATGACGCGCTGCGCAACCTGCTGGAAACCGCGCGTCCTTTGAGCGCGCGCCGCCTGGTCACGGTCTTCGGCTGCGGCGGGGATCGCGACCGTTCGAAGCGCCCGTTGATGGGCATGGTCGCGGCGCGCCTGAGCGACGTCGTCGTGATTACTTCGGACAATCCGCGCACGGAAGATCCGAAACGCATCATCGAGGAGATCGAACGCGGCATCCCGGCCGGCAGTCAGTCGTCGCCGCGCACGCCAACGGTCGTCTCGACAGTCGATCGTGCTGAGGCAATCGAGCGCGCGATCGCGATGGCCGAAGCCGGTGACGTGGTGCTGATCGTCGGCAAGGGCCATGAGAAGTACCAGCAAGTCGGCGACCGCGTGCTGCCGTTCGATGACGGCGAGGTCGCCCGGGCGGCGCTGGCGAAACGGCACCGGGCCGGCGCGAAGGGCAGTTAGTGGCGGCCGAGATTCCACTCGCGGCCGCTACGCTGGCGACCGTGATGGGCGGGCGCCTGGTCGCCGGTGACAGCGACCACTACGTGACCGGGTTTTCGATCGATAGCCGGACCCTCGCGGCTGGTGACTTGTTCTTCGCGATCGTCGCCGCGCGCGACGGTCACGAATTTGTCGGCGCGGCGACACGGCGGCGCGCCGCCGGTGTCGTGATCGACCGGCCGGCCGTGATGGCAGACGCCAGCGAGTCGTTCGCGATCGAGGTGGCCGACACCACGCGCGGACTGCAGGACCTGGCAAGGCATGTGCGGCGCGAGTCGGGCGCGACTGTGGTGGCGATTACCGGCAGTGCGGGTAAGACCACGACCAAGGACGTGATTGCGGAATTGCTGGGCGGTACGAGCCGCCGGGTAGTGAAGAACCGGGGCAACTTGAACAACCACCTGGGGTTGCCGTTGTCGTTACTGGAGTTGAGGCACGGGGCGGATCTGGCGGTGATGGAGCTGGGCATGAATCACGCGGGCGAAATCCGGTTGCTGATCGACGTGGCAGCGCCGGAGGTCCGCGTCTGGACCAACGTCGGCGAAGCCCATATTGGTCACTTCGGGTCCTCGGATCGCATTGCGGATGCGAAGGCCGAAATCCTGGAGGGGGCCGACGAACGCACCCTGCTGGTGGCCAATGCCGACGACCAACGCGTCATGGCCCGTGTTGGCGCGTTCCCCGGCCGCCAGATTCGCTTCGGCCTGACCGCTCTTGCCGACGTGCGCGCCGTTGATGTCGAAGACCTCGGTCTTGAAGGCACCAAGAGCCGCCTGGTCACCCCCGCTGGCGAGCGGGATCTGCGCGTGCCGCTGCTCGGCCGCGGCCACCTGATGAATGTCTTGGCCGGAGCTGCGGTCGCGCTCGAGTTGAATGTCGATCTCGATCGCATCGTCGAGGTGGCATCGCACCTTCAGCCTTCGGCCAAGCGCGGCGCGATGCTGCGACTGCCCAAGGGCGTCACGGTGATCGACGATTCGTATAACTCCAGTCCGTCGGCGCTGAAACTGTCGCTGGACGTGCTGTCGCGCACGTGGGCGACTCGCCGCGTTGCCGTGATCGGCGAAATGCTCGAGTTGGGCGACCTGTCCGTGGCCCTGCACCAGGAGTGCGGACGGGTGGCGGCGGGCAGCCGGCTCGCGCGACTACTGACGGTCGGCGGCGCCCCGGCTCGCGCGTTGGGCGAGGCAGCCGTGGCCGCCGGCCTGGCTGCGAACACGGTGACGCATTTCGATAGCAGCGCCGATGCGGCGGCCGGCATTCGCGATCAGGTGGCCACCGGCGACGTCGTGCTGGTGAAAGGGTCGCGAGGCATCCGCACCGATGTTGTAGTCGAACAGCTCATGACGGTGTTCGGCTGATGCTGTATCACCTGCTGATCTCGTTCTACCCGCAAGTCCCGGTCTTCAACGTGGCGCGCTACATCACGTTCCGAACCGCGGCGGCGAGCATGACCGCGCTCGTCGTCAGCCTGGTGCTCGGGCCGTGGTTGATTCGGCGGTTGCGCGAGTTCCAGATCGGACAAGTGATTCGGCAGGAAGGTCCGGAGTCGCACCGCGCCAAGGCCGGCACGCCGACCATGGGCGGACTGCTGATCCTGGCGGCCGCGCTCGTGCCCACGTTGCTGTGGGCCGATCTCACCAATATCTACATCTGGATCTGCGTGCTCACGACCACGGCCTTTGGCGGCATTGGCTTTTTGGACGACTACCTCAAGGTCACCCGGCGCTCGTCGGGCGGGCTGGCGCCGCGCTACAAGATGGGGCTTCAGGTCCTGGTCGGCTTGATTGTCGGTCTCGTCCTGATGTGGCTCGCCGATCGCAATCTCTACAACACGCGGCTGATCTTTCCGTTCTTCAAGCAGCTGATTCCTGATCTTGGCTGGTTCTACGTGCCCTTTGCCGCCTTCGTGCTGGTGGCGTGGAGCAACGCCGTGAACCTGACCGACGGCCTCGACGGTCTGGCGATCAGCACCTTCGCAGTGGCGGCCGCGTGTTTCACTGCGCTGGCCTACATCACCGGCCACCGCGTATTTGCCGAATACCTGCTGCTCGTGCGTTTTGCGCCGGCGGGCGAGCTCACCATTTTCTGCGGCGCGCTCGTCGGCGCCAGCCTCGGTTTTCTCTGGTACAACGCGCACCCCGCCGAGATCTTCATGGGCGATGTCGGGTCGCTGGCGCTCGGCGGCGCCATTGCCACCGTCGCCATTCTGATCAAGCAGGAGTTGCTGCTGGTGATCGTCGGCGGCGTCTTCGTGATCGAGGCTGCCTCGGTCGTCATCCAGGTGGTGTCCTTCAAGTTGCGAGGCAAGCGGGTGTTCAAGATGGCGCCGCTCCATCACCATTTCGAGTTGAGCGGATGGGAAGAGCCCAAGGTGATCACGCGCTTCCTGATCATCGCCATCCTGTTCGCCCTGTTCAGCCTGACGACGTTGAAGCTGAGATGACCACGCCGACCTTCTCCGTGAGCGGATTGCAGGTGCTGGTCGTGGGCGCCGCGAGGAGCGGTGTCGCCGCGGCGCAGTTGCTCGCGCGCCGGGCCGCGGCTGTCACGCTGACCGATCGGAAGCCGGACATTCCCGAGGCCGCCGATCTGCGAGCGGCCGGCGTGCGGCTGGAGCTCGGCGGTCACCTCATGCGCTCGTTCGAGAACGCGCACCTGGTGGTGATGAGCCCGGGTGTGCCGCTGGAGTTGCCCGAAGTGGGGCGCGCTCGTGCGCTCGGTATTCCCGTGATTGGCGAGCTCGAACTGGCTTCGCGATGGCTGCGCGGGCCGATTGTCGCCATCACCGGCACCAAGGGCAAGTCGACCACCACTACGCTGGTGGGCCGCATGCTCGCCGCCGCCGGCCGGCGGGTCATGGTGGGCGGCAACATCGGCTACCCGGTGAGCGCGCAAGTCGAGGCATCGACCGCGGACACCGTCCATGTCATCGAAGCGAGCAGCTTCCAGCTGGAAGCGACCGATACGTTCCGACCCTGGATCGCGGCGCTGCTGAACTTCTCGCCCGACCACCTCGATCGTCATCCCGGCCAGGCGGCCTACGCCGCCGCCAAGAGCCGGATCTTCGCGAACCAGCAGTCGCAGGACTGGGCGGTGGTGAACGCCGACAGCCCCGAAGCGCTGCAAATGTCACAGCACACGCGCGCGCAGGTAGTGCGTTACGGCGTCGACAACGTAGACGGTACCGAGATTCACGCGGGCCGGGGATTCGTCTGGCAGCGCACTTCGGAAGGCGACGTGCCGTTGTTGCCGCTCGCGGCCGTGCAGTTGGCCGGCCGCCACATGCTGAGCAACGTCGTCGCCGCGACCGCCATCAGCCATCTCGCCGGCGCCAGCGATGCGTCACTCGCGCAGGCACTCGATGGGTTCACGGGCCTCGAGCACGTGATGGAGCCGGCTGGTCGCCGTGGCGGCGTGCGGTTTGTCAACGACTCGAAGGCCACCAACATCGACGCCGCCGCGCGCTCGATCGAGAGCTTCGACAAGGTGGTGGCGATCGTCGGCGGCAAGTTCAAGGGCGGCGACTTCGCCGACCTGGCCGGGCCGCTGCGCGCGCATGGGCGCGCGGTGGTGGCGATTGGCGAGGCACGGCCGCTGGTGCGCGCCGCGTTGGCGGATGTCCTGCCGGTGGTGGAGGCCGACACCCTGGCAGCAGCCGTGAGACAGGCGTGGGATCTGGCGGTGCCAGACGGCGTGGTCCTGCTGGCGCCGGCCTGTTCGAGCTTCGACATGTTCCGGGATTACGTGGACCGTGGACTGCAGTTCAAGGAGGAAGTTCAGCGGCTGGTGGCAGAGCCGTGATGTTGATGCACGCCCGCCGCAGCGATGGCGAAGGTGGGAGCAGTGAGTAGTCGTCAGCCGGTTGGAGGCAATTGAGAGCTGGTCGCTGGGAGCGCAGGCTGCCCCGGTCTGCGAGGCTGGTGTCTCAATTCCCTGAACGACTGGCGACTACTGACTGCTTCGACGTGCGACCCAGTTATCGAGTCGAGGACGTCGAACTTTAGACCCCTTGGAGAGGGGCGTGAGTATGGCAAGGAAGTTATCGTCTGACAAGTGGCTGTTCGTGGCGACGCTGGTGCTGCTGTGCACCAGCGTGGTCATGGTCTACAGCGCTTCGGCACTGGTGGCGCTGGAGCGCTTCCAGCAGCCGTACTTGTTCGTGACCCGCCAGATGATGTGGGCGTGCGTCGGCGTCGCCGTGTTGTCGATCGTGATGCGCATTGACTACCGCACCTACAAGAACGACAAGCTGGTGTGGGCCTTGCTCGGGCTGGTGGCGGTCCTGTTGATTGCGGTGCTGTTCTCCCGGCCGATCAACAACGCCCGGAGGTGGATCGGCATTGGCGGCTTCGGCATCCAGCCCTCGGAGCTGGCCAAGCTGGCCGCCATTATCTTCACCGCCCTGGTGCTCGAGCGCCGGCGCCATCGCATCAACGAGTTGAGCTACTCGCTGCTGCCGATCGGCGTGATTGTCGGCGGGCTGGTCGGATTGATCATGATGGAGCCCGACTTCGGCACCTCGGTGTCGCTGCTGGCGGTGATTGGGGCAATGGTGTTCGTGGCGGGCTTCAGCTACCGCTACCTGTTTGGCGCGCTGTTACTGGCATTGCCGGCGCTCTACGTCATTCTGATGCAGGCCGACTATCGCCGACGCCGGCTGCTCACGTTCATGGATCCGTGGGCGGATCCTCTCGGCGACGGCTTCCAGGTTATCCAGTCGCTGATCGCAGTCGGCACCGGCGGCGTGTTCGGTAAGGGGCTGATGGCCGGCGTGCAGAAGCTGTTCTACCTGCCGGAACCATTCACCGATTTCATCTTCGCGGTGATCGCCGAAGAGACCGGGCTGATCGGCGCATCCGTGGTGGTGCTGTGCTTCTGCGTGATTGGCTGGCGCGGCATGCGCACGGCGATGCGCGCGCCAGACGCTTTTGGCGCCTACCTGGCGCTTGGCATCACGCTGATGCTCGTGCTGCAGGCATTCTTCAATATCAGCGTGGTGCTCGGCATGGTGCCGACCAAGGGCATTCCGCTGCCGCTGGTCAGCAACGGCGGTTCATCGATGCTGATGAACCTGCTGGCGGTCGGCGTGCTGCTCAACATCTCTCAGCACCAGCAGATGGAGACGGGAGCGGCGTGACCGGTGCGCATCCTGATTGCAGGCGGGGGCACGGGCGGGCACTTGTACCCGGGAATAGCGCTGGCGCGCGAGCTGCAGCGCCGCAACCCGTTGGCACAAGTGTCGTTTGTCGGCACCGCCGCGGGTATCGAGGCGCGGGTGGTTCGGCGGGAAGGATACGAACTGGACTTGATTCGGGTTGCTGGATTGAAGGGGATGCGCCGCGCCGACCGTCTGCGCGGCTTCCTGTTGTTGCCGGCGGCCGCGTTCGACGCCTGGCGCGTGATCTCTCGGCGTCGGCCCGACGTGGTGGTTGGCGTCGGCGGGTTTGCCTCGGGACCGGTGCTGGCGCTGGCCGCGGTGCGTGGTTACCCGACCATGCTGCTCGAGCAGAACGCTTTGCCGGGCATTACCAACCGGCTGCTGGCGCGGTTGGTGAGCGCAGCGGCCGTGAACTTCGAAGACGCATTATCGTACTTCCCCCGCACCGGATTTGTGGCCGGCAATCCCGTGCGACCGGAGTTCTTCCCGGCCCAGAACGAGGAGGCGAATGATCGCACCAACAGGCCGCACGACGCGGCACGGGTACTGATCTTTGGCGGTTCTCAGGGCGCGCACGCGATCAACGTGGCCATGGTGGAGGCAGCGTCGCGGTTGGCAGCCACCGGGCTCAAACTTGCGATCACCCACCAGACCGGTGAACGGGATCTGGATTTGGTGCGGACCGCGTACCGCCGCGCCGGTCTCGCGGCCAGAGTCGAAGCCTTCATCTTCCAAATCGACGGAGAGATGAAGGCGGCCGACCTGGTCATTTGTCGTGCGGGGGCGACCACGCTTGCGGAACTAACCGCATCTGGCCGGCCGGCGATTCTCGTGCCTCTGCCGACTGCGACCGACGACCACCAGCGGAAGAACGCCGAGGTGCTCGGCCGGGCAGGAGCGGGACTGGTGATTGAGGAACGGGACCTGAGCGGGGAACGGCTCGCCGGCACGATCGCGAAGCTGCTGGCCGACCCTGCGCAGCGGCGGCAGATGTCGGAGGCGGCGAGCAAGCTGGCGCGGCCCGACGCGGCCGCCCGCATTGCCGAGCGGGTCGAGCAGTTAGGCGGGCGTCGTGCTGGGTAAGACCAGGCGCGTGCATTTTATCGGGGTCGGCGGGATCGGCATGAGCGGCATTGCAGAGCTGCTCGCGAATCTCGGTTACGCCGTATCGGGATCGGATGCCAAGCGATCGGCCGTCACCGATCGCCTCGAGTCGCTCGGCGTGACGGTCGCCACCGCGGGCCACGCAGCGGTAAATGTCGGCAACGCTGATGTGGTCGTCTATTCGTCGGCGGTGCGGCCCGACAACCCCGAGGTGGTCGACGCCAAGGCGCGGCGGATCCCGGTGATTCCGCGGGCTGAGATGCTGGCTGAGCTGATGCGGCTGCGGTTTGGCATCGCGGTCGCCGGGGCACACGGCAAGACCAGCACGACCTCGATGATTGCGCTGGTACTAGAACGTGCGGGACTAGATCCGACGGCGGTGATTGGCGGGCGGCTGAGCGCATTTGGCAGCAACGCGCGACTCGGCCGCGGTGAATACATGGTGGTGGAAGCGGATGAGAGCGACCGTTCGTTCCTCAAGCTTTCGCCCGCGGTGGCGGTGATTACGAATATCGATCGCGAGCACATGGATGCATACGGCGGCTTCGCCGACCTGCAGCAGGCGTTTGTCGACTTCGCCAACAAGGTGCCGTTCTACGGCGCCGTGGTGGCGTGTGGCGACGACGCCGAGCTGTCGCACGTGCTGTCGCGATTCACCCGCCGCGTCGTGACCTACGGCATCGACGGCCACTTCAACATCGGCGCGACTGGTGTCGCGCTCGCGGGCTTTGGCTCGCGCTGCACCGTCGTCCAGCGTGACATCCATAGCGAGCGCGCGGCCGAACTGGGCGAGTTGACCCTCGCCGTGCCTGGACTGCATTCGGTTCGCAACGCGCTGGCCGCGGTCGCCGTCGGGCTCGAGCTGGACGTGCCGTTTGCGAAAATTGCCACAGCGCTGGCCGAGTTTGGCGGCGCCGAACGCCGGTTCGAACGGCGAGGCGTGGTTAACGGCATCAGCGTGGTGGATGACTACGGTCACCACCCGACGGAGATCGCCGCCGTGCTGTCAGCCGCCCGCGCAGCCAAGCCCGCGCGCATCATCGTTGCCTTCCAGCCGCATCGCTACACGCGGACGCGCGACTTGATGGCAGAGTTTGGTCGAGCCCTGGCCGCTGCCGACGAGGTGGTGCTCACTGAAATCTACGCAGCGAGCGAAGAACCAATTGCGGGGATCACGGTTGACGCCCTGGCCGCGGCCGTTAGTGCCGGGCGACAGCAACCCGCCCGCATAGTACGCAAGCTGGAAGATGTCGCGTCGGCAGTCGCCGAGCTGTCGCGTCCCGGTGATCTGGTGCTGACGCTGGGTGCCGGTTCGATCGGTGTCCTGGCGACGGCATTGCTGGCGGAACTCGAACGGCGGCACGGTCCGCGGGAGGCCCAGTGATGGCCGGACTTCCCAAGCAGGGCGCTGCGGCGGTGGCGGCGGCGACCGACAAGCGATTCCGCCGCGCCCACGTGAAGCCGTCGCGCAAGCGGACACCGGCGTCGAAGCACGCCTGGACCGCGATTCGCGTAGTCGCGATCGCGATGGTGCTCGGCTATGGCGGGTACCGCGGCGTCAGCTCGATCGCCTCCGCGCAAACGCTGCAGGTGAGCCACCTCGTGGTGCGTGGCCATCAGCGCCTGTCAACCGGCGAAGTGTTGGCGATCGTCGACGGCCTGCGCGGCCAGAACATCCTGACGATCGGGATCAGCGAGTGGCAACAGAAGCTGCTGGCCTCGCCGTGGGTCGAGAGCGCCACGATTCGGCGGGTGCTCCCGGCGACGCTCGAAATCATGGTGCACGAGCGCGTGCCCATGGGCATTGGCCGCATCGGCACCTCGCTCTACCTGATCGACGCCAAGGGCGTGATCGTCGATGAGTACGGGCCAGCTTATGCTGACATCGACCTGCCCATCATCGACGGCCTGGCGACGGCGCCGCCGGACGACGGCGCGCTGATCGATGTGGCGCGCACCGAGTTTGCCGAGCGGGTGATTGGCGCGCTGTCGACGCGCCCGGAAATCGCCAAGCGGATCTCGCAGATCGACGTCACCGATCTGCATGACGCGGTCGTGATTCTGGACGACGACACTGCGCTGTTGCGGCTGGGCGACGTTGACTTCGTGGCCCGCCTGCAGCAGTACCTCGACTTGCAGCCGGCGCTCCGCGAGCGCCTGGCCAGCATCGATTACGTAGATTTGCGATTCGACGAACGGTTGTACGTGCGTCCGGTCAAGGCGTTACCGGCGCAGGCGAGACAGTAGAGGACGGGGGAGGTATCGTGGCACGACAGGAACGCTACGTAGTGGGGCTCGACATCGGCACGACCAAGGTGTGCACCGTGGTCGGCGAGCTGCTGGAGGAAGGCGGCGTCGATGTGATTGGCATCGGCGTGGCCGAGTCGAAGGGCCTCAAGCGCGGGGTGGTCGTCAACCTCGAGGCAGCAGTCGAATCGATCAAGAAGTCCGTGGAAGAAGCCGAGTTGATGGCCGGCGTCGAGGTCGGCTCCGTGCACCTCGCGATCAGCGGGCCGCACATCAAGGGCTTCAACAGCCGCGGCGTGGTGGCGGTGGCCGGCAAGAACCGCGAAGTGTCCCGCGACGACGTGCGCCGGGCGATTGACGCGGCGCGCGCGGTGACGCTGCCGGCGGGCCGGGAGATCCTGCACGTGTTGCCGCAAGACTTCGTGGTTGACGAGCAGGAGGGTATTGGCGCGCCGGTCGGGCTGACCGGGGCCCGGCTCGAGGTCAACGTCCACATCATTACCGGCAGCCAGACCGCGACCCAGAACCTGGTGGCGTGCGTGAACCGCGCCGGCGTCGAGGTCATCGACACCGTGATCGGCCAGCTGGCCGCGTCAGAGACGGTGCTGACTCCCGACGAGAAAGAGTTGGGGGTCGCGGTCGTCGACATCGGCGGCGGCACCGCGGACCTGGCGATCTTCGAGCGTGGCAGCCTCTGGCACACGGCAGTGATCGCCGTCGGCGGCGATCACTTCACCAACGACATCGCGGTCGGGCTGCGCACGCCGATCCCGGACGCTGAAAAGGTCAAGCGGCGCGCCGGTTGCGCGCTGTCGTCGATGGTCGAAGAAGATGTGACCAGCGAAGTAGCCAGCGTTGGCGGCCGGCGTCCGCGCGTGATGGCGCGACGCATTCTCTCGGACATCCTGCAGCCCCGCGCCGAAGAGATGTTTCATTTGATCTGGGACGAGATCAGCAAGGCCGGTTACGAGAAGTCGCTGAACTCGGGACTCGTATTGACCGGTGGTGGCGCGCAACTCGAGGGCATGTCCGAGATTGCCGAGCAGATCTTCGACTTGCCGATTCGGCGCGGCAGCCCGGTCGGCGTCGGTGGCCTGGCCGACCATGTCAGCAACCCGGCGTTTGCGACGGCAGTGGGCCTCGTCCTGTACGCCGCCCGTCATCGCGGGCCGGCGGCTGGCGCCAGCGGCGGCGGCGCCCTGACCAGGGTGATAGGGCGGCTACGGACGGTGTTCAAAGAGTTCTTCTGAGCCGGATCCTTGCGATCTGGCGATTTGACGATTTTGAGATTTGGCGATGCGTAACGATTCAGACGGAGGAGGCACGATGGCGGACCAGGACGGCTTCGAGGCGCTGCGGCTCACGCTCGACGAAGAAGCGCGCATGGGCGCGCGGATCAAGGTGGTAGGCGTCGGTGGCGGCGGCAGCAACGCCGTGTCGCGCATGGTGCAGGCGGGCATCTCGGGCGTGGAATTCATGGTGGCCAACACCGATGCCCAGGCGCTCAAGGCCAACCCGGCGCCGGTGAAGATCCAGATTGGCGGCAAGCTCACCAAAGGGCTGGGCGCCGGCGCGGATCCGAACGTCGGACGCCAAGCGGCGCTCGAAGACACCGACGCGCTGATCCAGGCACTGTCGGGCGCCGACATGGTGTTCGTGACCACTGGCCTTGGCGGCGGCACCGGCACCGGCGCGGCGCCGGTGATTGCCAGCCTGGCCACCGAACTGGGCGCGCTCACCATCGCGGTGGTGACCAAGCCCTTTAAGTTCGAGGGCAAGAAGCGTTTCCGCCAGGCCGAGGCCGGCCTCGAGTCACTGCGCGATGCGGTCGACACCGTGATCACGATCCCGAACGAGCGCCTGCTGTCGGTAATCGCCCGTGACACGTCGATGCTCGATGCCTTCGTCACCGCGGATGATGTGCTGCGGCAGGCGATTCAGGGCATCTCGGACTTGATCCTGGTGCCGGGCCTGATTAACCTCGACTTCGCCGACGTCAGGACCATCATGTCGGGCATGGGCGTGGCGATGATGGGCACGGCCATGGCAGAGGGGCCGTCGCGGGCCGTCGATGCCGCCAACCGCGCGATCTCGAGCCCGCTGCTCGAAGACGCGTCGGTGCGCGGCGCGCGCGGCGTGATCATCAACGTGACTGGCGGCCCTGACATGTCGCTGATGGAAGTGAACGAAGCGCTCACCATCATCCAGGAGTCGGCGCACGAAGACGCCAATATCATCTTCGGCGCGGTGGTCGACAAGGCGCTGACCAACAAGGTGAAGATCACCGTGATCGCCACCGGCTTCGACCATGTCAAGGGCGAGCGGTCGGCGGCCCACACGCCCATGCAGACACCGGTGGACATGTCGGCGTACTCGTCGCCGATCCGAGTGGATACCTCGTCGATTGTTCAGCCGCGGGCGTCGATCGTGCGGAGACCGGCGCTGGACCTACCCGCAGGAGCGGCACGGCCAATCGCTGTCGGACAGAATGGCGGGGATATTCCGCTGACTGAGCCGGCGGGCCTGCCCGGCGAATTTGACCTCAACCTCGACCTTGACGTGCCGGCCTTCCTCCGCCGGAGCGAAGGGTAGGACTGATACAGTAGACAGATCCAGGGGAGCCGCGAGCGCTGCCGACGCAAAGACAGCTCAACGACCCCCTGGCTCTGACATGAAACACCGGCAGCAACGAGAGATCGCACAGGAAATCCTTTCCAAAGAAGTTGGCTACGTGCTCAAGCCGCACGCCAACCGGCTGCGGGTTGCCCTGATCTTCCCCAACACATACTTCGTCGGGATGTCGAACCTCGGCTTCCAGACCATCTACCGGTTATTCAACGACCAGCCCGACATCGTGTGCGAGCGGGCGTTCCTGCCACCGAAGCAGGAACTGGCTGCCCTCCGCGAAGCGGGCACCCGCATCGTCACGATCGAGTCGCAGACGCCGGTCGCGGATTTTGATGTCATCGCCTTCTCGGTATCGTTCGAGTGGGACTACACCAACGTCCTGACCATGCTGCGGTTGGCGGGCGTGCCGCTGCGCGCGGCTGACCGCGACTACCAGCACCCGCTGGTCGTGATCGGCGGCGCGGTGACCTTCGTCAATCCCGAGCCACTCGCGATGTTCGCGGACGTGATCGCGGCTGGCGAAGGCGAGGCGCTGGTGCCCGCCCTGGTTGACGCGATGTCCAGCTCGTCGCGAAGCGAGCAGCTCAAGCGCCTGGCTCAGGCCCGCGGTTACTACATCCCGTCGTTCTACGACGTCGAGTACGCGGCCGACGGCACCATTGCCCGCTACGTGCCGCGCGAAGGTACCGGCGCACCATCGGTCGTGCGTAAGGCGGCCCTGAAGACTACCGAGGCCGTGGACCCGCCATCGACGACGATCTTCACGCCCGACACCGAGTTCGGCTCGCGCTTCCTCATCGAGGTGGTGCGCGGCTGCGCGAACCTGTGCCGGTTTTGCTGGGCGGGCTACAACTACCTGCCTGTTCGCGCCTTCCCGACCGAGCGCATTCTCGCGCTCGCCCAGGCCGCCCGCGCGCATTCGTCGAAAGCCGGCCTGGTGTCGATTGCGTTGTGCGATCACCCCGACATCGAACACATCCTCCGCAGCCTGCGCGACATGGGCTACTCGATCAGCCCGGCGTCGCTGCGCCTCGACGACCTGACGCCGACGATTGTCTCGTTGCTCAAGGAGAGCGGCGAGCGCACGCTGACCATCGCGCCTGAAACCGGCTCCGATCGTCTGCGCCGCGTGATCAACAAGACGGTAACCAACGCCGAGATTCTCGACAGCGCCGAGCTGATCTTCTCAAGCGGCATCGAGAGCCTGAAGCTCTACTACATGATCGGCCTGCCCACCGAAGACGATGACGACCTGGTGGCCATTCGCGACCTGACGCTGCAGCTCCACCAGATCATGCTCAAGCACGCGCGGCCGCGTGGCCGCATCGGCCGCATTGTCGCCAGCGTCAACCCCCTGGTGCCAAAGCCGGGTACGGCCTACCAGTGGCTGCCGATGGAGCGCACCGAGGTGATCGAAGCCAAGATGAAGCGCCTCCGCACCCTGGTCGCCGACGTCGACAACGTCTACTTCAACATCAAGAGCGAGCGGCACTCGTACTACCAGGCGCTGCTTTCTCTTGGTGACCGGCGCATTGCTCCGGCCATTGAGCTGGCTGAAGCCAACGGTGGCCAGTGGCGACGCGCCCTGGCCGACGCCGGCCTCGACGGCGATTTCTACATCTACCGCGACCGCTCGAACGACGCAGTGCTGCCCTGGAACATCATCGACGGCGGCATGAAGGAACCGTTCTTCCGCGCTGAGTTCGAGAAGAGCACGCGCGCCGAATGGACGTTGCCGCCCAAGCGGGCCAAGGAGAACGCGCGCCTGCTGCCGGTGCTGAGCTGATGGCTCACGCCGCCGGAGCCTTACCTCCGGCACGACAACAGGCGGCGATGTGGTGCCTTTCAACTGGCGATGGCAGCCTGGGCTTCGTACTCGGAATACGCCTGCAGCACCAGGTCGCGAACCTTGTCTTGCGCGGTCTGGTCGGTTACTGGACGCAGCAGCGAAAAACTGCGCCGCTCGCCGTTGACCGAATAGGTACGGGCCGGAAACGTGACGTTGCGGCCGACCCCGGTGCGACGCTCCCACACCGCAAACCCGAGGAGCCTGAGCCCCTGCAGCTCGCCCTCCGTGAAATGCACTTCCGCATCGGCCAGCTTTCCTGACGGCGTTCCCTTTTCGTTCGGCATGATCTTGACCAACATGGTTTCCTCCAGTCCACGAGCCCGCGTGCGGCCCGTCTCGTTGCGTTGTTTCACGGGGATTGGGATATCAAGGCCGATGCCACAGCGAAAGCCGTGGAATCTGGTCGATTGTCGCGACGCGATTGGTGACGATGGCAACTGCGGTTGCGCGTTTGGCTGGGGAGAGCGATGAACCTTCCGGTTCCCGATCCTGCATTCCATTGGACCAGCGAGTCTTGGGGGCCCGCGCTGCGCTGTTCGCCGCTCACGCCGATCGCGCAACACGCGTTTACCTCGAAGCAACTGCAGTTGCCCGACCCGTCCGGTTGGACGGCCGCGGCGGCATCGGTCGGCCGCCCACCCGACCAGGTAAGGCGGGTCAAGCAGGTGCACGGCAACCTCGTTCGCGTATTGGCCCGCGGCAAGACGAGCCGCGCAGATGCAGACGCCACGCCCGCTGGCGACGCCGTGGTTTCGAATGTGGCGGGACTAATTCTGGCGGTTCTTGTGGCCGACTGTGTGCCCATCGTCCTGGCAGACCGCACGGGCGGCGCCGCCGGCGCCATCCACGCGGGATGGCGCGGCACCTGCGCCCGGGTGGGGCCCACTGCCGTCGAAGCCATGCATCGGCAATTTGGCACGGAGCCATCCGACCTGGTGGCTGCAATCGGCCCGAGCATTGGGCCAGATGACTACGAAGTGGGTGAGGCGCTGATCAACGCGTTCCAGCAGACGGGGCATGCTGCTGGTGATCTGGCGAGGTGGTTCCGGCGCCGCGATTCACGACTGCTGCTGGACCTCTGGACAGCGAACCGCGATCAGCTGATCGATGCCGGCGTCCCCGCCAGCCAGATTCATACCTGCGGCCTGAGCACACTGGCCCATCCCGAGATCTTCGATTCGTTCCGGGCGGCTGGCGAGCGAGCAGGTCGCATGACCGCAGTGATTGCGGTTCCGTTGTAATGATGCGCAGGACGTAGCCATCCTGCTCAACACCTTCGGACCCGCCAAGTCGTCAACTCCGTAGCTGCATGCGCCCAAATGCAGCACGGCTCTTTGCGCCGGTGAGGGCGTTCTCGATCGCGATTCTGTACGAGTCAACCTACCAGCAGTTTCGCTTCTTCACCCTCGCCGCCCCGGGCGGGGCCATTGACGGTCGACTACGTCAAGATTTCTCTCGGGGATCCGACAGCGGATCTCGATGGTCCGCATCATTACCGGTGGGTCACGCCAGTCGCGGCTCGAACTGATTCGGCCGATCACCGCGCGGTTGGCGCCCGACCCGGAACTGAGCGCCAGGCTGTCGTTCTACCTGGTGAACTTCGGGATCAGCACCGCCACCTGCATCACCTTGTTCTCGTTGTTGCAGCTGATTGGATTCTCCATTCCGTTGTCGCTGCCTGGTGTCCTGTGCGTTCGCGACCAGCCGGGCGACCGTGCTTGTGACAGCGACACCTGGCACCACGAAAAAAGCGCAGGGCGGGAAGGAAACCCGCCCTGCGCAACGGTCCGGCCAGCGCCGGACTTAGAACTCCAGCCGGGCGCCGATCTGTACTTTTCTCGGCGAGTAGCTGGTGCTGTAGGCCGTCAGCAGCAGGAACTGCGCCGAAGCCTGGTTACCGGTCGGGTTCGCGAAGTTGGTCCGGTTGGTCAGGTTGAAGAGATCCGCGGACAGCTCCAGCTTGCGCTGGCCACCGACCTTGATGGCGTAACCGACGCGCATGTCGAGGCCGAAGAAGCCCGGGCCGCGCGCGCCGTTGCGCTCCACCTTGTAGCCGCTCACCGAGTAGGCGTTGTTGCCGTTGCCCTTGTAGTCGCCGGCGGGCAGGGGCTCGGCCTGCACGCCGTTGAGGTCGGGATCGAGGTTGGCGTTGAACAGTGAGAAGGGCCGCCCGCTGATCGCGCGCGCCACCCAGCTGACGTTGAGACCGCCGGTGCGTGGAATCAACGCCGTGCCGCTGACGGTCAAGTTATGGCGGTTGTCGAAGTCGGTCGGTCCCTCATTCTGATCCAGCCGTAGGTCGTCACGCAACTGGAAGCCGCTTTGCGGCGCGCCGTTGCCCGACGTGTTGCCGTTCGACTGCGCCAGGGTGTACGACACCTGAGCACTGTAGTTGTTGCTGAAGCGCTTCTTCACCTGCAGCATCAGGGCGTTGTAGTCGAGCTCGCCGACGTTGACGTACTGGATCACATTGGTCGTGAACGGCGCGAAGCCGGGGTACTTGCCGGCGAGTGCTCCCACCGCCGCGGTGAGATCGACGCTTGGGACGCGCGTCAGGGTCGATGCCGCCACCGTGGCGTTCGAGCGGACCTGCGGGTTGAGGATGCGCTGCATCAGCAAGTCGCGGCCGCGCGAGTAGACGTAGTCGGCGCTGACGCTCAGTTCGGCCAGCAGCTGGCGCTCGTAGCCGATACTGACTTCGTCCGTGTAGGGCGTGCGGCGATCGGGGTTGTCCCAGGTCGCACCGGTGTTGCGTAGCTGCTGCCCGCCTGGATAGAGCTGGTTGAGCAGGGTGCGGTTAATCACCGGACCGTTGACCAGGAAGGGGTCGGTCGGCAGGACGCCGTTGCGGGGGCCGTTGTCGGCCGCCGCGGTCGGGAAGTTGACCAGGAACGAGCTGGCAAACGGCGTGCCCGTGTAAAGGCCACCAATCACCTCGAAGTGAGTCTTGTCGTAAAAGCGGCCCACACCGACGCGGACCACGCTCTTGCCGCCGATGTCGTAGGTGAAGCCAAGGCGCGGCGCGAAGTTGTTCTTGTCAACCGGGTGCTTCTCGACGAGCGGGTCGTCATCAACCTCCGGGAACGGAATCAGCTCGACGTCGTATCGGGCGCCGAGGTTGAGGGTGACGCTGTTGCCCAGACGCCATTTGTCCTGGACGAAGCCCGACATGTAGTGCGCTTTTTGGTAGAACACGTTGGGCCCGCCGACGCGCACCGTCAAGCGGTCGGGATAGGTCGACGGAATCGCCGGGTTGAACGCCACGTTGCTGCGGCCGAACCCGAAGGTGCCGTTCAGGTTGCCCTGATTGGTGTTGTAGGCGGTCGAGTACGAGTACTGCGCGCCGAGTTTGACGTCGTGGTCGCCGCCTTTGCCGGGAATGAACCACGCCAGCGTGTTCTCAACCTGGATGCCGTCGTTGATGCGGGCCTGTGCGGTGTTGTCCTGCTGGTCGGTGTAATCCTGATAGGCCAGCGTCACCGGGCACTGCGACAGGTCGCGGCCGTTGGTGTTGAAGCAGTTGTTCGCGAACGTGACGTTCTCACGCGTCCAGCTGAGGCGGAAGGTGTTGACCTTGGTGTTCGACAGCACCATGTTGAGGTTGCCTGACACGGTCTGGTCGACATCAGATTCCTCACGAGCGGCCGCCGGTGTGACCGCGCCAATGATCTGATTGACCTGCGGCGACTGCTCGCGTAGCCAGCGCACGCTGTAGGTCGTGTTGTTGTTGATCTGGTGATCGCCGCGGATGATGGTGTTCCACACGCGGTCGCGCGTCATCTGGGTGCCGTTGAGGTCGGGTCGCGCCGGAATGTTGATGGCGTTGGGCCGATCGATCGAAAAGCGCTCGACGCTGCCGAAGAAGTGGACCTTGTTCTTGACGATCGGACCGCCGTAAGTGCCACCCCAGCGCTCGTACTTGGTCTCCGGCTTGGGCAGGTTCTGCTGCTTGGCAAAAAAGCCGTTGGTGGAGAGGCTCGTGTTCTGGAGGAAGCCGAAGGCGACGCCGCGAAAGCTGTTGGTGCCCGCCTTGGTCACGGCATTGACGACCGCACCCGACGTGCGGCCGTACTGCGCGTCGTACTGGCCGGTAATCACCTGAAACTCCTGGATCGCCTCGATCGGGGTGCGCGCCTGCATGCCCGCCCGCTGCCCGATCACATCGTCGTTGTTGTTGCCGCCGTCGACCATGTAGTTGTTGTTGCGGGGGTCCTGGCCGTTCGCCGAAATCGAGTCGCTGCCGAACGATTCGGTGCTGACCGAAGGCACGATGCCGGGCAACAGGCCGACGAAGCCGATGAAGTTGCCGTTCACGCTGGGCAGCTTCACGAGCGTATCGCTGGTGATGTTGCCGCCGAGTTCCTTCGACGTGAGGTCGACGATCGGCGAGACGGCGGTGACGTTGACCGTCTCTTCGAGGCCGCCCACCGACATGGTGACGTCAATGCTGGTGGTCTTGCCCACTTCGAGGCGCAGCTCCTGGCGATCGAACTTCTTGAAGCCCTGCAGTTCCGCGGTCGCGCGATAGGTGCCGGGGACCAGGCCGCTGGCAATGAACGAACCATCGGCGCTCGACACGGTCTCGCGGAACATCCCGGTCGCCTGGTTGGTGACCGTGACCGCGACGCCGGGGAGCACCGCGCCCTGATCGTCAACGACCCGGCCGCGCAGTTCAGAAGTGCCCTGCTGGGCCGCCGCTGCGGTGACCGAAAGCAACAACACCGCCAGCCAACTCCACATTCGTAATCTCATTCCATCCTCCAAAAAGTACAACCAAAACAACAACAGGGACTTGCTACTTCACGCCGACACTGATGATCTCGCCGCGCAGCAGTGCGTTCTTCATTCGATCGCTGCTGCAATCCAGGTGATCTTCCATCGCCGCCCGCGCCGCGGGCCCGTCACGCCGCGCGAGCGCGTCGACAATCTGCAGATGCGCCTCGGTCGCGCCGCTCTGGTAGTGGTCCGGGGATACGCCGAGCGACAGGAAGCGATCGATCTGCGCCAGGCACCGCTCGATCAAGTCGGCGGCGAGGCTATTGCGCGCGGTTCGGGCGATCGCGAGGTGGAAGCACGCATTGGCGGCCTCGGCTTCGCGGTAATCGCCCTGCGGCACGCCGGCCAGCTCTCGCAACAGGCCCACGTCCTCGGGTGTGGCCAGTGCCGCCGCGCGCGCCGCCCCGGCGCCTTCGAGCAGACGGCGAACGTCGAAGGTGTCGTTGACCGACTGCACGGTGACGCGGGCGACGAAGTAACCGCGGCCCTGGACGCGATCGAGGTAGCCCTCTTGCCAAAGGCGCGACAAACCTTCGCGAACGGGCGTGCGCGACATGCCGTGTGACGCCGCCAGGACCGGCTCGGACAGCGGAGCGCCGGGCGTGTAACGCCCGGCGATTATCCCCGCCTTGATGCTCGCGTAGGCGCGGTCGACCCGGGAGGTGTCAGCCAGAATGCAGTCAGTATACAGGGTGAATCGGTGCCGTATTCCCACACGTCCATTAAATTGCAGGCGCTCCCGGGTCGTAGTCTAGGGGTACAAAGTCAGGCCCCGACTCTCCGTCGAGCCGGGGCCTGACCAAACACAGACCGATCGTGCCGCTCGTTAGCGCCGTGAACTTGTCTGCGGCTGGGAGGCTGCCGCGAGTGCCATAGAGGCCCACGCGGTACCGGCGGTTGAGATGAACTGATCCTGGCCGTAGGGGAATCCACTCTCAAAGTACGGCTGCAGCCAGATCGAACGGGACTTGACGTGCCACGTTCCGTCGGCGGCTTGGGTTCGCAGCAGGTAATCAATGCCCTTTTGAAACGCCGGATCAGTGGTCGGCAACTTCCCGGCTGAAGCGAGCGCAAACAGCACCTGCCCGGTGGCATAGGCGTCGGAGTCCATGGCGGGCAACTGGCTCCACCCACCATCTGAGCGCTGCATTGCGAGCAGCGCGCGGGCAGACCGCTGGGCGCTCTCCGAGCCTTTGCCCGCCCACATAAGGGCGAGCGCCTGGAAGGCGCGATCTTGCGTCGTCTTTGGGCTCGCGCCCTCGAGCCACGCGACCGCTCGGGCGATGGCTTGCCCGCCGGTGACTTCACTGCCAACGGGCATGTAGTGCTTGATCGCGTAGACGGCGACCGCCGCTGCCTGGAAATCGCCGGCATTCATGGGTGGCCGACGGCTCTCGTTCGCGGACCAGTTCCCTTGCGGCGTCTGCATCGCCATGATGAAACGCACGGCGGCATCGGTATAGGCATTCCTGGGCACGTCGTTCATGCCGAAATCCACCAGTTCCCACGCCGTGCTGGCGGCACCGACAACGCCAAAATCTATGACTCGGTCCGGTGACGGCATCATCGACTGGGGAAGCTGCGGGATCTGCCGTGGTGCGGGCAGCCCGCGACCGCGCGCGAAACCGGCCGCCGCCGATGCCAAATCCTGCGAGTGACACGAGTTGCAGCCGCCGATGCGGATGAAGTTAAAGCTTTGCTTCTCGACCATCGCCAGTGCCTGTTCCACGGCTGACGGGATGGAACGCAGTTGCCCACCCGCGCCGTGCGCGGCGGTGGCGGCAGCCATGTTCGCGGGCAAGCCCCCCAGCAGGCGGGTGACCTCGGTGTCGCCGCGCTTGGCGGCCATCTGTTGCGCGGTTTCGTCGTAGTCACCGGTGAAGCGCGCGTCCGCCCCTTTGGCCAGCAGCATTTTCACGGCGCCTGCAGGAATGGTGTCGGAGCTGGCGGCAAGCATCAACGGAGAATAGCCCCGAATGTTCCGGACGTTCACCTCGGCGCCGTGATCGAGCAGCAGGCGTACGGTGTCGGTGTCGCCCGTGGTGCTGGCGTTGCCGAGCGCGGTTTCGTTGCGCTTGGTTCTGGCGCGGGCGTCGGCACCGCGCTCGAGCAGCAGCCGGACGGCGTGCGGATTGCCATCGCCAGCCGCCAGAATGAGCGCCGTCTCGCCGGCGCCGTCCTTGACGTCGACGCCTGCTTTGGCGTCGATGAGAAGGCCAAGCGTCTCGACATCACCCCGACCCGCCGCCGCCATCAGCGGCGTGCGTCCGTTGGCAAGCGCGAGGTTGGGGTCGGCGCCGTTGGCCAGCAGCAAGCGGACGATTGCGGTGCCATTGCCGAGCGAAGCGGCCTGATAAAGAGGCGTGCGCCCTTCGACCTGCCGAACATTGACGCCGGCTCCCCGCGACAGCAGCAGTCGAACCTTGGCCTCGTCGTGAATGGCCCAGTGAAGCGGCGTCGACCCGCGCCGGTTCTTGGCGCCAATATCCGCGCCCGCATCGAGCAAGAGCGTCAGGGTGTCAACCGCTCCAAAGGCGGCCGCGTGGTGGAGGGGCGTTGATCCGGCGGCGTCCTTCGCATTCACGAGCTGCGCGACGATCAACGGCTCGACCGTCGAACGCGTGCCCGAGCGCACCGCTGCGATCAGCGTCGCCAGGGCGGGATCGACCGGCTTGACCGGCTCCTCTTCAGCAACCTCGTTCCGGAACTCAGCGCCTTGATCGATCCACGCGCGCAGGATTCCGATTTCCTCCGGCAACAGCGCACCCGTCGGCGGCATCTGCATGGCGCCGTCACCGTCGACGAGCCGGCGGATCAGCTTGCTCTCGCCACTCTTGCCGGCGACGATGACAGGGCCGTAGTCCCCGCCACGGAGTGCATTCTGCCGCAGGTCGAGCCGAAGCCCAGACTGCTGCACCTCGGGGCCGTGGCACGAATAGCAATTCTGGGCGAGCAGGGGTTTAACGTCCTTGTCGTAATCCACGGCAGCGGGGGCCGCCGGGGGACGCTGGGATTGGGCAATCGACGTCAACGACAGCAACGGAAGCGACGAGATGAGCAGCGCCGAAAGGGCGGTCTTCATACTCTCCTCCAAATTGTCGACGCGCGTGGACGAGCGGGGCCGGGCCTGGAAGCGGCTTTGGCGGCCAGGAGTATACACCTGTATTAAGGCGACATGGGCTAATGAAGGAAGGTTCGCGAGTCAGGCCTCTTTCGCCGTGCGGCCAAGGGCGACGTCAGCCAGGAACGCCTTGAGCGCTGCCGGGTCGAGCGGTTTCACGAAGTGGGCGTCAAAGCCCGCCGCACTCGATTGGTGCTTGTCCTCGTCCTGGCCCCAGCCGCTGAGCGCGGCGATGACGAGGGTGCGCCCCCACGGCTCCTGGCGAATGCGACGAGCCGTTTCGTAACCGTTGAGTCCTGGCAGTCCGATGTCCAACAGTACGACATCGGGCCGATACTCGCCCGCAGCGGCCAGCGCGGCCAGGCCGTCGTGCTCGCTCCGCGTGTCGTGGCCCATCGCACCGAGCAGCACGCTCAGCATCTCGGTCGCATCGAGGTTGTCATCAACGACGAGAACCTTGAGTCGAAGCCGCAGGCCGGTGTTGCGCGCGTGTGGCGGGAAGGCTGCGACGATTGGCGAGTCTGCCGGCAACACGGGCAGCGTCACCGCGAACGTCGCGCCCTGTCCCAAACCGGCGCTGCGGGCCTCGATCCGTCCGCCATGCAGCAACACCAGGCGCTGGACCAAGGTCAAGCCGATGCCCAGCCCGCCCTGCGTGCGCTCCAGCGATTGATCGACCTGCGTGAAGGGTTCGAACACCGAGTCGAGCTGCCCGGGTGGAATCCCGATACCGTTGTCAATCACAGTCACGGTGGCCGCCGCGCCGGCGCGCTCGACGGTCAGGCGAATCAGGCCTCCCGGCTCGGTGTATTTCGCCGAGTTATTGAGAAGGTTGAGAAACACCTGGGCCAGCCGCGTCAGGTCACCGTCAAGATAAACCGGCTCGTCAGGCGCCGAGACCGACAAGGTGTGACCGCGCGACTGGAGAACCGGACGAACCGCTTCAATGGCGCTGTCGATTGCCTCAGCCAGCGGCATCGGTTGGGATCGCAATTCGAGCTTGCCCTGGGTAATCCGCGACAGGTCGAGCAGGTCGTCGATGAGGCGCACCATCTGACTCAGCTGGCGTTCCATGATCCCCAGTGCCACGGCGGTAGTTGCCGGGTTGGTGCCGCTGAGGCTCAGGACCTCCACCGCGTTGCGCAGCGGGGCCAGCGGATTGCGAAGTTCGTGGGCCAGCGTGGCGATGAACTCGTTCTTGCGGCGATCGACCTCGCGAAGCGCGGCCTCGACCTGAGCGCGCTCGCGGACCTCGACCTCGAGCGATTGGTTGGCCCGCCGCAGTTCCGCGGTCCGCGCCTCGACCCGCCCTTCCAACTCGTGTTGGGCGCGGCGCACCGTCTCGTCCGCCTCCTTGCGGGCGGTGATGTCGTGCATCGAGACGACCGCTCCCAGTCGCGCGCCGTGTTCGTCCAGCAACGATTGGCCGCTCGCCTGGACGACCCGCCGGCTCCCGTGGGTGGGTGCGATCACCATCTCGACGCCCTGGACATGTTCGCCCTGCAGCGCACGGAACAGGGGGACGTCCTCAGTAGCCATGGGCGTCACGCCGTCGGCATGGAACAGGTGATAGTGCTCCGCCCAGCGCTCCGCGGGGATGCGAGCTTCGGGCAGCCCATGAAACGCGCGGGTGGCGCGGTTGAACAGGGTCAGCACACCCTTGGCATCACACGCCACGATACCGTCCTGGACGTTCTCCAACAGTGCCTGGAGGAAACCGTTCGCTTCGGTGAGGGCGGTGGTTCGCTCAGCGATTCGTGCTTCCAGGTCGGCATTCGCCTGGCGCAACGCCTCTTCGTTCCTTACCAGCGCCTGTTCCCGCTCTTTTCTATCCGTAATGTCGCGCAGATGCCCGGTGAATAGCGGCGACCGGCTGGAAGAGATTCGCGTGATCGAAATCTCCGCTGGAAACTCCGAGCCGTCGGCTCTCATGGCCGTCAACTCCAGGCGGCGATTAAGGGCTGGCCCGCTCCCGTCCATCAGGTGCCGCGCCATGCCGGCACGGTGCGCATCGCGCAACGCGGGTGGCACGATCAGCACGGCCATTTCACGTCCGAGCACGTCCGCCTGCCGGTAGCCGAAAATCCGCTCCGCGGCGGGATTGAACTCCACCACCAAGCCAGCCTCGTCGATGGTGATGATGGCGTCAAGCGCGGTCGCCAGGACTCCGGCTTTGCGGGCGAGAGCAACTTTCAGTTGTTCTCGGTCGGCGTTAGCGGCTTGACGCGTCTGGTGCACCCGCTCATACAGCCAACTGATTAGGGCGCCAGCGCCAACGAAGGCTGCCAACCGCAACTGATCACCGGGATTGCCGGCCCCAAAACTCAACACCGGTGCTACGAACAGCGTGCCTGCGGCGGCGCCCAGTCCGGTCGCCACCAGGCCAGGCCCGAGTCCGCCGGCCCCTGCCGCGATGGCAACGGCAAGCAGAAAGAGACTGAAAGGCGGGTCACCTCCGACCAAGGGCGCCAGCCAAAGTCGGCCGGCAGCGAGCAGTATGGTCGCGGTGATCGCGAGGAGGTAGGCCCTTGCTGAGGCAGTGTTCAGTCGGCCGACCACGAACCGCCTCATCACTCAAATCCTCGAATCAGCCGTTGGCGTCCATGCCGACATTGGACAGACGGTCGGCGTCCTTGTTCTTCTCGCGGGGCACGTGCGCAAAGCTGACGTTGCCAATCTGCATGACCAGCATCCGCGCTTTCATGTGGAGGGGCTTGAGGCCTTCGTTCTTGACCTTGTAATTGCCGCGCATCTGTTCGACCAGCAGCAGCGAGTCGCCCTTGACTGACAGCGCACTGACGTCATGATCGGCGGCCCATTGCAACGCCGCAATCAGGCCGTTGTACTCGGCGACGTTGTTGGTGGCCACGCCCAGCGCGCCGCTCAACTCGGCCAACACGGTGCCGTCGTCATTGACGATGTACGCGCCCCAGCCGGCAGGACCTGGGTTGCCCCGCGAGCCGCCATCGAAGTAGGCCGTGATCACTGGGCGGGTGCGTCGGGTGCAGCGGGTGCCACGGGGGCGCCGGGCTTGGGCGGGATGAAGTAGAGAATGCGGTTGCAGCTGTCGCACTGCACGATCTGATCGTTCTTGATGACGTGGACGAACACGGCCGGGCGCAGCCGCACCTGGCATACTGTGCAGCGCTCGCCTTCGGCGCGCGCGACGGCGGTGCCGCGCACCTTGGCAATACGAGCGAAGGTGTCGACGAGGCCCTTGTCGTTCAAGCCGGCGATCAAGCCGGTGCGGGCAGCCGCACACTCGATGACGACGCCCTGCTGAACGGTGACGTCAGCCTCAATGGCGCCGCGCTCGGTTCCGACCTTGGCCTGCGCGGCCTTGAGGGCGGCTTCGGCCTTCTTGATGGTGGCGTTGATCTCGTCGGCCGCCATCATGTTGATCAGGATCTTCTCTTCCTGGACGCCGACCTCCGTCGCTGCCGCATCGATCTGGTGCTGCATCGCGCGGAACTCTTCGTTGGTCTTCACCTGCATCAACTGATCTTTGTATTTGCCCTGTCGCTGCTGGACGCCGGCCAGGTCCTTGTCGATCAGTCCGCGGCGAGTCTTGCTTTCGGCGAGGGCGTGCTTGGCGGACTCGAGGGCAGTGATGGCGTCGTGCAGGAGGGCGTCGAGCGCGGCGATGCGTCCGGGCGCCTCCGCGATGGCCTTGGCGGCCACCGCGGCTTTGGTTTCAATGTCTTGCAGTTGAATCAGCCGTTCGAGGTCTGGGAGCATCAACTTTCAACTGTCAACTTTCAACTCGAGAAGTGGGCCCACCTGGATTCGAACCAGGGACCAACCAGTTATGAGCCGGCCGCTCTAACCAACTGAGCTATGGGCCCTCGGTTACGAACGACCTTCGAGGAACGCCCGCAGTTTACGCGATCGCGACGGGTGGCGCAGCTTGCGCAGCGCCTTGGCCTCGATCTGGCGAATGCGCTCGCGGGTGACCGCGAAGTTCTGGCCGACCTCTTCGAGCGTGTGCTCGCTGCCGTCGCCCACGCCGAAGCGCATCTTGATGACTTTCTCTTCGCGAGGCGTCAGCGTCTTCAGCACCGATTCGGTCTGTTCCTTCAGGTCAAGGTTGATCACCGCTTCCGACGGTGACACCGCCGAGCGGTCCTCGATGAAGTCGCCGAGGTGTGAATCTTCCTCTTCGCCGATCGGGGTCTCGAGCGAGATCGGCTCCTGCGCGATCTTGAGGACCTTGCGGACCTTCGAGACCGGACTGTCCATGCGGCGCGCGATTTCTTCCGAGGTCGGCTCGCGGCCGAGCTCCTGCACCAGCGCGCGCGAGGTACGGATCAACTTGTTGATCGTCTCGATCATGTGCACCGGGATGCGGATGGTGCGCGCCTGGTCGGCGATCGCGCGGGTGATCGCCTGGCGGATCCACCACGTCGCGTAGGTCGAGAACTTATAGCCGCGACGGTACTCGAACTTGTCCACGGCCTTCATCAGGCCGATGTTGCCTTCCTGGATCAGGTCGAGGAACTGCAGGCCGCGGTTGGTATATTTCTTGGCGATCGACACCACCAGGCGGAGGTTGGCTTCGACCAGTTCCTTCTTCGCCTGTTCGGCCTGGGCCTCGCCGCGCATGATCACTTCGAGCGTGTGACGCATGTGCTCGACGCTTTCCTCGAGGTCTTCCGTGCGCGTCTTGATCTCGCCCTTGAGATCATTCATGCGCTTGGTCATCGCCTTGCGCTCGTCGTCCTTGAGCTTGGGCTTGCGAACCTTGAGAAGGAGCTCTTTCTTCAGCTTGTCGTGTTCGCGCTGCTGCTTCGAGACGCGCTCGACGATGTCCTTCACTTCTTCGACGAGGCGGCGTTTGACCGGCTCGGTGAACTCGATCTTGCGGATGAAGCGCGAGGTCTCGACCTGGCCGCGCATCAGCTTCCAGCGCTGGCGGCGGTACTTCTTCTTGTCGGCCTTCGCAATCGCCTCGAGCTTCTCGTCGTGCTTCTCGACGGCCAGGCGCGCCTTGCGTACGGCGTCGACCTGCTTCAGGAACTGCTGCGCGCGCTCCTCGATGCGGTCGTCGGTGATTTCCTCGTCGTTGAAGATCACCAGCTCGCGAATGGTCCGCTCGCCGGCCTTGAGCGCGTCGCCCATGCGAATGACCGCCTTGGTGATGGCGGGCATGCGCGAGATCGACTTGATCACCGAGAGCTTGCCGCGCTCGATGCGGCGGGCAATCTCCACTTCGCCTTCGCGCGTGAGCAGCGGTACGGTGCCCATCTCGCGCAGGTACATGCGGACCGGATCGTTGGTCTTGTCGAGCGATCCCGGCGTCAGGTCAAGCTCGGGGCCTTCGCCCTCGGGACCTTCATGCCGCTCGATGCCTTCGCGTTCGAGCTTGTAGCCCTTTTCCGAGTCCACCAGCTCAATGCCGGCGCTCGCGAACACGGCGAGCAATTCCTCGAGGTCTTCGGGATTCGCCGTCAGATCGGCCGGCAGCAGATCATTGACTTCGTCGTACAGGAGATACCCTTTCTCCTTGCCGATGACAATGAGCTGACGGACTTCATCGAATTTCTCTTCGAGCGCCAAGGCCATATCGCGTGCGACCCCCAAAACCAGATGTGTAGGGACAAACCTGCTAGGTGTGTCCTCCAGAACGGCGGCGCGCTTTTTTCCTGCGGGCCGCCGGTAGCGGAGCCCTCTATTGTAGCTCTTTTGGTGGCTTCATCGCCTCGAGTGCGCGAACGAGCTGCGTTTTCTGAGCCAA
Source organism: Acidobacteriota bacterium (assembly GCA_031364805.1). Taxonomy (GTDB): domain Bacteria; phylum Acidobacteriota; class Vicinamibacteria; order Vicinamibacterales; family UBA2999; genus 12-FULL-67-14b. Next base: position 34,522 of record JANLWW010000029.1, read on the forward strand.
CAACGCCGTCGATGCCGGTCCGCTATCTCCCATATTCTGCAGGCGGTTAAGCTCCCTTTGGACGCCGGCCAGCTCACGCTCGAGCCGGACATACTTCAGGGCCACCACGCACAGATCCGGAAGAACCGCGGGCGGGAAGGGTTCTGCTGCCACGGAGGCCAGCAGTTCCGCCTCCTGTTTACTTAGACGCTCCATCAGCGCACTAGGCACATCTTCAGGTTTGACATCTAGTTCCTGGGCCGTCCGGAGTAGGTTCGCCGTGCTAAGTCCTTTTAAATCTTCGGGTTCTAGCTGCCGCAGCGACGACATGGTGCCGACCGGGTCGTGCACCAGGCTCCAGATCAGGCCCTTCTCGGCCTTTCGGACGTTGCCCTGCAGGCTCGGCACCCGCTCGACCGGCAGCTCCGTCTTCCGATTGGCCGCGGCCTTCCTGATCTCGGCACGAACCACGTCCTCGGTCACCCGGGCCTTGTGCGCCAGCCGGTCGGCAAACTGATCCCGCACAGCCGGGTCGGGAATGCGCGCCGCCACGCCGAGCATTCGCTTCAGGAAATCCCGGCGGTTGTCGTCACGCGTCAGGTCGACACCGGCCGCTGCGCGGTCGAGCAGGAATTCCAGGTACGGACGTGAGTGCTTGAGCTGTTCGCGAAAGCCATCCCCACCGTGCTTCTGGATGAACGTGTCGGGGTCGCCGCCACCTGGCAGCGTCATCACGTTCACGACGAATCCTTCGGCGACCAGCAACTCCGAGCTGCGCTCGGCGGCGGTTTGACCGGCGCTATCAGGGTCGTAGCAGAGCACGGTCTTCGAGGTAAAGCGATGGAGGATCTGCGACTGCTGGGGCGTCAGCGCGGTGCCGCACGTGGCCACCACTGGGAAGCCGCCGGCCTGGTAAACCTGGGCGAAGTCGAAGTAGCCCTCGACGATAATCGCGTAGCGAACCTTGCGGAGATCGCCCTTGGTCAGGTTGAGGCCGTAGAGCGTGCGGCTCTTTGTATAGATCGGCGTCTCAGGGGAGTTCAGGTACTTCGGTTGCTGGTCTTTCTCCAGCGCCCGGCCCCCGAACGCCACGACGGTGCCGGTGTCGCGGGCAATCGGAATCATCAGCCGGTTCCGGAACCGATCCGACTCGCTGCCATCATCGCGGCGGCTGACGAGACCACTGGTCACCAGCTGCAGCGGCGAGAAGCCTTGCTTGAGCAGCCGTTGCCGCAGGGCGTCACGGCCTTGCGGCGCAAAGCCGATCTGCAACTTCTCGGTGGTCTCCTGCTTCAGCCCGCGCTCTTTGAGCAGGTACTCACGAATGCGCACGCCGGCCGCCGAGTCGAGCTGCTCGCGGAAGTGCGTCACGGCGATTTCGTGAATCTTGACCAGCGCTTCGCGCTCCGCGGCGGTCTCGCGCTGCTCGCCACCGGCTTCCATCTCGGGGATGGGAATCCCGAAGCGTTGCGCCAGCGAGCGCACGGCCTCCTGGAAGCCAATCTTGTCCTGCAACTCGATGAACTTGAAGACGTCGCCGCCGACGCCGCAACCGAAGCAGTGGAAAAAGCCACGGTCGCGATTGACATTGAACGAGGGTGTCTTCTCGCCGTGAAAGGGGCACAGGCCCTTGTAGGTGGCGCCCGCCTTGCGCAGCGAGACGGAGTCCGCGATGACGGCAACAATGTCTGCCGCCGCCCGCACTTCGTCGATGAACGTCTGGGGAAAGAGGGCCACGGTGAGCTTCGACTTGCAGGTGCCAGCTTACCGCGATCAGCCGCCCCCTGTGCGGCCGCCGTCGTCATTTGACCCACTCCCCCCAGGGCGGTGACCGGCTTGACAGTGAAGAATTGATTAATTCATAATATGTAAACAAATGGCGCGACGCCTCCTCACCGACTTCGAGTTGATGATCCTGCTGGCGATTCTGCGCGTGGGCGACGACGCCTATGGCGTGCGGATCGCGCGCGAGCTCGAGGAGACGGCCGGCCGCTCGGCTCAGCTGGCGGCCATTTACGCCGCGCTCGATCGCATGGAATCGCGCGGGCTCGTCGGCTCCGCGCTGGGTGAACCAACACCCGAGCGTGGCGGCCGCGCCAAACGCCTGTTCCGCGTGACGCCGAAGGGCCTCGACCAGACGAAAGACACCCAGCAAGCGCTCACCGCGCTTTGGAGTAACCTGCCGCAGTTACGAGGAGGTCGCGCATGACACCCAGACGCCCACCCGTTCTCGCCCAGACCTTGCTCGAATGGGTCGACCCCGCCAACGACGCGTTGCACGGTGATCTGCTGGAGGAGTTCGCCTCTGGCCGGTCACGCTCCTGGTACTGGAATCAGGTCTTCGCCGCCGCCGGGGTGGCTATCGCCCGTCCGGTCCGCGTGCACGGCCTGTCGGGTCTCGAACCGGCGATGTTCGGCCTGATGATGCTGTTCATGCTCGGCTTCTACGTCGTGTTCGTCGTCAACGTCACCGACTGGCTGATGCGGTTCGAAGGCGTGTACTTGTTCCAGAGCGTGCCGCCCTGGCTGGCGCGCTGGCCGATCGCGGCGCCCCTGCTGGCGCTCGTTTGCGGATGGCTGGTGGGCCGCGTGGTCAGCGCCGGTGGCGACCATCGTGTAGCGCGCGTGGTCGGCTTTGGCGCCACTACGATGCTGTGCGCGATTGGCGGATTGCAGGCGGCTGAGGAACTCTCGTCGCCCGTGCTCCTGCTGCCGCAGTTCTATCAACAGGTGGGCACGACCGCCGCGTTCATCGGCGGACTGCTCGGCGGCGTCGGAGCCGCCATGATGCTGAAGCCGGGCAACGCGCCGCTTGCGCTCGCCGAACCGGTGCCGACGCTGGTTAGTCCTTGAGCTCGACGATCGTCGCGCCGCCGCCGCCCTGGTTCTCAGGAGCGGGGTAGTGCTTCTCGACCAGCGGGTGCGTCTTCAGGAACGCCTGCAAGCCCTTTCTCAGGGCACCGGTGCCGTGTCCGTGAACGATGCGCACTTGTTGAATGTCGGTGATGAGCGTGTCGTCGAGGAAACTCGACACGCGGTCAATGGCCTCGTCTACCGTCATCCCGATCACCTTCAACTCGCTCAGCATTCCCTCGCGCGGCTTGAGGTCTACGTTCACGCGGACCTTGCCCTTCGGTAACCCGGACGGGTTGCCGACTCCGATCACGCGCAGGTCCTTCAGCTTGGCGCGCATGCGCTTGCCGCGGACATCCACCTCGGCCTGGTTGCCGTCGATCGCCACGATGGTGCCTTCGAGACCCATGCCCAGCGAGACCTTGGCGCCGACGCCGGCGGGAGAGCGGTCTGACCCCTCGCCGCCGCCAGTTCGATTCGGCAACGGCTCAGACCCAGGCGAGTGCGGGTGGCGCAGATTCTCGACGATGCGGTCAATCTCCGCGCGCGCCTCGGCTTTTGCCGCGCCAGATTCTCCGGTGTTGATCGCCGCGCGCATCGACGCCCTCTCCGCCAGCGCTTCGGATTTCTCCTTGAGCTGATCGATTACGGCATCGACATCTCGGCGCGCCTGGCGAAGCCGGTCGTCCAGCCGTTCGTTGAGGCGTTTCTTGAACACCTCCTCCCGCTCGGCCAGCGATCGTTCACGCTGCGACAGCGCCGCGTTGGTCTCGTTGAATGTCCGGCGATCGCGTTCGAGCTTCGTGCGGTCGGCTTCGAGCGCCCGCGCCTGGGCGTCGAGTCGCGACAGATGGGCCTGCAAACGTTTCTGGTCGTCGCTCAGGTAGCCGCGTGCCGCCGCAACGACCGCCTGCGGCATGCCGAGCCGCTGGGCCATTTCAATCGCCAGACTCCGGCCGGGAGCGCCGTAAATCAGCCGGTAGGTCGGCGCGAAATTCTGCGGGTCGAAGGCAAACGCCGCCACCGCCACGCCCTCGGTGCCGATGCCCCACGTCTTGACCGAGTCAAAATGCGTCGTCGCCATGACCAGCGCCCCGCGCTGACGGAAGTGCTGCACGATCGCCGTCGCCAGGGCGCCGCCCTCGTTGGGATCTGTCCCCGTGCCCACTTCGTCGAGCAGGACGAGGGCCGGCAACTGCATCTCCCGCTCCATCGACACCAGGTTGGTGATGTGCGACGAGAACGTGCTCAGGCTGTTCTCAATCGACTGCTCGTCGCCGATGTCGGCGAACACCGATCGGAACACCGGGAGCCGCGCCTCGACCGCGGGCAGGTGCAGCCCCGACTGCGCCATCAACGCGAACAGGCCCGTGGTCTTTAACGCCACGGTCTTGCCACCGGTGTTGGGGCCGGTAATCAACAGCACCCGATTGGGCGGATCGAGCAGCACATCCACCGGCACGGCGCGTTCGAGCATGGGATGGCGCGCGCCCTTGAGCTCGAGGCTGGTGTCGGCCGTGAACGCCGGCTCAATCCCGTTCAGCGTCGAGCTGTAACGCGCTTTCGCTTGGAGCGTGTCGATCTCCCGCGCGACGTCCTGGATAACTGCAAGGTCGGCGGGGCGGCTGCGAAAGCGATCGGTCAGCTCGAGCAGGATGCGGAAGACCTCTTCGCGCTCGCGATCCTCGAGTTCAACGATGTCGTTGTTGATCTCGACGGTGGCGGCGGGCTCCATGAACAGCGTCGCACCGGTCGTGGAGCTGCCGTGGACAATCCCCGGCACGTTGCCGCGATGCTCCGCCCGCACCATGAGCACGAAGCGGCCATTTCGCTCGGTGACGACTTCGTCCTGCAAGTATTTCGCCGAACTGCCCCTCGTGAACTGCTCGAGGGTGCCGCGCAGCTTCTGGCGTTTCTGGCGAAGCTCATTGCGGATGCGCTTCAGCTCGGGGCTGGCATGATCCAGGACGTCGCCGCCCGGATCGATGGCGTGCCGCACGGCATTTACTTCGTCCTTGAACGCCGTGACGTTCTCGACCAGCTTGCCGAGAATCGGGAATTCCGCTCCCGCGCGACGCACGCTGACGCACGCCTGATCCACCGAGTCGACGAAGTCCGCCAGCATCCGTAACTGCAGCGGCTCGAGCGGGCGGCCGGTGATGCCCAACGAGGCAAGCGCCTCGGGCAGGTGCTCGCCGGCGCGCAACGGAAATAGCGGATGGCGCTCGAGGAAGCGCACCGTTTCGCTGGTCGCCTCCTGTGCCGACACCACCGCCCGCGGATCGGTTGACGGCTCCAGCTCGGACAGCGCTGCCGCGCCAAGCGGCGTCAGAGCAAGCGCAGTGACCGCATCGACGACGCGATCGAATTCAAGTGTCCTGGTAGCTAGCATGGCTTTTCGGCAACGTTTGCCACAGAGGACTCCGGGGTACTCCAGGGAAACACTTTCAAAATGCAACGCCGTATCGATCGTAGCCAGTTGCATTTCAAAGGAAGGCCTCTGTGTTCTCGGTGTCCTCTGTGGCCAACGCGTCGTTACAGGTGATTGATCATACTGGCGATGCAGCCGGCACCGTAGCCGTTGTCGATGTTCACCACCGACACGCCGTTGGCGCACGAGTTCAGCATGCCAAGCAGCGCGGCCACGCCGCCAAAGCTCGCGCCATAGCCGATGCTGGTCGGCACGGCAATCACCGGCACGCTGACCATGCCGGCGACGACGCTCGGCAGGGCGCCCTCCATCCCGGCCACGACGATAATTACGCGAGCGGCTTCGAGGCGTGCGCGTTGCTTGAGAATGCGGTGGATTCCGGCGACGCCCACGTCATACATCCGATCCACCATGTTGCCCATCAACTCGGCAGTGACGGCGGCCTCTTCGGCAACTGGAATGTCAGATGTGCCGGCGGAGCACAAGGCGATAGTCCCGGCGCCCTTGGGCACTTCCCGCTTGACCGTAATTGCCCGCGCGACCGCGTGATATTCGGCCTCGGGCAGCTCGGCCTGAACCGCCTTCCACGCCGCCTCATCAGCCCGGGTCACCAGCAGGGGTTGGCCGCGGCCGACAATTTCCCCGGCAATTGTCGCGATTTGGGAAGGTGTCTTGCCCAGTCCAAGGATGACTTCGGCGAAGCCCTGCCGCATCGACCGATGGTGATCGACCTTCGCAAACCCAAGGTCCTCAAAGGGTTGGTCGCGAAACGCCGTCAGGAGTTGGTCAAAGGCCTTGGCGGTCTCGGTTCGACCCTCGCGAACCTGTTCCAGAATGATGCGTAGTTCAGCCGGTGTCATGACGCTATCGTCCGTGTTTTGTTGACTTTACTGGCAGTCGATTCCTATAATGAAGGACTGGACTACGAGGCAGAAGCCTCCATAATAGATGACTGCAGTCGAAACACTCATACTCGCTTTATATTTTTTCGTGCTTCTGATTCTGGCCGTGTATGGATGGCACCGGTACTACCTGGTGTACATCTACATGAAGCACAAACACGAGCAACCGGTTCCGAAGGCCGCGTTCGACGACCTGCCGGTCGTGACCATTCAACTTCCTCTCTACAACGAGATGTACGTCGTCGATCGCCTGATCGATGCGGTGTGCCAGATCGATTACCCGCGAGAGAAGCTGGAAATCCAGGTCCTGGACGACTCCACCGACGAAACGCGCCAGATCACCGAGCTGGCCGTGCGCAGGCACGCGCTGCAGGGCATCGACATTAAGTATCTCCACCGACAAGACCGCACCGGGTACAAGGCGGGCGCCCTCGATGAGGGCCTCAAGGTGTGCCGCGGCGAGTACGTCGCGATCTTCGACGCTGACTTCATTCCCAAGTCCGACTTCCTGATGCGATCGGTGCACTACTTCACCGACCCCAAGGTCGCGCTCGTTCAGGCGCGCTGGGGACACATCAACGAAGATTACTCACTGCTGACGAAGATCCAGGCCGTGCTGCTCGACGCGCACTTCGTGCTCGAACACGGCAGCCGCAACCGTGGCGGGTGCTTCTTCAACTTCAACGGCACCGCCGGCATCTGGCGCAAGGACGCGATTGCCGACGGCGGCGGCTGGCAGCACGACACGCTGACCGAAGACCTTGACCTCAGCTACCGCACCCAACTCAAAGGCTGGCAGTTCGTGTTCGTGCAGGATCACGTCGCGCCTGCCGAGTTGCCGGTTGAAATGAACGCCTTCAAGTCGCAGCAGCATCGCTGGGCGAAGGGTTCCATCCAGACGTTCATGAAGCTGATGCCGCGCATCCTGCAATCGGATCAGCCGTTCAAGGTGAAGGCCGAGGCCTTCTTCCACCTGTCGGCCAACTTCAACTACCCGTTGATGGTCGTGCTGTCGGTGTTAATGGGACCGTCGATGGTGATCCGCTACAACATGGGTTGGTACGAGATGTTGCTGATCGACATCCCGTTGTTCTTCGCGGCGACGGCGTCGGTGGCTAATTTCTACATGGTCTGCCAGCGCGAGTTGTATCCGCAAACGTGGACCGAGCGGCTGAAGTACCTGCCGATTCTCATGTCAATCGGCATCGGCCTGGCGGTGAACAACACCAAGGCCGTGTTCGAAGCGTTGTTCCACAAGCCGAGCGAGTTTGTCCGCACGCCCAAGTACGCGGTCGAAGCCCACGGCGACGAGTGGAGCCAGAAGAAGTACCGCCAGTCGGTGGCCGTGCAGCCAATGATCGAACTGGCGCTCGGTCTCTACTTCACGGGGACGCTGTTTTACGCGCTCGCCAACGGCATTTACGGCACGGTGCCGTTCCTGATGCTGTTTCAGGTCGGCTTTCTTTACACCGGCATGCTCTCGCTGTTCCAGCAGTACGGCGGCGATTCGGCCGTCGAAGTCGTGCAGGGCAAAGAAGCCTAGTCTTCACGCAACCGTTCGGCCCCGGCCTTCGTCTATCCTTGGGTGACGAAGGTGACCTGTATGCCGAAACGATTGGCCGAGCTGCTCTCCGCATTCATCCTGGTGTCGGTCGCCCTGCCGGCGTCTGCGCAGGAGTTCAGGGTTCAGGTCGACTACTTCACGCTGCCGAACGGGCTGAAGGTGGTGGTCAGCGAAGACCACGCCGCACCGGTCGCGTTGGTGGAGGTCATGTACAACATCGGCTTCCGGGTCGAGCCTAAGGGCCGCACCGGCTTTGCCCACCTGTTCGAGCACATGATGTTCCAGGGCTCCGCCCAGGTGAAGAAGATGGAGCACGTCGGCCTCATGCAGGAAGCCGGCGGCGTCGTCAACGGCTCGACCCGCTTCGACTACACCAATTATTTCCAGGCCCTGCCAGCTAACGCCCTGGAGCGCGCCATCTGGCTCGAGGCCGACCGCATGCGCTCGCTCGACGTCAGTAACGAGAACCTGAAGAACCAGCAGAACGTCGTCAGCGAAGAAGTGCGTGTCAACGTGCTCAACCAGCCGCACGGCGGGTTCGAGTGGCTCGACATCTGGGAGCGCGCCAACACCAACTGGCATAACGCGCACAACTTCTACGGCGATCTCAAGGAGCTGGAGGCGGCGACACTTGAAGACGTGCGCAGCTTCTTCAAGACCTACTACGCTCCCAACAACGCCGTGCTGGTGGTGGTCGGTGACACCACGGCCGCCGAAGTGAAGCGGCTGGCCGAGAAACACTTTGCCTCGATTCCGCGGCAGCCCCTGCCGCCACCCGCCGACGTGTCCGAGCCGCCGCAGTCTGCTACGCGTCACTTCGTGCGCGACGACCAGCTGGCCCGGACCCCGGCCCTGGCCGCCGCCTGGCATCTGCCGGCGCGGATGTCGAAGGACTTCTTCGCGCTGAGCGTGCTCGATCCGCTGCTCAACAGCGACGACAGCGCGCGCATGTACCGCAAGCTCGTGCGCGACGAGCGACTGGCGATGGCCTCGCAGGGCGGCTTCAATTTCCTGGGCAGCAATTGGGACATGAAGGGTCCCATGCTCTACACCATGCGCGTCGATTACCTCAACGATAAGAGCGCCGAGCAAGTGTTGGCGGCGATTGAAGGCGTACTCGCGGAGGTGCGCGACAAGGGCATCACGGCCGCCGAACTGCAGCAGGCCAAGACCACCATTCGTTCGGGTTTCCTCGATGACCTCGAAGGCGGCGGCATGCCGCGGTTCGGCCGCGCTAACCTGCTCGCCGCGTTTGCGTTGTTCGACGATGACCCGGGCCGCATCAACACCATCCTGGCCGAACTGGAGAAAGTCACCGTGGCCGATGTCAAGGCGGCGGCCGGTCGCTGGCTGGTGCCCGCCAATCGCACCTCAATCGACAGCCGCCCCGCATCAAAGCCGGCGCCGGGAGGTGCTCGATGATTCGCCCACTCAGCTGCGCTGCCGCGGTAAGCTTCGCCTGCCTGGTCGTGACCTCGGTACCGGCTTGGAGCCAGGCTTTGCCGAAGCCAGAAGTCGGACCCGAAAAGGCGTTCGCGCCTCCGCCTCGCGTGGAACGCACGCTCGCCAACGGCTTGCACGTCGTTGCCGTTCGCTACGCCACGGTGCCGAAGGTCAGCGCCATGCTCACGGTGCGCGCCGGCCTCGCGCTCGATCCTGCCGGCAAGGCCGGTCTCGCACAGTTTGTCGCGGATACGGCGCAGGAAGGCACCGCCACGCGGTCGAGTGAGCAGCTGAAGCGCGACGTCTTCGCCATGGGCGCATCACTGTCGGGCGCCGCCGGCCAGGACGCCACGACCTTCCAGATGCGCGGCCTGTCGGAATCGATGCCGCGCATGCTGGCCCTGCTCGCAGATGTGGTGCGCAACCCGGCGTTCCCGCAAGCCGAGGTCGACCTGCTCAAGTCCAACACCGCCCAGCAGCTCCAGGCGCAGCTGGCCTCGCCGCAGTCCGTCGCGAATAAGGTCTTCCGTCAGTCCCTGTTCGGAGAACACCCCTACGCGCGAACCGGGCCGACGCTCGACAGCGTGCCGGCCATCGATCGCGCGGCCATCGCCGCGTATCACACGACCTACTACCGGCCCAATAACGCGTTCCTGGTGGTGATTGGCGACGCTGCTCCCGAGGCAGTGTTTGCCGCCGCCGAACAGGCATTCGGCACGTGGACGCGCGCCGCCGTGCCTGCAACGCAGGCGCCGGCCATGCCGCTGATGAAGGGCCGCCGGCTGGTCTTCGTGCAGCGCCCCAACAGCGTGCAGTCGTCGATCTCGGTTGGCAATTTCGCGACCCGCCGCGACGATGCGCGGTGGTACACGCTGCAGTTGACGAACCAGATCTACGGGGCGGCGTTCGACTCGCGGCTGGTGCGGAACATCCGCGAGGAGAAGGGCTACACCTATTCACCCCAGTCGCAGTTTCAGGCCATGGCCGAAGGCGGGTTCTACCGCGCCGCGGCCGACGTGCGGAACGAGGTGACCGGCGCGACGCTCAAGGAGATCTATGCCGAGATCGACAAGCTGCGAGCGGGCGGACCCGAGTCCGAAGAACTCGCCGACGCCAAGCAGTATTCACGCGGCCTGTTCCTGATCCAGAACGCCACCCAGGCGGGATTTGCCAACACCGTCAACACCGTGAACACCTTTGCGCTGCCCAAGGATTACCCCGAGACATTCCAGCGGCAGATCTCGCAGCCCTCGCCGGAGGCGATCAAGACTGGCGCCGGGATGCTGCTGGGTTCAGAGGATTCAGTAGTGGTAATCGTTGGCGACTACGCGAAGGTGAAGGACCAGTTGGGCGCCTTCGCCAACATCACCTTCGTGGATCTCAGCGGGAAGCCGATTCCTGAACCGAAGTAACTCCCTCGTTGGCTAGGCGGCCAGCTGTCCGAGGGCCGCGCGAATGGACTCGGCGGTCGCGCGGAAGTGCGAGCCGTGCCACGCGACCTTGCCGTGATCGATCAACAAGGCCTGTGGCGATTCGTGGCGGATGTGAAAACGCTGCGCGACGGCGAGCGACAGCGCCCGGCTGGCTTGAACCGGCAACACGAAGAACTCCGCCCCTGGCGCTTCCTTCGACAACCACTCAGCGATCGATTCAAAAGCCTGCGCGCTGATTCCGCACGTCGGGCTGTGCTTGAAGATCACGACCGGAACCGTGGACGAACGGGTGAGGGCGGCTTCAAGCTCCTCGGTGGTGGATAACGTCCGCAAGGGGTTCAGCATCACTGACAAGCAGTGTACTCCTGAGGCTAACCTGAGCCTTGCGGACTGGTGCGGGCCGCTACACCCGGACGTAGTCGGGTTCCCAGTGCTTGATCATCTTCTTGATGTCGGCCTGCTTGGTGCCGTCCTTCAGCACCGTGCGCACTAGGTCGGGCAGCTCGCCATCGCTGGCGAAGCGCAGCCCGACCAGCTGCGCCACGGTCAGGTCGTTGAAGCGGGCCATCACGTCGGCGGGCAACAGCTGTTGCAGGCGCAGCCGCATCTCGAGCCGGATCAGGCGGTTCTGCGCCTGCAGCGCCTGCGTGCGCGCCAGGAAGGCCACCGTCAGGATGGCCGCCGCCACGACTGCCGCGAACGCCGTGCTGCGCGACGGATTGGCGTAGAGGTGACGCAGTTGGTTAATCGTGTTGAGCAACAGCACCGGGACGGCGAAGAAATGAAAGGCCGGGAGCCAACGAACGTGATTCTTGTAGGACTGGTCTGCCATGCTGAGGCCCTCCTTCAGGGGGCCTCAGCATACCCCGGAACCTCTGCCGTTCCGCGCCTAGCGGCCAATGCGGTACAGTCGCGTCTGCGTCCGCATGAACAAGGCGTTCGGGGCAAGCGCCGGCGTGGCCAGGCTCATCTCGTCGAGACTGTTCCTGGCCAGCTCGACGTACTTGTCGCCGGCCTCGATCACGAACGTGTGGCCGTCTTCGCTCAGCAGGTAGACCTTGCCGTCCGACGCCCAGGGTGACGCCGAGAACGTGTTGCCCGATCCGCCGGCGCGCGCCTTGTAGATCTCCTTGCCGGTAGCGGCATCGAACACGGTCAGGATGCCATTGTCATTCACGACGTACATCCGCCCGCGATAGACCAGGGGAGACGAGGTGTAGGCGGAGGCCCGCGGGTGGAACCAGGCGACGAACGCGTTCCGGTCCTCGCCCCTGGCCAGCGAGATTTCGCCGCGGGCGCCCGGCTTCACCGCAAATACCGGTCGGTTGCTCTCGCCCTGCGAGCCGGTGGCCAGGTAGAGCAGCCCGTTGGCCGCCACCGGACTGGGTGTGGATTGGCCCGTGAGGCCGCCCAATCGCCACAATTCATTGCCGCTGTCGAGCGCGTAGCCCACGGCGTGCTGCCGGCCGATCACCACGAGCTCACTGCGTTGCGGGTGCGTCCAGATGAACGGCGTGGACCAGCCCGAAGTCAGCTGGCCGGCCGGCAGATCGCGGCTCACCTTCCAGGCCAGCTTGCCGCTCTTCGCCTCGACCGCCGCGACGAACGATTGGCCGTTGTTGTCGTGCAGCACATAGACACGGCCATCATGAACAACCGGTGACGAGGCGGTCCCGAAGTCGAGGTACATCGGCTGCGGATCGAACCGCGCATTCCAGAGCGGTTTGCCGTCGAGTGAATAGGCGAACAGTCCGACGTTGCCGAAGTAAACGTAGAGGCGTTCGCCGTCGGTGGCCGGAGTTTCCGACGCGTAGGTGTTCTTGCGATGGCGGCCGCCAAACGGCGCGCCCTTGTGGGCCTCGCGCTCCCAACGCAGCTTGCCGGTGGTCGCGTCGAAGGCGTAGACCATGTAACGGAGGTCGCCGCTCTCGGCCGTCAACTCGATGTCGCGCGACACCACCTTCTTGGTGACCTCATCGTCCGACAATCCCTGCTTGGTTAACTCCGCGGCGTAGTCGTTACCGAAGATGCCGGTTGACGGGGCCTTGAAAGTACCGGGGCTGATGGCTGAGGTCACGAATACGAGGTTGTCCCATGCCACCGGCGACGACCAGCCGCGCCCCTTCACCTCGACGCTCCACGCTACGTTGCTCGTAGCCGACCAGGCGGTCGGCAACCGGGCCGAGTCGAGAATGCCGGCGCCAGACGGCCCACGAAACTGGGGCCAGGCCACGTTCGGCGCCCGCCGGGCCTGCACGGTGGTGAGCGTGACCAGGGCCAGGGCAGCCGCGAGCATCGAGGAACGTCGCATGTGGAGAGACGCTAGCACAGGGCGCCGGGTTGGTTTGAGTTTCGTGACAGGCCGCTACCCGCTCCGGCGGAAGGCTGTAAGATCAGGCCAATGGCGGCAGAGGCAAAACCCAAGGGCGGACTGGAAGACGTGGTGGCGACCTCGTCGCGCATTTGTTTCCTGGACGGCGATCGCGGTGTGCTCGCGTATTGCGGGCACGACATTCACGACCTGGCGCGGCACGCCTCGTTCGAGGAGACCTGTTACCTGCTGTGGCACGGCCGTCTGCCGAACCGCGCCCAGCTGGGCGATCTCCAATCGCAACTGGCCGCGGCGCGGCCGCTGCCCGAGGCCATCATCCGCTTGATGAACATGCTGCCGCCGTCCGACGGCATGGACGCGCTGAGGACGCTGACCTCGGCGCTCGGCCACTACGATCCGGATGCGCACGACAACTCGCCGGCGGCGTCGTATCGCAAGGCGGTCCGACTGACCGGCCAGATCGCGAGCCTGGTGGCAACCTGGGGCCGCATGCAGCAGGGCGGCGGACCGATTGCGCCCGATCCGGTGATGGGACACGCCGCCAATTTCCTCTACATGCTGTTCGGCACCCGGCCCAACGCGACCTCGATTCGCGCCATGGACATCGCGCTGACGCTGCATGCCGATCACGAATTGAACGCGTCGACCTTTGCCGCTCGCGTCGCCGCCGCGACGCTCACCGATATTCACTCGGCCATCGTCGCCGGCATCGGCACGCTCAAGGGTCCGCTCCACGGCGGCGCCAATGCCGAGGTGATGAAGCTCCTGATCGAGATCGGCGAGGATGCTCCCGCCGACCGCATTGACGCGGTGATCAAGGCCAAGCTGGCGCGCAAGGAGAAGATTTCCGGGTTCGGCCATCGCGTCTACCACACCGAAGATCCGCGCGCCACGCACCTGCGGCAGATGTCGAAAGAGCTGGGCCAGAAGGCCGGCAACACGAAATGGTTCGAGATGAGCGAGCGCATTGAGGCGCTCATCAAAGCCGAGAAGAAGCTCTACCCGAACGTCGATTTCTACTCGGCCTCCACTTATTACACGATGGGCATCGCCATCGACTTGTACACGCCGATTTTCGCGGTGAGCCGCATTTCCGGCTGGACTGCACATGTCCTGGAACAGCTGGCCAACAATCGCTTGATCCGGCCCCGAGCCGACTATACTGGCCCGGCGTATCCCCAGACTTGGATCCCCGTCGAGCAGCGCTAGAGGTGACGCCATGGTCAAGACCCTCGTTCGCACGTGTCTGGTGGTTTGTGTGGCGGCCACCACGCCGCTAGCGTCTCAGGAACTCGGGTCCATCACCTTCCCCACGTCTGGCGCGCCCTCGGCGCAGGCCGCCTTCCTTGACGGCGTCAAGAGCCTCCACAGCTTCCAGTTCGATGAAGCGGCGGTCGCGTTTCAACGAGCCCAGAAGACCGACCCAACGTTTGCGATGGCGTACTGGGGCGAGGCGATGAGCCATAACCATCCGTTGTGGGCGCAGCAGGACGCTTCGGCGGCCAAAGCCATTCTCGAGAAGATCGCGCCGACACTGGCTGCCCGCGTGGCCAAGGTCACGACGCCCAAGGAGAGGGCGTACCTCGAAGCGATCGACGTCCTCTACTATTCGCCCGGCGAGAAGCTCGCCCGCGACCACGCGTACTCGAACGCGATGGCCGCGATGTATGCGAAATGGCCGGACGACCACGAGGTCGCGACCTGGTATGCGCTGTCGTTGCTCGGCACCGTGCGGCCCACCGACAAGGGGTTCCGCCGGCAGGCGCTTGCGGCGTCGATTGCCCAGAGGGTTTACCAGGAGAACCCGAAGCACCCAGGCGCGGCGCACTTCATCATCCACGCGTTTGACGATCCCGATCACGCGCCGTTGGCCCTGCCGGCCGCTCGCGCCTACGCCGGCATCGCGCCGTCGGCGGCGCATGCCCTGCACATGCCCTCGCACATCTTCGTGCAGCTCGGGATGTGGGCCGACGTGCGCACCTCCAACATCGCCGCCTACCAGGCCGCTGCCGGCTTGAACGCCCGCATGAAGCTGGCCGAGGGGCGCGAAGACTTCCACACCTTGTCGTGGCTGACCTACGCCAACCTCATGGCCGGCAACACTGCCGAGGCGAAGCAGAACGTCGAGTGGGCCAGGCAGGCGGCGGATCGCAACGCCGGCAATCGCGGCGTTCGTGACGGCTATCTCGGCATGCGCGCGCGGCTGATCCTCGAGACCGAGCAGTGGGAGAAGATCGCCGTCGAAGCGCCGGCGGCCCCTGCTGCCGCTGATCCCGCGCATGCGGGAATGCCCGGCATGTCGATGCCCGCTTACGGCGCGAGCAACACCTGGACCTTCATTGCCGGCTACAGCGCGGCCAAAATGGGCGACTTCGCCACCGCCGAGACGGCCGAGAAGGTCCTGCGCCAGACGCGCGAGAAGCTCGAGGCCGGTGCGAACCCTTACAGCGCCAAGCCCGTAACCATCATGGAGAAGCAGATCGGCGCCCTTCGCCGCTTCGCGCAGGGCCAGAAGGATGAAGCCCTGCAGCTGGCGAAAGAGGCGATGGAGATCGAACTGACCCTGGCGGCGCCCTCGGGCCCGCCGGACCCGATCAAGCCGGCGCCGGAATTCTACGGCGAGCTGTTGCTGGAGGCCGGTCGCCACAGCGAAGCGGCGGCCGCGCTCGAGTTGTCGTTGCAGAGAACACCCAATCGCACGGCGTCAGTCAAGGCGTTGGCGCGCGCTCGCGCCACCGGCACGGCGTTACGTTAAGGCTAGAGGAGCATTCGAGTATGACGATGAAATACGTCGCGATCTGCGTGGCCGTCGTGGTGGCGTCGGTAATACCAGCGGCCGCACAAACGCCGGCCGCACCGACTTTCAACAAGGACGTGGCGCCGATCTTCTTCGCCAACTGCACCAACTGTCATCGCCCGGGCGATATTGCGCCGATGTCGCTCTTGACCTACAAGGACTCGCGTCCCTGGGCCAAGTCGATCGCGGCCAAGGTGGTTGACGGCACGATGCCGCCGTGGCACGCGGATCCGAAGTACGGCACCTTCGTGGGGGCGCGGATGCTGAGCGTCGCGCACAAGGAGACCATCGCCAAGTGGGTCGCGGCCGGTGCGCCAGAAGGCAAGGCCGCGGATTTACCGCCGGCCCCGGTCTATACCGACGAGTGGAACATCGGTACGCCCGACGCGGTGTTGTCGATGCAGGAGGACTATCCAATTCCGGCGACCGGGGAGATTCCGTACCAATACCTGGTGGTCCCCGCCAACTTTGCTGAGGATCGTTTCATTACCGACTGGGAGATTCGTCCCGGCGACCGTCGTGCGGTGCACCACTTGCTCCTTTATTTGCTGGCGCCGAAGGAAGTGGCTGAAGCGCAGGCGAAGCAGCGGACGCAAATGATGCTGGGCCGCATGTTTGGTCCGGCGCCGGCCGCCGGTGCCGCTGGCGCGGCCGCGGCGCCGCGACCCGTGCCCCCATTTGAGCTGGCGTGCTGCTTCCAGATTCCCGACGGTGAAGAGGGCGGACGTCCCCTGCCGCCGGACCAGCGGACGGATCCAGGACCCAACTATCGGGCGCGCCCGCAGGGCATGGCCGCGGGTATGGGCGGCTTCTCGCCGGGCGGGTCGATTCGCCACTTCCCGGAGGGAATGGGCATGCGCATCCCGAAGGGCTATTCGATGGTCTTCCAGATGCACTACACGACCTACGGCAAAGCGACCACGGACCGCTCGAAGATCGGGCTGAAGTTCACCAAGACGCCGCCGAAGACGATTCTCAACACCATGGCGCTGATCAACGCGTCGTTGTCGATTCCGCCCGGTGCGTCGAATCACCTCGTCGAGAACTCGATGACGTTCAATCGCGACACCATGATCTACAGCCTGATTCCGCATACGCACGTGCGCGGCTCTGGCTGGCACTATGAAGCGACCTACCCGGACGGCCGCAACGAGATCATCCTGTCGGTGCCGAAGTACGACTTCAACTGGCAGCACGAGTATGTGTTCACGACACCGCTGATGCTGCCGGCCGGCACGAAGCTCAACGCCAAGGCCTGGTATAACAACTCGGCCTCGAACAAGTCGAACCCCGATCCCACCAAGCAGGTGACGTGGGGCGACCAGACGTGGGAAGAGATGATGTACACGAGCCTGACGTTCAGTCTCGCGCCAACTCCCGCCCCAGCCCGGCCACCGGGCCAATAACAGAACGAGAGGCAACCCCATTGCGGGGTTGCCTCGGTCGTCCTATTGCGGCCAGCCAGACTGCGGCAGTCCCTTGAAAACCTTCAGCGCCGTCTTGTAATACACCTTCTTCAGCACCTCGTCCGGCAGCGACATTCCGTACAGCTTCCAGAAGGCGTGGTAGTCGCGGTAGTAGTCGAAGTACTCGTCGGCAGTCTCGAACACGCGCCAGTAATAGGGATACTCGTTCGGCTGGAACGAGTCCTTGCCGAACATGATGCGGTCGGCGTACTTCACGAAGAACTCTCGCGCGGTGCGTGGCTGGCGTCCCAGGTCATACAGGATCGCACCGGCTTCGATCGTGACGTTGGGGAACTCGTCCAGCATCTTCGATGCGCGCGCCAGGTCGTTGGCGTGCCAGCCGAAGTGAGCGGCGACAAACCGCGTCTTGGGGTGCTTGCGGAAGACGTTGTTGCGCTCGGTCAGCAACTGCTCGAATGTCACCTGGCCGGGCTGGTTGTTTCGGCGGTCCGCGAACAACGACAACTCAAGCCAGCGTTCATTCTTGAAGTCTTGCGGCTGGAAGAACTCCTGGGGTTCCGCCGTGTGAATAAACGCCGGCACGTCGAGCCGCGCGAAGGCGGCCCACAGCGGATCCAACTCCGGGTCGTCCACCTTCAGTCGCGAGCCATCGGGCTTGGTGATGCGGAGTCCGAACTGCTTGCCCACCTCGCCGACGCCGATTGCGCCGGCCTTGAGGTCGGCTGCGAGTTGCGCGGCAGCCTTGGCGCCCCAGTCGGGACCAACGTTGCGGAAGTCAACGCCGGCCAGCACGCGGAAGCGTTCCTTGTGCGGCGAGGCGTTGATGGCGGCGAGCGTGCTGGTGAGCCGCGCGCCCGAGACGTTCTCGGCCACCAGCATCACCCTCAGGTTGAGCGAGTCCATGACGCCGACGACGCGATTGATGGCTTCGGGCGTGGTGAGGTTGCCCGGGTGGCCATGCACGTCGACCGCAGGAAACTTGGCCTTGGGCACCTTGTGTTCGGCAGTCACCAGCGTCGATCGGGGGCGATAGTCGAGGATGCTCGGTGGCGGTTCTGACGGCGCCTGGCAGCTTCCGGGCCGGACCTCCGTCGTTCCCGGCGGGCATTCCTGGCCGGGAGCCACTGGGGTGCCTGGTCGCATCCCTTGCGCGGCCAAGGCGGCGGTGATGATGACGGAGACGAGCATGGCGAGGGCGGTCCGGGACTTGTTCATAGATAACTGCGGTGTGGGAAAGGGGTTGTTTCACACAATCTCACACTTACCCGCCCCGATCCAGCGCAGGACACCTTGGCGCCCGTCGCGTGGTGAGTGCCGGCGCCGAGGGGGCTTGACTTGTACTATTGTACTAGTACAATACGCCGTGTGACCGGGTTACTCACCCTCGACCACCGCCACCCGACGCCGCTCTACGCGCAGCTGGAGCGCGGCATCCGCGCCGCCATCGCCACCGGACGCCTGTCAGCCGGCGACCAGCTGCCGACGGTGCGCGAACTGGCGGTCGAGCTGAAGGTCAACGCCAACACCGTGGCACGGGTCTACCTCGACCTCGAACGCGGCGGCGTGCTGCAGACGCGCCGAGGCGTCGGGACATTCGTGGCGAGCGCGCCCGCGCAGGCCTCGAGACGTGGCCTCGCGCGAGACCCAGAACTACGGGCCCTCGTGCAGCGCTGCCTGGACGAGGCCGCGGTCCACGGCTTTTCGGTCGACGATGTGCTGCGTCAACTTAAGCAATCGATAGCCAAACAGGGAGGATGAGCGTGGCAACAATTCTCGGCTTGCGGCGTGATGACGGTAGTTCGGCGGCAGCAAGTCCGGTGAACGTGATTGCGTTCCTGGTCTTCACCGCGCCGGCGGTAGCAGGCGTGCTCGCCACCTTGAGCGGCGCGAACCTCTACTGGTCGGTGGCCGGCGTCCTGATCGGCTTCGTCCTCGCACAGGCACCACGCGTGGCGGCGCAGTGGGAACGCGCCGTCGTCTTTCGGCTGGGGCGTTATACCGGCTTGCGCGGCCCCGGCTTGTTCTGGATCGTCCCATTCATTGAGACCCTGCCGGCGACCATCGATCAACGGGTTGTCACCACCGGCTTCGCCGCCGAGCAGACGCTGACCGCCGACATGGTGCCGGTCAACGTCGACGCGGTGTTGTTCTGGATGGTCCACGACGCCGAGAAGGCCGCGCTCGAGGTGCAGAACTTCCGCAATGCCGTGAGCTGGGCGGCGCAGACCGCGCTGCGCGACATCATCGGCCGGACCTCGCTGTCAGATCTGCTGCGGGGTCGCGAACACATCGAAGAGGAACTGCAGAAGACCATCGACGTGCGGACCACGCCGTGGGGCATCACGGTGCAGTCGGTGGACATGCGCGACATCGTGATTCCGGCCTCGCTGCAGGATGCAATGTCGCGCGAAGCGCAGGCCACCCGCGAGAAGCAGGCCCGCGTCATCCTCAGCCAGGCCGAAGTCGAGATCGCGAAGAGCTTCG
>JANLWW010000024.1:0-10727 GCA_031364805.1 Acidobacteriota bacterium
TGCGATCGGCGTCAGGCTCGACTATCTCAACCGGGGTTTCGCGGCCATGGCGGCCGGTGCGTTCATCCTGGGCATGGCGCTGTTTGCCGTCTACCTGTTCAGCATTCGCGTTTACGAAGTGGGTGACGCGCGCGTCGAGCAGGGCGTCTTGACGCCGCTACTGGTTGAGCTTGTTTACAAGCGGCGTGTCGCGGAAGTCGTGCTCGACTTCTGCCTCGTCTCGGCGTGTTATTACGCGGCGTATCGCTTGCGGTTCGAGGATCCGGAAGACTTCATGAAGAACTTCCAGAACTTCACCTCTTCGTTCCCGCTCATTGTGGCGGTGCAGATGGTCGCCTTCTTCGCGGTTGGCGTCTACCGAGGTGTGTGGAGGCATTTCGGGCTGGCCGACACGCTCGTCGTCACGCGCGGAGTGGTGTTTGGCGCGGTGGCGACCCAGCTGATCATCCTGTATGCGTACCGGTTCTTCAGTTACTCGCGCTCGGTGTTCCTGATTTACGCAGTGCTGCTGCTGCTGGCAGTGACGCTGTCGCGCGCCTCGTTCCGCCTGGTCGGAGAATTTTTTAGCCGCCAGCGGCAGACCGGGCGGCGGGTCGCTATTTACGGTACTGAGGATGGCGGCAGCCTGGCGCTGTCACAACTCGCGCAGCACGGTGATGAGACGCTGCGGGTGCTTGGGTTCATCGACGAGGACCCTCGTCGCGCGGGCACCAGGCTTGGCGGCTATCCCGTACTCGGTAATTTCAGCGCCCTGTCGCTGCTCGTCAGCACCCGGTCGGTCGACCTGGTCATCATCGCCAGCCCACAAGTCTCGCCCGAGCGTCTCCATAACCTCCAGGCGATGTGCCGCGAACACGCGGTGAGCCTCACTCGCATTCACGTCGCCCTCGAAGAAATCATCTCCGACGAGTCTTCGCGTCCCGCCTCGCCCGCGACCGTTGTGCCGTTCACGACGCGCAACTAGCTCGCGACCACCACTCACATCGAGCGCTTGCCATCGAGAGGGCCGGAGGTGTTCGTCGTACCAGGTCCAGGCCGTAGGCTGGAATCTGTCGTGACTATAATGCCGAGTCACCGTGTCCGGCGCCTCCCTGCTCACTGCCTTGTCGGCCGCGATTTTTGTGCTCACGCCATTGCTATGGCAACTCGCCGGCAGCAACCCGGCCGCGTTGCTCCCGCTGCTGCCGGTGCTCGCGTGGTTGTGGGCCACGATCAAGTGGACACAGACGCGGAGTGCGGCTTGGGGCGTCGCCGCGGGAGCCGCACTTGGGCTCGGGCTGCACACCTCGCTGGCAGCAGTGGTCATGATGCCGGCGTACCTGGCCATCACGCTCGCGATCCTGGCGCACGGCCGGGTGGCGCCGTGGCGTCACTACGGCAGCTTCGTCGCCGCGTTCCTGGCAGGCGCTGCGCCGCTGGCCGCGACCTGGCTACGGCATCCCGAGCAACTGCGCCTCGCGATCAACAGCCATCACTTGTACGACGCCGACCGCTTTTCGTTGTTGCAAGGAGCGCGCGAGGTCACCAGCTGGGTCGGTCTGACGGCGCGGTCTGAAGTCTACTGGGACTACTTCAACCCGGCGTTCCTGTTCCTGATTGGGGGAGTGCTGCTGCCGCCGGTCATCGTGCTGCTGCCGTGCGGCTTATTGGCCCTGGCGCGCGAGCCGGCGACGCCGCTGTCGCGGCTCTGGCTCGCGGGACTCGCGGTTGCGCCACTGGCGGCCGCGTTGACAGCCGAGGCACCGATTCCCGCGCGCGCGCTTTACCTCACGCCCTTTGCCGCAATCATCGCGGCGCGGGGAGCACAGTACCTGCTCGCACTCACCGGCGCCCGTCGTTAGTTGCGGCGCAGGACGGTCGCCGTGGGCGTGCCGGCCATGTCGTGCACCACTGCGACCACTGACCACTCGCCGGCCTGTGTCAAGGACGGTAGCAATCGGCTCGCACTGCCGGCGACCAACACGCTGCCCTTCGCGATGCCGGCTGTCGGCGTGCGTCCTGGTGAGAAGTACCTGGTCCGCTGCCGCAGGTCGTCCCGGCCCTCAGCCATCAGGTGAAACAGCCACTTCACCACCTTGTCTTCGCCCAGGTCTTCGTCGCTCAGGTAAACGGCCGGCGGCAGTTCGGCGGCTTCAAGCGCGGCGACGCTCCGGACGACTCCCCGCATGTTCATCGAGTCGGACCAGAACGCCGAGCGTAATTGGTAATCAGTGAAGTAGTCCCGGGCAAACGGTACGAACTGTATTGGTAGCGACACCACCAGCACCGCCGCGACAATCCGTCCCGCGCGGCCGCCCGCGGTCGTCAGCCACTCGAGACCGACCACCGCGAGCAGGACACCAAACGGCACCGCGAGCAGATGCCGTGCCGTCGCGTAGTGCGGCGCTTCGGGCAAGGCCGCGACGATCGGCAGCGGCGCGAGCATGAAGCCGGCAACCCACACCGCGCGCAGGCCGGCCGGCCGCCGCTGCCAGACGCTCCATAACCCCAGCGGCAGCAGCACCGCGAACGCTAGCGGAAACAGACCGGCCTGCCGCGTGGCCCAGGTCATGTTCGAGCCGCCCGAGAAGAACAAGTACGACGGATTGAAGTAGTCCCAATAGAGCGCCGTGCGTTCCACCAATCTGAAGTCCGTGGATACGCGGTAGTTAGTGAACACATCCCGCGGCATCGATGGGTTCGAGATCAGCCACACCGCCAGCGGCAGCAGCGGCACCGCAAATCCCATCGTCACCATAGCCAGGAAGCGCAACGACTTGCCCGACAGACCGAGAACCGCGAGAGTCAGCGCCAGGTAGATCGGCATCACCAGCCACGATGTGATGTATGAGAACAGCCCCAGCCCGAGCACCAGGCCGGTGGCGACGGCCATTAGGACCGAGTCACGGCGTTGGCACTCCCACAGGCACACCAGCCAGGCCAGCGCGAATGCGAGGGGCAGGAAATAGTCGGTCGCCTGCCGGCCCATGATGAAGTGCGCGGGTGTCAACGCCAGCACCAACCCTGCTGCCACCCCGTACCACTCGTTCGAGAAGGCGCGGCGCGCAACCGCCGAGATCAACCAGACATTGAGCAGCGCGATCAGCGCAATCGGCAAGCGGGCCGAGAATGCCGACACTGGCAGGACGCTGAAGGAGCCGGCCATCAGGTAGAACAACTGTGGCTGCCACCACGCCACGCTGGAGTGATTGGCGATTAGCGGATCAGCGATCAGGAAGAACAGCGGCAGGCGATTGCCGCGCGTGTCGCGACCGGTTTCGGCGAGGGCGTGGGCCTGCACTGCGAACCGCGCTTCGTCGGTGGTCACGTTGATCGGCGCGTCGCCAAGGCGGCTGACATGCAAGATCGCCGCGAGAGTCAGCACCGCAGCCATCGCCACGCGCGGGGACCGCCCGGTCACGCCGGCGAGACTCCATCGGCACGCCGCGATGCCAGGCACCAATACAAGAAGGTCACTTGTCCACAGATCAGGATGAACAGGCCATACCGGCCCTCGGAGATCGGGGCGGTGGCCAGGAGACCGACATTGAGTGCGGCCGCCATCACGACGGTTGGCAACAGCCGGTGACGCAGAACCCTGAGTTTCCAGGCCGCGACGATCAGCATCGCCAGCCACAGCGCGGAGTTGGCCAGCACGAGCCGAAGCGCATTCCACGCCCGTGGCGGCAGTCGCGCCAGGTTCGCTACCTGCGGAAACGCCCAGGCAAGCCCGAAGTCATTCGGCAGAATCGTGGAGTGGATGAACGGCGTGTAGTCCTGATCCGGTATGCCGACCATGAAAGGTGGCAGGAACAACGACACCCGCCGCAGGTGCACCAGCGTCATGCGCAGGGGATGGCGGCGACCAAGCGACAGCCAGGTCCCCACCAGCGCGCCCATTTTGGGTTCGACCTGCGCGATGCGGAACGACGGTGCAATGAACAATGGGCTGACGAAGTTGCACGCTCGCGCTTGCGGCCAGTCCGCGCGGCTCGCGATTGTTTCGAGCCCACGCCATTCTGCCGCGGTAGGCGTCACACCGTCCTTGGTCAGCAGGCAAGACACATCGGCCATCACCCACTCGACCGCCTGGGCTGGGTCGACGCTGTGCGAGAGGCCGGCGCTGCGCGTGGCTAATTGTGTGACGCTGGCCACGCCAATCGCCACCGCTGCCAGGACGATCAGCTGAGCGCGCGCGCCTGAGTGCCGAAAGACCCAGAGAGTGCCGAGAGCGGCCAGGATCAACGTGACCAAGCCGTTGTGACGAGTTGGGATCAGCAGCACCGAGAGGGCCAACTGCAGGTAATCGACCGCACCAAAATTTACCAATCGCCCTTCGGTGCGTGTCAACACCGCCACACACAGCAGCAGCCCCGCCGTCATCCATGCGTCGTGCCGAACCTGGATGCCGAGCGCGCCAACCAGCGGCGTCGCGCACACCAGCACAATCGCCCAGGCGCGCGCCGGACCCCTCGGAAAGGTGGCGGCCGCCCATTGCCGCGTCGCCCACGCAAGCACCGACACCCCGGCGAGCGTGAGCAACGGAATTGCGCGCGTGCCCACCGAAATCGTGTCGATGACGATGACCCACCACGCAGTGAACCAGGCGCTGATGGGACCGTCACGCGCCTCGGTCAGCGTGATCAGTGAATCTTCGCCGAACAAGCCCGGATACATGGCCAGCCACCACACCAGTCCCAACGCGAGGGGAAGCCATGGCTCGGCTGCGACGATCCGCGATCGCGCATGGGTGGCGGGGGCCGGCATGTTAGCGCTGGTAGATGACGAAATAGCTCCGCCCGTCGAGTTCGTCGATGGTGGCGACACGGGTCAAGGCGCCGCTGGTGGCCATGGCCTTGGTTGCAGCGTCCTCGAGATTGGCGAGGATCAGGCTGCCGCGCGGCACGCTGTCAATCGCGGCCGGATCGAAGCGACTGGTGTGATTCAGTAGGTCGAGACGATCGTGCTTGAGCAGGTAGAAGCGCCAGTAGCTACCAAGAAAGTCGTTGCGCCAATCCAACTGTCCGCTGGTTGATGCGAGGGTGCCGAAGTACACATTGGGCGTGCCGCCCTCGGTGCGACCAATGATGTCCTCCATCGCGCCGCGGATGTTGCCGCCGATCCAAAACGCCGAACGCACGCGGTAGTCGCCGAAGTAGTCGGACCAGAAGCTGTTGAACTGCAGCAGCAGCACGGCGAACAGCGCCAGCGTAATCGCCTTCAACTGAGTGTGTCGGCTGGTGAAACGCGCGAGAGCGAGCGCGGCTGCGCCGGCGGCCACGAGCGGCACGGTCGAACTCGTCAGGCGGTGCTCGGTGGCGAGCGTCCAGGCCCCGTATCCGATCCCGCCGCCGGTCGCAGCCCAGCCCGCCAGGTGCCAGCCGATCGCCAGGGGGTTGCTGAGCGGGTGACGCCACATGTGCCGCGCACCCATCGCCGCCAGGATCACGCCGAATGGCAACAGGCCCAAGGCACGGAAGATCGCGTTCTGCTCGGTAGGAATGGCGGCAGCCAGTGGCGCACTCACGAATCCCCAGAGGATGATGCGATGGATAGGCTCGGCGCGGTGCTTGGCGGCCGCAAACAGGCCGACACCGATGAAGACGGCCATCGGTAGCAGGAACACCCCCACCAGGTTGGTCGAGAACTGCACCTTGATGCCGCTCCCGAAAAACAGGAACGACGGATCAAAATAGTTCCAGTACTGGTCCAGTCGCTGGCTGACGCTCAGAAATGAGAACGTCGAGCGCAGCCCCTGCGCCGCGTTCAACTGGCTGGTGTCATACAAGCCGTACTTCTCCACCGTCGCCATGTACGCTTCTGGATGGACGCCAAGCCACAGTAGAAACGGTGCCTGCAGCGCGATGAAAACACCGGAGGTCAGGGCAAACGAGCGCTGTGGCGCGCGGTCGTCATAGAGCATCAGCAGCGTCAACGCCAGGTAGAGCGGCATCATCACGATCGACGAGATGTAGCAGTAGAAGCCGATGCCGAGAATCAGCGAGGACAGTCCCAGCAACCACGGTCGCGGCCGTTCGCGGTAGGCCGCGAGGCAGAGCAACCAGCCGAGGATGAAGGTGACCGGAAACAGGTAGTCCACCCCATACCGGGCATGGATGAAATGCCCGGGTGTCAGCGCCAGCAGGGCCCCCGCCACGGCGGCCAGCATCACGCTGCCGAACAGCCGGCGGATGAACACGAACATCAGCGCGATGTTGGCCAGCGCAAGCAACACCGTCGGCGTGCGGACCGTCCATTCGTTGAACGGCAGCACCGCGAGCGCGGCCGCGCTCGCGTAAATCACCGCCGGCTGGTACCACGAGGTTGCTGCCGTTTGCGTATAGAGCGGCAGGAACTCGCCCCGCAGGTCGCGGCCGGTGGTGGCAATCGCGTGCGCGTTGATCGCGATCATCGCCTCGTCGATCTGAATGTGGGGCGGGGCGGCGTCGAGACGATAGAAGTAGAGGGCCGCCGAAGCCCCGACGAGCAGGGCGAGGACGGCCGTGGTCGCGAGCCGGCTCACGTGTCCCGACCCGCGCGCAAGCCCGGGCCGCCGGCCGCCACGTAACCGCCGCTGGCACCGCTCGGTGTTGCGCTCACCCAGAAGGCATACAGCCGCCCTCGAGTGACAGTGAATCGGAAGCGGACGATCTCACCCGCCAGCGTCTTGAGCGACGCGCCCGATCGCCACGTCACGGGCACTCGCGTGGCATCGCCGGTCACCGGGTTCGCGTTGGCCGCGGAGAACGGCTCGATGACGCGGCCCTCGCGATCGAGGACTTCCACTCGCAGGCTGCCGGTCACTGCGGCGTTCACGAACAGCTGCCCGCCCGAGAAACGAAGGGGCCGGGTCGTCACGCTGCCCGGCGGCGATTGACGCGTCCGCACCGGCTGAGGGCTGGTCACGTCATCACTGAGCGAGGCGAAGCCGTCGCGGCGCAGGGTCGCCAGACCGGTGCTGCACACGCCCGGCCGATTGCTACCCAGCTCGCCCTGGCGGCCGCTCACGTAGAAGTACAGACGATCGCCGACGGTGAGGCAGCAGCCCCCGGCCGACTGCACGTTGGCCCAGTTCCAGTCGCCCGCCGTCTCCGAGACGCCGATGAACGCTTCGCGCATCGGCCGCGACCAATGGAAGCCGTCGCGGCTGAAGCCCACGCTGATGTCGTTGGGTTTCTCGCGCGCCTTGTGCTCGCCGTGCCAGATGGTAAACAGCCCGAGCACCAGGCTTTCGTAGGCAACGCAGTCGAGGTTGTAGAGTTCGGGCGGCGTGTTGTATTCAGGCCGCCACAAGTCGCGGCTGTCAGCGCCAATCCACAGCGGTGGTCCTCCTTCGCTCCACTGCGCCTTCGCGAAATCGCGGCATTCGAAATAGCGGCGGTGACGCTGATTGCCGTTGACGTCGTCGCGTAGGCTGAAGACCCAGACCTGGCGAAACGGGTTCCAGAAGAACGTCGAGCGATCGCCACGATTACGTGACTTGCCGACCTGCTGCCAGTGCACGCCATCGGGCGAGGTGAACATCAGCAGCCCGCCTTCGCTGCCGTTGTAGAACGCCATCTTGAAACGGCCGCGGCCGTCGCGGTTCTCGTGATCGAGCCACACCGTGCTCGAATCACGCGGGTGGGTCAGGACGATATTGGTGCCCTTGGTGACGTCGAGCGTGGGGCGGTCCCACCTGATGCCATCGCGCGAGACCGCGAGGCAGGTGTTCAGGCTGTAGCCGCCCATGTACCACATCTTGAACAGCTGATCGGCCGGGTCGAAGAACACGCCGTCGCTGAACGGCATGGCCGCCGGATTGGGCTTGGTCTGTGTGCGATCGGCGTACTCGTCGCGATATTCCCATGCCGTTTCGGGCCGGAGCACCGGGTTGCCTGCGTGGTACTCCGCCTTATGAAACGTTCGCGCGAGCGACGATTCCTCAACCAGGAAGTCGTCCACGAACAACTGGCGGCCGACGTCGATCGGGATGACCGCGGGCGGATCGGCCAGGTACGGCGGCGTGATCGGTTCAGGCGAGAAGTAACGGTTGTCGGGCGGCCACGGCGAGCCGAGTCGAATGCCGTTGTAGAGCACTTCGCGGGATGGCGACTGCGCTGAGGCCTCGCGTCCGGCTAGGCCGGTTGTGGTCAGTGCACCGGCGGCGGCAGCCTTCAGGAAGTCGCGACGGGAAAAGTCAGGCATGCCAGCGTCGGAAACCTGCCGTTAGAATAGCAGTGTTGTATTTGGTGTCGAAATCTTTCGCGCGCGCGTGCCGGACCGCGCTGGTCGCGGGTGCGCTGTGGTCGGCGGCGGCGCCGGCGATCGCGCAAGGTGCGGCGCCTGCGCTCGACCCGTCTGCAGCCGATACCCTGCGCGCAGCACTCGGGGGAGCGTTCGTCGAACGCCGATTCCCATTGGTGCTCACGTCCGGGGCCCGGTGCGAGCTGCGACTGTGGCTGCAACCCGATCATGTCCAGCACGCAGAGCGGATTGCCGACGCGGCGAGCGAAGCCCTTGACCAGTACGGCGCCTGGTTCTCTCCGTACCCCTACGACCGGCTGACGATCGTCGACGTGCCGTGGCGGTCTCCGGATGAAGACCGCCGGATTCCCGGGGTGGTGACAATTCGCGCGCGATGGTTGCAGCCGGAGCGGTCGCTGACGCTCGAAGCGCAGGTGGCTGGCGGCATCGCGCGACAGTGGTGGGGCACGTTGGTCGCGATGCCGGATCGCTACCTCGCCGACGGCCTCGCGGAGTACGCACAGAGCCGCACCCTCGAACGGATCTTCGACCGCCGGCACCAACGCATCAACTATTCGTTACTGGAGACTCGTTGGTTCGGCGGACTCGTGCCGTGGGCAATTCGAGCGGCGCGTCTTGACCGGCAGACGAGCGGACTCAATCGGGCGGCGTATCGCCGGCAGCCGGGCGTAGACCTTCGCGACAACTCGCAAGCGGCTCGTCCCGCGCAGGCCGCCAAGTCGGCCGCCGCCTTCACCACGCTTGAACGCTATCTCGGATGGCCGGCCTTGCAGCGCGGGCTGAGCGCGGCGGCCCGTCGCTATGCCGGCGAGACAATGCCGGCGGCGATGTTTTTTGAAACCCTCAACGACGCCGCCGATCGCGACCTGTCGTGGTTCGCAGACCAGGCGTTCGCGCCGGCATCCACGTATGACTACGCCGTCGCCGGCCTGACCAGCATCGCGGACGAAACCGGCGCGTGCGGCAAGGGCCCCTGCTACCGCACCACCGTGGTTCTGCGCCGGTTGGGCGAAGCCGTGTTTTCCGGCACCAGCCTGGCACCCGTCGGACCCTTCGAGTCGGGCCGGGCCGTGGAGATTGAAGTGCGATTCGCCGACGGTCAGCGTAGCGACGATCACTGGGACGGCCGTGCGGCCGAGAAGACGCTGGTGTATCACGCGCCCGCACCGGCGACCTGGGCCCGCATCGACCCGGCACGCACGTTGCTGCTCGACATCAATCGGCTGAACAATGCGCGAACGCTGACCCCACCCTCGCCCGCGGTCACGCTGCCGTGGACCGTTCGCTGGACGACGTGGCTGCAGGATCTGCTGCTGTCGTCCGCTGTGTTTTTCTGATGAGCATTTTCCGGACGTGGGCCAGCGGCGTCCGCAGGGTGTTTTGGGCACCGGCCGTAGTGGCGGGGCTCTACCTGCTCACGCTGGTGATTGCGGCGCCCCTCGGAGCGTGGTTGCAGAGCAGCCTGCCCGCCCCTGAAATTCTCCAGGTCGTCGATGCCAACGATCCGCCCGCACCCGATGTTGACTGGCTCGACGAGGTGTCTCTGCACGTCCCCGGGCTGACGCAGTTTCTCACGCCCGCGGTAATCGGCGTCGCCGCGCCACTTGGACACCTTGATGCCATTCTCGACGGATCGCTTCCGCCGCTGCCCTTGCTGGCGCCGATCGCCGTGTTCTTCGTCTGTTGGACCGCCGTGTGGGGAGGTGTCATCGAGCGACTGGCCCAGCACAGACGGATCGGCATGGCTGCGGCAGCGGCCGCTTCGCGGCGGTCGATGGGACGGCTGCTGATCCTCGGCCTCGCCGGTGTCGTCGCCTATCTTTTTCTTTATCTCACTGTGCACACGGTGATGTTCGGACCGCTGTACGAATGGTTGATTGCCGGAACAATCGAGCGCACCGCGTTCGCCTGGCGGGTCGCGCTGGCCGTGGTGTTTGGTGCGCTGCTGCTCGTCATTGGCCAGGTGTTCGATTTTGCGAAGCTGGCAATCGTTCTGGGCCGGACGAGTGTGCGAGAAGCGGTTGCCGACAGCGTGATGCTATTGCGCGAGCGCTGGCTGTCAGTGATCGGGTTGCTCGGTTTCAATGGCCTGGCACTGGCGGTACTGCTTGGCGGCTACGCCGCAAGCGAGTTCATTCCCGGCGGGTCGGTGCCATCGTTGGGCCGATTAATCGTTGGCGGCCAGGCGCTGATTCTTGGACGCCTGCTGCTGCGGTTGGTGCTTGCCGGCTCCCAGGTCGACCTCTACCTCCGCACTGGCGAGAACCGGCCGGTTAGCTAACCAGCCACCGCACGGCGTTTGCGATGCGTGACGTTTGCCACGCCCGCACCATGGCACCGGCGTTCCACGCTGCCACGAACGCCACGATCCCCAGAGCCAGAAACGTGGCGTGCGGAAGCCCCGTGGCGGTGTACGGCGGAATAATCTTCAGAGCGCCCCAATAAATCGTCGCCGCCCACCCGAACATCAGCGCGCACAACCGGAATCGCTCGCGGCCCGG
>JANLWW010000032.1:0-103943 GCA_031364805.1 Acidobacteriota bacterium
CGACGATGTGCTGCGGCAAGTGAAGCAATCGATAGCGAAACAGGGAGGATGAGCGTGGCGATTTCACTGAATCTTCGGCGCGACGGCCGCGAGTCGGTCTCCGCAAGCTCGGTCAACGTGGTGGCGTTCCTCATGTTCGCCGTGCCGGCGGTGGCCGGGCTGGTGATCACACTGGATGGCGGCAACCCGTACTGGGTCGTGGCCGGCGTCGCCCTTGGCATCGTCATTGCCCAGGCGCCCCGGGTGGCGGAGCAGTGGGAACGCGCGGTGGTCTTCAGGCTGGGCCGCTACACCGGCCTGCGCGGTCCGGGCCTCTTCTGGATTATCCCGTTCATCGAGACCCTGCCGGCCACCATCGACCAGCGCGTGGTCACGACGGGCTTCGCCGCCGAGCAGACGCTGACCGCGGACACCGTGCCGGTGAATGTCGATGCCGTGCTCTTCTGGATGGTGCATGACGCCGAGAAGGCCGCACTCGAGGTGCAGAACTTCCGC
This sequence comes from Acidobacteriota bacterium, assembly GCA_031364805.1. Classification (GTDB taxonomy): domain Bacteria; phylum Acidobacteriota; class Vicinamibacteria; order Vicinamibacterales; family UBA2999; genus 12-FULL-67-14b. The sequence continues at coordinate 496 of JANLWW010000032.1, forward strand.
AACGCCGTGAGCTGGGCGGCGCAGACAGCGCTGCGCGACATCATCGGCCGGACCTCGCTGTCTGAGCTGTTGCGTGGCCGCGAGCAGATCGAAGACGAGCTGCAGCGGATCATCGACGTGCGCACGAACCCGTGGGGTGTGACCGTGCAGTCGGTTGACATGCGCGACATCGTCATTCCCGCATCACTGCAAGACGCGATGTCCCGCGAGGCGCAAGCCACCCGTGAAAAGCAGGCGCGGGTGATTCTGAGCCAGGCCGAAGTTGAGATTGCGCGCAGCTTTGAGACCGCCTCGCAGTCATACCAGAACAACCCCGTGGCGCTGCAGCTGCGAGCCATGAACATGCTCTACGAGGGCCTGAAAGAGCGCGGCGGCTTGATGGTGGTGCCGAGCTCGGCGGTCGAGTCGCTCGGCATGGGCGGCCTGATGGGCGCCGCCGCCATGGGACGCGCCAACCTGCCGGCGAGTGCGCCGCGCCCGGATACCACCTAGCTACTGGACGACGCCGGCGTAGCGCAGTTGCTCGATCTCATCCCCGCTGTAACCCGCATTGGCCAACACGTGGTCGGTGTGCTCGCCCAGCATTGGCGCGCGGCGGTGCGGGTTGAGCGGCGTCTCCGACATCTTGATTGGCGTGCCCATGGTCCGCAGGCGGCCGAGTATGGGATGGTCGACTTCCGTCGTCATCTCCCGGGCAATCGCCTGTGGCGTCGTCAGGGCTTCTTCGTAATTCAGGATGGGGCCGCACGGAATGCCCGCATCGTCGAGGCGTGCCAGCCAGGTGGCGCGCGGCGCCGTCGCGGTGATGTCGTCGATCAGTGCGGCGAGTGCCTCTCGGTGCCGCACGCGCAGGGTGTTGGTGGTGAACCGCGCGTCGGCCGCCCACTCGGGGTGCCCGAGCACGGTGGCCAGTTTGATGAAGTTGCGATCATTGGCGGCACCGATGGTCATGTGGCCGTCCGAGCACTGAAAGGCCTGGTAAGGCGCCGTCAGCCGATGCGCCGACCCGATCGGCCCGGGGATCTGTCCGCTCGTCGAGTAATCCGTCACTTCCCACACTGACATCGCGAGGCCAGCGTCCACGAGCGAGGTGTCGACGTGCTGGCCGCGGCCTGACCGGGTTCGGTGATGCAAAGCGCCGAGAATGCCGATCGAGGCAAACAGCCCGGCGCCCAGGTCGGTGAGCGGGAGCCCGGCCTTGACCGGCGGTCCACCGGGCGAGCCGGTGACTGACATGATGCCCGAGAGCCCCTGAGCGATCAGATCGAAGCCGCCCTTCGGCGCCCACGGCCCGGTCTGGCCGTGGCCGGAGATCGACGCGTAGATCAGTCGTGGGTTCTCGGCCGACAGCCGGGCGAAGTCGAGGCCCAGTTTGGCCATGACGCCCGGGCGATAGTTTTCGACCAGGATGTCGGCGCCGCGGGCCAGCTGCCTGAACACGTCGCGGCCCTTGTCCTTGGTGAGATCGAGCACAATGCCAAGCTTGCCGCGGTTGACGGCGTTGAACGCCGCGCTGTCGCTGCCCTTGGCGCCGGCCATCACGCGCGTGGAGTCGCCGGCCGGCGGCTCCACTTTGATCACGCGCGCACCCATGTCCGCCAGTAACATCGCGCAATACGGGCCGGCCATGACCTGCGTCGTATCGAGAACAACTATGCCGTCGAGCAACTTAGTCTGGGACATCAACGGTTCCGTCGGGGTGGTGACCTTCAATCGCCCTGAGGCGCGCAATGCGCTGACCTGGGACATGTATGACGCACTGGTCGCGGCATGCGACACGGCCGAGTCGGCCAATAACGTGCGCGTCCTCATCATACGCGGAGCGGGGGGCGCGTTCGCGGCCGGCACCGACATCTCGCAGTTCCGCGAATTTACCAATGGCGACGCCGGCGTGGCCTACGAGCGTCGTCTCGACGCGGTGATCGATCGCATCGAGCGCGTGGCCGTGCCGACCATCGCCGAAGTTGACGGCGCCGCCGTTGGCGGCGGCTGCGCCATTGCCATGGCGTGTGACTTCCGCATCTGCTCGGAGCGCGCCCGTTTTGGCGTACCGGTGTCGCGCACGCTCGGCAACTGCCTGTCGATTGCGAATACCGCGCGCATGGTGGACCTGCTTGGCGTGGCCGCGACGAAGGACTTGTTGCTGAGCGGCAGGCTGGTCGATGCCAACGAGGCGTATCAGCGAGGGCTGGCGACGCTGGTGCTGCCAGTCGATCAACTCGCGGCAGAAACTATCAAGATTGCGGCCGAGCTGTCGACTCGGGCGCCCAGCACGATCAAGGCAACCAAGGCGATGTTGCTGCGGTTGCGTGAGCACCGTCGCCCTGCCGCCGGCTCGGCCGACGACATCCTGCGGGAGTGTTACGGCAGCGACGATTTCAGGGAAGGGGTTGCGGCGTTTCTCGACGGCCGCAAGCCGCGCTTCTCAGGCGTCTGACCCCTAGAACAGCACCCAGCAGATCAGTGCCCCGACCACCATCATCGACAGGCCCCACGCCAGCAACTGGTTGAACAGTTTCTTCGCGTCAGCCTCAGGGGGCAGCGCCGCGATGCACAGGGCGCCGATGGTCGACAGCGGCGACAGGTCCACCAGATGCCCGCCGACATACATGGCCGAGGCGATCGCCAGCGGATCCGCTCCCAGTTGCTGCGCCAATGCGGGCACCGTCGGCAGAAACGCCGGCAGCACCACGCCGGATGTGCTGCTGTAGACGGAAACCACGCCGGTTACAAACGCAATCGTCAGTGTGACCGTGCCCGGTGTTGAGATCTTGGCCAGCAGGTCGGCGAACAGTGACATGCCCTGTGTCTTTTCCAGGACGCCAATCAGCACCGTGACGCCGCACACCATGATCACGACGCCCCACGGCATTTTTCTGATCGCCTCTTTCTCGTTGCCGGCGCCGACCAGCGAGAGCAACGCCGCACCGGTCAGCGCCGCCATGCCCACCTGCATCTCGAACAGCACCACCACCACCACGAGCAGGATCAACACACTGAGCGTCATCCAGTGAATCCACTCGAAGGGTTCGGTGTCGACCAGTTCGTCACTTCCGCGCGCGCCCGCCTGGTCGCTTTGCGCCAGTTCAGGGCCGGCGATCTGTTTGCGCGCGAATAGTTTCAGGCCGCCAAACATGAAGTAGGCGGCGAACGTGACCACAACGTGCGCGAACAGGTTGTTGCCGTAGGTCTGCATCTCGTGGCCGGCCAGGCCGATGCGATCCATGATGCCGTTGACGATCACGCCGGTCGGCGCGAACGGCGACAGCGCGCCGGCCTGCGCGCCGTTGCCCACCATCAGCGCCATCAGAAACGGCGACACGCCGGCGCGTGCGCCAACGGCCATCGCCATCGGTGCCAGGATGGCGGTGGTGGCAATGTTGCCAGGTCCGATGCTCGACAGCGCCAGTGCAATCAGGAAGAACATGATCGGAATGACGCCGGCGTTGCCGCGGCACGCGCTCACCGCGCGAGCCGCCATCCGGCCGAGTGTCCCGTTGATGCCCGCCATCCCGAACAGCAAGGTGACGCCCACCAGCGTCAGGAACAGCTGGATCGGGAACGTCCCGATCACGGCGTTGAGCGGCATGCCGCCGAGATACACGCCAACGATCCACGCGAACGCAAGCGAGACGACGCCCACGTTGACGTTGGTGAGCATGCTGAGCGTGATCGCGATCAGCAGGGCCACGAGCGAAATCCACGCGAGGTTCATCGGGTCTCCTCCAGGAGCGAGCTGAGCAGGACGGCGGGATGCACGGCGCGCACACCGGTGAAATGGGCCACCTGGTGCCGGCACGACGTGCCGCCGGCGACCAGAGTGGAGCGCTCGTCAAGGGCGCGGGCGGCGGGCAGCAGCTTGCGCTCACCGATCGCGCGCGACACCTCGTAGTGGTCCTGGGTGTAGCCGAACGAGCCGGCCATGCCGCAACACCCGGCTTCGAGGTCGGTCACCTGCGCCGACGGAATGCGAGAGAGCAGGGCCTTGGCTGGCGCCGCCAGTCCCATCGATCGCTGGTGGCAATGAGGATGCAACTGCACGCGGGCCGGGCCGTCCTTCAATTTGAGCTGCGCGCGACCGGCAGCCAGTTCGCGTTCCAGGTATTCCTCGAACAAGACCGAGGCACCGGCAATCACCTGTGCGCGGCGCTGCAGTTCCCCCCGCAGCAGGCCTGGCGCGTCTTCGCGCACCGCCGACAGGCAGCTTGGCTCCACGAACACGATTGCGATCCCGCGCTCAGCGAGATCGTACAGCGCATGCACGTTGGCCGCAGCCTGCTTGCGCGCCTCGCGCAGCAGTCCCTGCGAAATCAGTGGCCGGCCGCAGCAGACATTCGGCGCCACGCCGGCGCCCAGTCCCGCCGCATCAAGCACGTCGAGGGCCGCCACGCCGATGTCAGGATCTTCGAACTCGGTGAAAGTGTCGGCGAACAGCACCGCCCTCGGCTCGCCGATCGGCGATCGCCTGCCCACCAGCCGCTTGCGCAACGTCCGGCGCGTGAAATGCGGCAGCGGCCGCCGCCGGTCGATGCCGAGCGCCGTTTCGGCGAACCACCTGGCCGGCCGGCTGCCGGCAACGACATTCGACAGCGGCGCGAGCCGGCTGCCCCATTCGGCCGCCGAGCGAGCGTTGCCAAAAATCTCGGCGCCGGCCGACCGGCCATGGCGCTCCCAGTAACCGGCCAAGAACTCGCTCTTGAACTTGGCGACGTCAACGCCCACCGGACACTCCGACTTGCAGGCCCGGCACTCGAGGCACAGGTCGAGAACCTCGTGGACACCGTGATCCGAGAGGCCGGCTTCGCCCAGTTGTCCTGCCATCGCCAGCCGCAGCACGTTGGCGCGGCCCCGCGTCGAATGCGCTTCGTCGTGCGTCACCATGTATGACGGGCACATCGTGCCTTCGCGCTTCTTGCGGCACAAGCCGACGCCGCTGCACATCTCGACCGCCCGGCCGTAGCCGCCGTGCTCTGAGTAGTCGAAGAACGTCGCCGGCACCGGCGTCTCGTAGCCCGCGCCGAAGCGCAGGTGTGACGTGATCGGCGGGGTATCGACAATGCGGCCGGGGTTGAACAGGCCGTTAGGATCGAAGGTCCGCTTGACCTCGCGAAACGCCTGGTAGAGCTCGGAACCGAACATGCGTTCGTTGAAAGCGCCCCGCACCAGGCCGTCGCCGTGCTCGCCCGACAGCGCGCCACCAAACTCCAGCACCAGGTCGGCAACTTCGCTGGCAATCGCTTCGAATGTCGCGACGCCTCTCGCCGTCTTGAGGTTGATGACCGGCCTGACATGAAGGCAGCCGACCGAGGCGTGAGCGTAAACGCCGGCGACCGTGCCGTGGCGTTCGACGATGCGGACGAAACGGTCGATGTAGTCGCGCAGCTTTTCTGGCGCGACGGCGGTGTCTTCAACGAACGAGATTGCTTTCCCGTCGGACTTCATCGCCGTTGACAGGCCCAGCGCCGCCTCGCGAAAACTCCAGATGCGCTGCTGCGCCTGGGGATCGACCACCTGCCGGCAGCGGCACGCGATGCCGGCGCCCTTGAGATCTTGTTCCACCGCAGCCATGCGGTCGAGCAGCTCGCCGGCCTGCTCGCCGTAGAACTCCACGCACAGCAGCGCGGAGCCATCGCGATCGATCATCGAGCGCCGCTGCGCATCCAGCACGGCATGGCCCTTTGCGTGCCGCAGGATGAAGTCGTCCATCACCTCGACCGCCGACGGCCCGTGCTTGAGGATCAGCGGCGTGGCGCCGAGGGCGTCCAGCAGCCGATCGAACTCGACGGTCAGCACGGCCTTGCTCGCCGGCAGCGGCACCAGCGCAATCTTCGCGTCAACAATGAAGCCGAGCGTGCCCTCCGAACCGACCATGATTCGCGTCAGGTCGACGTCGACGGCCGGATTCACGAACTCATCGAGGTTGTAGCCGCCGACCCGTCGCAACACCTTGGGAAAGCGGCGATCGATCTCAGCCGCGTGGCGGCGGCCCAGTTCCGGCACCGCGCGATAGGCGCGCGACTCGATGCTGTCGCCGTGTTGCGCGTCGTTCAACTGCGCGGCCGTGAGCGGCCGCAGGTGCGCGAGCTTGCCATCCGACAGCACCACCCGCTGCTCGCAAACGTGATCGATGGTCTTGCCGTAGAGCACCGAACGGGCGCCGCTCGAGTTGTTGGCCATCATCCCGCCAACGGTGGCGCGGCTGGCCGACGAGACATCAGGCGCGAAGCGCAGGTTGAATGGCCGCAGCGCCGCATTCAGCTCGTCGAGCACCACACCCGGTTCAACGCGTGCCCAACGTTCATCGGCATTGATCTCGATGACGCGGTTGAGATGCTTGGAGGTGTCGAGAACAAGACCGGCGCCGATCGATTGGCCGGCCTGCGAGGTGCCACCGCCCCGCGGCGTGATTGGCACGCCGTGCCGCGCGGCGACCTCCACCGCGCGGATGACGGCTTCGGCCGATCGCGGGATCACGATGCCCAGCGGTTCGATCTGGTAGACGCTGGCGTCGGTTGAGTACAGCGCGCGCGAAACGCGGTCGAACCGCACCTCGCCGTCGACCGCGGCAGCGAGCTCGTGCCTGAGGGCCTCGCTCATCGACTTACTGGCTCTTGCCGCGAGCGGCAATTGGCCACACCGCTTCCACCCGGTCGCCGCGCAAGGCGTGGATCGCGTCGTAGAGGTTGACCGTGGGATCGCAATGCGGCGGAATGAACTCCAGGCGATCGCCGATCTTCACGTCGCGCGGCGAGTCGGCGAGATTGAGCCGGCCGTGCTCGTCGCCGGCCCACCCGTAGGTGACGCCAGGCAGGTCCACCGGCTGCGGCGTGAACGGGCGATCGGTGGAGAACGCCTTGTAGCCGCCGTCGACGATCGCGAAGCCAGGCGGGCGTGACACCACCGTCGTCACCACGGTGAGCGCGTTCTTGAAGTCGCGGTACGCGGGGCCGTCGGGCCCGCCAATGCCGCCATAGTCGAGATCCATGAACACGAAGCTGCCGGGCTGTAACTCGGTCATCCCCGGGTTCTCGGCATCGAATCGATAGGTGCCGGTCGAGCCACCGGTGATCATCGGGCAGGCGATGCCGTCGCGCTCGATCAGCGCCCGGGTCGCGATGGCCCTCGCCATCGACCCGTCGGTGCGGACTTTTCTCGCGTCGAACGGTGTCGTGTGCGCGGCGTCGCCGTCGTACGACTGCAGTCCGGCCAGGGTCAAGTTGCCGAGCGACGCGATGACCCGGGCCAGGGCCAGCGCGGGTTCCCCCGGGGGCACGCCGGTGCGGCCGAAATAGAGATCGATGGCCACCGGTATCTGCACGCCAGCGGCGCGGGCCGCCGCGTCCAGTTCGCGCGCGTTCCCCGCATCGTCGACGCAGAAGGTGGTGTCGGGCGCGCGGCTCGCCAGCGCCACGGCCCGGGCAATCTTGTGGCGCCCGATCACCGCGGTTGTGATCAGCAATCCCGGGACGCCGTGATCGGCAAACACCTCCGCCTCGCCAAGACGCGCGGCACAGCAGCCCACGGCGCCCGCGTTGATCAGTGCGCGCGCGACCTCGGGACACTTGTGGGTCTTGCCGTGGGGCCGGAACGCCTTGCCCCGCGCCCGCAGGTGCGTAGCCATCGTCGTGATGTTGAATTCAAAGGCGTCGAGGTCGAGCAGCAGGGCAGGGGTGGCGACGTCGCCGCGAAATTGCATCGAACGCGAATGCTACCACTACTTTCTCGACGACGTCCGCCCCGCGGACGCTTTGGCGTATTTACCAAGGGCAGCGCGCGAAGCGCGCCTGCCCTTGGATCGGGTGCCGCGGTCGCGGCCGCGAAGTCGCCGGCTACTTGTCGTAACGGTGATCGCAGCTGGGGCAGCGTTCTGCCGCTTCGATGGTCCAGAACACGTGCGTGATGGTCTTGTTGCCTTCGCCGTGATCGTTCTCGTAGGTCGAACTTCGCCCATTGGCGGACTGGCTGATCAGGAAGCCCCAGCTGTTGGGATCGCCGTGAGTGACGTCAGTGAACCGCGACGGCTGGGTGACGCCATTGGCGAGCGTTGTCGTCGCGTCAAGGTGCGCGTAGATCAGGTTCAACTGATCGAAGTCGTGCCCGTTGGGCTTGGTGCTGAGGGTGCTGGCCGCGTTGGCGCCCGTGTTGGAGAAGTAGTCCATGCAGCTGTTCTGCGAGCTGCCATCCTCGGACTGGTGGCCGAGGCCGTAGGTGTGCGCGATTTCCTGGCAGACGACGTGCAGCTTCTCGTTCGGGTTGTTGTAAGTGGCGGTGGAGAAGTAGGTGTCGTTCATCTTGGCCGAGCCTTGCGTGATGTGGCTCCCCGAGATGCTGATCGTGGCTAGACCGAGCCAGCCATTATTTCCGTAATTGGCGTTGCAGACCTGTGTCGTCCCGGCCACCATACGGCACTGCCTGTTGGTCGTGCCTGTCACGATGGCGGTAAGGAGGGGGCTCGTACTCCCCTGTCCCGGGGAGTTCCAGTCGGTTGAGCTCTGGCTGAGTACCGGCTTCCAGGCGGCGGACATGTTGTCACCCAGCTTGAGCGTGAACGGATTAGCGGTGCGAGCCCAGTGGTAATTGCCCCATGGGTGGTTCGCGTGCACGACGTCGGACACCGTCAACAAACTCGCCCCGACCATAAGCCCGGCGACCAGAAAACGTCGAATGTTCATAATGAGGTCCTCATGTTTCATGCCAGCGTGCGGCGGGGTGACGGAATTTCCTGACAACCGGTTCCGGGGGAAATGACAGGTTGGACCGGATCCCCCCGCATGTCAATGCATCGGTCGCCGCGTCGACTCCTCTAGCAGTCGGAGCACGACCGGCATCGAGCGCGAAAGCTCCCACTTCTCCAGCAAGATTACCGAGTGCCTGCTGCTGGACTTCGTGCTCAATCTCAAACGTTTGTTCCGGCTCACCAGCCGAGTTCCGCGCTCTCAGCGATCCCAGCCGTCGAACTCGAGCCGGTTCGCCTGCAGTGAGTCGCGCACTACGCCCGGCAGCACGCCCGCGCGTCGCGCGTTCTCGAGTGCGGTCCGCATTTCCGTGCTCACGCGGCCGGCTTCTTTCTGGAACGTCAGCAGGTATGAGCCGCACGATCCCCCGCCCGCTTGCGCCGTCGTGATGGGACGTGGCGACAGCATGACGAACCATTCGTGACTGTATGACCCGGCCAGCGCGCCGCTGAAGCAAGACTGCCGGAACCGCTGCCAGTCGTCGTCGAGGGCATCGGCCGCGCGCGACATGCGGGCCATCGTCGCGAGAAATGTTTTCTCGCCCTCCTGAAGCGCCCGTTCCGACTCCGACTGCACCGCCGGCGTGAGCGTCTTCAGTTCGTTCATGGCGAGCGGCTTCGACGTCGATCCGGCCAGCCGACCCTCGATGATGGCGCGCGCATGGTCGATGGCCACTGCGAAGTTCAGCCCCTGCTGATCGCGATACCCCATGGTCGTGATGCCGATGGCGACGCCGTTGCGGTCGAGGAGCGGCCCGCCACTGTTGCCTGGGTTCGCGGCGGCGTCGGTCTGCACCAGCGTCGCGTTGCCCGACCGGCGGACACCGCTGACAATGCCGCGGCTGACGCTGTTCTGCAGCGTGCCGAGGGCCGAGCCAATGGTGACGACCTCTTGTCCCGGCCGCAGCGTCTCGGCCGTTCCCATCGGGATGACCACCTGGTTGGCGGCGGGCGCCATCACCCTGAGAATGGCGATGTCGAAGGCCGCCGACTTGAGGTCGACCCGCGCCGAAACGGTCGTGCCGTCCATCAGCCGCAGCCTTACGAACCCGTCGTCCTTGACGACGTGCACGTTGGTGATGATGGTGTCGGGGCGCACGAAGAAGCCGCTACCCCGGCCGGACGAGGTTTCGACCAGCACGACGGCGGGCATGACGCGGCCGACCACATCTTCGAGTAATGCCGACTCGGCCGGTGCCATTGCGGGAGCAGCCGGCGCAGGTGTCGGCTCCAACGGAGCTGCAGCCGGCCTGGACAATTCGGCGTCCCACGCGCGCCGTTCGGGTGACGCTGCTTCGCCCGGTGCGGCGGCGGGTGGGGTAACCAACCCCCCTTGAGGGGAGCCCGATCGGGCCCCTGCCGCGGCGGGATCAGTCACGGGCACCCGCGACAGGGACCAGTAGCCAGCTGCGCCAATTGCCATCAGCAAGACGACCGTTACGGCCAGGTTGGCAGCGGAAAATCCGCCCCGCTGGTTGACGGCTTCGGGCACGTCCTCGACGGCGTCGGGCACGTCGGCGCCACACCGGCAGGTCGCCACCGTGCGAGGCACGCGGCGGCCGCAAGACGGGCAGAGGCGAGTCGATCCCGGGCCCGGGTCAGGCATGAGTCATAATAGTCAGGATCGTCCGCCTTCGCGCTTCGCGCGCAGCCGGAGCAGGCTCGACAGGACCAGAATCTTCAGTGAATCAGCCCCACATCCGAAATTTTTCGATCATCGCGCATATCGACCATGGCAAATCGACCCTGGCCGATCGGTTCCTTGAAGTAACGGGCGCGCTGCAGATGCGCGAGATGTCGGCACAGGTGCTCGACAGCATGGATCTCGAGCGCGAGCGCGGCATTACCATCAAGGCGCACCCGGTGCGGCTGTCCTACACCGCCAAGGATGGCCAGACCTACGTGCTTAACCTGATCGATACACCCGGCCACGTCGATTTCAGCTACGAAGTCACGCGCTCGCTGGCCGCCTGCGAAGGCGCGCTACTGCTGGTCGATGCGTCGCAGGGTGTCGAAGCGCAGACCTTGGCGAACGCCTATCTCGCGGTCGAAAACAACCTCGAGATCATTCCCGTCATCAACAAGATCGACCTGCCGAGCGCACAACCTGAGGAAGCGCGCCGCCAGATCGAGGAAATTATCGGTCTCGACGGCGACACCGCGATTCTCGCCAGTGCCAAGGAAGGCACCGGCGTGGTCGACATTCTCGAAGCGGTGGTGACCCGCGTTCCGCCTCCTGAAGGCGATCCAGACGCACCGCTCAAGGCGCTGATTTTCGATTCCTGGTACGACTCGTACCGTGGCGTGGTGATCGTGGTGCGCGTGCTCGAGGGCTCGCTGCGCGCTGGCACGAAGGTCACGCTGATGAACACCAAGCAGGACCACGAGGTCGAGACGCTCGGCGTGTTCTCGCCGAAGGCGGTGCCGATTGAACAGCTCGGACCTGGCGAAGTGGGCTTCATCGCGTGCGGCATCAAGGTGGTGTCGGACGCCCAGATCGGCGACACCGTCACCGAGACCCACCGGCCCACGCTGGCGCCGTTCCCGGGCTTCAAGGAACTGAAGCCGATGGTGTTCGCCGGCCTGTATCCGGTGGAGAGCCACCAGTACTCCGAGCTGCGCGAGTCGCTTGAGAAGCTGCGGTTGAATGACGCGGCCTTCTTCTTCGAGCCGGAGACCTCGCTCGCGCTCGGGTTCGGGTTCCGCTGCGGGTTCCTCGGCCTGCTCCACATGGAGATCGTGCAGGAGCGGCTCGAGCGCGAGTACAACATGGACCTGGTCACCACCGCGCCGGGCGTGCTCTACCGCGTGACCAAGACCGACGGCGAGACGGTCGAGATCGACAGCCCCGCCAAGCTGCCCGAGGCCGGTCACATCAAGAAAATCGAAGAGCCGGTGATCACGGCGATGATCCTGACGCCGGCCGAGTTCGTCGGCGCGATCCTGCAGTTGTGCCAGGGCAAGCGCGGCGTGCAGAAGCAGTTGGAGTTCAAGGCCGCCGACCGCGTGCTGATTACTTACGAGCTGCCGTTCAACGAAGTGGTGCTCGACTTCTACGACCGGCTGAAGACCGTCTCGCGCGGCTATGCCTCGCTCGACTACCACGTCACCGGCTACTGGGAATCGCCGCTGGTCAAGCTCGACATCATGGTGAACGCCGAGCCGGTGGATGCGCTCTCGATCATCGTGCACCGCGACCGCGCCTACGACCGCGGCCGGATGCTGGCATCGAAGATGCGCGAGCTGATTCCGCGGCAGATGTTTGAAGTTGCCATCCAGGCCGCGATCGGCGCCCGCATTATCGCCCGTGAGTCGGTGAAGGCGATGCGCAAGAACGTGCTCGCCAAGTGCTATGGTGGCGACATCTCGCGCAAGCGCAAGCTGCTCGAGAAGCAGAAGGAAGGCAAGAAGCGCATGAAGCGGGTAGGCACGGTCGACATCCCGCAGGAAGCGTTCCTCGCCGTGCTCAAGATCGGAGACGAATAGCCATGGCCGAGGCGACCTTCCAGAAGTCGACGGTGCGCGAGTACTTCGAATCGATTGTGGTCGCCGTCATCCTCGCGCTGTTCGTCCGGACGTTCGTGTTCCAGGCCTTCAAGATCCCGACCGGGTCAATGAAGCCCAACCTGCTGGTCGGCGACCACCTGCTGGTGAACAAGTTCATCTTCGCCCCCACCGCCAGCCTGCTCGAACGCGCCCTGCTGCCGATGCGGCCGATCGAGCGCGGCGATGTCGTCGTCTTCAAGTTCCCCGAGGAACCGGAGCGCGATTTCATCAAGCGCGTGATTGGCCTGCCGGGCGACACCCTCGAACTGAAGAACCAGACCATTCACATCAACGGCATGCCGTTGATCGAGCCGTACGCCCATTACCTGTTCCCGCCCCTCGACCAAGGCCAGGCCGACGGCTTCGACCTTCGCCGCAAGTACGGCCCGGTGACGGTGCCAGCCGGCCACTATTTCATGATGGGCGACAACCGCGACGATTCGCAGGACAGCCGGTTTTGGGGTTTCCTTCCCGCGTCGTACGTGAAGGGCCGCGCGCTGTTCATCTACTGGTCGTTCGACACGCCCGACGATGGCTCGCCGCCAACTTCATTCCTGGGCGTTCGCTGGGACCGGCTGCTGCACCAGATTCACTAGGCGATCGTGCAGAGTTAGGCACTCGCGACCGATACTCTGCATTATGATGTGCTCAAAGGCGGGCGTGCCGACCCCCGTAGGCCCGTAGACGCATGAAGACCATTATCAAGCTCGTGTTGGTTCTTGCGCTGCTGACCGCTGCGTTCCAGGGGTCGCGGGCGCTGGTGTCGAACTACCAGTTTGAAGACGCGGTGGAGCAGGCGCTGCTGTTCGCGCCGAATTCATCGGATGCCGAGATCACCCAGCAGGTCGTCAACCTGGCCGACGAATACGGGCTGCCGGTGGAAGCCACCGACGTCACTGTCAGCCAGCGCGCGTCAGACCGCATCGTCGAGATCACCTACACCACCCCCGTCGAGTTCTTGCCCGGCATCATCACGCAACCGATCACGTTCAACCCGAGAGCTTCGGTGCGCCTGCTGACGCCGCCGCGCCGGCGCTAGGACTTAGGCCAGGCTGGCCCGCGCCGCTGCGGCGTGGCGAGTGACATCGGACACCAGGCGGCTGGTCTCGTCAGCGGTCGCTGCGCTGAACGCCACGTCGCGCACGCTCCCCAGGTTGATCCGCACGTTGGCTTCGGCGCCCGCGGCAGCCGCTGCCAGTAACCCAATCGCCACGCCCACGTCGCTGACCGCCGACCGATTGCCACCGGTGGCGACGGTCACGGCGTGCGCCATCGCCCTGGCGCAGGCACGCAACGTCTGCAGCGGCACCACCGTTGCGCCCTGCAGCGCGGACTGGATTGCTGCGGATCGCGCCGTCTTCTCGTCGTCGGTCGCCTTTGGCAGGCGATAGGCGATCATCACTGCGTCGAACGCCGCCGCATCGGCGTCGGCCAGTGCCGCAAGGTCTGCGGCGATCGCCTGCAGTGGCACCTTGGCGCCAGCCAGTGCCGCCCTCTCCTCGTCGGTGTTGGTGCTCGATTTCGCAAGCCCGGTCACCATCACGAGCAGGGCCGTGGCCTTGGCGCCGGCCACGGCCGACGCGGTTCCACCGCCGGGAGTCGGCTCGGGACTGGCCAACGCCGCAAGGAACTGCGCCACCGTCATGTCCGCAAATTTCACGACACGATTCTCCCGCGTTTGACGACCTGACGAATTACCGGGGCACCGACGCGGATCAGGTCCGCCAGGGCACCATCAACGATGACCGCATCGAACTGCTTGCCGGCTTCCAGGCTGCCGATGACATCCGCGCGGTCAATCGCGGCGGCCGCATTGATGGTGGCGGCGATCAGCGCCTCTTCGAGTGTCATGTCCATGGCAAAGCAGGCCAGCGACATCACGAACGGCATCGACGTGGTGAAACCGCCGCCGGGGTTGAGGTCGGTCGCCAGCGCGACGGGCACGCCCTGATCGATCAACATCCGCGCCGGCGCGAAGCGGCCAAGTTTCAAGAAGAACGCGGCCGCCGGCAGCAGCGTCGCGACCACGCCGCTCTCTGCCATCAGCCGCGCATGGGGCTCGTCCACGAAAATCAGGTGGTCAGCCGAGCGCGCGCCCACGCTGGCGGCCACGGCGGCGCCGCCACTCAGGCCGAGTTCATCCGCGTGAATGCGGGCCTTGAGGCCGTGGCGCTGGCCGGCCTCGAGAATCGCTACCGATTCATCAGGCGTGAACACTCCCGTCTCGCAGAAGACATCGCACCACTCGGCCAGCCCTTCGCGGGCGACCGCCGGAATCATGTCATCGATGATCAGCCGCACATAATCTGCGCGCCGGCCGCGGTATTCCACGGGCACCTCGTGCGCGCCCATGAACGTCGCGGTCAATTCGATCGCCTGCCCGGCCGCCAGCGCTCGAATTGCCCGCAGCAGGCGCAGCTCGGTCTCGAGTTCGAGCCCATATCCGCTCTTGGCTTCCGCGGTGGTGGTGCCGAAGGCGAGCATCTCGGCGAGCCGCGCTCGTCCGCCTTCGATCAGTTCGTGCTCGCTGGCCGCTCTGGTCGCCGAGACCGTCTTGACGATGCCGCCGCCATCGGCGGCGATCTCCGCGTAGCTGGCACCGCCCAGCCGGCGGCGTAGTTCTTCCCGCCGATCGCCGCCAAACACGAGATGCGTATGTGGATCGACGAAGCCCGGGACGACTGTGCAGCCGTGCGCGTCGATGATCTGGGCATTGGGCGAAAGGTTGATCGCCCGCTCGCACTCGTCGGCCGGACCGGCAAAAACGATGCGTCCCTCGAAACCGGCGACCGACCCGGACTGGATGCCGGCAAGGTGATTCTGCGCAGGGCCGACCCGTGGTCCGGGTCCAGCGCAAGTCGCGACCAGATCGGCATCGTGAATGAGAAAGTCGGCGGTCATCGAGAAGTGTTCAGTCGCCGGACAGCAACAGCCGTCCTGACGTCGCTGGCGATCACGCCGGCGCTAACCGACCTGGCTGTCAGCGCTGGGCGTGACATCCGCCGGCCGTGGCGCCGGCGCGGGCGCTGCCTCGGCGGCGCGCGGACGGTGCAGCAGGATGCGCTCTTCGCGCGACCGCGTATCCTGGTCGCGAATGAATTCGAGCGTGCTGTTGAGCGTGCGGATCAGTGCCTCGATGTCGTTCTCGACTTCGCGCCGCTTCATCCGCAGGCCGTCAATCTCGCGCTGGATGTCTTCGAGGCGGGCTTGCGACTTCTGCAACAGCAGGTCGGCGCGGCCTTCCGCTTCGCGGATGATCAGTGCCGCCTCAGTCTGCGCGTTCTCCTTCATCTCGTCGCCCAGCTTCTGTGCGCTGAGCAGCGTGTTGCGCAGGTTGCGTTCCTGGCCGCGATGCTCGCCGAGCACGGCCTCGAGCTTGGCGACTTCCTGGCGCAGCTTGTCGTTGTCGCGCAGGGCGTTCTCGTAGTCGTCCGAGACTTCGAGCAGGAAGGCCTGCACTTCACCCCGGTCATAGCCGCGCATCACGGTCTGGAAGCGCTGCTGGCGAAGGTCGAGCGGTGTGACTTTCATGTGTAATCCCTCGAGCCGAAAATCGCGGTGCCCACGCGCACCATGGTTGCGCCTTCTTCGATGGCGACCGCGAAGTCGTGGCTCATGCCCATCGACAGTTCGCGGAGCCGGGCCGGCGGCACGCCACTGTCGGCGAGTTGGTCGCGCACCCCGCGCAGCCTGGCGAACCAGGGCCGCGCGTCTTCCGGGTTCTCGGCCAGCGGTGGCAAAAGCATCAGCCCCACGAGGGCCACCGACCCGCAATCCCCGGCTGCCGCGAAGATCGCCGGCACCTCATCGAGCGAGGCGCCATGCTTGCTCTCCTCGAGGGCCAGGTCAACCTGCACCAGCACTTCCAGCGTTCGCCCGGCCGCGGCGGCCGCCTGGTCAATCTTCTTGAGCAAATCCACGCTGTCGACCACGTGGATCGAGTGCACCGCAGCCGCGGCCTTCTTGGCCTTGTTCGACTGCAAGTGGCCAATTAGATGCCACCGCAGTCTGGTATCGGTCGTCGCCGCAATCTTCTGCAGGGCCTCCTGAACCTTGTTCTCGCCAAAGTCCAGTTGGCCGGCGTCGGCGGCGGCCCTCACAGCCTCGATCGGGTGGGTTTTCGAAACGGCGATCAGCCGGACGGAATCCGGTGGCCGGCCGGCGCGCCCGGCGGCGTCGGCAATGCGATTGCGAACTTCGGCCAGGCGTCCGGGGATGTGCGAGTACACGCCGCTATTTCTTCAACTGCGCAATCATGCCCTTGGCCTGGGTCGCGTACTGGCCATTGGGATCGAGCTTCACGTAGGACTCAAAGGCGCCGACCGCTTCGGGCAGCTTGCCTTCGTTCAGCAGCGCCATGCCGAGCTGATAGTGCGCGTCAGCGTGGGTCGGGTTGGTCTTGATGGTCTCTTCGAACTTGCCCTTGGCCTCGGCGATCTTGCCCTGGTTCCACAGGATGATGCCCTGGTTGAACAGCGCGTCGGCGCCGCCACCTCCGCCGGCCGAGGCAGCCTTGGCGCTCATCGCCGAGGCTTCGTCGAAGCGCTTCTGGTTGTTGTACAGCGTGGACAACGCGTTGAGTGCCTCGGCGTAATCCGCCTTGAGCTCCAGCGCCTTCTTCCACGACTCCTCGGCCTGCTTGTCGTCCTTCTTGGCGAGGTAGGCCACGCCGATGTTGTAGAGGCAGTCGAAGCAGTTAGGCGAAATCGCCTGCGCGGCCTGGAACTTCGCGATCGCCGCGTCGTGGTCGCCGCCGCGGCTGGCAGCGACGCCATCTTCGAAGGCCTTCTTCAGTTCCGCCGCCTTGGCGTCGTTGTTGGCGGCGGTCGACGCGGCCAGCACCATGTTGGCCTCACTGACACGGCCAAGGCTCACGCGCAGCTCGGTCTGGGCGGTGCCGACTTTCTGGTCGGTGGCGGTGATGCGGTATTGTCCCGACTCGGTCAGCAGCTGGATGAACTCGCCGCGTTTGTCGGTTTTGGTCGTCAGCTTGCGGGTGCCGCCGACCGATTCAATGGTGATGGCGACGCCAACCATTGGCGTTCCTTTCACATCCACGACCTTGCCCTTGATCATCGTGGATTGGGCTAACGCCGCCGACGCCGTCATCAGCACCAAGGCGAGAGCCATGGCCACAAAGCTCTGAAGCGAAAAGTGAGTAGTCTGTGTCATCTGTGTCATCTGCGGCCCTGGTGACGAACCTGGTCACCTGGCCGCGCCTCTGTCTTCCGAGTGTACGTCAGTCAGCGAAAAATCGAGAGACCGCCTCTGGATTCTGGGTCACCGGCGCCGGCGGAAACGAGTCGAGAAACCGCCGCCCGTAGCCCATGGTCCGCAGGCGCGGATCCAGCACCGCCAGCAAGCCGCGGTCGGTGCGGTGGCGAATCAATCGCCCCAGGCCCTGGAGCATCGCCAGGATCGCCAGTGGAACCTGGTACTCCTGGAAGGCATCGCCCCCTTCGGCGTTGATCGCCTCGATGCGCGCCGCCGTGATCGGATCGCCGGGCGACGCGAACGGCAGCTTGTCGATGATGACGCAGCTCAGTTGCTCGCCGATCACGTCAACGCCCTGCCAGAACGACGAGGTCGCAAACAGCACCGCGTGGGGCGTGGTGCGGAATTGCGCCAGCAGTACGCTGCGTGGCGCCGTGCCCTGCACGATCAACGGGTACGGCAGGTCGAGTTCAACGCGGTCACGCACCGATCGCAGCATGGCGTAACTGGTGAACAGCACGAACGCCCGGCCTTCGGTGCGCCGCAGCAGGTCGAGCACTTCGCGCGCCACCGCCTCGCCGTAGTCCGGCGACTTGGGCGCCGGCATCTGGCGCGGCAGGTAGAGAATGGCCTGTTCCGTGAAGTCGAACTCCGACGCGACCCGCAGGCCGGTGGCGTCGTCGGCGCCCAGCCGGCGCTTCACGTATTCGAAGGAGCCTTCGACGGTCAGCGTGGCCGAGGTCAGCACGGTCGCGCGCATGCGGTCGAGCAGTTGCGTGCGAATGATCGAGGAGACGTCGATCGGCGCCGCGCGCAGGAATACGCCGCGGTTCCGCGTCTCCAGGAAGTAGACGAACGCCGGGTTCGAAGCTTCGAGCAGGAACGAGAGGTGCTCGCGCAACTCCGCAGCCCGCTTTGCGAGTGAGGCGGCGTCTTCGTTGGCGACGGTGCCGGCCGCGCCGCTGCCCGCCATCCGCGAGATCTCGCGCTCGACGGCGTCCAGCCCGCTGATCAACCCCAGCCCATCGTCGATGATGTCGCCGAACCACTCGCCGCTGATGCGCAGGCGTTCTTCCCCGAACGAGCCGCGCGACTGGCGGGCCATGGCAAGGCGTCCGAAGAACTCGCGAGCGTGATCATCGACCCTGCGCAACGACCGGCGAAGATTGGAGTCGGCGTCTTCGACGGAGCCAAGGTTAATCGCGCGCTCGCCATCTCGTACCAGGTCATCGACCCGGTAGTTGCTGACCGCGATGCCGAAGTACTGGGTGGCGACGTCTTCGAGCTGGTGCGCTTCATCGAGGACGGCGTAGTGACACTCGGGAATGACCTCGCCGTAGCTGCTTTGCCGCACCGAGGCGTCGGCGCACAGCAGGTGATGATTGACGATCACGAGGTCTGATTCCGCCGCGCGCTGGCGCATGCGCGTGACGTAACACTCTTGATACTGCGGGCAGTCGTTGCCGAGGCAGGTATCCGCCGTGGCCGAGACGTCGTGCCAGGTGGAGGAGTCTTCAGCCAGGTCGCGCAACTCCGCGCGATCACCGGTCTCGGTGACGCGGATCCACTCGTCGACCATCGAGACGAAATCGTGCGGCACCGCCGGCGACGCCCGCAGTTGATCCAGGCGGTGCAGGCACAGGTAGTTGGCGCGGCCCTTCATGTAGGCGGCCTTGAACGGCACGCCCAGCGCCTCGCGCAGCACCGGCAGATCCTTGAAGTAGATCTGTTCCTGGAGATTCTTAGTGCCGGTCGAGACCAGCACGCGCTGGCGGCTGAGAATGGCCGGGACCAGGTAGGCCAGTGTCTTGCCCGTGCCGGTTCCGGCTTCGGCCAGCAGCACCCCGCCTGCGCTGAGCGTTTCGGCGACCGCCAGCGCCATGGCGCGCTGGCCCGCGCGCGGCTCGAACTGCTCGACCGCCCGCGCCAGTACGCCGTCGTCTGCGAACGCCGCCTCGACGGCGGCGATTAGCCCCGGCGTTCCGGATAGAGCGGGAACTTCCGGCACAACAGCTCGACTTCCTTCCTGATCATCGTGAGCGCGCCGGCATCGTCTGGCGAGGTGAGCGCCCGAGCGATGAAGCCGGCGATCTCGTCCATCTCGGCTTCGGCCATGCCGCGCGTGGTGACGGCGGGGGTGCCGAGCCGCACACCGCTCGCGACCATCGGAGGGTTCTGGTCGAACGGAATCGCGTTCTTGTTGACGGTGATGCCGGCGCTGCCGAGCGCGGCCTCCGCCACCTTCCCGGTAATGCCCTTCGAGAACGTATCGACCAGCACGAGGTGGTTGTCGGTGCCGCCGCTGACTACGCGGAAGCCTTCGCTGATGATCGCCGCCGAGAGGCGTTTGGCGTTGGCGACCAACTGCTTCTGGTAGGCCGAAAACTCCGGCGTGGCGGCTTCGCGGAAGCACACGGCCTTGGCGGCGATGACGTGCATGAGCGGACCACCCTGCACTCCCGGGAACACCGTGCGGTCGAGATCCTTGGCGTATTGCTGCCGGCACATCACCATGCCGCCGCGTGGGCCGCGCAGCGTCTTGTGCGTGGTGGTAGTGACGAAGTCAGCGTGCGGCACCGGGCTCGGGTGCTGGCCGCCGGCGACCAGGCCGGCAATGTGGGCCATGTCAACCAACAGCGGCGCGCCGACGCGGCGGGCGACTTCTCCCATGCGCGCGAAGTCGAACACCCGCGGGTAGGCGCTGGCGCCGGCGATGATCAGCTTCGGCTTGTGTTGCTCGGCGAGCCGCTCGAACTCGTCGTAGTCAAGCCGTTCATCGTCCTGGCGCACGCCGTACGGGACGATGGTGTAGAGCTTGCCGGAGAAATTCAACGGGTGGCCATGGGTCAGGTGGCCGCCGTGCGCGAGGTTCATGCCGAGCACCACCTCGCCCGGCTTCAGCAGCGTGAGGAAGACAGCCATGTTGGCCTGCGCACCAGAGTGGGGCTGCACGTTGACATGATCGGCGCCGAACAGCGACTTGGCGCGCGCGATGGCCAGCGTTTCCGCGACGTCCACGAACTCGCAGCCGCCGTAGTAACGCTTGCCCGGGTAGCCCTCGGCGTACTTGTTCGTCATCACCGAGCCGACGGCTTCGAGCACCGCACTGCTGACGAAGTTTTCGGACGCGATCAGCTCCAGCCCTTCGGCCTGGCGCGTGGTTTCGTTGGCGATGGCCGCGGCAATCTCGGGATCCGATTGCGCAAGGGAACGCTGCATCAATGACAGGTTGTTCATGTGGCGGATCTAATTCTACCGTTCAATCGCGTGAATCTTGCCGACGCGATTGGCATGGCGGCCACCCGCGAACGGCGTCGCCAGAAACGCTCTCACGATCTCGCGAGCGCGCACCTCAGGGGTGACTCGGGCGCCGAGCGTCAGCACGTTCAGGTCGTTGTGCTCGCGCGCCAGCTTGGCGGTGTCGGTATCGACGATCGCCGCGGCGCGCACGCCCGGCACCTTGTTGGCGGCAATCGCCATCCCGATGCCGGTGCCGCACACCAGGATGCCGCGCTCGAACTGTCCGGTCGCCACGCCTTGAGCAACCGCATGCGCGAAGTCGGGGTAGTCCACGGACTCGGCCGAGTCGGTGCCGAAATCGTGGTAGGTGACGCCCAGGTCGTCGAGCGTCCGCTTCAACGAGTCCTTGAGGTGAAAGCCGGCGTGGTCGGCACCGAGGGCGATGTGCATGCCCGATTCTAACGCCGTGACACTATAGAGAGGTGAGCGCCACTGCAATTGTCAACGCCAAGGGCGAGGATCGCATTCGCGGCGGCCATCCATGGATCTACCGCTCCGACGTCATGGACGTCACCGACGTCGAACCCGGCATCGTCGTCAACGTGCGCGGCCCACGCAATCGCGACCTCGGACACGCGTTGTTCAGCGACCAGTCACAAATTACCTTGCGGATGATCTCGCGCGACGATCGGGCGATCGACGATGCGTTCTGGCGCGCGCGGCTCGAGGATGCGATCGGCTTTCGCGAGATTCTCGAGATCGACGCCACCGCCTACCGCCTGGTGCACGGAGAAGCGGACCTGATGCCGTCCCTGGTCGTCGATCGCTACGGCGACTACCTGGTGATGCAGGCGCTTTCGCAAGGCATGGATCGGCTCACGCCGACGCTGGTGCGGCTGCTGGTGGAACTGACCGGAGCGAAAGGCGTGCTGGCGCGGAACGATCCGAAAGTCCGTCTGCTCGAGGGCCTCGAGCAGAAAGTGGAGGTCGTACACGGCGCGGTGCCCGAGACCATTGCCGCGCGCGAAGGCAGCGTCACCTACGACGTTGACCCGTGGCGCGGGCAGAAGACGGGCTTGTTTCTCGATCAACGGGAGAACCGCCAGGCGGCCGCGCGTTACGCGCATGGTGCCTTGCTCGACTGCTTTAGCTACAACGGCGGCTTCGCGCTCGCCCTGGCGCCGCGCTGTCAGAGCGTCGAGGCCCTCGATGTCTCGGCCGACGCCGTGGTGCGCATCACCGCCAACGCCGCCGCCAACGGCATCACCAACCTGATCGCCCGCGAAGCCAACGTCTTCGACGAGCTGCGGCACCTCGAACGGGAAGGCGCCCGCTACGACACCATCGTGCTCGACCCGCCGGCGTTCGCCAAGAACAAGGCCGCGGTCCAGAACGCGCTGGCCGGCTACAAGGAAATCAACCTGCGAGCCCTGCGGCTGCTGGCGCCCGGCGGCTACCTGATCACCTGCAGTTGCTCCTACAACGTTGACGAAGGCATGTTCGGCCAGGCCGTTTTCGACGCCTCGGTCGACGCTCATATCCCCGTAACTGTGGTGGAAAAACGCATGCAGGGGCGGGACCACCCGGTGCTTTTGGGCGTTCCGGAAACGTATTACCTGAAGAGCTTGATTCTCCGCAAACTGGCCTAAAATAGGGCTGTTGCCACGCCGATAATCAGGCCGGCAGCATTTGCGGAAGTGATGGTAGCCATTAGGCTAGCGCAGGAGTGACAAGCTGTTCCTTAGCGTGTACACTCCCCAACCGCGAACTATTCGGTCACATTTTCGGAGGGGAAATGGCTAACGGTATCTTCGGCCGGGTTTTGACTGGGGCGGTGGGCGTGATGGGCCTTCTGGCTCTTCCAGCGTCACTGTCAGCTCAGACGACCGCAACGCCGACGTTCACGAAAGACGTCGCGCCGATTTTTCAGAACAAGTGCGAGTCGTGTCACCGTCCGGATTCGATCGCGCCGTTTTCGCTGACCACGTTCGAAGAGGCCCGTCCGTGGGCCCGCTCGATTCGTGAACGCGTGGCGTCGCGCAACATGCCGCCCTGGCACATCGACAAGACGGTCGGCATCCAGCACTACAAGGATGACCGTTCGCTCAGCGACAAGGAAATCGACACCATCGTGAAGTGGGCTGCCAACGGCGCGCCGAAGGGCGACCCGAAGGACATGCCTGTCGCGAAGACGTGGAACGACGGCAACGGCTGGAACTACGCCAGCAAGTTCGGCGGTCCGCCCGACCTGGTCGTCAAGTCGC
The DNA here is from genome assembly GCA_031364805.1 of Acidobacteriota bacterium. Taxonomy (GTDB): domain Bacteria; phylum Acidobacteriota; class Vicinamibacteria; order Vicinamibacterales; family UBA2999; genus 12-FULL-67-14b. The sequence continues at coordinate 23,494 of JANLWW010000032.1, forward strand.
CCAACTACACCCAGAAGGCCGTCGCCATGGACGCCTGGTACAAGCCCGTCGTCGAGACCGGCCTGACCGAGCCCCGTTGGGTGCGCGCCATCGAGATGCGCCCGGGCACGCTGAAGGGCCGCAAGATCACGCACCACGCCCTCGCCTACCTGATGCAGGACGAGAAAGAAGTCCAGGCGATGCTGAACAACGCCGATGCTGACAGCGGCGCCGGCCTGTTCATGGAATGGGCTGTCAACAAGCAGGGCGAGCTGATGCGTCCGAACACCGGCAAGCTGATGCTCCCCGGCTCGAAGATTCGCTGGGACATTCACTACAGCGCCGCCGGCGAAGACGTCACCGACGACGTCGAACTCGGTATCTACTTCTACCCCAAGGGCCAGGAGCCGAAGTACCGCACCGCGCTGTCGCTCTACAGCGGCGTCACCGGTGGCAACCGCAACCTCGACATCGCGCCGAACTCGATCAGCGTGGGCCAGAACTTCCACGTGATGCGCCGCGCCGGCCGCGTCGAGAACTTCCAGCCCCACATGCACCTGCGCGGCAAGGCAATGATGGTCGAAGCCATCCTGCCGAACGGCACGCAGCAGGTTCTGGGCTACGTCCCGAACTTCGAGTTCAACTGGATGAACAATTACGTGTTCGCCGACGACTACGCGCCGCTGCTGCCGAAGGGCACGATCATCAAGATCACCGCGTGGCACGACAACACCGCCGCCAAGAAGAGCAACCCGGACCCGACCCAGTGGATCGGCTGGGGTGATCGCACGGTCGACGAAATGGCGCACGCGTGGATTAACATTACCTACATGGGTGACGACGACTTCAACAAGGAAGTCGAGGCTCGCAAGACCAAGCTCGCGGCCACGACCGACCGGCAGCAGCAGTAAGCCGTAACCTGTTTTCACCGAGGGGGTGCCAGCAACGGCACCCCCTCACTATTTGCGCAGGAGTTTTTCAGATGGCATTCCGATTCATGGGGCGCACCGCCCTTGTTCTCGCCGCCGCGGCGTGTCTTGCCGCTGGCACCCAGGTGGCGGCCAGGCAGCTCGTGATGGAGCCGCTTAAGGATGCGGGGCAGAACATCTATCCGGCCTTCGAAGGTTGGTACCAGAACACCGACGGCACCTACACGCTGTTGATTGGCTACTACAACCGCAACAAGAAGCAGACTCTCGACATTCCGATCGGTCCCGAGAACCGCATCGAGCCCGGCGGTCCCGACCAGGGACAGCCCACGCACTTCGTGGTCGGCCGTGGCTGGGGCACCATTGCCATCAAGGTGCCGAAAGACTTCGGCGACAAGAAGCTCACCTGGACGCTCACCGCCAACGGCAAGACCGTATCGGTGCCCTTCGGCCTCACCAAGGGTTACCAGATTGAGCCGTTCCTCGATGCCGCCATGGGCAACAAGCCGCCGGTGTTCAAGTTCTCCGAAAACGGCGAAGCGCTGACCGGTCCACCCAAGCAGCTGTCGGCGGCGCCCGTCATGGCCGGCGTGGTCGGTCAGCCCGTCACCATCAGCGCATGGTTGACCGACGATGGCCACGAAGAAACGCCCACCGGTGGCGGGGCGGCGGCGCCTCCTCCCGGCGGCGCGCCGGCGGCCCGGCGTCTGCGCCTCTCGGCGACGATGACGAAGTACCGCGGGCCTGGCGACGTGACTTTCGCCGATGCGACGCCCGCCGTCGAGAAGGACCGCATCTCGACGACCGCGACGTTCTCGATGCCCGGCGAATACGTGATTCGGATCGAAGGCAATGATTCGTCTGGTGTTGGCGGCGGCGGGTTCCAATGCTGCTGGTCCACGGCATACATCAAAGTCAACGTGAAGGCCGCGACGACCGCTGGTCACTAGATATCAGTTCTTGTAACGCGTTGTCTCGCGCCAGCGAGCAACGCGGCGTCGACACGAGCCGCGCTTCATCGCTGATGGGTCGCGGCTCTTTCATTTCCGCTCTGCATTCCAAAAAACTGGATTGCCTGAAGACACTTCGCGATTGACGGAACCATGTCACGGCGCTACCGTTTCTGTTGCTCTTGGCGAAGTGTGCTCGCGTTGGCCGTTCGGCCAATGTTGTCGGGTTACTCGTTCGCCGATTGGGGGAAACAGATGGCGCGACGGTTCTTTGTAAGAACATTCTTTGTTGTACTCGCAAGTCTCATATTCGTGCCCGCGATCGCGCGCGCACAGAGTGTGTTTACTGGAACGGTGAAAGACACCTCGGGCGCAGTGATGCCCGGTGTGACGGTGGAAGCGGCGAGCCCGGCGCTGATCGAGGGCGTGCGTTCGGCGATCACCGATGAGAACGGCGGTTACCGCATTACCGACCTGCGGCCCGGCACCTACAAGCTCACCTACACCCTGCCCGGTTTCAACACCGTCATTCGCGACGGCGTCGAATTGCAGGGCAACTTCACGGCCACGATCAACATCGACCTGGCCGTCGGAACCCTGCAGGAATCGGTGACGGTCTCCGGTGCTTCGCCCGTGGTGGACGTGCAAAGCAACGCCAAGCAGCAGGTGCTGACCCGCGACGTGCTGAGCGCGGTACCGACCGCCGGCACCATCCAGGGCCTCGGCCAGCTGGTCGTCGGCGTGACGCTGAACGTGCCCGACGTGGGCGGCTCGCGCGCGATGCAGCAGACCTACTTCGCGGTGCGCGGCCAGGGCGGCGCCCAGACCGTGGTGCTGGTCGACGGCATGATGACCAACGGCCTGATGGGCGACGGCGCCGTGCAGGCGTATCACAACGAAACGATGACGCAGGAAGCCGTCTACCAGACGGCTGGCGGCAACGCCGAGACCCTCACGGGTGGCGTCAACATGAACCTGATTCCCAAGGACGGCGGCAACCAGTTCCGCGGCGGCGCCAAGGGCTTCAAGTCGCCGAAGGAATGGCAGGGTAACAACCTCACCGACGACCTGCGCGCCATTGGCGTCAGCGCCGTGGACAAAATCGACAACTTCTACGAGTTCAACGTCGAGCAGGGCGGCCCGATCATGAAGAACAAGCTGTGGTTCTTCGGCGCCTTCCGCCGCGCCAAGTACGATCGCCCGATCGCCAACACGTTCTACACGCCAGACAACGTGTCGTTCCCGGTCGGCTTCCAGCAGTGCCGCACGGGCGCCGCTCAGTGCGATCAGGGCATTTCGGACGAAAAGATGAATAACCCGGTGGTGCGTCTCACCTGGCAGGCGTCCGAGCGCAACAAGGTGGCGATGTACATGGACCGCGCGTTCCGCCTGCGTGGCCACGCGATGGGCGCTAACACCGACCCGAAGACCGCATCGGTGATCTGGAACACGCCGAACTTCTCGACCGGTTCGCTGAAGTGGACGTCAACCATGTCGTCGAAGATGTTGCTCGAGTTGGGCACTTCGTACAATCGCGAGCGCTACGACAACCTCTACCAGCCCGGCATTCTCGCCGAGCGTGGCACCGCGGCGTGGTATCGCAACGTGCGGCGCAACGACACCAGCACCGGCCTGCTGTGGGGCGCCTCTGGTGCGCAGCTCGGCAACTATCCAGACCGCTACAACGTGCAGGGCGCGCTGTCGTACGTGACGGGAGCGCACGCCATCAAGGTGGGCGCGTCGCACCAGTTCGGCAAGTATCCCCGCTACAACAACGCCAACGGTGATCTGTACCAGACCTATAACAACGGCGTGCCGATCCAGGTCTCCGTGTTGAACACCCCGTTGCGGGTTGAGGAATCGCTCGACACCAACTTCGGTGTCTACGCGCAGGACACCTGGAGCATGGACCGGCTGACCCTGAACGTCGGTCTCCGCTTCGACCTCAACAAGCAGAAGATTATCGGCCAGTCGGCGCAGGTTGGCCGCTTCGCTAACGTGCCCGCCTACGGCGACATTGCCTTCCCGACCTGGTCGGACGTCTCGCCTCGCGTGTCAGCGGTTTACGACATCTCGGGCAACGGCAAGACCGCCATCCGCGCCGGCTTCAACAAGTTCGTGACCGCGCAGACGACCGGGTTTGCCCAGCTCTACAACCCGACCGCGCTGACCACCGCCACGCTGCCGTGGACCGATTCGAACAGCGACGACATCGCCCAGGGCGAGCGTGGCTGTGTCTACCTGACCGCCGGATGCGAGATCAACTTCGTCAACCTGCCCACCAACTTCGGTGTGCGGTCGCTGGCACAGTTCGATCCCGACATCAAGCGGCCGTACTCGCAGGCCATCAACGTCGGCATCACGCGCGAGCTGTTCAATGGCTTCTCGCTGGCGGCCGAGTTCTACCGCATCGACTTCAAGAACCTGACGGTGCGCCAGAACTCGCTGCTGACCGCGGCCAGCTACAACACGTTCAATGTTGTCAGCCCGCTCGACGGCAGCGTGATCCCCGCATACGTTATCAAGCCCGAGTTTCGCGGCCAGGTGGCCAACATCGACAGCACCAGCGACGATATGAAGCGTGTCTACAACGGACTGGACATCAACTTCAACGCGCGCCTGGCTCGCGGCGTCCGCGCTTTTGGTGGCTTCAACCTGGAGCGCTCAATCAACGACGTCTGCGTCTCGGCGGCCAGCGACCCGAACCGCTCGCTCTACTGCGACCAGTCGAAGAGCGGCATTCCGTGGCAGAAGCAGTTCAAGGCGACGGTTCTCTATCCGCTGCCGTTCTTCGGTCTCTCGGTCAGCGGTTCTTGGCAAAGCCTGAACGGTTACCTGGTGGGCTCGGCGGCGCAAGCCTACGGCGGCTTCACCGCCGGCACCGGCTTCGACCGTCCCAACGGCCAGGCCACTTACTGGCAGTTGACCCCGACCACTCGCTACGCCGCCAACTGCACGGGTCCGTGCACCCCGGGCGCTCTGGTGCTGCCGGAACTTGCCACCAGTGGACTGGCGAATCTCCAGGTGCCGCTCGTTGCGCCGGAGACCGAGTACACCCCACGCATCAACCAGGTCGACTTCTCGGTCAGCAAGCGCTTCGAGTTCGGCGCCTTCCGCATGACGCCGAAGATTGACTTCTTCAATGCGCTTAACTCGGACGACTACTCCTCGGTCACCACCGCGCAGTTTGGTGCCGCCACCTACAAGCAGCCCTCGGTGATCATCCAGGGCCGCATCATCCGCGTCGGCGCCGACCTGAGCTGGTAGTTTCATTCAGGTAGGGCAGGTAAGGCAGGTTGGGCGGGTGGGGGACAAACCCTCATCCGCCCTTCTTGCTTACGTGGCCCGACCCACCCTACCAGCGCCACCCCGCCCTATACTGGTTTCGTGACCCGAAAGGCCCTGGCCATCCTGGTCCTGCTCGTGACGACCGCCGGTGCGGCCGCGGCAGACCCGGTGCGCGTGCTGGACCTGGCCGGACGGTCAGTCAACCCCCTCGCGCTGCCGCCACGGCAGGTCGCCACGGTCCTGGTCTTCACCACCACCGACTGCCCAATCTCTAATCGCTATGCGCCAGATATTCAGAACCTTGCGGCACGGTTCAAGCAGCGAGGCATCAGCTTCACGCTGGTCTATCCCGCCGGTACCGACACGCCGGCGGTAATTCGTGAACACCTGAGGAAGTTCGGCTACGCGCTGCCGGCCGTCCGCGACACCGCCCAGGAACTCGTCAAGCACACGGCCGTACAAGTGACGCCGGAGGTCGCCGTGATCGGCGCCGGCGGCCGCGTGTTGTATCGGGGCCGCATCGACGACAGGTATATCGAGTTTGGCAAGGATCGCCCGCAGCCGACCGAGCGCACGCTCGAACGCGCGCTCGAGACCATCGTTCAGGGCAAGGCAGTCGCCGTGCGTGAAACGCAGGCCGTCGGTTGTTTCCTCTCGGATCTGATCAAGTGAGAATCGCAGTCCTCATTTTTTCACTTTTCATTTTTCATTTTTCACTTCCACAGGGCGCGGAAGCGCAGGAAGTGACCTTCACACGCGATGTCGCGCCGATCGTTTTCACGTCGTGCGTGTCGTGCCATCGCAAGGGCGGTCCCGCGCCATTCAGCCTGACCACCTACGACGAGGTCCGGCGACGGGCGACCCAGATTGCCACGGTCACCAAGAGCCGCTTCATGCCGCCGTGGAAGGTGGAACCTGGCGTCGGTCATTTTGTCGGCCAGGATCCGCTCAGCGACAAGCAGATCGCGACCCTCGAAGCGTGGGCTGCCGGTGGTGCTCAGCAGGGTGCCGGCCCGTTACCACCGGTCCCCGATCTGCCAGACGGGTGGCTGTTGGGCAAGCCGGACCTGATCGTGAAGCCCCCAACGCCCTTCACCCTGCAGGCGCAACCGACTGACGCGTTCCGCATTTTCGCCATCCGGTTGCCGGTCACGAAGCGCACCTACGTTCGCGGCATCGAGTTCCACCCGGGCAATGGCCGCGTCGTGCACCACGCCAACATTCGCATCGACCGCACCGCGGCGACCCGGCAACTGGACGACGCCGATCCGCTGCCTGGCTACGACGGCCTGATGCCGCGTTCGGCCGAATATCCAGACGGCCACTTCCTGGGATGGACGCCAGGCCAGGTGGCGCCGCTCGTCCCGGCGGACCTGGCGTGGACGCTTGAACCCGGCAGCGACCTCGTCGTGCAACTCCACTTGCAGCCGAGTGGAGCGGTCGAGCAGGTGCAGCCGGAGATTGGCCTGTTCTTCAGCGACCGTCCACCAACGCGCACGCCGACGATTCTTCGGCTCGGCTCGCAGGGCATCGAGATTCCTCCGGGTGAGTCACGCTACGTGATTCGCGACGCTTACACGTTGCCCGTCGATGCCGACCTGCTCGCGATCCAGCCTCATGCGCACTATCGGGCGCGCGAGATCCGTGGCACCGCGCACCTGCCGGACGGCACCACCCAGCTGGTCATGCACATCACCGATTGGGATTTCCGGTGGCAGCATGTCTACCGGCACGTCGCGCCGATCCGGCTGCCAAAGGGAACCCGGCTGTCGATGGAGTACACCTACGACAACTCGGCCGACAACGTGCGCAACCCGCAGCTGCCGCCGGCCCGGGTCTATTGGGGCCAGCGCTCGAAAGACGAGATGGGTGACCTCTGGTTCCAGCTGCTGGCGACCAGCGATCGCGATCGCCAGGTGATGAGCGACCAGATCATGACGAAGATGACCGTCGAGGACATCGCCGGCTACGAGACCATGTTGCGCGTCGATCCCAGGGACACCGAGCTCCACGACGATGTGGCGTTGCTGTACATGGGCGTTGGGCAGATGGCGCCCGCGGTGCGGCACTTCGAGGCGTCGGTAGCATTGAAGCCAGACTCGGCTGCGGCGCACTTCAACCTCGGAACCGCACTTGCTCAGGCCGGCCGGTTGCCGGAAGCGGTGAGTGCGTTTCGCGCGGCCATCGAGCGGAGGCCGGGCTACGCGCTGGCTCACGGCAACCTCGGACAAGTGATGCTTGCTCAGGGAAAGACCGGTGATGCGCTGAAGCACCTGCAGGAGGCGATTCGCCTGGATGCGGCGAATCCGCAGGCGCTATTCGGGCTGGCGGAGGCGTATGCGGCGGTCGGCTCCTACGACCTGGCGATCGAAACCAGCGATCGCGCACTCAAGTTGCCCATGCCAGAAGCATTGGCAAAGCAGGTGATAACGAAGCGTGCAGGCTATCTGCTGCGTCGTCCCTGACGCTTACTTCGCCGAACTGAGCGGAGCCACGATCGCCTGGAACAATGGTTCCAGCTGCTCGGCGGTGAGCTGGCCCGGAATGTACTTTGACACCTTGCCGTCGCGGTCGATGAACACCAGCGTCGGCGTCGTCGACACGCCATACGCCTCATATACGGCGTTGCTGACCGGCGCCGACACCGTCTTCATCCACGGATAGAACTCGTCGCGAATCTGCTCGATGTAGACCAACTCCTCAGCAGGCGTGGCCGTCTGGCGCTGCGCCACGTAGCCAAAGCGCTGCGTCGGTGCGATCAAGGTGAGGCCCGTGTGGCGGTACTTCTTGACGATTTCGTCGAGGACCGGTGCAAACTTCTTGCAGTCGCCGCACCAGTGCGCCCACAGGAACAGCACGACAGGCTTGCCCTTCATCTCGGCGGCGGTCGGCGGCTTGGGTCCCAGCCATTCGGAGGTGGTCCACGCCAATGCCGGTTCCCCTTCGAGGCTCAGCAGGTTCAAGTTCTTGTTCAGGCGCGCGACGATCGATGTGTTCTTGTAGGTGTCGGCTTCGCGGCGCAGGTAGAGGACGGCTTCTGAACGGCGGCCCTGACCGGCCGTGGCAAGGGCGGTGACTTCGATGGCCGCGCCGAGCGCGGTCGGCAGCCGCGGTTCGTTATCGAGCTTGCGCGTCTTCAGTTGCTCCTCGACAATCTCGTAAGTGCGCGCGGCGTAGGTGATGGCCGCGTCGTAGTTCTTTGCGGCGACGGCGCCGCGGCTCAGCCACGAGAAAGCTTCGACGGCAATCGGCGTGGTGCCGTTCGCCGCCATGTCGTCGAGCACCAGCTTCTCGGCCTTGACGAAGTCGTTTTGCGCAATGGCATCGCGGACCTTCTGCACGATGGTCGGTGGAGGCGCGGCGGGTTTCGTCTTGTCTTGCGCAACCGCAGGACCGGCGACAATCAGAGACAAAACTACGGCAGCAAGCGTGCGCTTCATCGAGCGAGGATACCCCAAAGCCCGAACGCGCGGGCTCATCCAAAGGACGGTCTATAGTTGCGGGATGCCGAAACCTCTTCCGTTGGCCCTGGTGGTTGGTCTTGCACTGGTGGCCGGCACATTCGTGGGCGCGCAGCGTGCCCCACGTGCGCGTGATCTCGGTGTGCCGTTCCAGGGAACGCCTGGTGCGCTCAACGCGATCACCGACGTGGCCGGTATCGAGGTCGGCTTCACCACCCTGATCTCAGGTGAAGGCAAACTGGTCGAAGGGAAAGGGCCGATCCGCACCGGAGTGACCGCTATCCTCCCGCGCGGCAAGACCTTTGATCCCGTGTTCGCCGCGACCCACGTGTTGAACGGCAACGGCGACATGACCGGGACGCAGTGGATCAGCGAATCAGGGTTCCTGGAAACGCCCATCCTCATCACCAACACCGGCAGTGTTGGCGTGGTGCGCGACGCCGCACTCGGCTGGATGTCGAAGCACAAGTATTTCGCACCGCTGATCGCCTACGTGTGGTTTGCCTATCCCGTGGTCGCCGAGACCTACGACGGAACGCTCAACGACATGTACGGCTTTCACGTGAAGCCTGACCACGTGACCGCGGCGCTTGATGCCGCGACCAGTGGGCCGGTCGCTGAGGGCAACGTCGGCGGCGGCACGGGCATGAGCTGTCTGGGCTTCAAGTGTGGCACAGGGACATCATCGCGAGTGGTAGAGACGGGCGGCGGGAAGCACACTGTGGGTGTGCTCGTGCAAGCCAACTTCGGGGGCCGCCGCCAACTGACCATTGCCGGCGTGCCGGTCGGCCGCGAAATCACGGGCTTCCGGGCCACCATGGACTTCGCGCCGCCGCCGCCGGCGCAGGATGCGGGCGGGCGCGGCTCAATTATCGCGATTGCCGCCACCGACGCGCCGCTGCTGCCGCACCAGTTGCGCCGTATCGCCCAGCGCATCGGCTTGGGCATTGGCCGCACGGGTGGCACGGCCGGCAACGGTTCCGGCGACCTCTTCCTGGCGTTCTCAACCGCCAATCGCGGCGCGGCCGGCCGGGACGGCGTGAAGCCGGTCACCATGTTGTCCAACGACGAGATCGATCCGTTGTTCGACGCGACCGTCGACGCGACCGAGGAGGCCATCATCAACGCCATGGTCGCGGGCCGGACCATGACCGGCATCAACGGCAACACCATTTACGCCCTGCCGCAAGATCAGCTGCGCGCCATTCTGAAGAAATACGGACGCCTGACAGAACAGTAGTTTCCCGTCATACCCAGAGGATCACCCATGCGTCGTCTCGCGACCGTTGCCGCCGTTGCCATCACCCTTGTCGTCGCCGGCCTGGGGCCGTCTCACGCGCAGTCGCCGGGCCTTCGGGGCTTCCCCGATGACGCCATTGCCGCGCAACGGCAGCGCGAGGAGCAGTTCCGGAAGTTCCCAGACTCCGCTCGTCTCAAGGAGTACATGGAAGCGATGGCCGGCGACTCGCACGTCGCCGGACAGCCGTCCTCGAAGCGGGTGGCAGACTGGGCGCTCGCCAAGTTCAAGTCGTTCGGCCTCGACGCTCGCATCGAGGAGTTCGAGGCGATGATGCCCTGGCCGCTCGAGACCAGCGTGGAGCTGGTGGCGCCAGTGAAGTACTCGCTCAAGCTCAAGGAGCCGGTGCTGCCTGAAGATCCGGACTCGGGCGACCAGACGCCGCTTTATAACGCCTACTCCGGTGACGGCGACGTCACGGGCGAAGTGGTTTACGTGAACTACGGCATGCCTGCCGACTTCGAGCGACTGAAGCAGCTCGGCATCAGCGTAAAAGGGAAGATCGTACTGGCGCGCTACGGCGCCGGCTGGCGTGGCATCAAGCCCAAGGTCGCGTACGAGAACGGCGCCATCGGTTGCCTGATCTATTCCGACCCGAAAGACGATGGCTACTTCGCTGGCGACGTCTATCCGGCAGGACCGTATCGTCCGGAGTTCGGCGCGCAGCGCGGCAGCGTCATGGACATGCCGGTCCATCCTGGCGATCCGATCACGCCTGGTTGGGGCAGTGAAGCCGGCGGCCGGAAGAATCGCCGCGAAGATTCGCAGACCATCCTCAAGATTCCCGTGCTGCCGATTTCCTATGGTGACGCACTGCCGATTCTTAAGCAGTTGAGGGGGCCCGTCGCCCCGGCAGAGTGGCGCGGCGCGCTGCCGGTGACGTATCACCTGGGTCCGGGCCCGGCGCAGCTGCACATGAAACTGTCGTTCGAGTGGAAGAACCGTCCGCTTTACAACGTCATGGTGACCATTACCGGGACTACGCGCGCCGATGAGTGGGTGATCTTCGGTAACCACCACGATGCGTGGGTCATGGGAGCGGACGACCCGATCAGTGGTGCTTCCGCGTTAATGGAGACCGCTCGCGGTCTGGGCGAGCTGCTAAAAACGGGCTGGCGGCCGTCGCGCACGATAAAGCTGGCGCTGTGGGACGGTGAGGACTGGGGACTGCTCGGCTCCACCGAGTGGGCCGAGAAGCACGACGCCGAACTAAAGCAGAAGGCCGCCGTCTACATCAACACCGACGGCACCGGGAAGGGCTGGCTGAACGCCGGTGGTTCGCACGGCCTGCAGCAGTTCCTGGGCGAAGTGGCGAAGGACGTCATGGATCCGCGCACCGGCAAGCCGGTGTTCGAGGAAGCGCGCCGCCGAGCGGTGCTAGGCGAGGCCGAAATGGACCGCAAGGCAGCCGAGTCCGATCCCTCGCTGCGCATTGCGCCGCTCGGATCGGGATCTGACTTCACGCCGTTCCTGCAGCACCTGACGTTGTCGGCACTGAACGTCGGCTTCGGTGGCGAGAGCCCTGGCGGCGTGTATCACTCGGCCTACGATACGGTGAAGTGGTACCAGACTTATTCAGACACCGACTACAGCTACGGCCGAACGCTATCGCAGTTGACCGGCACTCTTCTTCTGCGCCTGGCGGACGCCCCGGTGCTGCCGTTCCAGTTCACCGACACTGCCGACACGCTGCTGCGCTACGTGGCCGAGATCGAGAAGCTGGCCGAGGCCAAGAAGGAGTCAAAGGTGGACATGAAGCCGGTGCGCGCCGCGGTTGAGAAGCTGCGCGACGCCGGCCGTGCATTCGAGAAGGCCTATGGCTCTCTTGGCCGCGCCAATACCGCCACGTTGCTCGGCCGCAAGGAGCTGCAGGCGCTCAATCAGTTACTGATCACGTCAGAGCGGAAATTGGGTAACACGGAAGGCCTGCCGCGCCGCGAGTGGTTCAAGCACCAGATTTACGCACCGGGCTTCTACACCGGCTACGGCGTGAAGACGATGCCGCAGATTCGCGAGGGACTGGAAGAGGGCCGCTTCACCGAAGCGCAGGGCGGCGTGCGCACTGTGTCTGCTGCGGTGAACGCCCTGGCGGCGCAGGTTGAGCAGGCGGCTCAGGTGTTGCAGCAGGCCGTGAAGTGAAGTGCCGGGCAGGTGAATTCTCGGCGCCGTCTCCGGTTCCTGACTGCTGGAGTTCCCGCGGCGAGGTGCCCCCAATTGCGATCAGCTCGACTCCGGATGTTCTCACAGCAATATTCGGTGCAATGAACCCACGTTTCGTCTCAGACCTGAGGAGGGCGCGTGTCCGCAACGGTTCCCCGATCCAGCTTCGAAGCTGCGATGTCCATTCTGTCTCACATGTCTTTCGCACCCCTCCTCGGGAGGCTGATTCGGGCAAGAGTGCCGGATCTTCTCGATGGTGAACCGGTCCACGCGGCGGAATTGGCGAGGCAGGCAGGTCTTCATCCCCTGTCCACCGTCAGGGCCTTGCGGGCGCTGACGGCGTTCGGAGTGTTCCGCGAAGTGGCGCCGTCCACGTTCGTCAATACTGAAATATCGAATCTGTTTCGGGATGCCCCTGGCGGTCTCCGTAACTACGCGCTGTTCGCCACGTCGGACCAGTTCGTGAAGTCTTGTGCCGCGCTCGGGCGCAGCCTCGAAACGGGACTAGCCGCGCACGACTGCGCCCTTGGGCAGAGCGTATGGGACTACATGCGTGATCACCCAGAAGACAACGTAGCCTTCAACCGAGGCCTGGCGGAGATTCGCAAAGATGAGCAGGCGGCGATTGCGGCGGCTTATCCGTGGAGTGGTGTGACGATGGTCGTAGATATCGGCGCGGGAGCCGGCTCGCTCGTAGCTTCAATCGTCGCCGACAATCCCGGAGTTCGTGGCACTCTGTTCGACCGGCCGGACGTGTTGCCAGACGCCGACCATCTGTTGAAAGCACGTGGGGTGCGTGATCGGTGCGATTTGGTCGGCGGAAGCTTCTTTGACCCGATGGAAATTGGAGGAGATGTCTGGATCCTGAGCCAGGTTCTACACGACTGGCCGGATGTAGCGTGTCGGTCAATCCTGATGCGGTGCCGCGAACGAATGAAATCCGGAAACCGTCTGCTGGTCGTCGAGATGGTACCAGTCCCAGGCCAGCCGGACATCGGGATTGCCGTCCTCGACATCGCAATGATGACATTTGGTGGCGAGGCGCGGCAACGGACCGAGGAAGAGTACAAGGAGCTGTTTGCCGTCACCGGATTCAGTCTGACACGTGTCTTGGGAACGGGGACAGCCTTCAGCATCTTAGAGGCTAGCCCGAATTAGTTGACGGTTGATTACCGTCTCTCCACTTCAACCCGCGCGGCTCGGCTCGAGCCGCCTAACATATGAGGGGACACGCTTGCCTATCACCACATTCAACAGTTTTACCGACGGCCTGGATCCCAGTCGTCGAAGCCGCGAACACTTCATTGCCAACATCAACCTCGAAGAGGGGCGTCACTGGGTTCCGTATGCGGATGGTGTCTGGATCCAGCCCTGCCACTTCAACGTCACCTCCGGGGGGTTCAGCGTTGTTCTGAAGGGGCTCCCGGGCGCCCAGCTTGGCACGCACTACCACGTGGGCACGGTGCGTGGTTATACGATGCGCGGTCACTGGCGGTATCTGGAACACGATTGGGTCGCAAAACCTGGAACGTTTATCTACGAACCCGCCGGCGAAGCCCACACGCTGGTGATCACGCCGGACTCGCCAGAACCTGCCTTGATCATGTTCGTCGTCGAGGGTGGCCTCATTTATCTGGACAAGCCGGTCGGCGGTAGCCTGGCGGCCTACGAGGATGGCTTCACTGCTCTCGAGTTCTGTCGAAAGTACTATCGTGAGGCCGGTCTCGACGCGGATGAACTGGACCTGCTGGTTCGCTGAATGAGGTGTGCCGGCGGGCCGCAGTTCCCGGTCCCCGGCCCGGTGCCGGAGAAGCGCGTGCTGCTGGCCGATCCGGCCAAGAACCGGTTGCCCCGGTGGCGTCGCTCGACCTGCGCGCCGAGAAGGCCATCAGTCCGCCCGCCGGAAAGGATCCATTCAGCGTGATCCGCCGGCGTCGCGGATCTTCCGCAACACGCGATCTTGCAGCCAATGCTGATCCCACCACTCGACGGGGTTCACTGGCACACCCTGCAACAGGATCGTGAAGTGCAAGTGGTCGCCGCCGGCTAGTCCAGTCGCGCCGGTGCGGCCTAATTCCTGGCCCTTCGTCACCGTGTCGCCGACCTTGATGCCAATCGATGACAGGTGCGCGTAGAGCGACTGGACGCCCAGGCCGTGGTCGATGATCACGCAGTTGCCGTAGATGCCCAGGAAGTCCGCGAACACGATGACTCCGGTGTTTGAAGCGAGCACCGGTGCCTGCTGAACCGATGCCAGGTCGAAGCCGAGGTGGACCTGCCGGTCGATCTCCTTGTCCTCGAAGAAGTAGGTGCGCCGATCGGCGAAGCGTGACTCCACCTGCGAGTTACCCATCTGTGCGAAGGCCTCGGTCCACAGCATCTTCGGCTGGCTCTTCGCCGCCAGCGCGGTAATGGTCTCGCCGTTCTTCTTGCGCAAGTCGCCATTGATGGTCAGGAAGCCCTTGAGCAGACCCTCTGGCGAATTAATGTCGATCTTCAAATCGGGGGTGTTCGAGGCAATGGCGGGCACCACGCGATCGAGGAAGCGCTGGTCGATGGGGATGCGCGACTGCAGGAACTTCTTGTTGGTCGGCTGATGCTCGAGGGGCGTGATCGCCTCGTTGCCGGCCTCGTCTCGGGCAAACGCCGAGATGCGGACATTGGCGTCCTGATCGTGCTTCAAAGCGAAGAAGGCGACGCGCAAGGCCGGATCGGTCAAGCCGGCCGCTGAGCCTGGATACGCCCGATACTCGACATCGCCCACCCTGACGCCGGCATCGACATCCTCTGGCGTCGCCCGCATCACCACGAACTCCGCGCCGCCCAGGTTGATGAAGTGATGGATGGAGGTGACCGCAACCCGAGGGGGGTCGAGTCGCACTTGCAAGTCTTTGGTGACTGAGCTTGCCACGGTCCGCAGGCCGAAGAACACCTGCCGCGAGGCGGTGACCGTGAGCTTAGCCGGGCCGTTCACCAGCGCCGGCTGTGCCGACTTGCCCAGTGTCCCCGCCAGGCTGACCTGGGTCTGTGGCGTCCCATCGTTCGCATACGACGACACCATCGTCGACTGACCGTTCTGCTCCAGCGTGGCGTTTACGGTCACGACCGGCGTGGGGGATTCCGCGACGACATCCAGCGCACCAGACCGGCCGACGAATCTATCGGGCGACCGGACGGTGATCGCCGGTCCGGCTTCGCGGCCGGCCAAGTACCACCCCGCGCCCAGCCCGACGATGCCGAAGACGATGAGGGCGAGAAGGGTGAGTCGAATGAAGCGCATCCCCGATGATAGCCTCTCCCGGTCAACGGGTCCGCTTCGTCGTTCGATGCGTCGGTGTGGCTGTCCACGGATCATCTGGCCATGGATGACGTGGATAGCGTCCGCGTAACTCCTTGCGAACTTCTTGATACGTCGTGGCCCAGAAACTCATCAGATCCTGCGTCGTCTGCACCGGCCTCGCGTTGGGCGCGAGCAGGTGGAACGTGACCGGCGTTTTCCTGGGCCCGAGCTTAGGCGTCTCGGCGAGACCGAACAGTTCTTGCAGCTTCACCGCGACCGACACCGTGCCGTCAGTGGCATATTCGAGTTGCATCGATCGGCCACTGGGCACGGTCAGCGTTTCGGGGGCGTCGCGATCGATGGCCTGCTTGATCGCCCACGGCACGTGCGCGGCCACGTCGAGACTCTTGAAGCCTTTCGCTCCGGCGGCTGCGAGGGCCGCCAGCGCAGGCAGGTCCAGCGTGTGACCCGCGAAGGCGGCGCGCCGCACCAGGCGCTCGGTGCCGGTGTCACGTTCGCGATCGATCCACGCCTGGGCCAGCATCGGCGACGCGATTTCTGGATCAACCGGCACCAGGCGCTCGCGCAACACCAGGGCGTCGTACCAGTCGGTTGCGTGCGCGCGGACGATGCCGGTCGCCTCGTCCAGGCTGTGGACGATCTCGCTTCGAGTGGCCGTCAACCACTCCGGCTCAACCCGGCACGCCGATCGGACCATCGCCTCGGTGGCATTTGTCGGGTCCGGCTTTAGCCGGATCACTCCAGAGCTGACATCGAGCGCCACCAACCACTCGCCTTCCCGCACGCCACTCTCGCGCCCCATGACACCGCCATGGCCAGTCGCCAGCGTGACGCGATCCGCACTACGCCTCCTGGCCACGCGGTCTGGATACCCTGCGAAGACCGCTCGCCTGAATGCCGTCTCGTCGATGTGCCTGGCCTTGCGCGGGCCCAGCACGGCTTCGGCGTTTCGCTCCAGGTTCTCGGCGATGCGTTTCAAGTGGAAGGGCATGCGGGTCCAGCTATCGAGAATCGGCAACAGGTCGCACGATGTGGTTTGGTGGCCGCCTTCCGTACGGCCCGGCTCCGAGAGCCACGCGCAGGCTGCGGCGGCTTCGAACGAGCCCAGGCCATCAACAAGAATCCGGGCGAGTCGGGGGTGCAAGGGCAGCCGTCGCAGCAATTGCGCCTGGGCGGTGGCCCGACCGCCAGTGACCAGCCCAAGCCGTTCGAGCAGCGTAATGGCGACGGCCAGACGATCGTCGGACGGCCGCTCGAACCAGTCGAACGTGGCCGGATCACCGCCCCATCCCAGGATTGAAAGCACCGGCTGCGCCAGGTCAATGCGCTGCACCTCCGGCTCGCGGTGAGGCCGCAGGCGATCACGCTGATCCCACAGCCGACGCACGGTGCCGGGGCCGAGGCGCGCGGCGCGGCCGGCGCGTTGATCCGCGGCATCCATGGTGATGCGTTCAAGCGTGAGGCTGTCCACGCCACGCTCGCCGTTGTAGCGCGCGACCTTGTGCTGGCCGCTGTCGATCACGATCGACACGCCGGGAACCGTCAGCGAGGTTTCGGCGATGTTGGTGGCCAGGATTACGCGGCGGCGCGGGGACGGGCCGAGGGCCGCGTCTTGTGCGTCGGAATCCATCGAGCCGTACAGCTGCAGCACCTCCACGCGGTGGCGGGTTGCGACGGACTCTGTCTCGCGAGCGGCTCGCGCAATCTCGCCGGCGCCTGGCAGGAAGCACAACGCGCTACCGGGCGAAGTGGGCAACACCTCGTCCAGCGCGTCAGCTATCGTCTGGCCAGGCCCGTAGGTGATCGACAGCGGATGCAGCGTACCCGGCACGTCGATGACGGGGCAGCCGCCCAGGAAGCGCGAGACCGGCGCGGTGTCGAGCGTGGCCGACATGACCAGGATCCGCAGTTCGGGCCGCGCCAGCCACGCCTGCCGCGCCAGCGCGAGACCCAGGTCGGCGTGAATGCTGCGCTCATGGAATTCGTCCACGATCAGCGTCGTGAAACCTTCCAGCAAAGGATCGTCCTGGAGGTAGGCGGTGAGAATGCCCTCGGTGACGACGAGCAGCCGCGTCTCGGCGGACGCCTTCTTCTCGAAGCGGATGTGCCATCCCACTTCTCGCCCCAGCGTCCAGCTGCGTTCGTCGGCAATCCGGCGCGCCATGGCCCTGGCCGCCACCCGGCGCGGTTGCAGCAGCAACACCCGGCCTTGATCCACGAGCGCTGGTGGCACGCGCGTCGTCTTGCCTGCGCCAGGCGCCGCCGTGAGCACCGCGGCACGATGGCGATCCAACGCCTCGCGAATGGGGTCGATGAACGCATCGACGGGGAGCGCGATCGGCAGCACGTCCCATATGATGGCAGACCATGAGCCCGCGCCTGAGCACTCTGAGAACTTTGATCGGCGTAATCTGTGTCATCTGCGGCCCTGGCTTGGCGTCTGCGCAATCGGCGGCCCCGGCCCCGCGTCGCGAACCGCCATCAACACTGAGGGCGCCGACGCGACTCGATGTCCTGCGTGGTGAGTACGGACGCTACCGTGCGAATAACGACCTGCTCCATTACGAGTTGGAGGTTCGCATCGATCCCGACCAGCGCTCGATCAGCGGCAAGAACACCATCCGTTTCAAGATGCTCAAGGACGACACGCGCATCCAGTTGGAGCTTTACGCCAACTTGGGAATCGACAAAATCCTGCTGGCTGGCACGACGCTCAAGTACGAGCGGGATCACAACACGGTGTACGTCGACTTCCCGGAGACCCTGCGTGCCGGCCGCACTTACGCCATCGACTTTCACTACACCGGATTGCCGCAGGAACAGGGCCGCTTTGGCGGCTTGGCCTTCCGTAAAGACCCGGCCGGCCGCCACTGGGTGAATACCGCGAACGAAGGCGAAGGCTCGAGCGTGTGGTGGCCGAGCAAGGATCAGTGGCGCGACGAGCCCGAGGGCGCCGACATCCGCGTCGCGGTGCCCAACGGCTTGATGAATGTCTCGAACGGAAAGTTCATGGGCAAGACCGATCTCGGCGACGGCTACTCCCGCTGGGACTGGCGTGTGCACTACCCGATCAACTCGTATAACGTGTCGCTGAACATCGGCGAGTACGTGCAGTTTTCCGAGCAGCTGGGCGAACTGTCGATGGATTACTTCGTCCTGCCCGGCAGCCTCGAGAAGGCGAAGAAGCAGTTCGCGCAGGCCAGGCCGATGATGGAGGCGTTCGAGAAGTATGTCGGCAAGTACCCGTTTCCTAAGGACGGCTACAAGCTGATTGAGGTGCCCTACTCAGGGATGGAGCACCAGAGCGCAGTCACCTATGGCAATCGCTTCGCCAACGGCTATCTGGAACGCGACTGGACGGAAGTCGGCGTCAGCCTCAAGTTCGATTTCATCATCATCCACGAGAGCGGTCACGAGTGGTTCGGCAACGCCGTGTCCGCGGCCGATGTCTCGGACATGTGGATCCAGGAAGGCTGGACGACGTATCTCGAAGGCGTCTACGTCGAGGCACTGTTCGGCAACGACGATGCGCAGAAGTACGTGAATGGCTACAAGAAAAAAGTGGGAAACCGGGAGCCGATCATCACGCAACGCGGCATTCACCGCACCCCGAACCAGGACATGTACTTCAAGGGCGCGCTGTTCCTCCACACCTTGCGGAGCGTCGTCAACGACGATCAGAAGTGGTGGAACCTGGTGCGCGCGACGTTCGAGCACTTCAAGTACCAGAACATCATGACGGAAGACATGGTGCGGTTCTTCAACACCGAGTTGAAGCAGGACCTGACGCCGATATTCGATCAGTATCTTCGCCACGCGAACCTGCCGACGCTCGAGCTGACCTTCGACGAGAAGGTTGGCACAGTGTCGTACCGCTGGAACGCCGACGAGCGCGCGTTCGCCATGCCAATCAAGGTGGGCGCCAAGGGCGTCTGGCAGGTGATTCAGCCGACCGCGGACTGGAAGACCATGCCCAACGCCGATGGCAGGGCGCTGTCGGTGGCCACCGACCTTTACTACGTCAATGTCACCATTCTCGATGCCGACGGCCGTCCGATTAAATAGCCATCAGGGCCACAGATGACGCAGACACCGCCTGGTTTGACGAGGGCCCCAATAACTTCCATACCTCAGCGGGCAGTTACCGCACCTACGCCGAGTTGTTGCGCGGTGAAGGCTTCGAGGTGCGACCCTTGCGGGGTGCGGTCTCGCAGGATGCGCCCTCGGATGCGGTAGGCCGCTTGGTCAACGCTGGTCTGCCGGCAGCACGATTCGATCCATTCCAGGAATGCGGTCGAAGTCGCGGTCGAATGTCAGCAGCGTGCCTCCACAATCGAGTGTGGCCGATGCGATCCAGATGTCGTTGACCGGAACCGGTGTCCCATTGCGCCTCAGCGCGGCAAATACCCGCCCGTAGTGTCGCGCGACCGATGGTGTGGTGTCGATTGCATCGACGAACGATTCGGCGAGAAAGTCTTCCAGTCCCCGGCGATTTTCACGGGCGCGGTTACCCAGTTCAAATGCCGCTTCCAGTTCCCCAAGCACGGTGATCGGCATCAGCACGCGTTCAGCGCGCGCGAGGGCATCGAGCACGTCGGGGTGGCCGCGTCGAAAGTGTGAATAGGCAGAGGTGTCGAGGACCAGCCGGCTGACGCGTTCAACGCCAGAGGTCGGCATCAATCACCCGCTGACTGGACAGGGCCTGGTCAAACGCCGTGGCGTCGTCTTCGGACCAGGTCGCATAGCGCTGCAGTCGGGTGCGCCGCGCCTCGACGCCCACGCTGTCGGTGAGGATGCCGACGACGACAGCATTCAGACTTTCACCGCGCTCACGGCTGAGGCGGTCGAGCCGTTTACCGACCTCGGCCGGCACGTTCCTGACGGTGAGTTGCCGTGTCATGCATGCATGATATCAGAAACTTGCCTGCATGCATTCGAAGCCGGACTGCTTGTGCGGCCCAATCGATCTTCTTGTGCGCCTCGCGATGCGGTCCCGGTCGAGGTCGCCATCTTTCCAGTCTCGTCCCTGAGGGTGGTAACCTGACGGAACCGCCAGGGGTATCCGGCGGCGCCCCAATGATGGGGCGCCCTGCCTGTAGGGCACCGCATCAGCGGTGCCGCTGGATTGAGACACACCCTGGAACCTGATCCCGTTGACACGGGCGGAGGGAGAGCGGAATGAGCAAGTCCACACCTGTACCTACGGCCTCGACGTACGAAGAGGCTTATCCCAATTCAACCAAGGTCTACGACGATCAAGTGGTCGAGACGCCTGCGGGCCAGACCGCCCTGCGAGTACCGTTCCGCGAGGTGGCGCTCGGCGGCGGCGAGAAGCCGCTTCGCCTGTATGACACCAGCGGTCCGCAGGGCCACGACCCGCGCGCCGGTCTGCCGAAGCTGCGCGAGTCCTGGGTGGCGCCGCGCCGGGCAGCGTCGAAAGCCGGCCAGCCCGTGACCCAACTCCACTACGCGCGCAGGGGTGAGATCACGCCAGAGATGGCCTACATCGCCTCGCGCGAAGGTCTGCCGGCTGATTTCGTCCGCGACGAGGTCGCGCGCGGACGCGCCATCATTCCCGCCAACCTCAATCACCCCGAACTCGAACCGATGATCATCGGCCGCAACTTCCTGGTGAAGATCAACGCCAACATCGGCAACTCCGCGGTCTCCTCGTCGATCGAAGAGGAAGTGGAGAAGTTGCGATGGTCCACGCTGTGGGGCGCCGACACGGTCATGGATTTGTCGACCGGCAAGAACATCCACGAGACCCGCGAGTGGATCATGCGCAACTCTCCGGTGCCGATCGGCACGGTGCCGATCTATCAAGCGCTCGAGAAGGTCGGCGGCCGTCCTGAAGACCTCACCTGGGAGGTCTATCGCGACACGCTGATCGAGCAGGCCGAGCAGGGCGTGGACTACTTCACCGTCCATGCCGGAGTGCTGCTGCGCTACATCCCGATGACGGCCAAGCGCCTCACCGGCATTGTCTCGCGCGGCGGCTCGATCCTGGCCAAGTGGTGCCTGGCGCATCACCAGGAGAACTTCACCTACACGCACTTCCGCGAGATCTGCGAAATCATGAAAGCCTACGACGTGTCGTTCTCGCTCGGCGACGGCCTGCGCCCGGGTTCGATTGCCGACGCGAACGACGAGCCGCAGTTTGCCGAGTTGAAGACGCAGGGCGAGCTGACGAAGATTGCCTGGGAGTACGACGTGCAGGTCATGAACGAAGGACCGGGCCACGTGCCCATGCATCTCATCAAGGAGAACATGGAGAAGCAGTTGGAGTGGTGCGCCGAGGCGCCGTTCTACACGCTCGGCCCACTCACTACCGATGTGGCTCCCGGCTACGACCACATCACCTCGGCGATCGGCGCCGCGATGATCGGTTGGTACGGCACCGCCATGCTCTGCTACGTCACTCCGAAGGAGCACCTCGGCCTGCCTAACCGCGATGAAGTCAATGCCGGCGTGATCGCCTACCAGATTGCCGCCCACGCCGCCGACCTCGCCAAGGGCCACCCGCGCGCCCGCGCCTGGGACGATGCGCTGTCGAAGGCGCGGTTCGAGTTCCGGTGGGAAGACCAGTTCAACCTGTCACTCGACCCCGTGACCGCGCGCGCGTATCACGACGAAACACTCCCCGCTGATGGCGCCAAGGTCGCCCACTTCTGCTCGATGTGCGGACCCAAGTTCTGCAGCATGGAGCTCACGCAGCAGGTGCGCGCCGAAGCGGCCAAAGGGATGGAAGAGAAGTCCGAAGAGTTCCTGAAGAGCGGCGCCGAGCTTTACGTGAAGAGCGAATAGCGAATCAGGGCCTGGGGGCCGGGACGATCTGAATCACCGTTGGGAATCGGGCGGGCTCCGCGCCAGGCTTGGGATTTGGGAAGCCCGCGGATCCCCCGTAGGTGAAGTCCTTGATCGTCAGGCTCGGCGCGAATGCCATTGATTCGTCGCGATAGCGGCCGGTTTCGAACTGGTGCGTGGGCGGCGCCTCGAACAGTTCGTCGCCTTTCTGCTTCAACAGGGTCTTGTAATACGTCACCAGCTCTGCATATGGCACGCTGACCCCGAACAAATAGAAACGCTGGCCCCGGCCGGCATCGTACGAAGTCAGGTAAACCGCCGACGGATAGAGCGGTGCACCGAGCATGGCTTCGGTGGGAATCGTGGGATCAGCAGGCGTCGCTGGTGTTGCCGGCGTCGCAGGAGCGGCCGGGGCAGGCGGCGCGACAGGCTTGCTCGACGGCGGTGCGGCCGGCTTCTGTGTCGCCGGCGTCGACGGGCGCGGGAACGGCTGCGGCGTCTGCGCCAGGGTGGCTGCAGCCGCCAAAATGATCATGGAGACAACAACACTGTGCAGCACGAAACTATTATAGGTCCCCAAGCCCCCAAGCCCCATGCCTAACTACCTCAAGTATTGCCGCAGCCAAGAGGACTGGTTGCTCGAGTTCATCGAAGCCCTGGTCGCCAGCGAATCCCCGAGCGACGATCCGGCGGCGGTGAACCGCTGTGGTGCGCAGTTGGCGTCGCGACTCGAAGCACTCGGCGGTGCGGTCACGCGTGTCTCGTCGTCAACCGCCGGCGATCACCTGCGCGTGGGTTTCGGCCGGGGCACGCGACAGATCCTGATGCTTGGCCACTTCGACACGGTCTGGCCGGTTGGGCAACTAAAGACGATGCCGCTCAAGCGCGAAGCGGGGCGGCTTTACGGGCCGGGAGTGTTCGACATGAAGGCCGGTATCGGCCTGGCCACGCTGGCCACTCGCGCGTTGCTCGATGCCCGCGCGCTCGAGGCCTGCCAGGTGGTGATGCTGTGGACAACCGACGAGGAGATTGGCAGCAAGACCTCGCGCGCCTTGATTGAAGCCGAGGCGCACCGAAGCGCTGCCGTGCTGGTGTTCGAGCCGTCGCTACCGGGTGGCGGACTCAAGACCAGTCGCAAAGGCGTGGGCCAGTTCGAGATGACGGTTCGCGGCGTGTCGGCGCACGCCGGCCTCGATCCCGGAAAGGGCATCAGCGCGGTGCGCGAGCTGGCGCGCCAGATCATCGCGATCGATGACCTGCAGGACCCCGCGCGAGGTGTCACCGTCACGGTCGGCGTGATCGAGGGCGGCACCCGTGCGAACGTGGTGCCGGCCGAGGCGCGCGCCATCATCGATGCCCGCGCGGTCACTCGTGCCGACGCCGAGCGCGTGGAGCGGATCATGCGAGCCCTCACCCCATACATCGCCGGTGCCCAGGTCACGGTGACCGGTGGTTTCGATCGCCCACCCCTCGAGCGAACGGCGGAGGTCGTCCGGTTGTTCGAGATGGCGAAAGCTGTCGCGAATGATCTGGGACTGACCCTGGAAGAAGGCAGCGCCGGTGGTGGCTCGGACGGCAACTTCACCGCGGCGATGGGCGTGCCGACGCTCGATGGCTTCGGTGCGGTCGGCGACGGAGCGCATGCGCTTCACGAGCACGTCGAGATCAGCGCGCTCGCGCCAAAGGCGGCCGTCATCGCTGGTCTGCTGGCGCGTCTCGCCGCAGATAAGACACAGCCAACCGATTAGACGCAGATTGGACACCGACCAGTAACAGGGCAGCCGCTGTTGGCCACAGTGCTCACGTCAGGCCGGTCACCGGTAGCTCGGCAAGTCCCCGCAGCATGAGCCTGCGCCAGCGCAGCGACTGCGCGGGTTGGGCGAGGCGGAGGCCGGGAAAACGCGCGAACAGGGTGGTGAGGGCGATCTGCGCTTCCATACGGGCCAGGCTCGCGCCCAGGCAGAAGTGCCGGCCCCGGCCGAATGCCAGGTGCGGGTTCGGATCGCGAGCGAGGTCGAGCGTCTCGGGGTCCTTGAATACGGACTTGTCGTGGTTGGCCGAACCCAGGACCCCGATCGCCAACTCTCCCCGCGGGATGGTCACTGACGCGAGGGTCACGTTCTCGCGAGAGATGCGCGGAGTCGTCATCTCCACCGGGCTCGTGTAGCGAAGCAGTTCCTCGATGGCGGAGTTGGTTAGGCCCGGTTCGCTCACGAGCCGGGCGCGCTGGTCCGGGCGCTCGAGGAGTGCGAGGGCGGCACTGCCGATTAGGTGCTGCGTGGTCTCGTACCCGGCGAGGAGCAGGAGGATGGCCATGCCGAGCAGCTCGTCTTCGTCGAGGCGGTCGCCCGCCTCCTCGGCCTGCACGAGTGCCGAGAGCAGGTCGTCGCCGGGGCGGGCCCGGCGCTGCGCGAACAGCCTCCGGAAGTAGCGTGTGAGCAACCACAGGTAGGGGAGCGCGCTCGGGAGGTCGAGGACTCGGGAGAGCGAGATGATCGGGATGGTGCCCTGGACCAGGGTGTGGAAGCGACGACGGTCCGGCGTCGGAATTCCGAGCAGCTCGGAAATAACGGTGAGCGGTATGGGAAGGGCGTAGCCGCCGACCAGGTCGAATGACCTCGTTCGCGGTGCGGCCTCGAGCAGTTCGTCGCACACGGCCTGGATGCGGTCGCGGAGCCGCTCGACCCTTCGGGGTGTGAAGGCCTGGCCAACCAGCTTCCGAAGCCGGCCGTGGTTCGGAGGGTCTTGGCTCAGCATGTGGCGGGTCATGGGCGCGATGGCGAAGCCCGGCAGCCAGGGCAGCTTGGGCAGAACGTCCCTTGAAAACCGCTCGTCGGCGGCCACGGTGATCACGTCTTCGTAGCGCGTGACGATCCAGGCCCGTCCGACAAAGGGCACGGACACCGGGAAGACGGGATTTTCCGCGCGCATGCGCGCGTAAAAGGGATAGGGGTTGGCCTTGAACCGCGGGTCGGCTAGAGCGGACCACTTGATTGGATCCATCTTTTCTACTCTCGCACCATCTGGATGTCACGGGTGACTCGCCAGACGCCGCGAGCGTCGCGCGTGACAGGGCGAGTCAAAACGCAATCCGGGACTTGCACGGCCCATTCTTGAACGCATCTGGGTCCAGTAGCGGAATGCCGAACTTCCGCCGCCCCATCACGATAGGGTCATCCTCGAACTGCAGGGACAGTAGCAGGGGCTTATAGCGTGGCGCCTTCACTACGCAGTGCACGTGTGCAGGTCCGTTGTTGTAGGTGCCAGGACGAATCGACTCATATCACACAGATGAGGAACGCATGACAGACGACTTGCGTTTACCCAGGTAGCGCGCTCTCATCATCGCCACTACTTCGTCGACCTGCTTCGTGTAGTCCTTGCGTGCGTACTTTCCGGCATAGAGATGTTCATACCTGTCCACCAGGTGCGGATACTCGCGCGCCAGCAAACCCATGAAGTGATCGCGGGTGCCGCCGTCCAGGTGCATCACCATGGCGCCCACCGAGCGTGCGCCAGAATCGGCAATTGCCTTGATGGTGCGCTCGATCTTCGACGGCTGCGTCGAGAAGCCGGGAACGATCGGCGCCATCAGCACGCCGCAATCGAGGCCCGCGTCAACGAGCTGGCGCACCGCGCGCAGCCGCTGCATGGGGTGGGCCACTCCCGGCTCCAGTTGCTCCCATGCTTCTTCATCCACCGTGGGCACGCTGATGTGAATACGGCACGAGGTCCGCTTCGACAGGTCCTGCAGCACGTCGATGTCGCGCACGATCATCGGCCCCTTGGTGACGATGCCGACCGGCGAAGCAGCGTCACGAAGCGCTTCGAGCACGCCGCGCGAAAGCTTGTAGGTGCCCTCGATGGGCTGGTAGGGATCGGTCGCGGTGCCGAAGCCGATGGTCTCTTTCACCCACGACGGTTTGTCCAACTCGCGCCGCAACACCTCGACGAAGTTGGTCTTGACGAAAATGACGGAGGCGAAGTGATCGCCGGCATTCAATTCGAGTTGGGTTTGGTATCGGCGCGCGAAGCAGTAGTGGCAGCCGTGCGTGCAGCCGCGGTAGGGGTTGAGCGTCCACTTGAAGAACGGCATGCCCTTCACCTTGTTGAGGGCAGAGCGGCAGCGAATTTCCTGGTAGGTCGCGGCATCACCGCGCCGCCGGGCGTCTGGCAGGGCAGCGAGGCCGCCGTCCTTGACGAGATTAGCGATATCGCGCGTGGTCGGGGACCGGCCCAAGTCGAACAGCAGCGGAAAGGTCGCCATTGCGACCATTATTTCGCCCTTTGTTCGCCGGTCAACAGAAAAGCGGTGTCACTGGCCTCGCCAGTAGGCCAAGAGGTCTTCGACGGTCTGCTCGAGGGCCATTTCGGCGGTCCAGCCGGTGTCTGCGGTCAGCTTCGCGCCATCGCCCAGCAGCAGCGGGGTGTCGTTCGGCCGGAAGCGCGCCGGGTCCTGTTCAACGCGAATCGGCACGCGCGCATGCTGGACGAACAACCGCAGCAGATCCTTCACCGGCACCGGACGGCCCGAGCAGACGTTGTAGATCACGCCGGGCCTCGCCGACAGCATCATCGCGCGGTAGGCGCGCACGGTATCGCGAACGTCCATGATGTCGCGCCTGGGCTCGAGATTCCCGACCTTGAGGACGGGCTCGACTGTTCCAGCTTCAATCGCGGCAATCTGCTTCGCCAGGCTCGGCGCCAGAAACGACGGCGCCTGTCTCGGGCCGACGTGGTTGAAGGCCCTCGCAATCAACCCCGGAATCCCATCATCGTGCCACGCGCGCATGGCGACCATCTCTTGCGCGAGCTTGCTGGTGCCATAAGGATTGTTCGGTAATACCTCGTCGTCTTCACGCAGCGCGCGATCGGTCGGCGCGTAGACGGTGGCCGAACTGGTGACGAGCACGCGCGGTGCCAGGCCGGCGCGGCGCAGGCTCTCGAACAGATGATGGGTGGCCAGCACGTTGCCGCCGAACGTTTCTCGCGTCTGGCCCCACGAATCGCCGACATGGGGAACGCCGGCGAGGTGGTAGACCGCCGAAGGGCGCGCGTCGCTGATCGCGGCAGCTACCTCGTCGCGGTCGTGCATCTCGACCTCGACCCACTGAACGCCCGTCACGCTGGCGAGAGGGGCCGTGCCCGGCCGTTGCCATGCGACGATGCGGGCCGAGTCCTGGGCGAGCAGCTCCAGCAAGTGACTGCCGACAAACCCCGCCGCACCGGTGACGAGGACGGTCGGCGTCATCAGCGGCGCTTGCCGTACTGCGCTTCGATGTATGCCTTGTAGGCCGGGTCGCCTTCCTTGATTGGCCGCCACCACCACTCGTTGGCTTGGTACCACGCTACGGTGTCGCGCAGGCCCTGTTCGAATGGCACCTGCGGCTTCCAGCCCATGGCTTCAAGCTTCGCGGTGCCCAGACTGTAGCGGCGGTCATGGCCCTTGCGGTCGGCCACCGGCTTGATTAGTGAAACCGGCTTCTCCATCTGCTTCAACACGGCGTGCGTGAGGTCGATGTTCTTCACCTCGTTGCCGCCGCCGATGTTGTAGACGTCGCCGTTGGTGCCGGTATGCAGCAGCAGGTCCAGTGCCCGGCAATGGTCAAGCACGTGCAGCCAGTCGCGGATGTTGCCGCCGTCGCCGTAAAGCGGCACCTGCACGTCGTCCATCAGGTTGGTCACAAACAACGGCAGGATCTTCTCGGGAAACTGGTAGGGCCCGTAGTTGTTCGACGCCCGCGTCACAATCACGGGCACCTCGTGCGTGGCCCAGTAGCTGTAGGCGAGGCGGTCGGCGCCAGCCTTGCTCGCGGCATAGGGGTTGCGCGGCCGCAGTTCGTCGGTCTCGGTGCTCGAACCTTCGGGCACGCTGCCGTAGACCTCGTCGGTTGAGATCTGGATGAAGCGCTTCAGCGTGGGATTGCGGCGCGCGGCTTCGAGCAGCACGAACGAGCCTTCGACGTCGGTCTTGATGAAGTCGCCAGCCGACATGATTGAGCGATCGACGTGTGTCTCGGCTGCGAAGTGCACCACGTAGTCGGCGGCTTCGACCAACGGACCGGCAACCGCCGCGTCGAGGATGTCGCCGTGCACGAAGGTGTGCCGGGGGTTATCCATGACGTCGTGCAGGTTCTCTTTCCGGCCGGCATACGTCAGCTTGTCGAGGTTGGTGACGTGCCAGTCGGCGTGCGTCTGGAGCGCATACCGCACGAAATTGCTGCCAATGAAACCGGCGCCGCCGGTAACAAGAACTTTGATCATCGTTTGCCTACCAACCTGAGAACAGGGCGTTCATGACAGCAGACGATGTTAATACGTCCGGCCGCCGAATGCCCCGAAGAAGTTGGAGAATGACCCGACGCCGGCGAGCGTGAACGACATGTTGAATCGCCGGTTCTGCGTGAGCAGCAAATTGGTGCCCGGGCCGTAGTTATACGCCAGGTACTCGACCGAGATGCCGCAGCACTGCGCGTTGTAGAAGGCAATGTAGCGATGATTGAGCAGGGTCGACCGCGCAATGTCGTAGTTGAGCGCCACGGTGCCGCCATACTTGCCGCCACCGAAGCGCAGCTGAGTGCTTTGCTGGATGTAGTTGTTCGACCGTCCGGCAAACGCGCTGCCGTAGTTCTGCTTGCTCCAGCCGGCGGAGGTTTCCACCATGTTGGTGCGATACACCCCGTTCAGCCCGTAGCCGATCACCTTGATGTCGGCCTCGGCGCGCGGGTCGTAATCGAGCCGGAAGTCGACCGCCATGGGCTGGGTCGGCACTGCCTTGGCCGTCAGCGAGATCGGCGAGAACGGGCTTGGCGGCCGGCCTTGGTTGTTGGCGTAGTTGGGATCGAACTGGCTGGCCGACTCGTCGGTGTAATAGCTCTGGCGGATCGAGACGTTCAGCAATTCCTGCGGCGACCCGGCCTGCGCGCCTTCGACCGCCCGCTTGCGCACGAGCAGCCGGTTGGCGAGGCCGTAGGTCAGTTGCGTCGTGTTGCCGACGATCGTGTCATAACGACCCTGTACGCGGGGCACGCGGGCCTGGTTGTCAATGGCGGTCCGGCGCGTCACCGAGAAGTTCGGCTCGATGATGTGTTTCATCCGCTCGGCAAAGGCGTTGTTCGGGGTGAACACGCGCGAGAAGACGGGACCGACGATATCCGCCCGCATGTCGGCGTAGCGGCGCGTGACGGCGTCTTCGACCTGCGTGCGAAGATCCTCGGCCAAGCTCTCGCTGAAGTAGGTGGTCCGATAGGCGACCGTCGCGTTGACCGAGAGGAACGGCAGCGTGCTGAGCGGCGCGCGAAACGACGGCAGCACATCCACCTGGTTCAGGCTCTTGTCGAGCGTGGTCCTCACCGCGGTGCCGTTGGTGGTGGTCACGCTG
Source organism: Acidobacteriota bacterium (assembly GCA_031364805.1). Taxonomy (GTDB): domain Bacteria; phylum Acidobacteriota; class Vicinamibacteria; order Vicinamibacterales; family UBA2999; genus 12-FULL-67-14b. Next base: position 53,047 of record JANLWW010000032.1, read on the forward strand.
CTGCCGATGAACAGCATGTTGGCCGCGTCGAGATTAAGCGAGAAATACACCGGCACCGCCGGCAGCTTGCGGCCGCTGTAGCTGGCCGTGAATCCCGGTCCGCGCCCGGTGACTTGTGAATCGGTCGGGTTATAGAAATACTCCAACCGATCGTAAACCGCGTTCAGGCTGAGACCGCCCCAGGCGCCTGACACCGCGCCGTTCAGGGTCCGTTGGCTGGTGGTGGCATCCAGGAAGTCGTTGCTGTTCAACTGCCGGGTGGTGACGTCGGTCGAGTAGTTGACGTTGGCGCGCGCGGTCAGGCCAAGCGGCAGCCCCTGATTCAGCCCGCCGGTGAAAATCTGGCTCTTGCGGGCCGGCCGTGAGCCACCGTTGATCACCGTCGCTTGCTCGTCGAGCCAGTAGGCGCGAAAGTTGCCCTGCGACGCCGGCCCGAACAGATAGCGATACTCGCCGCCCATGCCGGTGCTGCCGGTAAAAAAGAAGTCGTGGAACAGCGTCAGGTCCTGGCTGCGGTTGACCGCCCAGAAGAACGCGTTGCTGATCGACGAGCCGGCGTAGGTCGACGCGCCATAGCTTGGCAGCAGGAAGCCGGTCGCGCGATCGTCCTCCTGGATCGGGTAATACATGATCGGCAGGTAGAACACTGGCACGTTCTTGACGCGCACCACCGCGTTGCGCATCACGACATAGTCGTTGAGGTTGACCGTGGCACGGCCGCTGACAATTTCCCAGCGTGGCGTCGGCTGGACGCAGGTCGTGAAGCCGCCCTTGTTGATTCGGTACTTGTCGGCGCCGACCTTTTCGATCTCGGCGCCGTAGAAATAGACGTCGGGTTCGAGCGTGCCGAACATGCTCTGGTTCTGCCGTCCGCGTTCGCCAAGCTGCGCGATGCCGGTCGCGTTGGTGAAGGTGCCGAGCTTGGTCTTGGTATTGAAGACTGCGGTCTCGGCCGCCAGCCTCGAAGTAGGTGTCTGCAGCACCACGTTGCCGCGGGCGGTCAGCTCCCCCGACTTGATGTTCACCTCGACCTGGTCGGCAAAGAATTTCTGGCCGGCATTGGCACTGCCGGCGTCGCCTTCGATCTCGACCTCGCTAATCAGCAGGACGCGCTCCGCGTCGATGCGGTCGAACGTACCTTGCTTGGTGGTCCAACCGGGCACCACTTGTGCCGAGGCCGGCCAGGCGAAGGCGCTCAGCAGGATCGCACACGTCAGGACGAGGTTCAGGCGGAGCCGCACGGGATGATTTGAGAATACCAGAATGAACTTCCCGGTCAGGGGTTAAGACGCGCGCCAGCTTCCAGCAGCCGGGCTCGCAGCGGACCGATCAGGTAGATCGAGCCGGCGGCGACCGCCCGCTGCGATCGCGACAGCGCGCTGGCCACCGCGGCCTGTGGCTCCGGCTCGGCGTCGACCGGTAGAGAGGGCGCGAGTACCCGCAGCGTGGCGGCCAGGCCCACGGCGGTCCGGGCGCGCGAGTTCGGCACCGTGGTCGCAACGAACGCTGACGCCACCCGCAACAGCGGGGTTACCATGCCGATGAGGTCCTTGTCTGCCATCACCGCCAGCACGATCGGCAGCGGCGGCTCGCCGGTGTCTTCAAGATAGGTGGCCAGGGCTTCGGCACCAGCGGGGTTGTGCGCCGCATCGATCAGCAGTTCGCCGCCGGCAGGCATCCGCAGCCACTCGAGGCGCGCCGGCCAGCGGCAGTCGGTCAGGCCAGTCACGATGGCGCTGGTTGGCACCAACGAGATCCGCGCCGACCACGCCTCGAGAATCGCCACCGCGACCGCCGCATTCTCCAGTTGATGCCGTCCCGGCAGTGCCAGCTTGAGCGGCGGATAGCTGCGATCGGTGGCCGCCGCATGCGCATCGATCAGCGGTGCGCCGACCGAGGCCGCGACCGTCGCGATGCGCCGGGCCGCTTCACCTGGCAGCCGTCCGATCACCAGGGGCGTGTTGGGCTTGGCGATGCCCGCTTTCTCGAAGGCGATCTGCGACAGTGTGGTGCCGAGGTGCCGCTCGTGGTCGAACGCGATCGACGTGATCGCCGTGACATCGGGGCTCAGCACGTTGGTGGCGTCGAACCGGCCCCCCAGGCCGACTTCGACGACCGCGACATCCACCTTGAACTGCCGGAACACTTCGAACGCCGCCGCCGTTGACACTTCGAAGAACGTCGGCACGACCGTCAAAGTGCCGTTGCGGGTCGCCTTGTCCACGGCCGCAAACACCACGGCGGTGGCTGCCGCGAATGTCTGCCGTGCCACGGCCTCGCCATTGATGGCGACGCGCTCCTCGACGACATCAAGATGAGGAGAGGTGTAGCGGCCGGTCTTCAGGCCCGAGGCGCGCAGCCCACGTTCGACCATCGCCGCCACCGACCCCTTGCCGTTGGTGCCGGCAATATGAATCGAGCGCCACGCGCGTTCTGGATGATCGAGCGCCGCCAGGATGGCGCGAATGTTGTCGAGGCCGAGCTTGATGCCGAACTGTTCGAGCGCGAACAGCCGTTCGAGGGATGTCACTGGCTCATGAAACGAAGGGTGCGGCCCAGGGTGGCTTTCAGCTCACGTCGATCCACGACCAGGTCGAGCATGCCGCGTTCGAGCAGGAACTCGCTGCGCTGGAACCCATCGGGCAGCTTCTGGCGGATGGTCTGCTCGATCACACGCGGGCCGGCGAATCCGATCAGGGCCTTTGGTTCTGCGATGTTGATGTCACCCAGCATGGCAAAGCTTGCGGTGACGCCGCCGGTCGTGGGATCGGTCAGCAGCGAGATATAGGGCAGCTTCGCGCGATCCAGGCGAGCCAGTGCTGCCGAGATTTTGGCCATCTGCATCAGCGACAGCGCACCTTCCATCATGCGCGCGCCGCCCGAGCACGAGACGATCAACATGGGCGCCTTGCGCTCGAGCGCCATCTCGATGCCGCGGACGATTTTTTCGCCCACCACGACGCCCATCGAGCCGCCAATAAAGCTGTACTCCATGGACGCGACCACGGCCTCGAGGCCGTTGATCCGGCCGACGCCCACAATCACCGCGTCCTTCTGCCCGGTGGACTTCTGGGTGTTCGCCAGGCGCGACTTATAGGGCTTGGTGTCGGTGAACTTGAGCGGGTCGTTCGAGGTCAGGTTCGGCGCCAATTCTTCCCACCGCTCATCGTCGAACAGCGTCTTGAGCCGCTCGGTGGCCGACAGCCGGAAGTGGTGCGCGCACTTGCCGCAGACGTGGAGGTTCTTGACGAGATCCTTGGTGTAGATGACGGTGTCGCAACCGGGACACTTCACCCACAGTCCCTCGGGAACGCGGCTGGACTTTTCGGGCGTGGCAATCGGCTTGCGGGCCTTTTTGAACCAAGCCATATCTGATCAGCTTAGCTCACTTCCGGGCCACGTAATAGCGCGTCCCCTTGCCCATTCCCTTGATCTGCTTCACCAACTCATCCAGCGCGGCATCGTCGGATTCCGGGTCGAACTCCGAGGTCTCCACCACCAGCAACGGTGTCGCCGAATAGTGGAAGAAGAAGTGCTGGTAGGCCTCGTTCAGTTCACGCAGGTAGTCCTCGTCAGGCAAGGGCAACGCCTCGCGGTCGGGGTCAACCTCCCTGGATTCGAGCCGCTTCATCAGCAGCTCGGTGGGCGCCTGGAGATAGACGACGAGGTCGGGCGGCGGCACGTCCTTCGCGAGCAGGTCGAACAAGCGCTGGTAGATAAACAGCTCGTTATCGTCGAGGTTCAGGTAGGCGAAGATCTTGTCCTTGTCGAAGACGTAGTCGCAGACGATCGACTGCAAGAACAGGTCGGCCTGGCGCTTGCTGGTCAGCTGGCGATGGCGGTTGAGCAGGTAAAAGAGCTGGGCCTGCAGTGCGGAGCCGGGCCGGTCGGCGTAGAAGTCGGCGAGAAACGGGTTCTCGGCGTCTTCGAGAATCGTGGTTGCCTCGAGGCGGGCCGCCAGCCGTCCCGCCAGCCGCGTCTTGCCAACCCCGATTGGGCCTTCGATGGCGAGATAGTGAAAGGCCACTCCGCTGGCGAGTATAGTTTGTAGGCGTGAAGATCGAAAAGATCGAGTTGTTCCTGTGCCGCCTCCCGCTGGTCCATTTCTTCGAGACGAGCTTCGGCCGATCTTACGACCGCACATTCGTACTGGTTCGAGTCGAGGGCGACGGCCACGAGGGTTGGGGCGAGTCGGTCGCCGAGGCGAATCCCTACTACAGCAGCGAGACCACCGAAACGGTGTGGCACATCATCGAGGGGTTCATTGCGCCGCTGGTCCTCGGCCGGCAGTTCGAGCACCCGCGCGACGTGTTCCCCGCACTGCGCGGGGTGCGCGGCCACAACATGGCCAAGGCCGGCGTTGAGATGGCGGCGTGGGACCTTTACGCGCGCATTCAGGGCCAGCCCCTGGCCACGGTCCTCGGCGGCACGCGCGATCGCATTGCCTCGGGCGTGTCCATTGGCATCCAGGATTCCTTCGACCAGCTCATGGAGAAGATCGAGCGCGAACTGGCCGCCGGCTACCAGCGCATCAAGATCAAGATAAAGCCCGGTTGGGACATCGAAGCCGTGGAGCGCGTGCGAGCCCGCTTCGGCAACATCCCGCTGCAGGTTGACGCCAACGCCGCGTACTCCCTTGACGACACCGGCCTGTTAAGCCGCCTCGATCCCTTTAACCTGCTCTTGATCGAACAGCCGTTGGACTACGACGATGTGATGGACCATGCGGTGTTGCAGCAGCGCATCAAGACACCAGTATGCCTGGACGAGTCGATTCACACGGTGCGCATTGCGCGAGATGCGATCGCCGCCAAGGCCTGCCGGATCATCAACATCAAGCCGGGCCGCGTGGGCGGGCATCGCGCCTCGATCGAACTGCACGACTTGTGCGCAGCCCACAGCATTCCGGTCTGGCACGGCGGCATGCTGGAAAGCGGCATTGGCCGCGCGCATAACATCCACCTGGCAAGCCTGCCGAATTTCACGCTGCCAGGCGACATTGCGGCGAGCAAGCGCTACTACCAGCCCGACTTGATCGAGCCCGCGATTGACATCGATACCGACGGCACCATTGCGGTGCCGACCGGACCGGGCATTGGCGTCAACATCGTTCGCGAACGGATAGACGAGGTGACGTTACGGCATATTTCGCTTCAGGCAACGCCATGACGTGGTTGCCTCCCTACCCGATGACCCGATTGCGGCCCTCACGCGCGCTCGTCGCGCTCGTCGCGTTGCTCGCCGCCAGCGCGTGCGGTCCCAAGGTGGCACCACAGCTCAGCCCGGCGCCGCCGGCCACCGCCTACGCCCAGAAGATGCGGTGGATCCTGCAACTCGAAGACGAGCGGCAGTTGAAGGGCAATGGCGGCGACCTCATCGCGCTGCTCCAAGACCCGGAGGGGCGCATTCGGCGTCGCGCTGCTCTCGCCGTCGGCCGGGTGCGACTGCCTGACGCCATTCCCGGCCTTATTACCCTGCTCGAAGGCGACAAGGATGTCGAAGTGCGGCAGATGGCCGCCTTCGCCATGGGGTTGATTGGCGACGCTTCGGCGGCCGAGGCATTGAGCACCGCGCTGGCCGATTCGGATCCCACCATCCAGGGACGTGCTGCCGAGGCGCTCGGGCTGATCGGACACAAGCCCGCTGCCGGCGCGATTGGCGCGATGGTCGCGGCACATGTCGCCGCCGGCGCGCTGAACGGCGTGGACGCCGACGACATGACGACGCCGAAGACACCTCCCCTCGAGGCGTTGCGGCTGGGCGTCTACGCGCTGGTGCGCCTCGGGTCGTACGAGGCGCTTGCTGCCGGTGTACTCGACCGCGACGGCCAGCCGCGCAGCCGCTGGTGGCCGGTGTCGTTCGCGTTGCAGCGCATTGGTGACGCCCGTGCGGCGCCGGCCCTAATCACGCTGCTCAGTGGCGAGGGACAGCTGACGCGCGCGTTCGCGGCCCGCGGCCTGGGTCTCCTGAAGGATCAGCGCGCGGCGACGCCCATGCTGGCGATTGCCGACACCGCCAGCGAGCCGCTGGCGGTACGCATCCAGGCGGTCCGCGCGTTAGCTCAGCTCGGCGATAGCCGAGGCGCGCCGGTGTTGATGCGACTCATCACCTCGGCTCAGGTCAATCAGAACCTGCAGCTTGAAGCCATTGCCGCCCTCGGCCAGTTACGTCACGCCGGGGCCGTCGAGTTGCTGATTGACCTGGTGTCGGCGTCCTGGCCTTCGGTGCGGGCGGCCGCGCTGCAGGCGCTCGCCCGCACGGATGCGGACACGTTTATCAGCGCAATCTCGGGCCTCGATACCGATGCGCATTGGTCGGTGCGCGCCGCACTCGCCACGGTATTAGGGGAACTCGGGCAGGAGCGGGGCGAGGGTCCGCTCACCAGCATGCTGCGCGACGGCGACCAGCGCGTCATTCCGGCGGTGCTCGATGCGTTGGTCAAGATCGGCGCCACGAGCGCGATTCCCGAGCTGCGTGCCCGCCTGAAGGCGGATGACCAGGTGGTGCGGGCCGCGGCCGCGCGCGGCCTCGCCACACTCAAGGCACCCGGTTCGACTGCGGCGCTGACCGAAGCGCTGGCGCTCTCGCAGCGTGACGGGCTTTACGTGGCACGCGCAGCCACGCTCGATGCGCTGACGGCACTCGATCCGGCTGCCGCCCGCACCGCGCTGGTGGCCGCCCTGGCCGACAAGGATTGGGCGGTGCGGGTGCGCGCCGCTGAACAACTGCGGAAACTCGATGCCGCCGCCGATCTGTCAGCCATGCGGCCGGCGCCGCCACCGATCGTGCCCGAACTCGCAGCGCTGGACACCCTGGTCGCGCCGCAGTATTCGCCTTCGGCCTACATCGACACCAGCAAGGGCACCATCCAATTTGAGCTGGCAGTGATCGACGCGCCCCGCACGGTCGCCAACTTCATCGCCCTCGCACGCAAGAATTACTTCCGCGGCGTCCAGTTACATCGCGTCGTCCCCGACTTCGTGATCCAGGACGGCGACCCGCGCGGTGACGGTGAAGGCGGCCCCGGCTACACCATTCGCGACGAGATCAACCAGCGGCCGTATTTGCGGGGGACGGTGGGCATGGCGCTCGACTGGGCCGACACTGGCGGCAGCCAGTTCTTTATCACGCACTCGCCGCAGCCGCATCTTGATGGGCGCTACACCGTGTTCGGCCAGGTCGTGTCAGGGATGGACGTCGTGGACCGCCTGCAGCAGTGGGACACCATCGATCGGATTCGGATTTGGGATGGGGTGAGCTGGATCGGGCAGTGATGCTGCTGAACGATCGCCAGCTGAATAAAAAAGGGAGGCGACTGCGCCTCCCTCGATCTTCTGGCTGACGAAGCGACTAGCGCTTCTTCGCCTTCTTCGCTGCCTTCTTCTTAGCTGCTTTCTTTGCCATTTGTAATCCCCCCCTTCAGGTTGGGTTATGCGTAAGAACCTAGCCGCTGCACGACTTGCCTCTGCCGCCTGGCACTCGGCTTGCCCATGCCGGCGTTCTTTCGCTTCGTTACGCGACGTGAGTTATTCACGCGCGCGGTCTTGGTGAAAAGGGTGGGGCAGTTGGTGAGAACCGCCCCTGTAGCGGCCTAGCGCTTCTTGGCCTTCTTCTTCGCCGCCTTCTTTGCCTTCTTCGCCATGGTTCTCTCCTGATGGGGGGTGACTCTTGCCTGATGGCGACCGCTGAATGTTTTTACGTGTTCACAATCAGTGGCCTGAGCCTTACTCCCTCATACCAGATGTAGATTATGGATGAGAAATTCACCTTGTCAAGCACAAAGCGTTTGTGATTGTCAAACAACCGCCCGATTGCCCCATCCGATCACACCTTCAGATCACGTGTCGGATCGTGGCGCACAGATCTGTAGCGTGACTACCGGATCTCCCGCTTGATGCGTTGCGCCCGCGCGAGTGCGCCGGCGGGTGCGTCAGGCTTCGCCGCGATAATCGCGTCGAGCTGCGCGAGGGCCGCGCCGGTCTGCTTCAGTGCGAGCAGTTGCCGCGCCATGTTGAGGCGCGCTACGGTCTCCGCCAATGCGGGGCGCTGCACGGCGCGATCGCGGGCCAGCGTCAGCAAGCGATCGGAGGCACGCAGGCTGGCCGCCGGATCGTGGAAGTAGACGTCCAGGATCTCTGCCTCGATTTGGTAGAAGAGCGGGTTGTGCGGGTAGCGGCCCTGCAGCGAACGGACAATGCCGATGGCCTCGCGCCACTTGTTCTCGTACCAGAGATACAGGACGTGAATCTGGAACTGCGCTTCGCCGCGAACCAGCACGCCCTGGGTGGCGGCGCGCTCAAGTTGTTGCAGGCCCTCGACCCGATTGCCGCCGGGCAGGAGCAGTAGCCAACGCAGGAATCGCAACACTGCGGGCGCCACGTCGGCGTAGTAACGATACATGCCGACGCCGAACTCGGCATCGTGCATGGCCGGGTCCAGCCTCAGGGCGCGCTCGAGCGATTCCTTGATCCGCTTGCCGTCACGGGCCGCCGACAGTCGTTCGACGCGGTGGACGCGCCACTGCGCCCGCACGCCGTACGCGGCACCCAGGTAGAACCAGGCCTCGGCGCGGTTGGGGGTGACGGTGGTCATACGCTCCGCTTCGGCAATGGCTTCGTTGGCCTTGGCCAGGAAGGCCGGGTCGAGCGCGCGACTTTCCGGATCCAGCTGAATCTGCCACCACAGGCTGAGCGCCTCGAGACCCAGGCAAGCGACGCGCGGCGCCGGACCGCAGGTCGCCGGCAGTTCGGCAGCCAGCCGTTCGAAGTCGGCGTCGAGAATGAGGTCGTAGGCTCTGGCGACAACCGGCGCCGCGGTGATGCCTGGTTGCGGCTGGGCCGCGGCGAGCACTTGGCGCTCGCTGGCACCGACCTCGAGGCACCCCAGGCACACCAGGCACCCCAGGCACCGCAAGAGGTGCAGGTGTGTCATAGCGCGCTGGTTCGTAGCTGCTGTTTTTCGGCGTGACGCTCGAGCGCCAGCTTGATGAGCCGATCGACCAGCGTCGGGTAATCCACCCCCGTGGCCTCCCACATCTTCGAATACATGCTGATGTTGGTAAAACCCGGCATGGTGTTGATCTCGTTGACGTAGATGGCGCCGGTGTCGCGTGACAGCAGGAAGTCCACGCGCGCGAGGCCCGCCGCGTCGATGGCGCGGAACGCGGCCACGGTCAGCCGCTGCACCTCGGCCACCATGGCCGGTGGCAGGTCGGCCGGGATCAGGCTCTTCGATCCTTCGTCCAGGTACTTGGCTTCGTAGTCATAGAACTCGCGCGACGGGACGATCTCGCCGGGCACGGAGGTTTCAGGGTCATCGTTGCCAAGCACCGCGCATTCGATTTCGCGGGCATTGACGACGCCGGCTTCGACAATGACCTTGCGGTCGAACTCGAGGGCCGTCTCGATCGCGGGAACGAGCTCGGCCGGCGTCTTGACCTTGGAAATGCCGACGCTCGAGCCGAGGTTGGCCGGCTTCACGAACACCGGGAAGCCAAGTGCGGCGATGCCCGCCAGGACCCCATCGCGGTTGCGCGTCCACTCGGCGCGGACAAACGCGCGCGCCTGGACGACCGGCAACCCTGCCGCCGCGAACAACACCTTCATCACCGCCTTGTCCATGCCGGCGGCCGACGCGAGCACGCCGGGACCGACGTACGGCACGTTCGCCAGTTCCAGCAGCCCCTGCACCGTGCCGTCTTCTCCATATGGCCCGTGCAGCACCGGAAAGACGACATCCAACCCGAGACCGGTGACCACCGCGCGTTCGAGGTCGGCGGGGGTGCTGCCATCCGATGAATCACGGCGCTCGACCGTGATCAGCGTGTCGCTCGATGGATACGGCGCAAACAGCGAATCGCGGCCCGCCCGCACCGGCCGGGCTTGCGTCACCCGCGCCAACTGGATCACCTCCGCCGCCGATAGCGCGACGGGCGGCCGATCAGCCAGCGTCCAGCGCCCATCTTTCTCGATGCGAATGGGCACCGGTTCGTAGCGCGTCCGATCGATCGACTTGAAAATCGAGGCCGCCGAGGTCACCGACACTTCGTGCTCGCCGGACCGGCCGCCATAAATGACACCCACGCGCAACTTCTTCATTGAAGTGATAATACACAGAGGTCCTGAGGGCCTGCGGTCCTGCGGTCTTGGAAATGCCCCAAGCCCCAAGCCCCAAGCCCCCAAGCCCCCAAGCCCTGAATGTTCACCCTCACTCACACTGACGGCGCCGCGCGCCGAGGGTATGTCACGACCGCGCACGGCGTAATCCAGACCCCGACCTTCATGCCGGTCGGGACCCAGGGTGCCGTCAAGGCGCTCACGGCTCAGCATCTCGAAGATGTCGGCGCCGAGATCATCCTTGGCAACACCTATCACCTGTACCTGCGTCCGGGCGACGAGCTGATCGCGCGACGGGGCGGCCTCCACAAGTTCATTGGCTGGCAGCGTCCCATGCTGACCGACAGCGGCGGTTACCAGGTGTTCAGCCTGTCCGATCGCCGGAAAGTGGAGGAACAAGGCGTCCACTTCCGTTCGCACCATGACGGCAGCGCCCACCTGCTGACGCCAGAGAAAGCGGTCGAGATTCAGGCCAACCTGGGTTCAGACATCGCAATGGTCCTCGATGAGTGTCCCGCGCTGCCCTCCTCAGTCGAAATCATCAATACCTCCCTTGAGTTGACCGCCCGGTGGGCCCGGCGTTGCCGCAATCGCTTCCTGGAGTTGAAGGGGAAGGGGCAAGCTCAGTTCGGGATTGTTCAGGGCGGAACCTTCGCTGAACTCAGGCAGAAAAGCGCGGAACTAACTGTAGGCATTGGGTTTGAGGGCTATGCCATTGGCGGCCTCAGTGTCGGCGAGCCGAACGAGACCATGTATCAGGTGGTGGAGCACACCGTGCCCTATCTCCCTGCCGGCCAGCCACGCTACTTAATGGGTGTCGGCACGCCGATCGATTTGGTCGAGGCGGTGGCCCGCGGCATAGACATGTTCGACTGCGTAATGCCGACCCGCAATGCCCGAAACGGGCAACTCTTCACGAGCGAGGGGCCCCTCAATATCAAGAACGCGCAATACGCCGAAGACGATGGACCGGTGGATTCGGCGTGCGGCTGCTACACATGCCGGCACTTTTCCAGGGCCTATTTACGCCACCTGTTCATGGCGGGAGAAATGACCGGAGGCACCCTTAACACGTTGCATAACCTGAGCTTTTACCTTGACACCATGCGGCGGATTAGGGAGGCTATAGCGTTCGGCAGGTTCGAAGATTTCAGGCAAGGTTTCCATCGGACTTTTACCCGCCGCGCGTTGATTTCATGACCACGACGGATCCCCTCATCGGACCGCTGTTTGCGCTGGCTTCCTCACCTAATCAACAGGTGAGCCCGCTCATTCAGCTCATTCCCTTCGCGCTCGTACTCGCGATTTTCTATTTCGTCATCCTGCTTCCCATGAAAAAGAAGCAGAAAAAAGTCCAGGAGTTCCTGGACTCCCTGAAAGTGGGCGATAAAATCGTCACGACCGGCGGGTTGTTCGGCTCGATCGCGAAACTGAGCGACGAGGTCGTGCAGCTGCAGGTCGCCCCCAACGTCCGCGTGGACATCTCCAAGGCCGCCATCGTCGGCTACCAGGGACAGGCCCCTGTCGTCGAAGCAGCGAATAGATAAGCTATGTCGAAGAACCTTCGTTGGAAACTCCTTGTGATTGTTGGCGTTGTTGCGCTGGCGATCTTCGCGTTTTACCCGCCGGATCAGAAGGTTCGCCTCGGGTTGGACCTGAAGGGTGGCGTCCACCTGGTGATGCGCGTGCAGACCGATGACGCGCTTCGCCTCGAGACGCAGACCACCGCCGACCGCCTGGCCGAACAGCTGAAGACGGCAAATATCCCGGTTGGGCCGATGACCGTGAACGACGCCCTGTCGTTCAGTGTCACCGGCGTGCCGCCCGAGCAGGACGCTGCGTTCCGCGCCGCGCTGACCGAAGTCGAGGTCAACTACGACCGCTCGTCAGGGGCGGGCGGCTACACCTTCGCGCTCAAGCCGAACATCGTCGTCCAGCTGCGCGAGGACACGGTCAACCAGGCGCTGCAGACGATTGAGCGCCGCGTGAACGAGCTGGGCGTGGCCGAGCCGATTGTGGCGCGTCACAGTGCTGCCGATCAGGTGCTTGTTCAGCTGCCCGGCGTCACCGACGTCAATCGTGCCAAGGAAATCATTCGGTCGACCGCGCTGCTCGAGTTGAAGCAGGTCGAGCAGGGGCCGTTCCCGGATGAGGGAGCGGCGCGCGGGGCATTTGGCGGCAACGTGCCGCCCGACATCCAGATTCTTCCGGGCAATCTCGAGGGTGCACCCGGTCAGCCGTCGAGCACCGGCTACTACGCGGTCCGCCGCGTGGCGGCGGTGACCGGCCGTGACCTGCGCAACGCGCGTCCGACGCTCGATGAAAACAACCGGCCGGCGGTGAGCTTCTCGTTCAACACCGAGGGCGCGCGCAAGTTTGGCGCCTTCACGCAGGCCAACATCGGCAAGCAGCTGGCGATCGTGATGGACAGTCGCGTGGTCTCGGCTCCGCAGATTCAGTCGCGGATTGACGATGAGGGTCGGATCACCGGCAACTTCACCAACCAGGAATCGCAGGATTTGTCGCTGGTCATGCGGTCGGGCGCGCTGCCGGCGTCGTTGACCTACCTGGAAGAGCGCACGGTCGGGCCGTCGCTCGGCGCCGACTCGGTTCGCGCCGGCGTGATGGCGGCCTCGGGCGGCCTGCTGCTGGTCACGCTGTTCATGCTGTTTTATTACAAGCTGGCCGGGTTCAACGCCCTGATCTCGATCACGATCAACCTGATCCTGCTGCTCGGCCTGATGGCGTATGTTGGCGCCACCATGACCTTGCCCGGCATTGCCGGCTTCATTCTCACCATCGGCATGGGCGTCGACTCGAACGTGCTGATCTTCGAGCGCATCAAGGAAGAGCTCAAGAGCGGCAAGGGCGTCAGGCAGGCAGTGGCGGCCGGCTTCGATCGCGTGCTGCTAACCATTCTCGACACCCACGTCGCGTCGCTGATTTCGGCGGCCTTCCTCTTCCAGTTCGGCACCGGTCCCATCCGCGGGTTTGCGATGACGCTGACCATCGGCCTCTTGTCCAACGTGTTTACCGCGTACTTCGTGTCGCGCACCCTGTTCGAGCTGACGCTGTCGCGTAACTCGAAGGCCGCGACGCTTTCGATTTAGTCATATGGCCATCTTCGATAACGCAAACTACGACTTCATCAAGTGGCGCTGGCATGCGATTGCGCTGTCGGCGCTCGTCATCGTGGCCGGCATCGCCTACGGCATTGCGAAGGGCGTTCCGCTCGGCATTGATTTTTCGGGCGGCACCATCGTGGTGGTGAAGTTCGAGCAGCCGACCTCGGTGGACCAGGTGCGCTCCGCGCTCGCGGCCGGGATGTCGGGTGAGAACGTCATCCAGAGTTACGGTGACGAGGCGAACAACGAGATCCTGATTCGCGTGCCGCAGCTGGTGGAGGAAGAGGGCGCGGCGCTCGAGCAGAATGCCCGGGCGATCGTTGACTCGATCAGCAAGGCCAACCTCGGCAAGTTCGAGGTGCGCAGCCAGGAAATTGTCGGGCCGGTGATCGGCGCCGACCTGCAGCGCAAGGGCATCTACGCCACGCTGGCGTCGCTGATCGGCATCACGATCTACATCGGCCTGCGCTTCCGGTTCGCGTTCGCGCTGGGCGCGATTGCCGCGACGCTGCATGACGTGTTCGTCACGCTCGCCTTCCTGTTCTTCTTCGGCTACGACCTGTCGCTCAACGTCGTGGCGGCGATCCTGGCGATTACCGGCTACTCGGTGAATGACACGATCGTGATCTTCGACCGCGTGCGCGAGAACCTGAAGAGCAAGCGCCGCGACTCGCTGGACACGGTCGTCAACCTGAGCGTCAACCAGACCCTCAGTCGCACGATTATTACTGCCGGTACCACTTTCCTGGCGGTGCTGTCGCTCTACTTGTTTGGCGGCGAAGTACTGGAAGGGTTCGCGTTCACGATGCTGGTCGGCATTGTCAGCGGCACCTATTCAACGATCTTCATCGCGGCGGCGATTGCGACCGTCCTGAGCGGCAAGCAGGCCAAGGCTCGGACCACGGCCGGCGCCCGCAAGACCTCGTAACACCAGCGCGTGGATCTATTCTCGGCCGCGTTGTTGGGCGTTGTGCAGGGACTCACCGAGTTCCTGCCGGTATCCAGTTCCGGCCACCTGATCCTGGCGCGGGCGTTTTTCGGATGGGATCCCGGCCGCTTCGGTATTGCGTTTGATGCGGCCTGCCATGTTGGGACCTTGCTGGCGGTGGTCGCCTACTTTCGCACCGACGTGACGCAGTTGATTGCCGCCGCACCCGGTGCACTGAGCGGCCGCGACGGCGAATGGGAACGGCTCGGGCGTCTGATCATCGTCGGCACCATTCCGATCGTGATCGTGGGCGGCCTGTTCGGCGACCTGATCGAGGCACGGGTGCGCACGCCGCTGGTGGTGGCCGTGAACCTCATCATCGGCGGCCTCGGGTTGATCTGGGTCGAGCGTGTCGGACGCCAGGTTCGCGAGGCTCGTTCTCTGGGCTACGGCGAGGCGCTGGCGATTGGCATGGCCCAGGCGGCGGCCTTGGCGCCCGGGCTATCGCGGTCTGGAGCGACCCTGACCGTCAGCATGTACCAGGGGCTGCGCCGCGACTCGGCCGCCCGCTTCGTGTTCCTGATGAGCCTGCCGGCGGTATTTGCGGTGGCGGTCAAGGAAACCTACGAGCTTTCGAAGGTCGGCATGGCCGGCATCCCGGTGACCTTGATGGCCGTCGGCCTGGTGGTCTCGGCGATCGTCGGATACGTCACCGTGAAGTATTTTCTGCGGTATCTTGCGGGGCACTCGCTGGCGGTGTTTGCGTATTATCGGTTTGCGCTGGCGGCGGTCACGTTCGCGTGGCTGTTGTCGCGGGCGGCCTGAGTGATGATGCAGTGGCTGCGCCGGAGCTTCTTGGCCGGTCTCGTCGTGACGGTGCCGTTGTTCATCACGGTGGTCACGCTGGTCTGGCTGTTCCGTTTCATTGACGGGGTGACGACGCCGCTGTCGACAAGCCTCCTGGGGCGCGAGGTACCCGGGTTGGGTGTCCTGATCACGGCGGCCGTGATCCTGCTGTCCGGGGCGCTGGCGACCAACGTCCTGGGCCGGAGGATTCTGCGGCGCGGCGAAATGTGGTTGTTGAACGTGCCGCTGTTCAAGACCGTGTATGCGCCGGTCAAGCAGTTGGTGACGGCTTTCTCGCCCGATAGCGAAACGGGCTTCAAGAAAGTCGTGATCGTGGACGATTCGCGGCGGGGCCTGGTGCTGGGCTTCCTGACGCGTGAGTTCACGCTGGATCGGGGCAAGGGACCTGAAGCGCTGGTGGCGGTGTATGTGCCGACCAACCACCTCTATCTCGGTGATGTGGTGGTCTACCCGCGCAGCCAGGCGTCCTTTCCCGACTTGTCGGTGGAAGACGGCGTGCGAATTTTCTTAACCGGCGGCATGGCGCTGCCCCCGCGGATCAGTACGAGGACAGGACACGATGGTGATGAGACTTCTCGATAAAGTCGGGCGGCTGTTGGGTGCGGTTGCGTTGGTGGTTGGGATGACGGTGCTGACGGCGCCGGTGTTGCTGGCCGCACAGCCAGAGTCTGCGGCCGATGCCGCGCACCATCGACCGGGCGGCGAGGTCAACATCCAGCTGCCCGATCTCAATCAGGGCGACTTCCTCGGCATGACCGGCCACCAGATCCTGCTGTCGGGCCTGGTGGTCTGCGTGCTCGGCCTGCTTTTCGGCCTCTGGACCTACACGGCGGTGAAGAACCTGCCGGTCCACAAGTCGATGGCTGATGTCTCGGCGCTCATCTATGAGACCTGCAAGGCTTACCTGATTCAGCAGGGCAAGTTCCTGTTGATTCTCGAGTTGTTCATCGGCGCCGTGATGGTGGCGTATTTCACGCTCACCGGTCTCGAGCCTGGGCGCATCGCGATCGTCATCATCTTCAGCTTGATCGGCATCGGCGGCAGCTACGGCGTGGCGTGGTACGGCATCCGCATCAACACGCTGGCCAACTCGCGCACCGCGTTTGCCAGCCTGCAGGGCAAGGCGTTCCCGGTGTGCGACATCCCGCTGCGTTCGGGCATGAGCGTCGGCATGATGCTGATCTCGGTCGAGCTGCTGTTCATGCTCGCCATCCTGCTGTTCGTTCCGGGTGAATATGCCGGCGTCTGCTTCCTCGGCTTCGCCATCGGCGAGTCGCTCGGGGCGGCAGCGTTGCGCATCGCTGGCGGCATCTTCACCAAGATTGCCGACATCGGTTCGGACCTGATGAAGGTTGTCTTCCAGATCAAGGAAGACGATCCTCGCAACCCCGGTGTGATCGCCGACTGCACCGGCGACAACGCCGGCGACTCCGTGGGACCGACCGCCGACGGCTTCGAGACCTACGGCGTCACCGGTGTTGCGCTGATCACCTTCATCATGCTCGCGGTCAAGGACCCGTCGGCGCAGGTCCAGCTGCTGGTGTGGATCTTCATGATGCGCGTAATGATGGTGCTCGCCTCGGCCGGCTCTTACCTCGTCAACAACGCGGTGGCCACGAGCAAGTACGCCAACGTCGAGAAGATGAACTTCGAGGCGCCGCTGACCTCGCTGGTGTGGCTGACCTCCATCTTTTCAGTTGTGCTGACCTACGTGCTGTCGTACCTGCTGATTCCGAACCTTGGCGGCAACAGCGACCTGTGGTGGCAATTGTCGTCGGTGATCACCTGCGGCACGCTCGCGGGAGCCATCATTCCCGAATTCGTGAAGGTCTTCACCTCGACGCATTCGGCGCACGTCAAGGAAGTGGTCACCTCGTCGCGTGAGGGCGGCGCCTCGCTCAATATCCTGTCGGGCCTGGTGGCCGGCAACTTCAGCGGTTACTGGCTGGGCCTGACAATCATGGGGCTGATGACGGTGGCCTACCTGGTGTCGTCGCTGGACCTGACCTCGACCATGATCAACGGCGAGCTGATGATGGTGGCGCCGGCAATCTTCGCGTTCGGCCTGGTTGCCTTCGGCTTCCTCGGCATGGGTCCCGTGACCATCGCGGTCGACTCGTATGGCCCGGTCACCGACAATGCGCAGTCGGTCTACGAACTCTCGCAGATCGAAGAGATTCCCGGCATCGAGCAGGAGCTGCAGAAGCAGTACGGCTTCAAGGTCAACTTCAAGGTGGCCAAGGAACTGCTGGAAGAAAACGACGGCGCCGGCAACACGTTCAAGGCGACCGCCAAGCCGGTGCTGATCGGCACCGCGGTGGTTGGCGCCACCACGATGATCTTCGCGATCATCATGGCGCTGACGGGCGGCCTCACCGACCAGATCGCGATCAGCAAGCTGTCGATCCTGCACCCGCCCTTCCTGCTGGGCCTGATCACGGGCGGCGCGGTGATCTACTGGTTTACCGGCGCCTCGATGCAGGCGGTGACCACCGGCGCCTACCGCGCGGTGGAGTTCATCAAGGCCAACATCAAGCTCGATGGCGCGGTCAAGGCCTCGGTTGAGGACAGCAAGAAAGTCGTCGAGATCTGCACCGTCTACGCGCAGAAGGGCATGTTCAACATCTTCCTGGGCGTGTTCTTCTCGACCCTGGCGTTTGCGTTCGTTGAGCCGTTTTTCTTCATCGGCTATTTGATCTCGATCGCGCTGTTCGGCCTCTACCAGGCAATCTTCATGGCCAACGCCGGCGGTGCGTGGGACAACGCGAAGAAGATTGTTGAGACGGAACTGAAGATGAAGGGGACGCCGCTCCACGACGCTTCGATCGTGGGCGATACCGTCGGCGATCCGTTCAAGGACACCTCATCGGTGGCGATGAACCCAGTGATCAAGTTCACGACGCTGTTCGGCCTGCTCGCGGTCGAGCTTGGCGTTTACCTCGGTACCGGCGCCACACTTACGCTCGCGCTGTCGGCGGTGTTTTTCGTCGTCAGCATGTATTTTGTTCACCGCTCGTTCTACGGGATGCGGATCGAGTCGAACTAATGTGCCCGGGTGCTGCGGTGCTGTAGTGCTGGTGTGCTTTCGAGCCACAGCCACTTCAGCCCGCCAGCACCTCAGCGCTTTGTAATTGTTGGTAATCATGCGGAATTTACATGGTTTCCACCCCCTGCAGCCGTTGACGCGGGGATCCGAGCGCGACTAGAATCGCCGGGCATTGCGCGAGAGAGGGGTCAGACCCTACTGGTTTAGTGCTGCAGGGTCTGGCCCCCTCCGTGTTTTTAATGGGCTCTCTGCGTTTTTCAGGGAGCCGATGCCGGGAACCGGTGTCTAATTACGACAGCGGCCAGTAACTGGGTCAGAGACTAGGTCAGTAATAAAGTTGCTGTCCGGCGTTGACAGCGGTTTTCAGCGCGGGGATAATCGGCGCTCTTTTGGCGCCGTTGGGTTTTGTGCCGGGACAAGCCGATTAGGCTGTCCCGCATCTGGGAGCAGGAGGAACAGTGCCACGCGACATGTTTGGTGATGTCGTCGATCCGTCCATCAAGATGGGCAACAAGATGTGGTACACCGTGCCACTCACCATGTTGATCCAGGCGGCCGTCGTTGCGGCGTTGGTGATCGTGCCGTTGATGGCGACCGGCTTCATGCCGACGCCACCGTCGATGATGGCATTTGTGGCCGCGCCGCCGCCTCCGCCTCCGCCACCGCCACCACCGCCGCCACCCGAGGCGAAGGCACCACCACCGCCCATGGACGTGAGCCCCGACGCGGCTCCGCTCGAGGCGCCGAAAGAAATCAAGGCGGAAACCGGTCTCGAAGCCGGCTTTGAGCGCACCTCGGGTGTCGAAGGCGGCATCATCGGCGGCGTCGCCGGTGGCATCACCGGCGGCATTCCGGAACCGCCGCCGCCTCCTCCGCCACCTGCCGCGCCGGTGCGCGTGGGCGGCAACATCAAGCCGCCGCAGAAGACCCGCGACGTGCGCCCGGTCTACCCGCCGATTGCGCAGTCCGCGCGCGTGCAGGGCATCGTGATCATCGAGGCCACGATTGGCCCCGATGGCGCGGTGAAGGATGCCAAGGTGCTGCGCTCGATCCCGTTGCTGGATCAGGCGGCGCTCGAAGCGGTGCGGCAGTGGGTATTCACACCGACCTTGCTCAACGGCGTGCCGGTGCCGGTCATCATGACGGTGACAGTGCAGTTCACGCTGCAGTAGAGGTGCACCTTCGCGCCCACGGGCGCTTCGGTGGACAGGCTGGAACCTGGATCGGGCCGGGCTGCAGCGAAGGTCTTCAAACGTAGTAAGCCGTTTTTTTCTGGAGGATAGCGATGGAAGGTCGGAAGATTCAGTTTGGTCGTATCGCTGGTGCCGGTTTCGCCATGCTGCTCATGAGCACCCCTGCCTTCGCGCAGGAAGGCGGCGGCATCGATCTCGTCGACATGTTCGGCCAGATGGGCGCCGCGGCCATGGCCGTCGCCGTGATTCTGTTCGTCATGTCGTTCTGGTCGGTGGGCGTCGCGATTGAACGCATTTATACGTTCAACCAGGCGACCAAGCAGTCGAAGATGTATGCCCCCCTCGTCGCCAAGCACCTCAAGGAAGGCCGGCTGAAGGAAGCCATCGCCCTGTCGTCGGCGAAGGAATACCGTTACAGCCACCTCGCCAAAGTCGTGCTCGCCGGCCTGCAGGAATATCAGTTCCAGCAGGAAAGCGGCGCCAACCTGTCGCGTGAAGACTTGCTCGACACCGTCCGCCGCTCGATTCAGCGCGCTACCGCGCTGACCTCGAACGACCTCAAGAAGGGCGTCTCCGGCCTGGCCACCATCGGCGCGACCGCGCCGTTCGTGGGTCTGCTCGGCACGGTTATCGGCGTTATCAACGCGTTCGTCGGTATCGCTTCGTCGGGTTCGGGCGGCATCGGTGCCGTCTCGGCCGGTATCGCAGAAGCGCTCGTCGAAACTGCGCTTGGCCTGTTCGTGGCCATCCCGGCGGTGTGGTTCTACAACTACCTGTCAGGCAAGCTCGAGTTCTTCAACGTCGAAATGGACAACTCGTCGTCGGAGATGGTCGACTACTTCATCAAGAAGACGGCCTAGTTGGTTTCTGGTGGTCCTGAGGGCTTGAGGTCTTGACGGTAATTCAAGACCCCAAGTCCCAAGTCCCCAAGCCCTGAGCTTCAAGGAGTAATTGCTATGTCAATGGATGTCGGCGGTTCCAAAGGTGGAATCAAATCGGACATCAACGTCACGCCCCTCGTGGACGTCATGCTGGTGCTGCTCATCATCATGATGATCGTGGCCCCGCTGCTCCAGAAGGGCGCCGACGTGAAACTGCCGCTCGCCGCGAACACCGCGGACAAGCCGGAAACGCAGGACCAGACCGTTGTCGCCATCGACAAACAGGACCGGTACTTCGTGAATGGCCTGCCGGTGCGCAAGGAAGATCTGCGGCAGAAGGTCGAAGAGGTCCTTGAGGACAAGAAGGAACGCATCATCCTGATCAAGGCCGATGTTGATGCGCGTTACTCCGCCGTCATGGACTGCATGGACGAACTGCGAGCCAGCGGCATCGAGGATATGGGCTTGATTACCGACCCCAAGGCCCGCGGCCTGCTTCAGGGCGGAGGAAACTAACATGGCCCACGCACATCAGCACCTCGGTGCCGACCGCATCGTTACCGCCAAGAAGCTCGAAGTCAATGGCGACATGAACATCACGCCGATGATCGACGTGCTGCTCGTGCTCCTGGTGATCTTCATGGCCGCCCTGCCGCTTTCGCAGAAGGGCCTCGACGTCAACCTCCCGGCCGAAACCAAGACCGCCGAGCAGACGCAGGTCGATGTCTCGCAGATTGTGATTGAGTACACTGCCGACCGGAAGCTGTCGGTCAACAAGCAAGACGTCACTGTTGCCGAACTCGAAGATTCGCTCCGCAAGATCTACGAGGAACGCAAGGACAAGACCCTGTTCATTGCCGCCGACGGCGGCCTGCGCTACGGGGACATCGTCGAAGTGATCGACGCCGCCAAGGGCGCGGGCGTTGAAAAGGTTGGCATCATCACCGAAGGCATGCGCCGCGCAGCCGCCGGTGCCCGCTCCGGCGGCAACTAAGAAAGCCGCCGCAATCGTTTGAAAAAGCCGTCTGACAACAGACGGCTTTTTTCTTGTACGGAGGCGGCCAGAGGCGCGGCCTTCGGCCACGTGAGGCGCCTTTGGCGTGGGGCTCGGCCCTCACGGCCCTCGTAGGGCCCCTCGCTTCCACCTCCGCGCCCTCGGCGATTTTCGGCGGACAAGCCGCTCGTCGTCGGGATCGATTACCTGCGCTCGCCCCTTGGGGCCACGGTTCGATCGCGGTTTGGTCCACCACTTACGACGCTTGTGGAACCCCACGAGCGACTGGAGGAGCGAGCCCCACGATGCGCGAAGCGTCGAGCCCCACGCCGAGCGTCAGCGAGGCGCCTCCCGGGGCGCGTCCCACCCCGTCCTAGTGGCTCGGCGGCGGCACCAGCCCGAGCTCCTTGAGTTCCGTCATCCCCTTGTCAGCCTTCTTCCACACCTGCCGCAGCTCGCCGTAAGCACCCATGGCGCGCGGCATGTCCTTGACGGCCATCGACGCGCGGCCGAGGCCCAGCAGCGACAGGGCGCGGCGCGGATTCCGCTTCAGCGAGGTCTCGAAGGCTGCAATCGCCTCGCGGGGGCGACGGAGATCCATCAGCATCTCGCCCACCAGCTCGTGTGCCGGTTTCACGGGCACCGGCGGGCCGAACTCAAACGACAAGCTCTCTTCGACCACCGCGGCCTGGCGCGCCAGCACAAGGGCCTCCTCGCGACGGCCTTCAGAGAACAACAGGACCGCCTCCAACTGCTGGGCCATCACCTGTGCGGCCCGCTTGTCGCCGGCTGCCCCGGCAGACGGCAGCACGGTGACGGGCTGTCCCGTAGTATGAGAATCGACCAAAGGCGAGATACCGGCCTTGGTCGACCCGACCACCGGCTTGCCTGCCGTCGGTCCGGCCGGCTTGCCCGCAGCCGCCGGTCCGGGTCTGACGACTCCTGCGGAGGGGGGAGATTCTTCCATCAGGACAGCCATTTGCTGCAGTGCATTGCCGCCCGCCAAACGGTTGCCAGAGCGAATTGCGGCAAAGCCGATGGCGAACAGGTCGGCGATGGCGGCATCCACCTCCGCTCCCGCTACGGCGGACAAGTCGGCAGTTCCGCCCTTTGCGAAGACCGGGGTCTTCGCTTCACCCCACTTGCGCGATTCGATCAGCCAGGTCGCGCGAGCCAGGGCAAGATGACTGCGGGTATGAACCGACCCGCTCGTCCTGGCGTCGGCTTCCATCTGCGAAAGTAGCGCCCGTGACTCTTCAAAGCGCCCCTGCTGCGCGTAACTGTAGACCAGCCACAACATGGCGTGAAAGCCGCGCGCGTCAACGTCGAGCTTCCGCTCGTCGCGGCGCGCATCGCCCGCCTTCACGGACCGCTCGTTGATGGCCGAGGCCTCGTCCCACATCCCAAGCGCGAAGTAGATGTGCGAGGGCATGTGCAGCGCATGCGACGCTGCGGGCGCAATCTTCGCGTAGGCATCGGCGAAGCGCAGGCCGAGCGGCGCGTGAACCGGGTCGTCGTATGAGTGAATCAGGTAGTGTGCGGCGCCAGGATGCTGCGGATTCTTTGCGAACACCGGTTCGACCAGCGCGGCGGCCGCCATGTAGATCGAGAAATCCCGCCCACCGTGGCTGGTGCCAATCAGCGCGAGCGCATAGAACGCCGTGACCTCATCGTCGGCTGGATACTTCTCGTGCATGCGGCGCAGGTGCTCGGCATAGGCGCGATCGCGGGCGAGCTTGTCGCCGGTGCCGTACAAATTGTCGAGCGACGCGAGCCATTCTTTCTCCTTGGCGGTTGGTGCCTTGGCCAGGCGAGCTGCCGCCGTCGGCGCGAGACGCGCCAGCGCCGCCTTGGCGAGGTCGGGGGACACCTGTTGCCACACGGTGTGGTTGTAGGTCATCGCCTCGCCCCAGTACGCCATGGCGAAGCCGGGGTCGGCTTTCTGTGCCTCGAGAAAAGACTCCCTCGCATCGTCGTACTCGAAGCTGTGCATCAGCAACACGCCCTTGAGAAACGCCGGCTGCGCGGCCGCTGACCCCGAGGTCGGGAAGTCGATCTTGCCCAGCTCGTCCTGAGCCCGCAGTGGGCCAGTGGACGCGGCAATCATCAAAGCGGCCACGCAGAGGGCGGTGCGTCGGGTCATGGTTGAAATATATCCGCCTTCGCTCCTGGCAGCCAAAGGAGCTTCGGCGGACAGGCCGTACAAGAAAAAGGGGCGAGTCCGAAGACCCGCCCCTTGCCGAGCGTTTAACGCCGTAAGTCCCCGGCCTCAAGCCTGGGCTTGTGACGCCTAGTTAAAGAAGTAACGGAAACTCAGCAGTACCTTGTAAACGTCACCCAGATCCGACGTCTGCTGAAGCGATGTCGTCATCAGCTGGTTGTTGATCACGCGGAGCCGGTACCGCGCTCGTCCCTCTGCATCGACCGGTCCGCCCTGAGCGGCGGTCGGCACGATCAGGGGCGAGTTGGAAATCAAGCGCTGCGAGACGCCCCAGTTCTTGTTGAGCAGGTTGCCGAAGTTGATCACGTCGGCGCGGAACTGGAAGCGCTGGCGTTTGCCGCCAATGTTCTTGAACACGTCCTGCGAGACGCTCAGGTCCATGCGGTTAAGCATTGGCAGGAAGACCGCATTGCGCACCGCGTACTCGCCGCGACGCTTGCTCAGGTAGGCATCCTGCTGGATGTAGGACTCCCAGGCCGCGGCCTGCTGTGCCGCGGTGAACGGCACCGCGCCAGTGATGTCCTGGAAGTTCATCTCGCTCGTATTCCGGGGGATGTAGATCAGGTCGTTGCCGGTCGCGGTGTCGCCATTCAGATCGCCCGAGAAGACATAGCTGGTGTTGGTAATCGTGCGCGAGTCAAAGAACAGGGAGATGGCGGTGGCGCCAAACCCGAAGTATTCCTTGCGATAGTTCGCCGAGACGAAGAAGCGGTGGCCCGGCGAGTTAGAGCTGAACGAGAGCCCGGGGTTGTTCGGGTCGCCCGAAATAGCGTTGCCGGTAAAGGAGCCTGAGGCGATCGAACCGGCGTCGACGGTGTTTTCCGCTTCGCCGTAGTTGTAGGCGGCCTGCACGAAGCCGCTGCCGAACGTCTTCTTGAGCGAGCCGGTCATGTTCCAGTTCCGTCCAATATCCTGGTTCTTCAGGACGGTGGCGTTCGCGATGTTGCTGTTGATTCGGGCGCTGGTGTACCGCGGCCGAGTGTCGGCGCCAGCGAAAGAGGTCTGCGAAGCCGGGAGGTTGGCGTTGATGTAGTAGACGCCGTTGACGTCGCGGCTGTAGAGGAACTCCCCGGTGCCGGTCATGCCCCAGGGGAGGCGCTGGTCGACGCCGATGTTGCTGCGCCACACCTGGGGGAACTTGAAGTCGTCGTTGGTCAACGCCAGTTCGTAGGCCGCGGCCGGCGCGCCGGTGACGTTGGTGGGCTTGTACTTGTCGGGATTGGAACTGAACGGCCGGTTCCTCGTATCGCAGCCGGTCACAGCGTTGAGCCGGCAATCTTCGAAGCCGGTCAGCACGCCGGTGTTGCCAATCTGGTTGGAGATCCACACAAATGGCGGTTTCCCGGTGAACACGCCAGTGCCACCGCGGACCTGTGTGCCGCGGTTCCGGGCCACATCCCAGTTGAAGCCCACTCTGGGCGAAATTAGCGGATTGGCCTTAGGCAGCTGCTTGGTCGAATACTTCACGGTCGCGCCGGTTTCATCGCGGAACGATAACGCGTCGGCGGCGGCGTTCGCGTAGCCGGTGTCGCCGAACGATGCCACGTCCACGCGGACACCGGCAATCAGCTTGAAGTTGTCGGCGACGCTCCATTCATCCTGGGCGTAGGCACCGGAGTAAATTACGTCAAGCGGCTGAATCGGTTTGTCCTGGCCGGGAATGTTGTTGTAGCGCACCTGGAAGATCGCCGGAGGAGCCGGCGAGGTGGTGCGGTTTGGGTTGGCGAGGGCGTCGCGGGCGTCAGTGTAGAAGTCCGCCAGCGAGTTATAGACGTAGGCGCTCTGCTTGCCCGGGAAGAACACGTTCTCGGAGTGATACTTTTCAAAGCTCACCCCGAACGTCAGCGAGTGCTTGTCACCGAACCGGGTGAAGCTGTCCTGCAGCTGAAAGGTGTTGTAGCGCAGCTCATTGTTGGGCGTGAACGGCTCCGAACCGAACGACGTGTAGACCGTGTTGGCCTGGAGAATGTCAACCAGCGGAAATAGCTTGCCGATATCGCCACGGCTCTCGTCGGACTTGCTGTAGCCGACGATCAGCGAGTTCGACATCTTGGTGCCGAGAATGGTGTTGAGTTCGCCGATGGCGGACTTGTTGTTTTCGAGAATCGTGTAGTTCGAGGCTTCAAAGTTCAGTCCGAAGGTCGAGGTCCGGCGATTGCCGAAGCCGAGGGACGATGAGTTCGAGAGCAGCACGTCGGTGTCGGAATCGAGCTGGTTGTAACGAAACGTCAGTTTGTTCCGGTTGTTGAGGTTGAAATCGAACTTCGCGAGTGCGCGCCGCCCTGGCGTGGCGAACTCGTAGTTCTGAAATCCACCCGTCTCGTACTGGAAGCTGCTCTGCAGGAACGACGACAGCGCAGTGAGATCCGACTCAAGCACGCGAGTGATGCTCCCGCCCACGGGTTCGCCGCCGGTGTTGGCCCGGAACGTGGTGCCCGGCTGAATGAACTTCTCGCCTTCGCCGCTGCCGAAGAAGAACAGTCGATTCTTCAGGATCGGCCCGGAGACCCAGGCGCCGCCATTTTTGAAGTTGAACGTACCCGGGTTCACCGCCGCGGTTTTGGCCTCAGTGCCGACCAGGCCGTTGTCGCGGAACTGGTAGAAGCCCGAGCCGGCGAACTGATTGGTGCCACTACGAGTGACGGTGTTGACGCCGGCGCCGACGAAGTTGCCCTGGCGCACGTCGTAGGGGGCCACACTCACTTGCACCTGCTCGATCGCCTCCATCGAAATTGGCGCGACGTTGGTGCGTTCGCCTGGCGCCGAGCCGAGGCCGAACGAGTTGTTGAAGTACGAGCCGTCAACCGTAATGTTGTTCAGGCGGCTGTCCTGACCGCCCACCGAGAAGCCGCGCGCCTCGGGCGCCAGGCGGATAATGCCGTCGATGCGGTTGTTCAGGGTGGGCAGGGCAGCGATCGTTTCGCGGCTCACCGTGGTGGCCGAACCCGTGCGCTCAGAGTTGAAGACCGTGTCGGACTTCGCGGTGACGGTCACGGTTTCGGTGATGGCGATATTGCGCATCGTGAACTCGATGTCGGTCGCGGCGCCCAGGTTTACCGTGATGTTGTCCTGGGTCTCCGGCTGGAACGCCGCAGCGCCAGTGCCCGAGGCGGCAACCGTCACCGAGTAGGGACCGCCGACCCGCATGCCCGGAATCGAAAACCGTCCGTCAGAACGGGTGGTGGCTTCGTACGTGGAGCCCGAGGGCAGGTGGATCGCGATTACGCTGGCGTCCGAAACCGCCTGCTGCTGTGAATCGAGGACCTTACCGCTGAGAGCGCCGGTGGTGACGCCCTGGGCGCTGAGCGATGTGGCGAGGGCGTAAACCGAGACGAGGGAGAAGGCAAATCTAATCAAATGTTTCATGTGGGCATCGCTCCTGAACAAGCGTGAATTATCGCACTTGTACGTTACAGGCAGGTAAATAGAAAACGGGCCGGCTCCGCGCGGCGGAACCGGCCCGTTTAAGGTTTGGGTAATCGCCCGATGAGGCGATTTGTGAGGATTTTAGCTGGTCGCCTTGGCCTTGCGCATGGCGTTGGCCTTGTCGCCCAGTTCGGTGCCTTCTCGAATCAGCTGCTGCTGCTTCTTGGGGTCTTTTTCGACCAGTGCCTGCGTGCGCAGCAGCAGGCCCTTGTAGGTCATGGCCTCGATATAGTCGGGCTTGATCTCGAGCGCCTTGTTCACGGCGTCAAGACCGTCGAGCACCAGCTGCAGCTTTTCCTTGTCGGCCAGGCGGAAGTCGCGCGACGCCTTGTCCCAGTGATAGGTCGCCAGCGTGTAGTGCGCCTCCGGGTTGTTCGGCTCGAGTTCGATGCGCTTGCGCAGGTTCTCGACCAGCTTGGGGAAGTCGCCCTGGCGGTTGTAGTAGCCGGCGACCGTCAGGTACACGGTCGGGTCGTTCGGCTTGGCGTCGCGACCCTTCAAGTAGGTCTCTTCAGCCAACTGGTACTCGCCCGAGTCTTCGTAGATCTTCGCGAGCTGGAAATAGTTGGTCGGTTCGTTGGGCGCCAGTTCGATCATGCGCTTCACCACCGGCTCGGCCTGGGTCGGGTCGGCCAGCTTGTCGGGTCCGTAGGCGGCGACCAGGAACTCGAGGGCCAGTGATCGCTTCGGAATGGTGTCTTCCGTCAGCTTCTCGCTCGCCAGCTTGTAGTTCTCGACCGCCTTCGCCATCAGTTCGTCGTTGGCGGGCTCACCCTTGCGCGCCGGCCGGTACATGTTGTCGTACGAGTTGGCCAGATAGAAGAAGATGGCCGCGTTTTTCGGGTCGAGCTTCGCCGCCTCCTCGTACTTCTCGGCCGCCGCCCGCCAATCACTGGCGCCGTAGGCCTTATTGCCGTCCTTGAACGCCTTCATGGCGCGGACCTCGCCGATGTATCCGCAACCGGCAAGCGCGACGCCCAGTCCCATAACCAGCGCCAAATACGCTGCCGAAGACCGCTTTCTCATCAGAATTCCCCCTGTAAGTCCCAGTAAAACACGTTCACGTCGCAAGGCCGGAAAGTATAGCTTCGATTCCAGACCCCCCGCAACCACGACCCGGGCATGCCCTATGATGGAGGCAGGTCCATTTAAAGGCGAACGCCACAATGTAGCGTCCGGCTTCAACCGGACTGTCACCGACCGATACGCAATTAGACACCAAAGTTCATGATTCGCTTCGAGGATCTGCTCGACAAGGTCCGGGCCTACAGCCCCGACGCCGATCTCGAGTTGCTCCGCCGGGCCTACGTATTCTCGGCACTGGAGCACAAGGGACAGATCCGCCATTCCGGGGAGCCCTACCTGGTTCACCCGCTCGAGGTCTCGGACATCCTCGCCGACATGAAGCTCGACGCGGTCTGCATTGCCGCCGGGCTGCTCCATGACGTGGTCGAAGACACCCTGACCACCCCGGAGAAGATTCGTGAAAAATTCGGCGAGGACGTCGCCCACATCGTCGAGGGCGTCACCAAGATCGGCGCCATCCCGTTCTCGTCCACCGAAGAGCGCCAGGCCGAGAACTTCCGCAAGATGCTGCTGGCGATGGTCGATGACATCCGGGTCATCCTGGTGAAACTTGCCGACCGCTTGCACAACATGCGCACCCTGCAGCACATGGCGGACGACAAGCGCGCACGGATCGCCCAGGAGACGCTCGACATCTACGCGCCGATTGCGAACCGGCTGGGGATGAGCCGCATCAAGAACGAACTCGAAGAACTGTCGTTCCGCTATCTCGAGCCGGCCGCCTTCGAGTCGTTGCGGGGCAAGGTCGAAGGCAAGCGCAAGCCGACCGAGGGCATGATCGAGCAACTCACCGCCGACCTTCGCGACAAGTTACGCGAGGCGGAAGTGCCGGTCATCAGCGTCGACGGCCGAGTCAAGCGCCTCTACAGCATCTGGCTCAAGCTCAAGGCGCAGAAGATCGATCTCGAGCAGGTCTACGACTTCGTCGCGCTGCGCATTGTCACGCCGTCGGTTAAGGATTGCTACGCCGCGCTCGGCATCATCCACCAGACGTGGTCGCCGGTGCCCGGCCGCATCAAGGACTTTATCGCCATGCCGCGGCCCAACGGCTACCAGTCGCTGCACACCTCGGTGATCAGCGATCGTGGCTTCCCGTTCGAGGTGCAGATCCGGACCGAAGAAATGCACCGGCTGGCGGAAGAGGGCATTGCCGCGCACTGGAAATACAAGGAAGGCCGCGTCGGCGCCGGTCGCGACGAGCAGTACTTCCAGTGGCTGCGCCAGTTGCTCGAATGGCAGCAGGAGGTCCGCGACCCGCAGGAGTTCCTGTCGAACCTGAAGATCGACCTCTACCCGGAAGAGGTCTACACCTTCACGCCGCGGGGCACGGTGAAGGTGCTGCCTAAAGGCTCCACCGCGATCGACTTCGCCTACTCGATTCACACCGACGTTGGCCACCAGTGCGTCGGCGCCCGCGTCAACGGCCGCATGGTGCCGCTGCGCACCCGCCTCAAGAACGGCGACATCGTCGAGATCATCCGCAACGCCTCGCACAAGCCGAGCCGCGACTGGCTGAATTTCGCCGTCACCTCGCGCGCGCGCAACAAGATCAAGCACCTGATCCAGGCCGAGGAGAAGGAGCGCGCCGTCGAACTAGGCAAGCGGGTGTTCGACAAGGAAGCCCGCCGCTTCGGCCTGAACGGCACGAAGCTGGTGGAGGGCGAGGCCATCCTGAAGATTCTGGCGGAGTTTGCCGCCGCCAAACCCGAGGACCTGCTGGCGCAGATCGGATACGGCAAGGTGTCGCCGCGCCTGGTGCTCGACAAGATCGTCCCGCAAGGTGAGCTGAAGGAGCAGGCGCCCGAGCACCCGGTGGTCTCGGCGGTGAAACGCGTGCTGCGCACGGGCAGCGAGCCCGATCGCATCAAGGTGCGCGGTGCCGACGAGGTGATGGTGTTCCGCGCGAAGTGCTGCAACCCGATCCGCGGTGAGAACATCGTCGGCTACATCACGCGCGGCAAGGGCGTGTCAGTGCACGCGGCCAAGTGCCCGAACGTCATTAACCTGATGTACGACCCCGAGCGCCGCATCGACGTGGAGTGGGATAAGGGCGCAGACATCGCGCCCTACACGGTGCGGCTGACGATCGAGGTGGAGGACCGCAAGGGCATGCTGGCCGAACTGAGCCAGCGCATCTCCGACATCAACACCAACATCACGAACATGGAGGCGCGGACCGGCGATCAGCGCGCCAGGATTGATGTCACCGTCGAGATCAAGGACATGAAGCACCTGGAACAGGTGATCAAGTCGGTTCGCGGGATTAAGGGAGTGTTGGGCGTCGAGCGAACGGCGCCTATTCCAGAACGGCGATGACGTCGATTTCGACCCGCACGTCCCTGGGCAACTTCACCACCTGCACGGTGGACCGGGCCGGGTACGGCGCCGTGAAATAGCTCGCGTAGACGTCGTTCATCGCTGCGAACTCGCCCAGGTCAACCATGAACACAGTGGTGCGGACCACCTGCGAGAAATCCGCGCCGGCGGCCGCCAGCAACGCCTTGATGTTTTCCATCACGCGCGTCGCTTGTTCCTTGATGTCGCCGGCCACGATCTGGCCGGACACGGGATCGAGCGGAATCGATCCCGACAGAAACAGCATGTTGCCTACCTTGAGCGCCGGCGAATAAGGCCCAATGGCCTTGGCGGCGCCGGCGGCCGTCACCAGTTCGCGCATTTTACGCGGCCTTGACGTTCTTGTTCGACCCCGCCTTGACGATCTTGCTCGAACGGATGCAGCGCGTGCAGACCTTCACGCGCTTGGTGGCGCCATCGACGACCGCGCGCACCGTCTGCAGGTTCGGTTCGAAGCGACGGGGACGGACGTTGTGGGCGTGAGAGACACGGCGGCCGACCACCGGACCCTTGCCACAGATTTCACAGCGCATTGCCATAACAGAGACTCCTTGGAGAAACCCCTATCTTAACAGTACGGGCGGGGTCTTCGGGGTGCCCTGCTGCAAGACCCTGGTAATCAGTTCAAGGTAGCCGGTCGGCCCGGCTTCAACCAAGGGCCCCTCGTGCCCCGCGCCGCGCTCGATTCCGCGGAGCACCAGCGCTACTTCCCGTTCAGCCCGGGCGCCTCCGGCCTTGGTGAGTTCGTCCAGGATGGGCCTGATTTCCTTCCGAAGACCCTCGGCCACTGAAGACGAGGTGGCTTCCTCGAAAATCACCCCACGACTGGCGGTTTCGAGCGACTTGGCCAGTGCCCCTGTCGCCTGGGCAACATCGCTGTCGAGAATTCGGCCGAACCCCTCGGGCTTGAATCCCACGATGATCGACTCGAGGAGAAAAAACAGCTGGAGTTGCTGTTCGGACAGCCGTCCCATGGAGCCCATCAGAATCGTGACGTCCTGATCGATTTGCCGCCGGACGACCGCAGCAGGGTGGCGTTGACTCGAATCCAGGTAGCGGCAATCTTCCGGACACGAAATTTCAACCAATCGCTTGGTGGCGCAGCAGGTTGGGCAAATATCCCGCTGAAGGGCCGGGCAGGCCCGTTTGGCCGGTCGTTTTTGACACAGGGGACAGGTCATAGGGGAACGTGTAATTGTTGCCACATAGTAGGACGGTGTGCTACCTTTCACGTTTTCCGGGTGTCACCGATAAGTGACAAGTCCAGTAAGAACCCAAAAAGCACGTCCGGCGTCTAATCAACAGTAAACGGTGTTCGGACTGCTGATCTTTGGGCACGGCAGAGGCATTGTAAGTCTTTGTGAATAAAAGCGATAGACATGGAATACGGGGCCAGAGTCGGCCGTAATTACGACCACGGCAGGCACTTACCAGCTCTCCGGTTATATCCCCAGTAATCGTGTCCATCGCTCATATCAGTCAGTGGAAGTTCAAGTTCGGGCAGGTTCATAGGCATCGCTCTTGCATTAGAGCGGACCAATCATAGCGGCCCTTAAAGGTTAGGGGCCGATGGAAGGAGCGGCTGAAGTCATGGCAGCCAAGTCAAAGAAGCGGAACGTCGCGGTAGCGGAAGCGCCCATTGGGGCGCGGTACGACGACTTGAAGCGGATGCTCGTCGAGCGTCAGCGGGAGATCCTGAGCGAAGTTCAGGGCAAAATCCGCGAGGTTCGCGCTGAAGGTTCTGAAAAGGACCACGAGGTCCTCGACCCGGGTGAGACATCCGAGGTCGACATTCAAGAAGACATCGAATTCGCCCTCATCCAGATGAAGGCGGAGACGCTGAACAAGATCAACGAGGCGCTGTCGCGCCTTGAAGAAGGTACTTACGGTCATTGCTTCGAGTGTGCGGAAGAAATCGCCCAGCCCCGCCTGCGCGCGCTGCCCTTCGCCGTTCGCTGCAAAGACTGCGAAGAAGCCCGAGAGATGGCCCAGCAGCGTGATCGAATTCAGGCGCGCCGCGGTTCATCCAGCCTCGGCTTCGACATGCGGGGATAATACCCCGGCGTCCTAGAACAACAGGCTCCGCCGCCGGTGGTGGGGCCTGTTGATCCCCACCCCGGCTCACCTTTAGATTCGGCCCCTGGAGGGCCGGCACCGTGAGCAACCTAATCGATCCCCTCGATCCCAGTTCCGAGACTCCCGTGTTTCGCGTGCCGCCGGAAATGCCGGTGCTGCCGCTGCGTGATACCGTGCTGTTCCCGCAAGCATTCATGCCTCTTGCCGTGGCGCGCGAAAGCTCCGTCAAGCTGATTGACGAAGCGGTCGCCAGCGGCCAGACCATTGCGGTCTTCGCACAGCGCGAAGCGGGCGAAGACGAGCCAGGCCAAAAAGACCTTCACGAGATTGGCACCGCCAGCCAGATCCACAAGATGTTCAAGCTGCCCGACGGCAGCCTGCGCATCATCGTGCAGGGTCTCGCGCGCGTTCGGCTCGACGAGATCACCGGCACCCGTCCCTACCTGCGTGGCAAGGCCACCGAGGCGCCCGAGATCCTGAAGGACGAGGACCGCCTCGAAATCGACGCGCTGCAGCGGAACATCAAGGCCAACTTCCAGCAGATCGTCTCGCTGTCGCCGCTGATGTCCGACGACCTGCAGGCGCTCGCCTCGAACATCACCGATCCGGGCCGCCTCGCCGACTTTATTGCCTCGGGCCTGGGGACGATTGCCACCGAGACCAAGCAAGAAGTGCTGCAGACGCTCGACGTCCGTGCGCGCCTTGACCTGCTCAACCGCCTGCTGATCAAGGAACTCGAAGTCCTCGAACTTGGCTCGAAGATCCAAAGCCAGGTGCAATCGGAAGTCGGCAAGAACCAGCGCGATTACTTCCTGCGCGAACAGCTCAAGGCGATCCAGAAGGAGCTCGGTGAGGGCGACGACCAGACCCGCGAGATCGAAGAACTGCGCACCAAGCTCGAAGCCGCCGGCCTGCCCGAGACGGTGAAGAAGGAAGCCCTGCGCGAGCTCGATCGCCTGTCGAAGATGCCGCCCGCCGCCGCCGAATACATGGTCGCCCGCACCTATCTCGACTGGATCGTCGCCCTGCCGTGGTCGAAGAAGACCGAAGAGGTCATCGACCTGAAGAAAACCAAGGGCATCATGGATGCCGAGCACTCGGGGCTCGAGAAGGCGAAAGACCGCATCCTCGAGTACCTCGCGGTGCGCAAGCTGAATCCCGGCATGAAGGGGCCCATCCTGTGCTTCGTCGGCCCTCCGGGCGTCGGCAAGACGTCGCTCGCACGCTCGATTGCCCAGTCGCTCGGTCGCAAGTTCGTGCGCATCTCGCTCGGCGGCGTCCGTGACGAGGCGGAAATTCGCGGCCATCGCCGCACCTACATCGGTGCGCTTCCTGGCCAGATTATCCAGGGCCTGCGCCGCGCCGAGTCAAAGAACCCGGTGTTCATCCTCGACGAGGTTGACAAGCTGGGCAACGACTTCCGCGGCGACCCGTCATCGGCGTTGCTCGAGGTGCTCGACCCGGAACAGAACAACACGTTTCGCGATCACTATCTCGACGTGCCCTTCGACCTGTCGGAAGTGCTGTTTGTGACCACGGCGAACGTGCTGGACACGATTCCGCCGCCGCTCCGTGACCGCATGGAGGTGCTGGAACTTCCCGGCTACACGGAGGAAGAAAAGCTCGCTATTGCCCGCGAGCACCTCGTCGCCAAGCAGGTCCAGAACCACGGGCTGAACAAGCAGCAGGTGGTGTTTACCGACGCTGGCCTGCGCGCCGTCATTCGTGGCTACACGCGGGAAGCCGGCGTGCGGAATCTCGAACGCGAGATCGGCGCCATTTGCCGTAAGATCGCCCGCCGCCGCGCCGAAGGCGACGACCGCAAAGTGAAGGTGACGCCGGAATTCGTCGAACAGCTGCTCGGGTCGTTCCGCTTCATGGAAGAGGAAGTGAAGGACCGCACCAAGCAGCCGGGCGGGGCCACCGGCATGGCCTGGACACCGGTGGGCGGCGACGTGCTGTTCGTCGAGGCGACGCGGATGACGGGTGGCGGTTCGCTCACCCTCACCGGCCAGCTCGGTGACGTGATGAAGGAATCCGCGCGAGCGGCACTGTCGTGGGTGCGCGCGCACGCTAACGAGTGGCAGATCGATCCGGACTTCTTCAAGAACTCCGAACTGCACGTGCACGTGCCATCGGGTGCGATTCCGAAGGACGGTCCCTCGGCCGGCGTCACCATGGTCACCGCCATGGTGTCGGAGCTGACGCGGCGCCCGGTACGCGGCGACTTGTCGATGACCGGCGAGATCACGCTGTCGGGCAAGGTGCTGCCGGTTGGTGGCATCAAGGAAAAGGTTCTCGCTGCCAAGCGCGCCGGCGTCAAGGAAGTGATTCTGCCGAAGCAGAACGAGAAGAACGTCAAGGAAGACCTTGGCGACGAGCTGCTCAAGGGCCTCACCATTCACCTGGTGAGTACCATCGACGAAGTACTGCTGCTGGCGCTGGTGCACGAGAACGACCGGCCGTTGAAGAAGGGCGCGCACCCGCCCGTCGCGACTGGCCGCAAGACCCGACCGGGGCACGCGCCCCGATCGAGATAACGACCACGGGCGGGTCCTGCGACCCGCCTCCTACTTCAGCCTCTTCCGCTCATCGAGCAGATACGCCCGCAGGGCCGCAACCGCGGCTTTGTCGAGTTCCGCGAAACGCGGCATGCCGCGCTCAACGAGTGACCCATCCAGAATCTTCTCGAGCCCTGAGTAGACACCGGGCGATGACCGTCGTAGATCCGGCAGGATCGTCGCGCCGCCGTGGCACCGCGCGCAGTAGGTGTTGAAGATCTTGCCACCCGCCGTGATTTCTTCAGGCTTTGCATTGCTCGTGATTGCGCTCACCGTGCGCGGTCGCGGGCGGGCCGGCAATGCCGCCGTGCCACCAAGCGCGAAGGTCAGCAGCCGGCCGTAGCTGCGAGTCTTCTTTGGGAAGGCGCCACCCCAACCCGCCATCACCGACACGTATTGCTTGCCGTCGATCATGTAGGTGATCGGCGGCGCGACGATGCCGGTGGTGGCCCATGACGACCACAGCTGCTTGCCGGTGGTGGCGTCGTAGGCAATGAAGTCGCCGAGGGCCGTGCCCTGGAAGACAAGGTTGCCGGCGGTGGCCAGCGTGCCGCCGTTCCAATAGGACCCGTACTCCGCCGTCCAACGCGGCTTGCGGGCGACCGGATCCCACGCGAGCAACCGGCCCGCGTACGGAATATCGTAGCGATCCAGGTTGCGGCCGGTCGGCGCAAGTCCCAGGTTGTACTCGAGCGGCTTGTATTCGAACCCTTCCTGTTTCTCGTAGTAGCGCCCATTGTCCTGCGCCGGAATGTAGACGAGTCCGGTCTTCGGGCTGAATGACATGGCCTGCCAGTTGTGGCCGCCGAGCGGGCCAGGGCGGATGTAGGTTCCCTTGTCGGCGTAATCGGCTCCCGGGATCTCCACCGGCCGGCCGGTCTTCAGGTCGACGTGTGAGGCCCAGTTGACGGTCACGTATGGATCGGCGGACAGCAATTCACCGGTCGCCCGATCGAGCACGTAGAAGAAACCGTTCTTCGGCGCCTGCATGATCACCTTGCGCTGGCGTCCGCCAATCTGCAGGTCGGCCAGCATCATCGGCTGCACGGCGGTGTAGTCCCAGGTGTCGCCCGGCACCGTCTGGTAGTGCCAGACCAGCTCGCCGTTGTCAGGGTTGATGGCGAGGATCGACGCCAGGTACAGGTTGTCGCCGCCACCCGGGCTTCGCAGGTGTCGGCTCCAGGTCGCGCCGTTGCCGGTGCCGACGTAGAGCAGGTTGATCTCGGGGTCGTAGACGATCGAATCCCACACCGTGCCGCCGCCGCCGAACTTCCACCAGTCGTTGCCCTTCCACGTCGGCAGGGCCTTGTCGAGCGCCTTGTTCTCCTGTGGCTTCGACGGATCCCCAGGCACCGTGTAGAAGCGCCACGCCAGCTTGCCGGTCTCCGCGTCATACGCCGAGACATAACCGCGCACACCGTACTCGGCGCCGCCGTTGCCGATGATCACCTTGCCGTTCGCAATGCGTGGCGCGCCCGTGCTGGTGTACGCCTGTTTCTGGTCGACCGTGGTCACCGACCACGACGGCTTGCCGCTCTTGGCGTCGATGGCGATCAACCGCCCGTCAAGGGCGCCGAGATAGACGCGGCCCTTGTAGAACGCCGCGCCGCGGTTGACGACATCACAGCACGCGAGCTGGTCGTACTTACGATGCACCTCGGGGTCGAACTTCCAGAGCTGCTGCCCGGTCCGTGCATCGACGGCGTAGACGACGCTCCACGATGCGGTGGTGTACATCACGCCGTCGATGACCAGTGGAGTCGCCTCGAGGCCGCGGTCCGTCGCCGTCTCGAACGACCATGCCAGTCCCAGCTTGGCGGCGTTGGTGTCGTTGATTTGATCCAGCGGACTGAAGCGCTGCTCGTAGTAGTCGCGTCCGTACGAGAGCCAGTCCCCCGGACGAGATTCGACGCTTGCCAACGCCTTGTCGTCAACGGCCGATGGTGCCGGCGCCTGTTGCGCCGAGACGAGCGCCATCAGCACGATCGAAGAAGTCGCGATACCTGCGGTAAGTCGGCGGACCATAGATGTGACCTCAGCGCTTGAGACGCGGGATGAACTTCGTGATGCCCTGCACCGGCCCGACTTCGCCGGCGTAGACGTTGCCCTGGGCGTCGACGGCAACGCCCTCACCCATCGATCCGTAACCGCCCATGCCCGATGCCTGGCGCGACACATGCTCGGGCACGAAGTACCACACCTCGCCGGTGCGCGCGCTGCCGACGCGCAGACCCTTGCGCCAGCCCGGGTTGTAGTTGTCGTCCGACTCCGAGTCGATGGCGTAGAGCGTGTCATTGCGATCGATGTACAGCCCGCTGATGCGGCTGAACTGGTACCACGTGTCGAGGTGCTTGCCCTCCTGGTCGAAGATCTGGATACGGCGGTTGCCGCGATCGGCGACGAACAGGCGTCCTTTCGAATCCATGGCCAGCGAATGCGGGCCGCGGAACTGGCTCGTGCCGTAGCCGTAAGTGCCAAAGGTCTTCATGAACTTGCCGTCGGGCGAGAACTTCGAGATGCGGCCGATGGCGCCGGGACCATCGGCGTCGAGGAACTGGGCGCCGTGCGCCTCGGCGACGAAGATGCTGCCGTCGGGTGCGATCAGCACGTCGTTCGGCTCGCTGAATTTTGCCGGCGGATCGCCGGCTTCTCCAGGCGTGCCGAGCACCAGCAAGACCTTGCCCTGCGGACTGAACTTGGTGACCGTGTGTCCCTTCCCCTTGGCATCGGGGAACTGTTTCAACTCGGCGGCGGTGGCCGATCGCGCGTCAACCACCCATACGTTCCCTTGCTTGTCGACGTCCATGCCGTGCGGCCAGAGGATCACTCCGGCGCCGAAGGCCTGGACCACCTTGCCACTCGGATCGAGCTTGACGATCGGGTCGACGGTGGAGCCGGCGCACGAGTTTGCGCCGCAGCGATCACCGGCCCAGATGTGCTTGCCGTCGGGATCGACGCTGATCGCGCTGACCGATCCCCACCTGCGGCCGTCGGGCAGCGTGCCGAAGTTGCGTACCGTCTCGTACGGATTCGGCAGGTTGTTGATGGGCGCGACCTTGGCGTGCTCGGGCGGACCTGACGCGCCCCGCGGCGGGGCAGCGGGCGCTGCCGGCGGCTGTGGCGCCTGGCCCAGGAGGCTGGCGCTCGCGAACGCGAGCAGCGCGAAACTCGGAAGAGCAGCGGAACGTCGGCGGCTGATGGTCATCGGGTCACTCCCTTTTGGTCGCCCGATTGTGGTGGGTCAGCCGATTTGAATCAAGCGAGCATTCTGTCCGCTGGACGGTTCGGGATGACCTGTCCCCAATCATCCTAAACTGTGGTTTCTTGAGCTGACCCCGTTGCAACCAGCGTTGGAACCATAGTCAGGCCGGCCAGGGTCTTCAGGTCAACGATGTCGCCAGACGCCACCAGGGCTCGGGCCTCCGCCATCGTGAAGGTCCGCGGCTCGATGTCCTCGTCTTCGTCCTTGCGCACTGTTGAATCTGGCGCGGGCGCCCGCAGATCCTCGCACAGGCAGAACGTCATCTCTTCATCGCAAAACCCCGGCGTCGGGAAATATCCTCGCAGCCGGGTCACGCGATGCGGCACCAGTCCGATCTCTTCTTCGCATTCCCTGGCCGCGGCCACCGACGGATCTTCATCCTGTTTCAGCGTACCGGCCGGCAGCTCCCAGATCCAGCGGTCGATGGTGTAGCGGTACTGGCGGATCAGGATGATCGAACCGGGCGCGGGCACCGGCAACAGCACCACCGAACCGGGATGGCGGACCACCTCCATGTCGATGGTGTGTCCGCCGGGCAGCGTGACGCGATCGACCTCCATTCGGAAGATGCGGCCCTGGTGAACCGCAGTGCGAGCGAGCAAGGTGGCGGTGCGTGGGGTCATGTGGTCACCTCACCGCGAGAGGATCACGAATTCGACGCGACGGTTCTGCAGCCGGTTCTTCTCGGTGTCGTTGGTCGCGATCGGCTGCGATTCGCCGAATCCCTTCGACTGCAGGCGCCCGGCGGCGATGCCTGCCTTGACCAGGAAGGTGACGACCGACGCGGCCCGTCCATCCGACAGCTTCTGGTTCGTTGCGTCATCGTCCATCGAGTCGGTGTGCCCTCGGATCTCGATGCGCATGGCCGGTACTTCTCGCAGCAGCGTAGCCAGGCGATCGAGCTCCGCGCGCGACTCGGGCAGCAGTTCGGTCTTCGCGGTGTCGAAGAAGATGTTGTTCAGCCGGATCGGCACGCCGGTGGCGATCGGGATCAGCACCAGGTTCCGCTCGTAGCGCTGCTGGTCCTTGGCCTGGCGCAAGTCGATGCGATCACTGACCGCGAGGTGGCCCGATGCTGAGGCGCGGAAGCCATAGTCTTCGCCGATCGGCAGCGCGATTTGATACTGGCCGTCCTGCGGGTTGGCGCCGGCCTGGCCTGCCAGCTGAGTGTTCTTCAGGAACTCGTACAGAATGCCCGCCGCAATGGGCTTGCCGGCCGGGTCGGTGACCTTGCCGTAGACGAACGCCACTGGCAGCGGACGCATGGCCGCCGGCAGTTCGAATTCGTAGAGGTCTTCCTTGCCGCGCTCGCCGAGCGACATGAATGCCATGCGGCCGGTCGCGTCGACCGCCAGGTTCAGGTCGGCCTGCTTGGTGTTGATGTCAGGACCCAGGTTCTGCGGCGGCGACCACTTGAGCCAGCTCTCGTCAAGGCGGCGCGACATCCAGATGTCGTTCTCACCCAGCCCGCCGGCACGGCCGGTGGAGAAGTAGAGCGTCTGATTGTCTGGCGCCAGCCACGGCGAAATCTCCTCTTGCGGCGAGTTGAGGATAGGTACGTTGACCGGTTTGGCCCACCGACCATCGGCCTGTAGCATCGACACGAACAAATCGCGGCTGCGATTCTGGCTCTCGCTGTTGACCAGCGACAGGATCAGCGCCCGGCCGTTGGGCGCAAGAAAGTAATCGCTGCGGACTCCGGCCTGATGCGCGAAACCGATGATCTTGAGCGGTGGCGCTTCACTCCAGGCATTACCGTTGCGGCGGCTGAAGCCAATCACCGTGTTCTGGTCATCGCGCGTGGGATCGGGCGAGACCAGTGGTGGCAATGCCGGCTTGGCGCCCGCCGCGCCCTGCTTGAGAATGTCGAACAGGTTGGCGTTCGGGTCGAAATTTTTCGCGAAGTCGCCGAACGGATCGCCCGCCTTCCACGTGCCCACCAACAGCGTGTTGCCGTCGGGCAGCACGGTCACCACCGCTGAACTCGACACCTCGTTGTTGAGCGGCGCGGACTGCCTTTGGGCCGGTGACCAGGTGCCGTCGGGGAGGCGAGTCGACTTGAACACTGTCTGCTTGAGCGGTCCCGCGGGTTTCGCGGTCGCCTTGTTTGCCGAGGCGCGCGACTGCGCGATGACTTCCACCATCATCTGGCGCTGATCGGGCGGCAGCTTCTCGAGCTGCGCCTCGAGCGTCTTGAGGTTGGCCTCCATCTCGCCGGTCACGCGATTGATCATCGCGTCGTCAACGCCTTCGCGGATGAACCACAACGTCTGGCCGTCAGGACTGACCACCGGCAGCAACTCGCGATGGGTCGTGGTGTTGACGGTCGGTCCGAGCGGACGCTTTTTCGCCGGACCCTGACCGAAAACGGGCGCGAGGCTGACGATGACGAGCAGGGCAGCGAACAGCGTCTTCATCAGTAGCTGACTCCCAGTTTCTTCAGGGCCGCGTCGGGGCAGCCATTCCACCGCGCGACCGATCGGTTGCCCATGTACTGCAAATCGTCGATGCCCATGCGGGTGGTCCAGAAGCCACTGGCGGTGAGATCGCGGAAACTGTTGAAGAACGCGACCCCGTGCACCAGTTCGGGACGTGCCGTTGCGGGCCAGGCAATCTCGTCCAGTACGGCCGTCCGCTCGGTCTCGGTGCAGCTCAGGAACGTTTTGTCGAACCGTTGCTGACACGTGACGTCGAGCCACGCCAGCCCGCCGCGCATGGCGACCTGCCGTTCGGGCTGGTCGATCATCATGAAGTCCATGAACTCCGGGACGCCCGCATCGGTGGCGCTTCCCGATCGTTCGTCTTTCGGAATAATGATGTCGACGAGTGTCCGCACCAGCCGGAACTCGCCCGCGGTGAAAAACTTCGCGACGAAGGGCTTCGCCGCGGCGGCCGCGCGCGCCGCCTCGGCCGCGGTGCCCGCCTGCATTGCCTCGGCGTCGGTCCAGCTAAAGCCCACGGCGGGTGCGGCGAGCAACAACTTCAGGACCTCACGCCGCTTCATATCGTTCCCGCCTTCCGCTGCTCGGCAATGTATTCACCCGTGCGCATGGCCAGCGCAAGAATCGTCCAGGTCGGATTCTTATCGGCCTGCGACACGAAGGGGCCGCCATCTGCCACGAACACGTTCTTGACGTCGTGCGCCTGGCAGTGGCGGTTCAGCACCGAACGCGACGGATCGTTGCCCATCCTGGTGACGCCCAGTTCGTGGATGATGCGGCCACCAGCCAGAATGCCGTAGCCGCCCTCCCGCGACGGCATCGCCGACAGCGGCGTGCCACCCATTTCGTGGATGATCGCGCGGAAGGTCTCCTGCATGTGCTTCACCTGGTTGTATTCGTGGTCGCTCCATTTGAAATGGAAGCGCAGCACCGGAATGCCCCACCGATCGACGACCGCAGGGTCGATCTCGCAGAAGCTTGCCTCGTTCGGCACCATC
Organism: Acidobacteriota bacterium; assembly: GCA_031364805.1. Taxonomy (GTDB): domain Bacteria; phylum Acidobacteriota; class Vicinamibacteria; order Vicinamibacterales; family UBA2999; genus 12-FULL-67-14b. Next base: position 94,622 of record JANLWW010000032.1, read on the forward strand.
TCGCCGCGGCCGGCGAAATTGACCGTGGAGCCGTAGAAGCGACGGTAGTCATCCTTCAGTTGCTTGCCGTAGCCGCCGCTTCCCGCACCGTAGCGATGGATCGCGCCCATCACGCCAAAGCCAGGCATCCGTCGTCCGCCGCCCAGTTCGATGTGATATCCGCGCGGGAAGTCGAGCTTGGCGTTGTCGAGCCACCACGGCATGTAGAGATGCGCGCTGCTCGCGCCGTCTTCGTTGTGCGGCACGCCGTCCATCATGGCCGGGATGTGGCCCGAGACGCCGGTCCCGGTCGTGTCGGTGAGGTACTTGCCGACCACGCCGCTCGAGTTGGCGAGGCCGTGCGGGAATTTCGCTGACTTGGAATTGAGCAGCAGGCGCGCCGATTCGCACGCGCTGGCGGCGAGCACGACGATGCGTCCGCGGACGTGGTTCTCCCGACCGCTCGCCTTGTCGATGTAGCTGACGCCGTTGGCCAGTCCCGCTTCGTCTACCGTCACCTCGCGCGCCATCGCGTTGGTGGTGATGGTGAGGCGCCCGGTGGCCAGCGCGGGTGGCAGCAGCACCGAGGGTGAAGAAAAGTTCGCGTGCGACGAGCAGCCGCGCCCGCACTGTCCGCAGTAATGGCAGGCCGGCCGTCCGTTCAGCGGCTGCGTGAGAATCGACAGCCGGTTGGCGATGCAGGTGATGTTCAGCTTGTCGGCGGCGCGCTTGATCAGCAGCTCGTAGCAGCGCGGCCGAGGGGCCGCCTGAAAGACGCCGTCCGGATGGTTGGGCAGGCCTTCCATCGAGCCGAAGATGCCGACCAGGCGATCGACGTTGTCGTAGTACGGCTTCAGCTCTTCGTAGCTGACGGGCCAGTCGTCGCCGAGGCCGTCAATACTCTTCCGGCGGAAGTCGTCGGGACCGAACCTCAGGGAGATTCGGCCCCAGTGATTGGTGCGCCCGCCGAGCATTCGCGTGCGGAACCAGTCGAACTGGTCGCCGGCCGCCGAGGTGTAAGGCTCGCCCTCGAGCGTCCAGCCACCGAGACCGGCATCGAACTCGCCGAACTGGCGTTCTGGGATGGCGGCGCCCCGGCGCGGCGAGGAGTACGGCCACGCCATCATCCTGGCGTCCGTGCGGGCGTCCCACATGATGCCGGCTTCCAGCATCAGGACATTCGCGCCGGCCTCGGTCAGCACCTTGGCGGCCATGCCGCCCCCGGCGCCCGAACCGATGACGACGACGTCGTAGACCGTGCGGTTTCTGATGATCTGCATCGCGTTCAACCGGCCGTAGTGTAGTAGCATCCGGCCGCGGATGCGAATCGGCAAACGAGGAGCTCACACATGACCCAGGTATCGAGGCGCGACTTCGTCACGACAGCCGTCGCCACCACCGCCGCCGTCACGATCGTGCCTCGGCACGTGCTCGGGCGCGGCTTTACCGCACCGAGCGACCGTCTCAACATTGCGGGCATCGGCGTCGGCGGCCAGGGCCGGATCAACCTGCTCAACTGCGCCGTCGGCAACAACATCGTTGCGCTGTGCGACGTCGACTGGGGCTACGCGGGAAGGGCGTGGGCGTCGGCCGAAGCCGATCTCAAACGTGAACAGGACCGGCTGCTCAAGCTCGATCTGACGCCCGAGGCACGCCGCAACAGTGAGATCCGCGTCGCTGCCCTTCAGCAGGTCATCACGCAGGATCTGCCGAAGCACAAGCGCTACACCGACTATCGGCTGATGTTCGAGCAGCATAAAGACATTGACGCGGTCATTGTCGCCACGCCCGATCACATGCATGCGGCCATAGCGATGGCGGCGCTCGACCTCGACAAGCACGTGTTCGTGCAGAAGCCGTTGTGCTGGTCGGTAGACGAAGCGCGCAAGCTGGCGCGCAAGGCGCGGCAGACGCCGAAGGCCGTCACGCAGATGGGCAACCAGGGCCACTCGTGGGACGACGGGCGGAAAGCGGTTGAATGGGTGCAGTCCGGCGCCATCGGCGACGTCAGCGAAGTGCACGTCTGGACCAATCGGCCGCTCTCGTACTGGCCGCAAGGCATTCCGCGCCCAGAGCCACGGCGCATTTCCGACAACCTGCGCTGGAACATGAACGGCGTGATGGCGCGGCTCGCGAACGCGATGGGGATCTACTCGGTGCCGGACGAGTTGTCGTGGGACCTGTTCCTCGGCCCCGCGCCGGCGTGCGAGTACCACCCGGTGTATCACCCCTTTAACTGGCGCGGCTGGACCGATTGGGGGTGCGGCGCGATCGGCGACATGGGCGCGCACCTGATCGACTTCTCCTACTGGGCGCTCGATCTCGGCTTCCCGACCAGCGTCGAAACCGTCTCCACGCCCTTCGACCATGCGTGTTTCCCGATTGCCACCAAAACGTTCTACGAGTTCCCGGCGCGCGGCGCGAAACCGCCGGTCAAGCTGACGTGGTACTACGGCGGCATGTTTCCGCCGACGCCGCCCGAGTTCGCCCCGGGCGAAAAGCTCAACGCCGAAGGCGGCGCGATCATGGTCGGCACCAAGGGTAAGGTGATCCACAACACCTATGGCCTGAAGTCGCGCCTCCTGCCGGATTCGCTGCACCAGGCAGTCGGCGATCCGCCGCGGACGCTCGAGAGAATCACGGTGAGTCACGAAATGAACTGGGCGAACGCGTGCAAGGGGATCGGCACGGCGACGACACCGTTCGAGTACGCGGCCAAGCTGACAGAAGTGATGCTGCTCGGGGTGGTGGCGCTCAAGGCCGGTGAGAAGATCCACTACGACGCTGCGAACATGAAGATCACCAACTCGCGGGAGGCGAACGATTTCCTGAAGCGCGAGTATCGGCGCGGCTGGTCGCTATAACGGCTTGATCTTCAGGTTGCGGTAACTAACGGCGTCGCCGTGATCCTGCAGCGCGATGAAACCGCGCTTCATGCGCCCGTAGCTCGCGACCTTGGCGAACTTGCTCGCCTTGACGCGGGCTTCCCAGTCGGCGCTGCCGATCTCGTACTCGACCACCTTCACGCCGTTCAGCCAGTGTTCGACGTGATTTCCCTGCACGAGCAAACGCGCCTCGTTCCATTCGCCGACCGGTTTCGTGACGTCCTTTACTGGCGGGTTGACGGCGTAGTTTGATCCCGCCGAGGTGATGGGGTTCTTCCCGTCCGCGTGGCCCTGGTTGTGCAGCACCTGGTACTCGGGTCCGGTCTGCCAGGGATATTGTTCGGTCTCGGCGATGCGATAGATGATGCCGCTGTTGCCGTTCTGCGGCACCTTCCACTCAAAACGCATCTCGAAGTCACCGTACTGTTCGGCAGTCAGCAAATCACCGCCAGGGCCGCTGCGCGTGAGCACACCGTCCGCGGCCGTCCAGCCGGCCGGCACGGTGGCTGTTTTGTAGCCCTTCCAGCCGGTGAGCGACGTGGCGTCGAACAGCAGTTTCCATCCCGCCGCCTTCTCGGCCGTGGTCAGCGACACTGGGGATTGCGCACTCAGGCTCGACACCAGGACAACGGCGACCGCGATGATTGTTCGTAGCATTCGCGGATTATACGCCGGACCTCCAGCGCGTCAGCGCCTGGCCGGCACCGGGATGTACGACTGCAGGTTCTGCGGTTTCCACGCGATCACGCGCTCTTCTTCGGCGCTCATGTAGCACGTCATCAGTAACTCGGTGACCTCGCAGCCGGCGTGGAAGTTCAGCTCTGGTTGCACGCCGTCGAGGAACCAGCGCGTGAACGCGCGGTTCTCGTTCTCGTAGCCGTACTCGGCCGCCTCGTTGCCGACGATCGGCATCAGGCCCTGCTCGGCGTTCTGCTTCTCGACCAGGTCTTCGCCAGCTTCTTGATCCTGGAGCCGCCGCGAGAAGAAGAGCTTGGTGCCGCCATCGAGGGTGTTGACCGACATCGAGTACTCGGGTCCCAGCAGCTCCATCGACAATTTCAAGCCTGCGCCGACGAAGCTCCATGACGTCGTTGCTTCGACCATCAGCGGTGTGCCGATCTCATCCAGGTAGGTCACGCTCGCGCGCGCGAAGTCTTCCGCCGGCGTGCGCGCGTAATCGACCTTGTCGGTCATGTTGCTGCTCAACAGCTTCGAGTATTCAGGCCGCGACCACTTGAGCGTCGCGATCTGCGCCGAGATCTTCACCGGCGTGATGCTGTCGCGCGGGGCCCCGGGCTTGGTGAGCAGATAGCGGCCTACCTCGAGGCTGTGGCACATCATGTCGTTGAGCACGCCGCCGCCCTGGAGGTCGCCCTGCCAGAACCACGGCATATGCGGGCCGCCGTGTTCCTCGGCGGCGCGCGCCAGGAACGGCCGTCCGGAAGCCGCGGCCCCACGCGCCCAGATGATCTGCTTGCCGCGATCGAGGCTTGGCTGGAACAGCTGGTTCTCCAGGTAGCCGTGCAGCACGCCGGCCTGTTCGACCAGTGCCACCATGCGGCGGGCTTCCGCGGCGTTGCGGCCGAGCGGCTTCTCACAGGCAATCGCCCGCAGCTTCGCGCCGTTCTTGATGGCGGCAACGATCCGCTCCATGTTTTCGACGCGCGAAAAATTAGGACCGCAGATCCAGATGCAGTCAATCGACTGGTCGGCGACCATCGCCTCGATCGAGTTGAAGGCACGGGCATCGCCGACCCGCAGCGAGCGCGCGAGCGCCGCGGCGTCCTCGGCATTGGCGAGAGTGGGACTGTAGACGCCGCGAATGTCAGCGTCGCGGACGGCTTCCCACGAGCGAATGTGAAAGCGGGTCATGAACCCGCTGCCGATGAACCCGACCCCAAGCCTGCTCGCCATCTGTCGCTCCTCGCGCTAGCGGAACGACGAGCTATTCGTCGTCCTCATCCTCGTCCAGATCGTGGTGCGTTTCTTCCGCGATCGACACGCGAGCGAACACCGTTTCGCGAATCTCCGGCGGCGCCAGCTCGTAAGCGATCGCTTCCAGATCGGCCGGAATCGGCGCCATGAACTCCATGCGCTCGAGCGTCCGCGGATGCGTGATCACGAGGCGCTCCGCGTGCAGGAACGGGCGCGCCAGTCGCGTCACCGCCTTCAGCGGGTGCGGCACGCGCCGGTGCACACCGCCGTACAGCGAGTCGCCGACAATCGGATGGCCAATGGCACTCAAGTGGACGCGGATCTGATGCGTGCGTCCGGTGTGAATGGCGACCCTCAACAGGGTGACGCCCTCCAGGTCGCGGGCCCAGGTGACCCGCGTGATCGCATCGCGCGAGCGGCTGGCGCGGGTCGACATCTTCACGCGGTTCTTGGGGTCGCGGCCAATCCGGGCGTTGATGCGCTTGCGCTGCTGGACCAGGCCCCAGGCCAGTGCCACGTATTCCTTTTCGACTTCGCGATCGTGAAACTGCCGCGTTAACTCGCGGTGCGCATCGTCATTCTTGGCCACCACCATGACGCCCGAGGTGCCCTTGTCGAGGCGATGCACGATGCCGGGACGAAGCGTACCGCCAATGCCGCTCAGGTCCTTGACGTGATGCAGCAGCGCGTTGACCAGCGTGCCCGATGGATTGCCGGCGGCCGGATGCACCACCATGCCGGCCGGCTTGTTGACGACCACGATGTCGCGGTCGTCGTAGAGAATTTCGAGGGGCAAGTCTTCAGCTTGCGCAGCCGACGGTGTCGGTTCAGGCAGCTCGACCGAAATCACATCGCCTTCGCGAATGTCGGAGTTGGATTTGGCGTCGCGGTATCGCGAGTGCGTGACGTGGCCGGTTTCGATCAGCCGCTGGATCTGGGATCGCGAGTAGTCGGCAATTTCACCGGCGAGAAACCGGTCGAGGCGATCACCGCGGTGGTCTCCGTCGGCCGTGAACTGGACGCTCGGCAACGTCGAGCTAACGACCTTGGCTGGCGCCGGCGGCGGTGTTGGCGTTGCGGAGCCAGTCTTGCGGCGCTTGCTGCGGTCTCTCGTTCCGGGTCCCTTGCCCTGGCTCATGTGAACCGCGGCTTGCGGGGGGCGTGCGAGGTGTCAACGGTTTCGGGCACGACCGGGCGGTTGGCGCGGCTCAAGTACCACAGCATGACCAGGCTGATCGGGCCGAGTACGACCGAGATGAACTGCGAGGTCGAGAGCATGTCAAGCACGAGGCCGCGGTCATCGCCGCGATAGAACTCGATGATGAAACGGAGCACGGAATACAGGAACGCAAAGCTCCAGAACGTCCGGCCCGCAAACGCGCCCGGTCGCTTTTCGAGGAACATCAGCACGAGAAAAATGACGAGACCGGCGGCCGATTCGTACAACTGCGTCGGGTGCAGTGCGACGTTGAGCGGCGTGCCGACGTTGAAGTTGGCCGCCGGATCAGTGAAGGTGATCGCCCAGGCGACGTCGGTCGGCTTGCCGTAGCAGCAGCCCGCCATCAGGCAGCCCAGGCGGCCCACCATGTAGCCGAGCGCAATGCCGGGCGCGAACAGGTCGGCCGAAGGCCACAGTGCGAGCCGATGCTTACGCAGCTGGTAGATGCAGACCAGGATGGCCGCGATCAGGCCGCCGTAGAAGACACCGCCCGAGCGGAGCAGCGTAGTGAACTCGGCCCAGCTGCTGGTGAAGTGCTCGAAGTCGACGATGAACAGCAGCGCCTTGGCGCCGACCAGGGCGGCGATGATCACCCAGATCAGCATGTCCATGATCCGGTTGCCGTCGATGCCGGCCGCCCTCGCACGCCTCACCGCCATCCAGAGACCGATCAGGTAGGCAGCGGCCAGCAGCACGCCGTAGGAGTAGATGGTGATGGGTCCAGCGTTAAACAGGATCGGATGCACGTCGTCCCACTCCAACAATGTCGAGAATCATGAAAATCACGCCGAACGTGATAGCCGCGTCGGCGACGTTAAAGGCCCAGAAGTGCCAGCCGTTCCAGTAGGCGTCAACAAAATCCAGCACGTAGCCGTCCTTGGCACGATCGATCAGGTTGCCGATGGCGCCGCCCAGGACACCGGCAATGCCGACGCGCGCCAGCCGGTCGCCAAGCGGCACGCTGGCAGCGTACCATGCGACGCCGCCGAGGGCGATCAGGGCCACCAGCGAGAGCACCACCGTCTTGAAGGGAAACTCCACCGAGTTCAACATGCCGAACGCCGCGCCGGTGTTGTGCACGCGGGTGAAGTCGACGAACCCGGGGATGACCACCACGCTATCGTGCAGCGCCAGTGCCGGCCGGATCAGCGCCTTGGCGACCTGGTCCAGGATCACCACGACTAGCGCGACGTAAAGCTCGAGCCGTCGGGCAGCCAGCACGTTAGAGGCTCACCGGCTCGGCCAGGGCTTCGACGCAGCGCGGACAGAGGCCGGTCCGGTCGGCGTCCTGGCTCACTCCGGCCACATACCGCCAGCAGCGCTCGCATTTGATGCCGTCGGCCTTCGAGACTTCGACCCGAAGGCCGCTGTCGGCCTTCGGGCTCGGGGCCGGGGGCTTGGTCACTACCTCAGACACTCCGAACAGGGTTGGCAGGAAGTCGCGATAGTCGGACAGGGTCGCCGCAGTGGCACCATCGGGCTCGATCACGACCCGTGCCGAGAGGTTCGCGCCAATGGTCTTGTCCTTGCGCTTGTCCTCAAGCTGCAGGTTGACCTGATCGCGCACGGCGGCAAGGGCCGTCCAGCGCTCAATCAGCGTGTCGTCCTTCCACTGCTTCAGGTCGTTCGGGAACAGCGCCATGTGCACCGACGCTTCGCGCTCGCCTGGCAGCATGCGCCACAGCTCGTCCATCGTCACCGAAAGAATCGGCGCGAGCAGCCGCGCCAGGCCGTCGACGATCAGGTACATCGCGGTCTGGCCCGAGCGGCGGGCTTCCGACTTGGCGCCGAACGTGTACATCCGGTCCTTGGTCACGTCGATGTAGAACGCGCTCAAGTCCACGGTGATCAGCTGGCTGGCCGCCTGGAAAATTCCCGGGTAGTCGTAGTCGTCGTAAGCCGTGACGATGCGCTCGGCAGCGTCGGCATACTTGGCCAGGGCCCAGCGATCGATCTCGAGCATCCGTTCCTTCGGCACGCTGTCGGTCCTGGGATCGAAGTCGTAGAGGTTGGCGACCAGCACGCGGATGACGTTGCGGATTTTCCGATATGCCTCCACGGTGCGGGCGAGCACTTCCTTACCTACCCTGATGTCTTCGCGGTAGTCAACCATCGACGCCCACAACCGCAGAATCTCCGAGCCGCTCTGCTTGATGATGTCCTGCGGCGCCACGGTGTTGCCGAGCGACTTCGACATCTTGCGGCCCTGGTCGTCCATCACGAAACCGTGCGTCAGCACCTGGCTGAACGGCGCCCGGCCGCGCGTGCCAACGCCGACCAGCAGCGAGCTGTGGAACCAGCCACGATGTTGGTCGCTGCCCTCGAGGTAGATGTCGGCCGGCCAGTGATGATCAGCGCGGAAGGGCAGCACTGCCTCGTGGCTGGAGCCCGAGTCGAACCACACGTCCAGGATGTTGCTTTCACGTTCGAACGCCGTGCCGTGGCACTCGCTGCAGGTCATGCCCTCGGGCACGAACTCCTCGAGCGGGCGCTCGTACCTGGCGTCGGCGCCATAGACGTCGAACACCGAGGCGGCCTTGTCAACCAGCGCCTTGGTCAGCACCGCGTGTCCGCACTTGACGCAATCCATCGCCGGGATGGGCACGCCCCACACGCGCTGGCGCGAGATGCACCAGTCGGGGCGGTTCGCGATCATGCCCTCGATGCGCGCCTGGCCCCACGACGGAATCCAGCGCGTGTCGTTGATCGCTTTCAAGGCCCGCTCGCGAAAGTGCTTGGCGTCCATCGCAATGAACCACTGCGCCGTGGCCAGGAAAATCACCGGGTTATGGCAGCGCCAGCAGTGAGGATACGAGTGCTCAAAGTCTTCGCGCGACCACAACAGGCCCCGCTCCTTGAGCGCAGCTTCGACCTTGGGATTGGCGTCCCACACCTTCAAGCCGGCAAACAGCTCGACTGACTCGTTGTAGTGGCCGCCCGGATCGAGCGGGGCGTAGATCTCGAGGCCGTACTTCACGCCGGTGTGATAGTCGTCGGCGCCGTGTCCCGGAGCCGTGTGCACCGCGCCGGTGCCGGCTTCGAGCGTGACGTAGTCGCCGAGCACGCCCAGCGAGTCGCGCGCGTAGAGCGGGTGCCGGAACACCAGCCGCTCCAGAGTCCGGCCCTCGAACGTGGCGAGCGGCGTCGTGAAGGCCCGGCCGGTCTTCTGGCTCACGGTTTCCGCGAGGCCCTTCGCGATGATCACGACCTTGCCGTCCACGTCGTACGCGCCGTACTCGAAGTCGGGATGGAACGCGATGCCGAGGTTGGACGGGATGGTCCACGGCGTGGTCGTCCAGATCAG